>NZ_MDVC01000051.1 GCF_002777425.1 Snodgrassella alvi
AGAGTATTTAAATAAATAATTATTTTAATAAAATATAGTGATAAATGATTAATAAAATAGTAATTTGAATATAAATTATTTCTGTGTTATATACATAGTTTATAATATATAGAATTTTAACTTTTAGTTAAAATGAATAACACCAATCAAAACCTTATTTCTAACACTCTCTAGGCTGATAAGATTTCTGCAATTTTAAAAAGCAGGTTATGACATAACATAATTTGTATAGTAATGATATTTTTTGTTTCTGAGATTAGTAATCTATAAAAAAATAAACTTAAATCAGAATTGCTCTCTTCAAGTTAAATCTATTTATGTAGCTATTACTAGCTAATATTCTATTATTTTGCTTACCATAATTAGTTATTATGAAAGAAAATACTGGAATAGTGATTATAATTATTTATGGACGCACTCTAAATAAGTGCTAAATTATTTATATTTAATTTTAGTAGAATTTTTTAGCTACTACGGTTAAGCATCTTTATGCTAACATTTATAATCAATGATTCAATTAATATTGAAGCATAATAATTTTTTATATCTATCTATAGATGTCCTCTAATATAACCTTTTTTGATCAATAGTAGTTATTGTACAGCATCAAACAGGCTGTATTCCTTATTTGCAGAATAAGTTGTAATTTTTCTTGAATTTGTCTGTTTGAATGGGATAACTGTAGGCATTTTCTGCAACAAATTGAACATAAAAATATGTCAGATTGATTTATCTTTCCTAGATACATGCAATATAGTTAACTTGAATTTAACTAACTGTCTATCCAATTTGTTGCAAAAACGCGGCTATACAACATTTGCCATTCATGGATCTACTAGAAGTTTCTATGATTGTGCTGTCTGGTATCCTGCTATTGGGTTCCAACATCGGCAATTTGGGGAAGATATGTCGCAGTCTCCACGGTGTTCTCCATTTAATGGGTGTGTGTGATACTGCCATTTTTGCAGATGTAAAAAAAATGTTGCTGCGAAAGCCGAAGACATTCGTATACTGGATGACTTTAACAACACATTTTCCTTATGCTGAACAGGATATACACAACAGCAGATTAGACTGTCAGCAGTATGGCCTTAATCAAGGTAGTAAGTCTTGCCGCAATAATGTATTACACGCACAATTTTTTGATCAGTTAGCTCAATGGGTAAGTGATCCGCAAATGAAAGGAGTTGAAGTAGTCATTATTGGAGACCATATGCCTCCGATGTTTGATGTAGCTGAGCAAAATACTGTATATAATGAGCATACTGTGTCATGGTTACATTTTAAAATAAAATAATTATCTGCAAAGTCTGTTTAGAAAAACAGGAAAATTTTAGTTTGTAGTGATGCTGCAATTACTAATTGCATATTTCGAATAGTTTTCAGCACTACTCCCATGGGGTTCAATACGGCATGTCCATGTGCCACCTTCTGAACGCTCCAGATTAATAATTGTTCCATTTATTGCAGCGGAAACATTATTACCTAAAGTTGCACTTAGACCTCTGACAGTATTCTGATCAGAAATAAAGTGTAGGCTGGATAAAATATTGGAATCAATATTATTGCTGTCCACACCAATAAATTCATAAAGCTTTCCATTTACATACTGACCATCCAGAGATCTGCTCATGGTTGGTACATTGCCAGTGGCAATAATGGTATCGATAGCTGTGGTTGAGGCTTTAAGTTCATAATAGGCTCGGGTGAGCTGGGCTTTAGTGACATTATTCTGATATGACGGAACGACGATTGCTGCAAGGATACCGATGATAGCCACTACAATCAATAGCTCAATTAATGTAAAACCCGTCTGGATATTTGTTCCTGCTTGGTAATTGTCTGGATATTTCATAGTTGAATTAATTATAAATAAAGCAAAAATTTAAGCAATATATATGCCATAATTTTAAATTTGTATAAATAATGTAATAGATTAATATAACTATCTATGTAATATGAGTTTTTACTTTATAAGCTCTCAGGCGAAAGTTATAAAGCTATTTATATAACTATTCAACAGGCATGAAGATGATAGATAAATTATATTTATGATGAGTAATTTGAATGTTATTAATAACTATTTATATTAGAAATCAGATAATTATTTTTCATATATAAATATCAATAAATAATTATCTGATTCTTGTTTATAATTTGTAAATTATATTATATATATGTTTTGCCATGCGTTGGCTTGCTCCCTGATGTTGCTGAATAAAAGTTTCTGCACTATCCGACATGCGTTGCCTTTGTTGCGGATTGGCAAGTAAAGCCAGGGTTGTGGATGCCCACTCATCGGCTGACTGAATTTGCTGTGCAGCGCCGGCTGCAACTGCTTTGGGGGCAGCATCGGCAAAGTTATAGGTAGATGGACCAAACAGGGTAGGGAGTTTGCAGGCAATGGGCTCAACAATGTTATGGCAGCCACTATCAACCAGACTGCCGCCTACAAAAGCAATATCGGCACACAGGTAGTAGGCAAAGAGTTCGCCGATACTGTCGCCAATCCATATTTGCGTTTTTTCTGCAATATCCTGATTATCACTGCGTTTCTGGGTAATAAAATTCAATTTTTCGGCATATTCGCAAGCTGGCTGAAAACGTTCTGTGTGGCGGGGGATGATTACCAGCAAAGTATTGCCAAACTTTTGTTTCGCCCATGCGTCCAGCAGTAATTGTACTTCGTCAGTACCGTGGTAAAAACGGGTGCTGGCGCAAACTACTACTGGCCGGTTGCCAATGCGCTGTTTAAATGTCTGTGCCAATGCATATATGTCTGCTGGCGGCGATATATCGTATTTGGTATTGCCGCAGACCTGTATATTGGTGACACCAATTTTATTTAACCGCCGGGCATCGGCATCGGTTTGTGCATAGCAACCGGTCAGCGTAGCCAGTGGTGGTGCAACCAGTGAGCGCACTTTCAGATAACCGTGCAGAGATTTTTCTGATAAACGTGCATTGGCCATAAACAGGGGGATATGATTCCGGGCACAGACACTGATCAGATTAGGCCAGATTTCTGTTTCCATTAAAACACCGAATAAAGGCTGGTGTTCGCGGATAAACTGGCTAACCCATGATTTTTTATCGTAGGGCAGATAGCGGCATTGTGCTTCTGGGAAAAAATGTTGTACGGTAGCCCGGCCGGTAGGCGTGGTTTGGGTCATTAGCAGCGGTGTATCTGGAAAAAAACCTTGCAGGGCGCGGATAAATTGTAACGAAGCGCGGGTTTCACCCACAGAAACCACGTGAATCCAGATTGCATGTTTTACCGGGTTTGGATAGGGCTTGCCAAAACGTTCAGGCCAGTTGAGTGCATAAGCTGGTGCCAGCTTGGATCGCCGGCGCAGATATCTGCGTAAAAAAGGTGGGGCGAGTAGCCATAAAAATTGATATAAATGGTTCAGGAGCATATGCATTAACTGTAGAAGCCTATTTCACGGCGATTATAAATTAAAAATCCGGCTTGATTAACGACAATCATTGGTGAGCAGTATAACCAGCAGCGCAAATATATTGGTGGATGGGCTGCTATCAAGATGCAGGCTTGTTTGTTTGTGCTTACGCTTCTGCCATATCCAGTGCCTGACGGATATTCACTTCAACAATACGCGATACCCCTTTTTCCTGCATGGTTACGCCTACCAGTTGCTCAGCCATTTCCATGGTTAGGCGGTTATGCGAAATATAGACAAACTGGGTTTGTGCCGACATTTGTTGTACCAGATTACAGAAGCGGCTGGTATTGGCATCATCCAGCGGTGCATCTACCTCATCCAGCAGACAGAATGGTGCCGGATTAAGGCTGAATAGGGCAAACACTAGACTCATGGCGGTTAGAGCTTTCTCACCACCGGAAAGCAGATGAATGGTGCTGTTTTTCTTGCCGGGCGGGCGTGCCATGATGGATACGCCAGCGCTGAGTAAATCATCGCCCACCATATCCAGTCGCGCTTCACCACCGCCAAACAGGGTAGGGAAATAGCTTTGTACTTTTTCGTTTACTGCATCAAAGGTGGTTTTAAAGCGGGTTTTGGTTTCTTCATCAATGGTACTGATGGCCTCTTCCAGCAGGGCAATGGCTGCCTGTACATCAGTTGTCTGTTTCTGATAATACTCGGCGCGCTCGTGCGCTTCTTCCAGTTCCTGTAATGCAGCCAGATTAACTGCACCCAGTGCGTTGATTTTCTGTGCCAGTGCGGCGATTTGCTGGCTTAGCTCCGGTGCTGCCTGAGCTGACTGGGCAAACTGCTCAGCCAATGCATCCAGATTGGCATTATTCTGCTGGAGAGTTTCATGAAAGCGTCTGGCATTGAGCAAGGCTTCCTGTTGCTGTAGCAGGGCTGTCTGGGTATCAGCCTGTAACTGCGGTAAGCGGCTATTGAGGGTATGCTGTTGCTGCTGCGCCTGTTGTAGTTGCTGCTGAAGCTGCTGAAGCTGTTGCTGTGCGGCTGCACACCGCTCACTGGCCACATCAATCTGCGCATTCAGCTCCTCGGTTTGCAGGGTCTGCTCATCGTCCATTTCCTGCTCAGCAATACCCAGAGCCAGCTCACTCTGGCGTTTCTGCCAGCGTTCGGTGTCGCGGGCAATGCGCTGGCGTTCCTGAGTGGCACTCTGGATACACTGTTGCAGACGCACAATGGCCATTTCCACCAGCCCCTGCTGCCGTCGTGCTTCCAGTAAGGCTAGCTGGCTTTGTTTTAATGTCTGCTGCTGATTCTGCTGGCTGGCAGTGTGATCCTGTAACTGCGGGCGCAACTGCTCAATAGCCAGAGTCAGATTTTCTGCATCGGCTTGAGTCTGTTGCTGCACCTGCTGCTGTTGGGTCATTTCGCTGCTTATCTGCGCGCTTTCCTGCTGAATATGCTCACACCGTAACTGCCCCTGACTGGTGCGTGCCAGTAATTCAGTGGCCTGTGCTGAGGCGGTTTGCCAGCGCTGTTGCTGCTGTTTCAGTTGCTGCTGGCATTGATTTAGCTGGGCTTCGGTATTTTCCAGATTGCGCTGTGCCAGTTGCATCGCTTCAGCTGCCTGTTGTAATGGTTTTTCCAGCTCAGCCAGTGCCTGCTGCTGCTCATGCAGTTGCTGCTGTTGTTGCAGTAGGCTGATGCCATTATCTTCGGTATATAAAGTGACACTAACCGCATCAACACAGTGACCTTCCGGTGTGATAATTAGCTGATGTGGCTGTAAGTCAGTTTGCAAAAGCAGGGCAGCTTGCAGTGTTTCAGCACACCATACCTGCCCAAGCCAATAATGTATGGCCTGCGTAAAAGGTGCCTGTACTTCTATATACTGCAACAAGGCATTAGTAGCGGGGGGCTGTTTTTCTGCTTCACCAGCCTGATTCACCCATACTGTTGTCTGTTCGGGCAGGGTATCGGCCAGCATTAACTGTTTTGTATATTGTGCCTGTAGTTTATAGCCGAGAATCACGCTGGTAGCGTGCTGCCATGCCGGTGCAACCTGCATATGCTGCCATAGCAAGGGAATATCTGTATCAGTAACGCCTGCTACGCTGCTGCGCTCAGCCTGCGGGAGCATGGCGGTCAATATTTCTATCTGTGTGCTTAGTGTGAGCTGCTGTTTGTCTAGTTGCCTGTGCTGTTGCTGTGCCAGAATAAGCGCTTGCTGTGCGCTTTCACGTTGCTGTTCATATTGCAGCAGGTTTTCTTCCAGTGTGGACACGACCTGCTCCAGCTCCGCCACAGTTTCCTGCGTATGTTGCAGTTCTTCGTTTTGCGGTAAGGCCAGTTGTGCCAGTTCTTCTTCCAGACGCTGCTGGCGTTGCTGCAACTGGGTGATGCTGCCAGTAGCATGCTGATGCTGCTGTTGCTTAATCGCCAGCTCACGCTCCAGCCGCGCCAGCTCATTTTGCTGATTCTGGCGGGTGCGTTCACCCTGATGTGCCAGTTCTTCCAGCTCAGGCATGCGCGCTTCATGCTCAGCTGCCTGTAGTGCCCATTCTTCGCGCTGTAATTGTTGCTCTTCCAGTTGCATAGTAGCTGTTTCGAGCTGTTCCTGCTGCTGCTGGTCTTCATTATGCAGCCGTTGCAGTTCGGTTTGAGCCTGTGCCTGCTCACGTGCAATGCGCTGCTGCCAGTCACGCCGGTGGCGAATTTGTTCTTCCAGTCGTGCCCATTGTTCACGCAGGCCGGCGCGCTGCATTTCTGCCTCGCGTACCTGCTGCTGTTGTTGTTGCTCCTGCTGGCGTAATTGTTGCAGCGTTTCTTCCAGTGCCTCTAATTGCTGCTGGAGCGTTTCCTGTGCACTGCCATGCTGCTGATACAGAATCGTAGCATTGTCGGCCTGATGCAGTGCCTGTTGCCACTGGCTGTAATCAAATAAATCCTGTTTATCAGCTATCTGGGCTTTCAGCTCCTGATAGCGTCGGGCAGTATTGGCCTGCCGCTGCAACTTTTCTACCTGACGATCCAGCTCACTTTGTAAATCGGCCAGTCGTTGTAAATGCTCGCGCGTATCGGCCAGCCGGTTTTCAGTTTCACGTCGGCGTTCCTTGTATTTGGATACACCGGCGGCTTCTTCAATATGAGCGCGCAGTTCTTCCGGCCGCGCTTCAATAATGCGCGAAATCATACCCTGCTCAATCACCGCATAGCCACGGGCGCCTACACCAGTGCCAAGAAACAGGTCGGTAATATCGCGACGGCGCACAACCTGGTTATTAATGTAATAAGTGGAATCACCCTGACGAGTAAGCTGGCGTTTTATCGCCACTTCGGCATATTGTCCCCATGCGCCTTGAAGCTGGCCATCACTGTTATCAAACACCAGTTCCACACTGGCGCGCGGAGCCGGACGGCGGGTATTGGCGCCATTGAAAATCACGTCCTGCATGCTTTCACCGCGCAGTTGTCTGGCCGAAGCTTCACCCAGCACCCAGCGTACCGCATCTATCACATTGCTTTTACCACAGCCATTCGGCCCGATGACAGCAACCAGCCTGCCCGGTACCGCAATCGTAGTGGGGTCAACAAATGATTTAAAGCCGGAAAGCTTGATGTGAGTTAGACGCATAGCAACAATAAACGCAGGCAAAAGTGCCAAAAAGCGACTATTTTAGCCGGTTTTAAACAAAAAGACAGTTTTAGTTATAAGGTATAACAGTTTGTCACACTTCAATATGGCTAATCACGAGCGGCCTTAATCGTTGCTATTGGCACAGCCGTGTTTATTCAGCCCGTCAATAATGGCACAGTTAGGTGAGTCATTACCACCGCAGCGCTTATACCAGTTTTCCAGCGTATCCTTCATACTGTTCAAATCAGTGATTTTTTGGTTCAGGCGCTGAATATGCTCGCCAACCAGCGCCTTGACATTCGCACTGGCACGCTGCGGATTATTGCGTAACGCCAGTAACTCGGCAATTTGTGCCAGTGAAAAATCCACTTCACGTGCATGTTTAATAAAACACAAAGTAGCAATATCTGCTTCGCTGTAACTGCGGTAACCATTGCGCTGACGCAGCGGCCGGATTAAACCGGCGGCTTCATAATCCCGGATTGTCTTACTGGATAAACCGGATAATTTTTCTGCTGTACTAATATTCATAGCGCATTAAGAAAATACTGTAAATCCGAATTAAAATTTGACTCTATCACAGCGTTAAGGTTTAAGCTTTATTTTGTAGATTTTTGATTCAACCCAAACCATAAGGAGGCAAAAATGCAAATGGTTCAGTTCAAAATTGACGGCATGAGCTGCGAAGGCTGTGCCAAAAGTGTCACAGCAGCACTACAGGGCAGCCCGGGCGTAGAAACAGTGGCGGTTAATTTTGCCACCAGCATTGCCGATATTGGCTTTGATGACAGCCTTACCAGTGTAGATACCCTTAAAGCTGCTGTAGAGGCAGCCGGCTTTGATGTAGTTTAGCCATTAGGCAGTACGGTTGCTCAGGCCAAGGACAGGACAATGAACGAAAATCAGCATACAACCGCTAACACAACCGCAACAGCGCGCTTTGCCATTGAAGGCATGGACTGTCAGGCTTGTGCCAACCGCATTGAAAAAGTATTGCGCCGGCAACAGGGCATTATTGCCGCTGATGTTAATTTTGCTAGCGATGAATTACAAGCCCGTTTTGACAGCAACCTTATAAGTACAAACGATATCGTGCAGATGGTGGCTAAGACCGGTTTTAAGGCTATACCAGCCAGCAGTAGCAATATCGAAGCACTGGCCGATGCCTCGTCTGGTAAGCATACCCGCATATCATGGCGATTAGCCGTAATCTGGCTAATTGCCATTCCATTTATTATTGGCATGCTGGGCATGTTACTGGGGCAGCAGTGGATGCTGCCACCATTATGGCAGTTTATTCTGGCATCCATTATCCAGCTTGGCTTCGCATGGCCGTTTTACAATAGCGCCATCAAATCCCTACAAGGCGGCGTAGCCAATATGGATGTACTTGTGTCTCTGGGCACAATAGCCATCTGGCTTTACTCCAGCGTAATGCTGTTTAACCAGCATAATCATGCACACCAGTATATTTATTTTGAAGCCAGCGTAATGGTGATTGCCTTTGTATCGCTGGGTAAATATCTCGAACAGCGCACCAAAAAACAAAGTCTCAACAGCATGAGCATGCTGCTGCAACTTACCCCAAAAATGGTACGCAAACAAACGGCTAATGGTTGGCAGCAAGTACCGCTGAGCCAGATACAGGCGGGCGATATCCTGCAAACCAACGCCGGCAATCGCATTGCAGCCGATGGCATCGTATCCAGTGGCCAAGCGTGGTGTGACGAAAGCTATCTCACCGGCGAATCCAAACCATTATTAAAACAGACTGGTGATAAAGTACTGGCCGGCGCGCTGCTTAGTAACGGCAGCATTACCTATCAGACACAAACCCTTGGCAGCCAAACCCTGCTGGGCGATATGATGCAGGCACTGGCACAGGCGCAGGGCAGCAAAGCACCAATCGCGCGGCTGGCCGACAAAGTATCCATGGTATTTGTGCCCACAGTAGTTGCCATCGCCGTATTAACCTTTATCCTCAACTACTGGCTTAGCAGCGATTTTAACCAAGCAATAACCCGTGGCGTAGCCGTACTGGTTATTGCCTGTCCATGTGCACTGGGGCTGGCCACACCCGCAGCCATGATGGTGGGCATGGGACGCTCAGCACGTTATGGCGTATGGTTTAAAGATGCCGCCTCACTTGAGCGCAGCAGCCAGGTAACTACCGTTGTGCTGGATAAAACCGGCACCCTTACCAATGGCAAACCACAGATTGTTGCACAATGGTGCGCTCCCGACAGTAACTTTAATAGCCAGAAAATTCTGCAACTGGCCGCTGCCGTAGAACAGCTTACTACCCACCCACTGGCACAGGCCATCATACAGGCAGCGCAACAGCAGCAACTGCCTGCATTAACTGCCAGTCACAGCCATAGTGATATCGGGCAGGGAACACAGGCACAGATAGCTGGTTACGGCAATATCAAAGTGGGCAATCCGGCCTATTGCGGTTGCAGCATCCCGCAGGAGCTGATGGAACAAGAAGTCTGGCAGATTGCCAGCATCGTAGTCGTGGCCATCAATGAAAAAATAGCCGGTGCATTTGCCATAGCAGATGCACTAAAAGAAGATAGCGTCAGCGCTATTCAGCGTCTACAGCGACACCATATCGACACCCAAATCATGAGTGGTGACCAGCACAGCGTAGTCGAACACATCGCCAAACAACTGGGCATCAGCCATTATCAGGCACAAATGAATCCGCGCGCCAAAGCAGAAGCAGTACACCTGCTGATGCAGCAGGGCAAAGTAGTTGCCATGATTGGCGATGGCATTAACGACGCGCCAGCACTGGCCGCAGCCGACGTTAGCTTTGCCATGTATGGCGGCGCAGATGTCGCCACCAATACCGCTTCTGCCACCCTGATGCGCCATTCCGTAACCCAAGTAGCCGATGCCCTTGCCTTAGCCCATGCCACCGTACGCGTGGTTAAACAAAACCTGTTTTTTGCTTTTTTCTACAATATTCTTGGTATCCCGCTAGCCGCCATTGGCTGGCTTAGCCCGGTTATCGCCGGCGCAGCTATGGCGATGAGCTCCATCTCAGTATTACTCAATGCTTTGCGATTGCGTAAAAGCAGATTGATTTGACCATACACATATTCTTTCTGGCTGCTGGCAGACAGGCATATAGTCTGCCAGCAGCCAGTTATCTATAAATCACCAAAGCGCTGTCTATAAAACAAGCCAGATTTTAACCAGATAAATTTTTACTAATATTTCTGATACAAAGATTTAGCCTAAAAGTAAATTCTGATAAATGTTTTTATATATAAGAAAATATAATATAATTTAATTAAATTAGAATTAAAGTTATAGAAGCTATATTAAATCAACCTGACATATTCATGGCCAAAGTGAACGTTTAATTCAGAAGAGGAAAGAATGACTACATACGGGCTTAAACTTACAACACGTATTGGATTGTTTCTTACAGCTTATACACCGATGTTTCTATGCCTCTCAATCTGGCAATTTTGCGAATATAGCAACTATCTGAGCTGGACTAGCTGGAGTGCAGACTATATCACTCATACTTATATGCACTATTTTGGCTTGGCTACCATTCTGTTATTTCTTGCAGTGATTGGTAGCCTTAATACTTATTCTTATCTGAAAAAACTAAGCTATAAAAAAGAGTATTTCCAGAATAAAATAACAATTTTGCAGATAAAAAAAACAATCATAGCTGATCCCCCAAGATTAATACTTATTTTTATTTTGTATAGTGAAATTTTTAACAATACAAAATCAAAGTTAGCATCTAATCTTTGTTTTGCATTAGTATTGATACTTTTATTTTATTACTGGCTATTGATCAAAAAAGCCCCAAAAGATGTTCAAACAGATACAGAAATTAAATCAGAAAGAAAACATATACCGTGGATATATCGGCTATGGCAAAAAAAACCTGAAAAAGAACATGAAAAAAAATCAAAATTTGAGCGAAAAATAGACAGTTGGGAATTTGTATATCTAATATCATATGCTGTATCTACACTACTATTTTTATGGTCTTTAAATGCAAAATACATGTTTATGTATGTAATTGGTATGTTGGGAATAATGCTGATTTATTGTCATAGCAAAATGCTGTTAATCAATCCTGTACTTTTTTCAAAATATAATCTTTTTCAGGTCAAATATATAGATAGTAGGACAGGTATAGAAGGCACTCGTTTACTAATAACTACTAAAACTAATCTGAAAGAAAAAGACATTGTATATATAGAAGATATCAGTAGTGAAATAGCCTATATTCCGTCGGGTAGCGGATTTGATAACCGGCATAATTCAGATATGTGCAAATAAATAGTAGATTTCTTAATGATAAATTGCTGCATAACCTTTTACGCATAAGAAGCATACTATTGAAAACAAATTAATACGAATCCATTAGCTGTATAAATCACCAGTATTCAATATGGTAGCATTATCAGCTTATTGACACATCCATAATTAAACCGCAAAATATCTTTGCTGCGTTCAATAGCGCGGCCAGTTTTGACAGGCTGTTTTAGTATGACGGACAACACCGCCAATATTTTATTGCGTGGCTTGATTGTCTGATTTCCGTGCCATGGGTACGCTTTATATAGTGAACCATGGCAGAAGGTTTTTTGCCTACGGTTCATACTGCCTGTCAGTCGATTTTTTCTTATGCTTGTCAGTATGTAAGTAGGCTTTTCAAAATTAATAGAATGAAAGGCTATCAACATGAAAGCAATCCAGCAGCTTGTCCAATGCTGTAAACTTCCGCATCTATCACTACTATCCCAATTACAACCAATTGCAAGTAAAACCAAAAATAAAGCAAGTCAATGCTTGGCTGCTAGCCAAACCATACAACAGCAAATATCATCATTGTGCCAAATAGTAAACCAATGCCGAGGTGCACAATGAATCAGCAACAATTTATTGCCGCCAGCCTAAGCAACAGCCCCGCCTTGCTGCTCGAACAGGCCAGAGAACTGGCCATTATTCAGGACAAAAAACACAGCCCCTCAGAAAAAGCTCAAATGCTCAAACAGCATGAGCTTAACACCATCATCGAATATTGTGAGAGTACCAGCTGCAATATTGATTTTCTTACCAGCACATTAGGCAAACTCCTGCTTGAACGCCTGCATATCCCCAGCCAAACCTTGCTGCTGGAGAATCAGGACATGCTTCAATTTGCCGGCATACTCAATACGCTGCTTGCCAGCCTGAAAACCAGTATTAGTACTATTGAAAACAGCAGCAAGGTTATTGTTGGTTGTTATCGTTAAGATACTTGTAGTTTGAATAAAAATGCCTATTTCTTTTTTAGTTATAGGCATCTATTTAAATTAGAATATATATAATATTACGTTTTCTTGGAATAATGAGATATTAAATTATAGGTATATGTCCATATTTAATAATTTTTTAGCCTTTATAAATTCAGATGATTTCAAAATTTTTTCTTCATCTAATTCAATCACATTAGCTTTTTCCTTGAAGCAATTAATTTCTTTACAATCCATTGCACATAAAATAAGTTGAGCTTGAGGTGGAATTGTATTAATAAGAAAAT
>NZ_MDVC01000052.1 GCF_002777425.1 Snodgrassella alvi
GACCAACATAATATGTATCTTGTGCGCATAAGTATCCAGGATGCTGGGTCTCAATTTCACCCTGTGCCTCTCGCGCTGCTTTCGCTTTCTCTAAAGCCTGTAGCTGGCTTTCTGTTAACACAAGCCCTTCCTGAGCTACTTTTGTTTCCAGAGCGATCAGTCTTTTTTTGAAGCTTTCTAAATCGTGGCGTAACCAGATTGAACGTACACCACTGCCAGAGACCATTATTCCTTGCAGACGTAGCTGATTAGCAACCCGATGTTGGCCATAAGCAGGAAATTCATAAGCCATATTAACGACAGCCTGCTCAATATGAGGTTCTACGCGATTTTTCTCTATAGGTTTTTTGCGACTTATTTCCTGAAGAGCTAATTCTCCGCCCTGTTCATAGAGTTTTTTGAAGCGATAATAGCTGTCGCGACTATACCCCAAGACTTTACAGGCTTGCTGAACGTTACCTAACTGTTTAGCGAGTTCTAAAAGTCCTAATTTAGGTTTAATTATTTTTGCAGATTGATTCATTACTGACACTCCATTGTTGGTTTAAAATACACTAAATGTCAGATTAAATAAAGACTACTACATATTATTCAAGGTAAAATAAACTTTAAGTTCATTTGTTTCAACATCAGTTTTAACATAAATATTTCTAGATTCCTTTGGAAAGTTTTCTGGTAGCCAACTGTTCACACCAGCGTTAGGTAAAATATCTGTATATTTTTCATAATATGTTACATTTGTTGAATCCAAAAGATCACATCCATAAAGGATAAATCCATATAAAAATAACAGTTGTGTATAAGATTTTACCATTATAAATATCCTTCATTTTCTAATACTTTCATTGTTTTCTTATGATTTGGATTAAGGAATTTCCTACATCTATCTTGACAACTGATATCAACAGGACAACTTAATCCATAATCATTTACTTTTAGATCCTCTTCATTATCTTTTATCATTTCCTGATGAGAAAACACTTTACCTGTTCCATAAAGTCCAACACGTCCCTTAATATAATCAAAGTTTTCTTTCCTTCTACCAAACCATCTAGCCATCCTATTACTTGCATCCTTATCCTTTGAAACTCGACAGAATGCTATACAATGAAAAAATTGATCTGATGAATCTAATTGAAGTCTTTTCATATCATTTAAAACTGAATTAAGTACTTTTGACGTATGTCCAGCCCTAGCCCCTAACTTACCTAATAGTTCATGTTCATCTATCTTGTAATAACTTCTTACTACTTCATAATAATAATCTTTTAATCCAAATGGATCAATAAACTTCAGCGTATTATCATTTGCATATCTATATGTATTTATTCCGCCTTCCAACCCTATCGGATCACTCTGGATATACCGCCCAGTCTTCGCATCGTAATCACGGAAATAGTTATATGACAGTCCGGTCTCTGCATCGTAGTATTGTCCCGGAAACCGCAGGTTCATGGTGATCTGGTTGTTTGCCTCCAGTTCACTATTGCCAAACGCATCGCTATTGATTTTCCAGCTCTGTTCTCCAGCGCTGTTTATGGCCAGTTGCGGGGTGCCCAGATGATCGCTTATCAGGTAGTGATAGCTGGCATTTTTCAGGCTCTGGCCTTCGCTCAGGTTAGCCTGCCATAAGGGGCTGGTACCCCAGTCGCTGTCTGGCTTCCAACCGTACGCTACGCGCATTTTGCCATTTTGATCCAGTCGGCTAGCAGGCCTGCGCTGCTGTAGATATAGTAGGTGGTCTCGCCGTTTACGGTTTTGCTGATACGCCGGCCAAACGGGTCGTACTGGTAGCTGGCTATTTCTCCGCTGGTGTTGCTGACTTTACTCAGTCGCTCTGCGGCGTTATAGCTAAAGTTTCAACTTTAAATTAAACATTTAAAAATTATCCCGCAATATAGTAAATATTGCGGGATAATTATATTTAATTTTTAACTAAAATATACATCTCTTTAATCTATTAAAAATTTTTTCTTTTCAATAATTTAAAATTAGGGTTTGGTTCAGAATAATGAATTAAACCAGCAACATTAGTATCTACCATTATTCCAGTTTTACATATACCTGCCCATAATTCATAATCAAATTCAGGAAGATAATATTTTGAATCAAAAGAGCATAATACTAGACCAGTCATTCCTCCTTCTAAACTAAGTGTATCTCCTACCTTTATTTCACTACATCTGGATAATTCATTTTATCTCCTGTTATAGTCACTTAACAATATTTATAAAAATTAATAATTATATATTAAATTAATATTTAATTATGTTTAACCCGATCTTTTTTACTATTCTTTCAATTTTTCTTTTTAATAAAATTTTGTTTTTTTGAATCAAAAATTGGTGTGTTAAATCATATCCAGTAGTAGTGACACAACCCAATGATGGGTAAGTCAATATACATAGTTTTTTTTCTTTAAGAATATTATTTATTAAGTACATATAATTTTTAAATGATTCAATTTTCCTAGGTCTTTCATCAATTATAGCTATTATATTTCCTTTTGATAATTTAAACAAAATTTTATATATAAAAACAAATTTTCTTTTAATTTTATTAAATAGAATTTTCTTCTCTATATTATTTCTAGTATCTGCATAAGAGACTAAATATGCATTAATATATTCTTCTTCATTCAGAATGTGATCAAAAATAGAGATACTAAAAATAAAATAATCTTTTAATAAGAAATCAAAATTTTGAAAATCAATTTTTATTAATTTATCAATTGCATTTTTCATTCTCTTAAATATTTCCCTTCTTTACTAAGTGTACCAATTCTAACACCTTTTTTATTATATAGCTTCCAATAACTTCCACCATGTCCCCTAGCTCTAGCCTTATCTGGTGAAATTTTCCATCCTGTTTTCGGGTCAGTATAATCTCCACCTTTTAGTCTTTGATTAAATCTTTTCAAATCAATATTATCTCCTTTTCTTAATTTCTTTTTATAGTCTGTATATTTATCATCATCAGGATCCGGCGGATTGGGTGCCCCTCCTATTATATTAGGGCTGCTTGCGTCATTTATTTCTACATTTTCATCTCTACAGTCATCATCTGCCTTATCATTGAGTATTGGGGGTGTAATTAAACTTTTAGCGCCCCATCTAATGCCCCATCTTATAGCTTCTTTTGCCATATATCTGCAAGCTGGATTGGCTGCACATAGTCGTATCCCTCCTGTTGCAACTCCTGCTCCTGCAACTACCGCCGGAGCAATCTCCCCGGTCGGATCACTGTATACCAGTGGATTCCCACCTACATAACCATAGGTGTTTATTCCTCCCGCCAACCCTATCGGATCACTCTGGATATACCGCCCAGTCTTCGCATCGTAATCACGGAAATAGTTATATGACAGTCCGGTCTCTGCATCGTAGTACTGTCCCGGAAACCGCAGGTTCATAGTGATCTGGTTGTTTGCCTCCAGTTCACTGTTGCCAAATGCATCGCTATTGATTTTCCAGCTCTGTTCTCCGGCGCTGTTTATAGCCAGTTGCGGGGTGCCCAGATGATCGCTTATCAGGTAGTGATAGCTGGCATTTTTCAGGCTCTGGCCTTCGCTCAGGTTGGCCTGCCATAAGGGGCTGGTACCCCAGTCGCTGTCTGGTTTCCAACCGTACGCTACACGCATTTTGCCATTCTGATCCAGTTCGGCTAGCAGGCCTGCGCTGCTGTAGATATAGTAGGTGGTCTCGCCGTTTATAGTTTTGCTGATACGCCGGCCAAACGGGTCGTATTCGTAGCTGGCCAGCTCGCTTGTGTCATTGCTGACTTTGCTCAGGCGTTCGGCTGCGTTGTAGCTGTAGCTGAGTTTTTTATTGGCACTTTCTTCTGTAGACAGTTGACCATTGGCGGTATAGGTTAAGCTGGTCTGCTGTTTGCCTTCTCCCCATTTGATTAGCTGGTTGAGGTCGTTATACTGCCACTCGCCTGCCTGCTGGGCGCTGCCTATGCGATTTCCGATGGCATCGTAGCTGTAAGACTCGGCGCGCTGCTCTGTGGTTTCGCTATCCGGTTTGACTTGGGTTAGTCTGTCCAGTGGGTCATACTGGTAGCTGCTGCTGCCTTTTTCGGTCTGGATACGGCTGATGTTGCTTACTTTGTCGTAGCTGTAGTTGCGTTCCAGTAAGGTCTGGCCTTTGCTGCTTAGTTTTATCTGTACTGGCCGCTGTAAGGCATCATAGCTGTTGGTTTGTTCTGCCTGTGGATAGGTGATGCTGCGGGGTTGGTTCCACTGGTAGTTACGCCAGTTGATTTCTTCTCCGTTGGGCAGTACGGTTTTTTGTAATTGGTCGTTGGCATAGCTGTAGCTTACGGTGCTGTTATCTGGATAGGTAATGCTGGCTAGATTGCCATCGGCATCGTAGCTGTATTTCAGGGTTTGTTTGAGGTTGCCATAGCTGATGGTTTCCTGCACTACTCTGCCTAATGCATCGCGCTGATAGGTGAAGTGGCTATTGGTGCTGCCACTCTGCTGTACGTCTATCAGTTGGTTGTTGGCGTTATATTGATAGCGGACTGTCTGTTCGGCATTGTCTTGTCCAGCGGCAATGTAGTTTTGCTGGCTGATGTTGCCGGCGGCATCGTATTGATACTGTATACGATTGCCATTGGTCTGTTTCTGTTCTATCAGCTGGTTGGCATTGTTGTAGCTGTATTCAACATTATTGCCCAGTGTTTTGGTTTCTTTGATCAGGTTGTTGTTCTGATCATAGGTGAAGTGATACTGGTTGCCATTAGGGTCGGTAAGGCCGGTGAGGTTGCTGAACAGGTCGTACTGGTACTGGGTTTTGCCTGCCAGTGTGTCTATGTCTGCGCTAAGCTGACCTAGGGCGTTGTATTCGCTCTGGCTGGTACGGTTGGCGGCATCAGTCTGGCTGATGAGCAGTCCCAGCTGGTCGTAGCTGCTATGGCTGCTCAGTTCGGTGTTGTTGTCCAGCTGCTGGGTTACGCTGATGGTGTTACCCATGTTGTCGTAGGTATAGCTTTCGCTATAGGTCGGGTAGTTGATTTTGGTCAACAGGCCGGCCTGACTGGTACCGGGGGTGCCGTATTCGTATGCTAGCTGGTTGCCGTTGTGGTCTTTATATTGGGTTAATCTGCTCCTATTGTCATAGCTTTGCTCGCTTATCAGTCCGGATGGGCTGATGGTTTTGATGAGCCGGTTAAGCTGGTCATACTGGAGGGTGGTGATTTGATTCAGGGCGTTGCTGGCTTTAACTTCGCGTCCTTTGGCTGTATCGCGATAGCTGTAGCTGGTACTGTTGCCTTGGGCATCTGTTATGGCTACTACGCGCCCCAATGCATCGGTTTGGATGCTGGTGCTATGGTTGAGCGGGTCGGTTATTTTGCTGGGGTAGCCGGCCGGGTTATAGCTCAGTTGCCATTTCTGCTGTAATGGGTTCTGTATTTCGGTTGGCTGCCCCTGAATGTTATAGCTGTAGTGGTATTGCTGCCCTTTGCCGTCGGTATAGCTGGCTATATTGCCGTAGCGGTCGAAGCTTTGTTGCAGGCTGATGCTTTGTTTGCCGCTGGCTATGGTGGCTTTGGTCTGCTGCCCCAGGCTGTCGTACTCGAAGTTGACTACGCGCTATTCGGGTTTGCCGGCGGCATAGGTGATTTTGGTGGGCTGGTTGGCCGCGTTGTATTCAAAGGTGATGCTGTCGCCTTTGGCATTGGTCTGTTTGACCGGTTTGTTGGCCTGGTTGTACTGATATTCTTCGGTGGCACCATTTGGATAGGTGATTTTAACCGGATAGTCGGCCTGGTTATACTGGGTGGTGATCACTAGACCACGTTCGTCGGTGTATTTGACGATGTTGTTGGCACTATCGCGCTGATAGCTGGCGGTAAGATTGCCATTAATGCTTTCGCTCAGTACGCGCCCGTTGCTGTCAAATACGGTGACGGTTTTTTGGCCTGCCGGATCGTTTACGGTGATGGTGTACTGTTTGTTTACGCGGTTATATTCGGTGTTGTAGACGGTTACAGCTCCGGTTTTGCTGGTGATTTTGCCTACCCGCGCCAGTTTGTTCTCATGATCGGCTGCGCCGGTGCTGACTACGGCACTTTGCGATACAACGCCACCACTTTTGCCGCTGCCCATGGCTATTCTGCGGGTGGGTACAGACAGGACATAATCAATTTTGATAACGCCGCCATCGGGATCGGTGCGACTGGTGAGCTGGCCGTTGTTGTCGTAACCATACTTCCACACATTACCCATGACATCGGTAACCTGAGTCAGGCGGTCACCTGACCAGTTATAGCTCACGCTGCGCCCGCTGCGGTCGGTGGCTTTGATCAGGTGTTCTTGGTTATCATAATCCAGGCTGTATACCAGTTCGCCGTTGTGGTCTTTGATGGCGCTGCGCCGGCCATCTTTGTCCAGTTCAAAGCTGACTTGTATGTTGCTGGCATTACCATAGGCTAATGGCCGCCCTTTGCTGTCGTAGTTAATCCAGTTGCCTTGCGGATCTGTCCAGCGCCAACCGTTGTCGGTTTTTTTGATTGAGACTTGTTTGTAGGTATATAAGTCAGCGTCGCCGCTACGCTGGTACAGGGTACCGGCGCGGTCGATGGTTTTGACGCTGCTATCGAGTGGATCGAGTACGAAGCGTAGTTCTGCCCATGCCGGATTGAGATACCAGCGTCCGTTTTCCCAGGTACGGTTGAGTTTAACTTCGCCACCTAATACCTTCACTCGCATGTCTATGGTGTTTTCGGTGTACTCGGTATTCGGTAATCTGACGCTGGCATTGCTTACGCCGGATATTTTTTGGCTATTATCTGTTATGCGGGCATAAGCCATTTGTGGCAGTGCCATGACCAGCATAAGGATATAGCTGATTACCCGGAACAGCCGGTCTTTTAAGCTGTTCCCGGGTCGTATGGTATTTTTTGTTTTCATGTTATGACCCTTGTATTTAGTTGGTTTTTAGATGTTAGTTATCTGGATCCGCTACTAAAGCTGCCGCCTCTTTCAGCTAACAAACCTATTTCAACCGAATTTCAGCTGATATTTTTGGTAGCACGCCCCATTTTTTTACTACTACTTCGATGAAAACGGCCTCCGCTATATAATCAGAAATTATCTTTAAAAGATGTTTGGTTTTTTTGACTAAATAGATGATATTTCTTTTAGTTAGCAATAAGCTTTTTCAAAATTATTATTACAAATAAAATCATGATATTTATAAAATAAATTTTGTTAGATAATTTCTGTTAATAATGAATATTTATCAAATAGTTATATAAAATTATATTATATAGAGTAAAAATCTTTTCTACTCTATATAAGAGTATTATTTAATTTTTATTTATGCTTTAAGCGCAAAGGCTTTGATATAATCATCAAGTGTTGAAATACTTTCCAAATC
>NZ_MDVC01000053.1 GCF_002777425.1 Snodgrassella alvi
ACGGTTGTAGGGTTGGCCTTCGCGGTCTATCTGATGTTTTTCGATACGTCGGCCAAGTGCATCGTAGACATAGCCGTAACGCTGGCTGCGGCCTGTTTGCTCAATGCGTACTTCGCTCAGGCGGTGTTCGGCGTCGTAGTGGTAGTGCTGGGTGTCCAGTAGTTCTTTAATCTGAGTACGGCTGACCAGTTAGCGTATAAATCCAGGGCGATTTTTATTTAATCTGAGCATTATTGTGCTGGTTTCAGGGTATAGCACAAGTACTACTCCTGAAATAAATAAAAGCTGGAAAAAGTATCATACTCTTCCCAGCATGGTTTCAGATATCCTTTAATAATTCTTTTCTAATATTATAGTCACCCAATGGCGCTACACGAGGTAGGGATTCGGCTTCTTTTCCAGATATAGGAATTTCATTTTCCCAAATATCCATTTTTTTACACCACGGTTCTTCTCCATAGGTGAAATATACGCCATTCATATCGGTAGGCACATAGTTTTGTTGATGCCCGATTATTCTCCACTCACCTTCTGATTTCCTATCAAATAATGAGTAGCTGTCTGTAACTACCCCTTAAAATAGTACAGCTCTGAAGTAGAAAATTCTCTTTATTAACCCACAGAGGATTTAATCATGAAAAAAATGACTGAACATCAAATCGTATCTATTTTAAAAGAAGCTGAAGCCGGTATTCCTGTTAAAGAACTTTGCCGTAAATATGGCATCGGCAACTCGACTTTTTATAAATGGCGGCAAAAATACGGTGGTATGGAAACCTCCGATATCAAACGTTTAAAGGAGCTGGAAGCTGAAAACCGTAA
>NZ_MDVC01000054.1 GCF_002777425.1 Snodgrassella alvi
CAGGTTGTCGCGTTCGATGTCGCTGATGATGTTGCCGTCGATATTTATCTGGTGCAGGTGGCCGGAACCGTAATAGAGGTTGTTGATGGTGCGCCCATCCGGCAGGGTGGTGGCGATGCGGTTACCCAGTGGGTCGTACTGGTGGCTGAGGGTGCCCTGTGCGGTGGTTTCGCTCAGCAGGTTGCCCAGCTGGTCGTAGCTGAAGGTGATGAGGTCGGGTTCAGCTTCTGCGGGCAGGCCGGCTTTTTTGTAGCCGACTTTGATAAGGTTGTCGGCTTGGTCGTACTGGTAGGCGGTGTTGCCGTCGGTGGTGTATTTGCCGATCAGGCGGCCGATGGCATCGCGTTTGAAGCGGTGGGTGATTTCGGCACTGCTGCCGGCAGCAAAGTGCACGGCGCTGACGTTATTCAGTGCATCATAGCTTAGTTGTTGTTTACGCCCGTCCAGATCGGTCTGTTCGATCAGGCGGTCGGCAGCATCGTATTGAAACTGGTAGTGTTCGCCGTTTTCGTTGATGAGGGTGTTAAGGCGGCCATAGGCATCGTAGTTAAAGCCGAGTTTGCGTCCGGCAGCATCGATGCGGGTGTGCACCAGTCCGCGCGGGTCGCGCTGGTAGTGGGTGCTGTGGCCGGCTGGGTCGGTATAGGTCAGTAGCTGGCCGGCACTGTTGACGCGATAGTGTTCCTGTCTGCCGTCGGTTAAGGTAACGCCGGTAAGCTGGCCGGCAGCGTTGTACTGGTATTTGCTGCTGTTGCATTGGGCGTCGGAGATGCTGCTGAGATTGCCTGCTGCATCGTAATAGAGATAGGTGGTGGCACCGGAGCAATCTACATGTTGGATTAGCTGGCCGTTCTGGTTCCAGCGCAGGTATTTGTTGCCACCGCGGGCATCGGTGATCTGAATTATCTGGCCATGCAGGTCGTACTGGTAGTGGGTACGCTGTTTGTGGGGGTCGATAACGCTGCGCAGATTACCGCGCTGGTCGTAGTAGTAACGCCATGTGCTGCCATCGGGGTCGACGCTGATGGTGGGTAAAGCCCAGTGGGGCAGCCACTGGGTTTGGCTAGTACGGCCGAGGGGATCGGTTTCGGCGACTTCGCGCCCCTGTTCGTCGTAGCTGTATTGCCACTTTCCGCCTTGTGGGTTGGTGACGCTGATCAGTTGCTGGTCTTCGTTCCACTCAAATTCGGTAGTCTGGCCGAGGGGGTCGATGTAACGGGTGATTTGGTAGACTTCGTTCCAGTAATGCTGGCTTACTCGACCGATGCTGTCATATACAGTGGTGAGACGTTGTTCGATATCATACTGGAAGCGGTAGTCTTCCAGACGTTTGCCGTCGGCTTCGCTCCAGTGGCGGACGACGCGCCATGCGGTTTCTGCTGCTCCGTCGAAGTGCTGCCACTGGTAATAGCACTGTAGGCCGGTAGGCAGGCGATGGTAGTTCATGCGCCGGCCGTTGTCGTAGGCAAATTCTCTGGTGGGGCGGTTTTCAGCATCGATGACTTGTTGCAGGTCGCCCTGTTCACTGTAGTGGTACTGGCTCAGTAGCCGGCTGCTGCCATCGGCTAGCTGGTGTCTGATTTGGGTGACGCGCTGGGGATGGCGTTTGTCTTGATAGTGTAAGGTGATGCGGGTGGTGTTGGTTTCGTTGGCTATTTCGATGATGCGGCTGTGGGTATCGCGGGAGATCAGGTGTTTGTTGTCGTTGCGATCCTGTAGCAGGGTAAGGTAGAGGCGGTTGGGCTGGTTGGGATCGGGTTCAAACAGGCGGTAGGTGCCGTCGTCGTCTTCGATGACCCAGCGATTCTGTTCACCGCGGCGGATGGTGAGGTTTTCGTTGAAGCCGCGGATGCCTTCGCCCGGATGCATAGCTTCGATTTCGATACGCCGCCCTTGTTCGTCGATGTAGACGGCAGCACAGGAACCATCTGGCTGCGGATTGATTTCCATTTCTACTTCATAGGGGACGCTCCAGCCGGTACCAAATATGTTGTGGGTACGGGTATCGGCGCTGCTGTAAAAGCGTTGCCATTCGATGGGGAGATGGGCGGGGATGGTGAAGTCGAGGTCTTCGGCGCCGAACAGGAGTTTGGCGCCGGTGGGCAGGTGAACGGGGTTGCCACGCCATATTGCGTCTACGACGTATTCTATTGCGTTTGCCCCCTTTGTAAAAGCATATCTGGCCGCTGTGAAAATGGCTATATTTGCCATAAAACAGCCAATTGCTGCACAGAGTTTTTTGCGGCTGACCAATAAGGTTAACAGGGAAAGTGCCAGTCCAAAGGGGTGTTTGCCACTGCGGATTTCGCGTACGACGATGGGTTCACCACCAATGCGCACGTTGTTGGAAACTCTGACGCCACCTTCGCAATTATCGGTGACTCTGGCTTCGCAGGTGCTGCGGTCGTTGCTGCGTACGGCGGGCTGGCCGTTGATGTAGACTTTACTGGAACCTTCGGCCAGATATTCATATGTGCCGGGTAGGTGTGGGTGCTTGGCACAGGTGATTTTGTCGTCGTCTTTGGGTATAACGGGTTGGTCTGGTGCGGCTACGGTGGGTCTGACGATTTGTTGGGCGGTTAGTTTGGTGGCTTCCCAAAAAACACCAAGTATGCTTGCTGGAATGTCGATGAATTCTGTGGGTTGCTCGTCGGTGTTTTCTGTGCCTTGTGGTTCTATCATACCGGCAGCACGAGCAGCTGGTTTACTGTTGATGCGGGTGTTGGGGGAACCTGATGCGATTATGCCATCTTCGGAGGGGGGAAATAATCCGCTGACCCACTCTCCTACTGCTTCAGCAATGTAGTCCGAAGCAAGCAATGCTCCCCAACACAAGAGAAGAAGGAGTGCACCAACGCCTGTAAGGAGGATGAAGCCTACTGCAACGGTTATGGCTGTACAACAGGCCAGTTCTACAGCGGCACCGGTGAGATCAGCCAGCATTGAGGTATGTAGAAGTACATCGCCCTCGCGGGCAGCCCAGTAAGCATCTCCCATAGCAAAACCCCTTTTCGCTCAGAATATCAGTTTTTAAATTCGAAACTTGGTTTGATTAACTGCCAGTGGATTAACTATTTTTCAGAAGGTTGTTTATGCTTCACTTTGTTAGTGGAAACATTGTGCTGGGTAATGGCAAACAGTTAAGTTGGCAGAGGCTGGCAGTTTCTTTCGGGGTGGATTATGCCATAATTTAACCTGTTTTATCTAATTTTTGGTTTTTTGATGTATATTCGTGTAGTTTAATGTTATGGTATTAAGAAAAATAAATTTTGTTTAAATTTTTGGTTTTGGGTTTTAAAATCTATTAATTATTATTGAGTTTAAGCTGGTTATTGTGGGGAAATAGACTACATTTGTGTTGGGTAATGACGGCCACGAATAATATGGGTTTTAGTGTGTAAAAAACGTTCCGTGACCGCATTGCCGCAATAGTTTGCCGTGCTTCTTATATTTCGTTTGAGCCTATACTGGTGCAAATAGCTGTTTTTATTTGGCTGCTAGCTGCCACAGGGAGGTGATTTCGCGGTTACGGGCACTGGCGAGGGCATGGTGATGCTGGCGTGCTTTCGGGTGCTGGGGCTGGATATCGGTTTTGTGAATAAGTTTTAGTCCGGCGGTGTTTATCCATTGCTCTAATGCTTCTACTGGACGTAAACCCAGATGTTCGGCGATATCCGACATGATTAGCCATACTTGCCCGTGCGGGGTAAGGTGATTTTTGGCGTGGGTAAGAAATGTTTGTAGCATTTGGTGTCCCGGGTCGTACAGTGCGGTTTCGATATCGCTGCTTGGTTTGGCGGGTAGCCATGGCGGGTTGCAGATGATGAGGTCTGCGCTGCCGCTGGGGAACAGGCTGGTGTGTTGAATATGAATTTGTTCGGTTAATCCTAAGCGTTGTATGTTGGCTTGGGCGCAGGCGATAGCGCGGGTGCTGTTATCGGTGGCTGTGATGTGAGGTATGCCGCGCTGTGCCAGTATGGCTGCCAGTACGCCGCTACCGGTGCCGATGTCCCATGCTGTATGGCAGGGAGCTGGTAGTTTGGTCTGAGCAACGAGTTCGAGATATTCTCCGCGTACCGGTGAAAAAACGCCATATGGGACATGGATTTTTTGCCCGTTCAGCGCCGGAATGGCTACGCCGGTTTTGTGCCATTCATGGGCGCCGATGTAGCCCAGTAGCAGGTGCAGGGGTAAGAGCAGGGTGTGCTGATTGGGGCTGCCGAAAACATCGCTAAGTGCGGCGGCAACATTGGGCGCGCGGCTGTTTTTGAGCAGGCCATTGGGCTGGATTTCTACCAGTAGCTGCTGAAACAGGCGACTGTGCTGTGCCTGTTGTAGGCGGTGTTTGTGAAAATCGGTATGGGTGCGGGCTTTGCTGTGGACGCGCTTTTTGATTGCGGCCAGTAGTTGTTTGCCCTGATGGTAATCACCGCGCCACAGTAGTGCTGTGTTCTGGCGCATAAGATGCAGTGCCTGTTCAGCGCTGATTTGGCTGGTTGTCTGTATGTGGCTGGGCGCCGGATGGCGGCTATCACCACCCCAGATAGCCTGTACGTTTTGGTCGTGTTCTGTCCAGTGAATGGTTTCGTTCATGTTGGTTTATTATGTAAAAGGCTATTATAAGAGAATGAGGTGTTAAATGGGATGTGTGGGTAAAGATGTAGCTATGCGTGCTTTGTGTGCATGTTTGCGATTAAATAAAAAAACTGCCTGAATTTTCATCGAATTCAGGCAGTTTTATGGTTGATATAGTTGGTTAGCGGTCATCCATAATGGCTAGCAGGATGTGTACCAGGCTGGTAAAGATGTTATATAGGGAGATGAAGAGGGTTAATGCGGCGCTAGTTGCGCTGTCTTCACCACCGGCGATAACGGTGCGGATTTGCCACATAATCATGAGTGAGCTGAAGATAACAAAACCTGCTGAAATGGTTAATGACAAGGCAGGTATTTGCAGGAATATGTTCAGTATCATGCCGATGATTAAGACAACTGCACCTACGAACAGGAACTGGCCGATGCCATTCATGTCAGATTTGGAACGGTGGGCAATGGCTGCCATGGTAAGGAATACGCCTGCTGTCATCATGGCCGCCATGCCAACAATTTGGCTTCCGATGGGAGAGGCTAGCGCGAATTGTAAAAGCGGGGAGACAAAAAATCCGATACCGAAAGTGAATACCATCAGCAGGGCAATGCCTACATTATTGTAACGGTTTTTTTCAATGGCGAAACTCAGTCCATAAGCAAAGATAAGGAAGGCGACAACCGACAGCCATGAGTTGCTGAACAGGGAGTAAAAGTTTACGGAAGCACCAGCGTAGGCACCGGCAGCACAAGGCAGGAAAGATATACCAAGCAAGGCATAAGCTTTACGCAATACAACTGCCTGTTGGCTTTCGCTTGCTTGCCCTAGTTGGGTGAAATCGTAATTGTTATGAGGCCGCATAAAAAGGATTCTCCATAATTTTGTTGGTAAATAATTTCTCAGGTTGATTATATTGTAACAATTGTTGGCATAAATGCACAGTGTAGATGCATTGTTACGATAAAAGTATTGATTTTAATTTTGGTGTAAGTTTTGTTGATTATGATATCAGGCTGATTTGTGCTTTTTCAATGGTTCTGAATGCAGATGCTATATGCTATAGGTTATGGGCGTTATTCGATATTGGCCAGTTTATGGGTTTGCAGGCTGAGTAACCATTTGTTGCTGTGCCGGTGTTGGTTGAGCTTGCCAAGTGTCTGTAGGGTGGTGAGCATGTTGAAGTGGTTATTTTGTTCGCAGGGGGAGAGAAAGTAGTGTCTGGCCTGAATATGCTGTTCGATTTTTAGGCAGAATTCGATGAATTCTGGGTGGTCTTCTACGACGATGCGTACTTCATCAGCCTGATTCTGTGCCGGAAATGGGTAGTGCTGGCGGTAGTGAAATTTGGGGCTTAGGGAGATGTAGTCGATGTGTGGGTCGATGATGCCCAAGCCGTTACTTTCTATAGCGAGATAGTAGTTTTCCTGTTTGAGCTCATGTAAGAGTATGGGCAGTTTTTTATGGATGGTGGGTTCGCCGCCGGTAATAATGATGTTTTTGCTTTGATACTGGTGGACGGTATCGAGGATGTGTGGCAGGGACATGCTTTGGTAGCGCATGAAGTCGGTATCGCACCAGGGGCATTTGAGGTTGCAGGCGGCCAGACGGATGAAAATGGCAGGCATGCCGGTGTTGTAGCCTTCGCCCTGGAGGGATTCGAAGATTTCGACGATGTTAAACTGGGTCATGGCTTGGTATTCTGGTATTCGCAATAGGAGGTGGGTGTTTCCCACAGTATGATTTTGGATACAGGTAGATAGGGTGTTAGCTGATTGAAAATAAAGCGGCTCATGCCTTCGGCTGTGGTACGGCAGGGGAAGGCAAATACTTTACGCTGCATTTGTTCAAGCAGGGCGGCAATTTTGCATTCGTTGCTATTGGTTTCATCATACAGATAGGCGTGATCAAGCTGGCTGATGATGTGTTGGTTGATGATGGTTTTGATGTCGGCGAAGTCCATGACCATTTCTTTACTGGAACCTTGTGAGTGCAGCGAGCTGCTAACTTCAACAATCAGGCGATAGGTATGGCCGTGCAGGTTATGACATTTGCCCTGATGGCCATCAAGCATGTGGCAGGCATCGAATTGAAATTCTTTAGCGATTTTGAACATATTTCCTCGGCTTTACTGGCTGATAAAGAGAAATTTGCAGGGTAGTAGAGGAAATATTGTTGTATGCAGTAGATACATGTGTAGTAAGGCTCCTAGTTTTTTTGCGTGGGATGGATTGCGAACCACGTGGTTATTTGACTGTTAATAACGCATTGTGCAGTTTGATGGCATTCATTCTGCTTAGGCGGTTATTTTAATAGAATCCGCTGGTTTCTAACAGTGGGGCATGTTTGGTCTGTGAGTATGGTTTAATGTCGTCCTGAACGCCAGATTGACCAGATTACCCACAGGCTGTTGCTGAATGCCAGCAGATAGCCAATTAGTCCGAAAAACGGCAGGCCGAATACTTTCGGGCCGGCGTTGATGTTCATGACTATGGAAGAACCAATGATAAGTGCTGCTGTAACTATGCCCATGGTCAGGCGATTAACTACTCTGTCCAGCTGGTTGTTGAGTTTGTCGATATGCTGAATATTGAGGCTGACAGGCAGCTGGCCGTGCTGGATGCGTTTGCTCAGGCGTAACAGGTTTTGCGGTAAGGTGTCTATTAGCTGAGCCAGCAGATGCAGCTGCATTTTACTGTGGCGCCAGAACGTATGGGTGTTAAAACGGTGGCGCAGTACCTTTTGGATGGTGGTTTGGGCATGGTTTAACAGTTCAAAGTCGCCATCTATCTGTTTGATAACGCCATCGAGGGTTATCAGGCATTTAAACAGGATGACGAGGTCGGCTGGCAGGGTAAGGCCGTGTTCCCGGATAATATGGGTGATATCATTGATAATCTGGCTGATACGCAGTTCGCTGCTGTTGAGCTGTTCGTAATTGAGCAGCATTTCCAGTACATCGCCACCGAGCTGGTCTTCGTTGATGGTTTCTCCCTGTGCCCAGTTGGACAGGACATATTGCAGGGCAAACTGGTCACGTTCGAGCAGGGCGTGGATCAGGGTGATGATTTCCTGATGACGCTGCTGGCTGAGCTGGCCAACCAGCCCGAAGTCGATCAGGGTGATGCGGCCATTATTTCGTACTAAAATGTTTCCCGGATGTGGGTCGGCATGAAACAGGCCATGTTGTAATATCATGTCGAGTATGATGTCGACCAGTGTGGCGGCGAGGTTATGCCGCTGTTGTTTGCTCCAGCTGGTGAGGACAAGATTTTTAAGTAAAGTATCGTCAATATATTCTTGTACCAGTATTTGACGGTTAGAATATGCCGCGTAAGTTTGGGGTATATGGATTTGCTGCTGGTGGTTGTACAGGCGGGCAAAATGTTGCATATTGCGACGTTCAGCAGACAGATCGGTTTCTTTTTCCATTGAGCGGGCAAAGTATCGCACCATTTGTACCGGATAGTAGCGTCTGGATTCGGGTATTTCCGACTCGAGCAGTTGTGCTATGTGGTTGAGAATATGCAGGTCGGCTGTAACGGTTGATTCTATGCCCGGCCGTTTGACTTTAATGGCAACCTGTTCGCCGCTGGTAAGTATGGCGCGGTGAACCTGTGCTATGGATGCGCTGCCAACAGGTTGTGCTTCTATGTAGCTGAAGATGTTGTCTAGTGGCTGGTTGAGCTGAGCTTGAATGATGTTTCTAATATCTGATATGGGGAGAGGATTTATGTTGTTTTGCAGATGGGCAAATTCTTCTGTCCATTCTTCTCCGAAGACATCTACACGGGTAGCCAGTATTTGCCCCAGTTTGATGAATGTGGGTCCAAGCTCTTCAAAGGCAAGCCGGGCTCGCCGTGGTGTACTCAGATAGCGCTGGTATTGACCAGATGGGTCGGAATGTTTGTGCCAGCGTATTGGTAATTTAATACGAACAAGAAATTCGCCAAGGCCGTGTTTGGCCAGAATGGTGAGAATTTCGCGCATACGCGCCCAATCGCTGATGCGGGATGAATTGGGTGAAAACATATTGAAGATGTCCCAAACAATGGCTGTTTACAGGATAGCAGAATTGTTTGATGAATAGATGGAATAATGTTGGCATGAAGTGGATAAAAACATTGATGAAAGCGGCAGCGGTATGCCTGTGTGCCAATTTCATTTTGATTACGCCTGTAATGGCGGCGCCTGATGAGGGTTTGGATAATGCAGCACTGGAACGTTTGATTCGTGACCGGACTGTAGCTACGCCGGCCATGCGTACAGGTGATGACGCCAGTGACCTGATTATGAATGCGATGGGTTTGCTGGGTGTAGCCTATCATTTTGGTGGAAATTCACCGACCAGCGGGCTGGATTGCAGTGGTTTTATGCAATATATTTTCCGGCGCAGTATGGGTGTTACGTTGCCGCGCAGCTCTCGTCAGATGGCTACGGTAGGTGAGGCAGTCGGCCGGGCTGGTTTGCAGCCGGGCGATCTGGTGTTTTTCAGTCCCGGTGGCGGTGGAATTTCACATGTGGGTATGTATATTGGTAATGGCCGGATGATTCATGCACCGCGTACGGGCAAGAATATTGAAATCACCAGTATTGAACAGGGATACTGGTCCCGTGCTTTTGTGACAGCACGCAGGGTGAAACATTGATGAAGCCTTTACCTCCGATGCCCAGATGGGTAGATGATGCGGGTAATGTTGTCTCTTGCACTGAAAAAATTAAGGTAATGCAGCAGAATATGCAGGAGATTTACGAGCTGGCACAGGAAGCCTTTGAAGACGGGTTGCTGATGGGGTGTCAGGAAAAGCAGCTGCGTGCTTATCTGACCGAGCTGATGGCAACGTTGGAAAACCCTTATCAACAATAAGTATTGCGTTGATAAGGGTTTGGATGTTTTCTGAGCCGAAACCGGATACCGTGCTGCAATATGGATATTGCAGCAGACTTCGTCTGCGCAGGATTTTTTATTTAACCCTTGTGGTGTGCAATTTAGGTTGTACATTACAACGGGTTTTTGTTGTCTGTATTCTCTGGCTTGCACAGGTTTTTGCTACTTGTTCAGGTAAGGCTGGTAGTCGGTCATGGATATTTGTACTACTGCATTTTATGTCATAAATAATAACGCCCATCTTTTTGGATGGGCGTAGTTGTTTGCAGTAGATAGTGTTTTTTAAAACAGATTATCTAATGGTTTGCCGTTAGCATCATTGGTTGCCGGTTTCGGTTTTGGCTTTGCTGCTGGTGTTGTGGCGGCGGGTGTGTCTGGATTACTGTCTCTGTCGGTGGCTTCTGGTACATTGGTTGGTACCAAAGGCTGTATTTCCTGTCCATCTGGTGTTGCTGTGGGTTTTGTGCTGTTTCTGCCAGATGTTGCATTGGTAGCTGGTTCTGAAGCAGCGCTCATGTCTTCGCTGTCAGAAGTGGCTGTAACGGCTGGATTGGGAATAAATACTGGTGACTGGACGCTGTTGCTTGCGCCCGGTGCGCCGGTTGGTGTCAGTATTTCGAAGCTGGTCTGTGAAGCATAGCTGGTGGTTTCTGGTGTGGTATTCAGAACTCGCCAAGCGTGGAAGACAAACCAGACAACAACAATGGCCAGAATCAGAAACAGGCTTAGCAGGATTTTACTGAAGGTACTCAGACCAGCTTTGACCGCGCTTTTTTTGTTTTTTGTTTCGGGTGCGGTGGGTTTAGTGCTCATGATTTGCTCATCCTTTTGGGGATATAGTCTTGTATAAGACGGCTATTATACGCAAATTTTCGTTTACGCTAATCAGATGCTGGCTGTTTGCTGCTGCTACAGTCTGCTGTGTATGATTTTTTCGCAGCAGACTGTTGGGTATCAAGGAGTTGTTTGTGTGCTGTTTGGGGTGTTTTCAAAGGTCTGGTACAGGGTAACTACTTTCTGTACACCAGATGTTGTACTGATGGCTGCTGTAGCTGCCTGCTGCTCGGTTGGTGTCAAAATGCCCATTACATAGGTTACGCCATTGTAGGTAACCACTTTGACATGTTTCGGAAATACACCTTTGGCGTTCAGTAGGTTGGAGCGGATTTTTGAAGTAATCCAAGTATCATCGGTAACATGATTCAATTTACGGCTTTGATTGGCTATATCAATGTAGTTATACACTTTCTGCGCGGCCGGCTGTGCGCGGGCTACGCGTTCCACCAGATTTTTATCGTTTTCACTGGCAACCAGACCAAGCAGCAGGATTTGCCGGTTGTAGCTGATAACTGACAATGTAGGCTGGAATTTGCTTTGCTGTGCCTGACTGTTGAGATAGGACATGGCTCCATCAAGGATGCGTACTTCCATTATTTTGTCATCGGTTTGTGCGCCGGTGGTGCGCCGGTCGATAGCGGAAAGCGTACCAACAGTGGCGCCGCCAACTAAAACAGCAGGGCATCCGCTTAAAGTGGTGGTCAGACACAGCCCAAGTGCTAGGGCAGAAAAGTATTTTTTCATGAGATACACCTGTAAATTGTGTTGTTGCTGGTTATAAACCACCCAGCAATAATTGGTCAATCTGTGCACACAGGGCGTGAATGGTTACCTGATGTGCTTCCAGTACGCGCAGGGGGTGGTCACCGGGTACATTCAGCCAAAGGTCGTCATCGCGTAACAGACTGGCCACTTCCCCACCGCTTCCGCCGGTGATGGCCAGTACGCGCATATCGCGTTCGTGTGCGGTTTTAATTGCATTAACCAGATTGATACTCTGGCCATCTGCGGACAGGACACAGAGCATATCATGCTGTTTGCCCAGTGCATGAATCTGCTTGGCAAACAGGTTGTTGGGCTCGCTGTTGGTTAATGCGCTGAGTACGGAGGGATTATTGCACAGGGATAATGCAGCCAGTGCCATGCGTTCCTGTTGCAGGCGGGTAACCATGTAGGCAGCCAGTGTATCGGCCAGAGATGCATAGGCGCCATTGCCGGCAATAAGCAGTTTGCCATCACTCATCAAGGCCATCAGGATTCCCTGGGCTACTTCGGCAATTGGTTCTGCCAGTAAATCTGCGCACTCGTTCAGAAGCTGGGCGCTATCGGCAAAATGTTGATGGACGGAGATGGATTCTGTCATATAAATTAAAGTGTTAATTGATGCGGATGCAGGCAATGTGCTTTGTGTTCTGGTCAATATTACACAGAGCCAGAGCAATATGCCGGGTTTCAGGCGGTTTGGCTACTGAAGCAGTATCTGGTCTGTGTATGGGCACAGCTGTTATGCATTAATACTGAAACACCGTAACATCGTGGTATAGTAATAACTTCAGGCTGTCTGCTGCCAAGCTGTCAGCTTGAAACCTTATATTAAAATTGAACCAGATTACGGATTGATGAATGCAAGCCCATTATCAGAAAGCTGTTGCCAGCATTGTACCGCAAACCCTTTATGTAGTGGCTACTCCGATAGGTAATCTGGCTGATCTGAGTTTTCGTGCTCTTGCAATACTGTCTCGCGCTGATTTAATTTGTGCGGAGGATACGCGGGTGACTCAGCAATTACTGCGAGCTTATGGTCTTTCGGCACGGCTGATTAGTGTGCGTGAACAGAATGAGCAAAGTATGGCGGAGCGTATCATTGCTGCTCTGGCTGCCGGACAGGTAGTGGCACAGGTTTCTGATGCTGGTACGCCGGCTGTTTGTGACCCCGGTGCGCGGCTGGTAACACGGGTGCGCGAGGCAGGTTATCAGGTATTACCGGTGGCCGGGCCCAGTGCAGTGATGACGGCTTTGAGTGTGGCTGGGGTAACACAGTCGGATTTTTACTTTGCTGGTTTTTTACCGGCAAAAAGTGGTGAACGGCAGCAGCGCCTACAGGATTGGCAGGAGGTGTCCTATCCGGTGGTGATGTTTGAAACACCGCACCGGATTACCGATACGCTGGCACAAATGGCATTATTGTATCCTCAGCGCAGTCTGATGCTGGCACGTGAAATCAGTAAAACCCATGAAACCTATTTATGTGGGACAGTGGCGCAGATTCAGACAATTTTGCATGAGGATGCTAATCAGAAACGTGGTGAAATGGTACTGGTGCTACATCCTGCAATAATAGAAAAGAATGCTGATTTATCGTCTGAGGCTATTCGTGTGATGCAGATTCTGGCGCAGGAGCTGCCGACCAAGCAGGCTGCTGTGCTGGCAGCACAGATTAGTGGCGAAAACAAGAAAGCTTTATATGACTGGGCAATTGCAGCTAAAAAATGACCAGATTAAACACAATTATTAAGATATGTTAAAATAGCTTATGCTTGATGCTATTTTACACAATGCCGAGCATTGTTTATGATATTGTCTGAATTGGCTGTTGCCGCCGCTGTTGCGCTGGCTCTTCCTGAATATTGCATTGATTTAAGGTAAACCGTGATGTTGAAAAAAAACGCGATTCGTTCCGGCTGGTGTTTGCTGGTGCTGGCATTAGGTGCCTGTACTCTTTTCAAACAACCGGCAGCACCGACAGAAACGGGCAGCAGCGAAGCCGGTACTGCTGCTACCACTGCCGATAATCCATATGGTTCCGCTCCCTATACTCCACCGGCAAATACCGCTCCGGCCTATACACCCAATGCTGGTACGTCTACTGGCTATGTAGGCAATTATTCGCCGGTAGATATTAATGCCGCTACGCATACAGTACAGCGTGGTGATACGGTATTTAATATTTCAAAACGTTATCAGATTACTCAGGATAATCTGCGTTCATGGAACAATATAATTGATAACAATATCAAGCTGGGACAGGTATTGCGGGTAAAACCGGCTGGTTATGTAGCACCGGCTGGCAGCAGAAACACGACAACTACTGTGACTACTCCGGTAAATACACCTAATGTGACCACGACTACCAGCACCACCACGACAACTACGCCATCCAGCTCTACTACAGTATCAACCAGTAAAACCATTAGCGCAGGCGGTGTTCGCAGTGTGAACGGCATTGAATGGCAGCGCCCGACTGCTGGCAGCATTCTGCAAAGCTATGGTGGCAGTAGTAAAGGTATTGATTATGGTGGCAGTGCCGGCCAGTCGGTAGTGGCTGCGGCCTCCGGTAAGGTGGTATATGCCGGTAATGGTTTGCGTGGTTATGGTAATCTGATTATTGTGCAGCATAATCAAACGTATTTGACTGCTTATGGTAATAACCAGAGTATTCTGGTGAAAGAAGGCCAGCAGGTAAAACGTGGCCAGCAGATTGCTACTATGGGTAATACTGATGCCAAACGTACACAATTGCATTTTGAGTTGCGCGAGAATGGCCAGCCACAAGACCCGAGTCGTTTCCTGCCTATGTAAGTATCAGGCTGGTAAATAATTCTGTTTGTTGTAACAGGCACCTTGTTCTCTGAATACTGAATTCAGGAACAGGTGCTGTTTTTATATGTACATTGGTGTTATTCGCGTGTCAGTTACTGTTTGGACGTTGAAAATCGGCGTAGATTGATGAATCTGTGCCTGATAAAAATCTTGTTGTTATCAATACCAATAGATTCAGGAAAAGATTAAGCGATATAACTAGGTAGCCAGCTAAAGCTAATGATTTTTGTAATGATGAAATGGTAAATAGTCCATTTTTATCTTATACCTGTTTATTGTGCTGTTGTGATGCAATAAACAGGTGTATTTGTTTATAACGTATATATCTGGTTGGAAAGTGGCTAGAATATAGTTATGAATGACTAACGTAAAAACTGTTCGGCAGATTGTACTTTGGCAAAAGTGGTGAGTGCTGCTAGAAAGCTGTTGTGAACATCTGATGCTTTGGTAAGTGTGCCATTGAATTCTAGATCACGGGTAGCACAACCATCTGCAATCAAAATGGGGTGATAACCAAGTTCTGCCGCGCAACGGGTGGTGGAGTCAACGCACATGTGCGTCATCATGCCACAGATAACCAATTGTTCGATGCTCTGCTGCTGAAGCTGTTGATGCAGATCTGTTTGCCAGAAGCTGTTAGGGTGATTTTTAAGAATGATAAATTCGTTTTGGAAGGCTAGGGGCAGTAATTGCGGATGTAATGCCACACCGTGGCTTTCAGGCAGGAAAAAGGTTGCGTTTTTCCTGATATTGATATGCTGGATATAGAAAACAGGTAGCTGGTGCTGGCGAAAATGTTCACGCAGTTTTAATATTTTTTCTAATGCTCTTTGTGGCTGATACAGCTCCATTTTACCTTGTTCAAAGTAGTCGTTTTGTACATCAATGATTATAAGTGACTGTTTCATCATATTTTTCCGGTTGTTTTTGGTGATTCAATTATGCGCTGCTATGGCTTTTGACGGAACAGGCTGATGAAAACAGTCAATACTATTTATTTTCAGGATGAAAGTATGGATAAAAAGGACAGGGCAATTCTGGATTTGCTGAAAAGCAATAGCCGTTTATCGTGGAAAGAAATTGGTGAAAAGGTTTTTCTCAGCGGGCAGGCGGTAGGTTTGCGGGTACAGAATCTGGTAGATAGCGGGGTGATTGAGCGTTTTACTGTAGCCGAACATTATCCGTCTGAACAATTTATAACGATTTACATGGATAACAGCCAGTTTGCTGAATTTGAACAGCTGGTAAGTAGTTTTGCTGCGGTACAGGCCATTTATAAAATTACCGGTGATGGCTGTTATTTTATCCATGCAAGTTTCGCGATGCAGGAGTTGGAACAATTTTTGCAACAGATTACGCTTTATGCTCGCTATAAGGTGAACCACAGTCTGCGCAGGCTACTTTAGGCTGATAAAGCCGGAATGCTGGTTTACGGCCGATTGCAGATTGTCAGTATGGTGCTTTCTGTCAGACACAAGTTATGGGCAAAATGCAGGCTGTTTTGTATCAGGCCCTTATCTTCTTCACACTGGGTTTCTGTTTCAATAATCAGCATCTGTTCGGGACGGCTGGCGTGCAGGCTCATGCGCATTTGTGCCTGAGTAAAAGGCAGATTATGTTTTTGCGCAAAACTGCGGGCACGGCTATTGGCTGTTTTCAACATTGGAATCAGGGTAATGTCGAGATGGAAAATTCTAACGCCCATCACCAGTATGCGTGCAGCAAACCAGTCTGCTTCTTCACTGATGATATCTGGGGTAGGCTGGTCAAAACCAAGCCGTTGTGCGGCTATTAACATGGCCACCAGACGCAGTTGTGGAATGAGTGCTTCGCTAAGCATAAATGTTGTCTGAAACTGTGGCTGTAGCTGGCATAAGTCACTGCGGTGCTGGTTGCCATCAACAATCATGTACCAGCGCTGAAGTTGTGGTACCGGCGATGCTGATTGTTGTAACTGTTTTAATGATGAAGCAGACATTTTGTTCTCCAGTAGTTGTTTATTCATTTTTAATGCCTTTTTGTTTGAGGCGTTTATGGCAATAAAAAAACCGCCTCGGATTGGCCGGGCGGTTCACTTTTTATTTTGCTAACAGGTTTTTAAATAAACGCAAAAAAGCACCGCACCGAGGTGTGGTACCAATAATAAGCAAAAGAGAAAGTGGTTACATTTTTCATTTTTACATCATAAAACATTCTGAGTGAAGTGTCAAGAATTATTTTCTGCACCCCAGCGTGCAATTAGTTGATGCGGAATCCGCAGTTGATCCAGAATGCGCGCCACCACGAAATCTACCATGTCTTCAATGCTTTTGGGGTGTTGGTAGAAAGCTGAGACCGGTGGCAGGATGCATACGCCTAAACGCGCCAGTTTGAGCATGTTTTCCAGATGAATCGCTGACAATGGCGTTTCACGCGGCACGATAATCAGCGGGCGGTTTTCTTTAATGGAAACGTCGGCGGCGCGTTCAAGCAGATGGTCTGAGGTGCCGGCAGCAATGGCCGCTACGCAACCCATACTGGCAGGACAGATAATCATTGCATCAGCGGGATTGGAACCGGAGGCAGGCGGAGCAAACCATTCATCGCGGCCAAATACGGTAAGCATGGATGGGTCGACTGCGTATTCTGCACATAATGCTGCGGTACACTGTTTGGCACTGGTAGGTAAATGCCAGTTGATTTCCTGCTGGGCGACTATCTGGGCTGCCTGTGAATACAGTAACCAGACTCTGATATTGGCCTGCAACAGGCAGGACAGCAACCGTCTGGCGTAGGGCATGCCTGAAGCTCCGGTTAAAGCCAGAGTAACGGTTTTGATGGGATTGGCGCTAGGGAAAATCATAATAAAACTAGTGTGTGTCCGGACATGCCTGTTATTATAGCGATTTTGTTTTGATATAACATTTGGCATACGGCCGTTTTTATTCGGTTGAAAACTATTATCAGCCAGTTTGGGCACTATTGTCCTGATATTGTGACAGATTAATTAAGTTCAGACAGCCAGCAATGTTTCGCTGGAATAAAAATATTATTTGTCTGAATGATAGAAACCTAAATACAAATAATGGAAATATAAGCATGTTGTGGAAAAAAATAATGTGGCCATGCCTATACGCCACCTTGTTGATGGGGTGCGCTCAGGTAACCCCTAATGTGGTAGAAGAGCGCGAGTGTGATTCGAAAGCCGTAGCAAGGGTGCTATTGCAGCCTAGCCAGTCTTCTGGTGCACAGGGCTTCCGCTGTGTGGCAGTGGCGAGAGATGTACCGGTGCTGAAACCTGAACGTACAGCACTACCTGATGCCAGTCTGAGTATTAACCGGCCGGCAATGGAGGTGAGTAAGTGCTTGCATGATAAATTACAGTCCCGCTTTAATTTGCCACGGGAGTTTTACAAAATCAGCTCTTATCCTAATGGCAGCCAGACTCTGGCATTGGTGAATCCGTTTACGCAGGTGGAAGGCTTGCAGATAGATGTGCTTAAAGCGGGTATGTCGCAAAGCTTGGTCAATGTTTATTCTAATGGTACGACATTATCACAGGCATGGAAGAAGTTTCCTGAGCTGTGTCGTTAGGCAGTATTGTGCTTTGATATAGCTGCAAAATAAGTGCAGCAAACCCCTCACTTCTGAGGGGCTTGCTGTCAGGCTGCTATTAGTCTGAACGACTATTTACCTGCTTTGAGATTTTGCCATAAGCGCAATTCATATTTCAGGGTTTCGGATTTGGCTGGCAGCACCAGATAGCTGTTGGCCAGAACTTCATCTGATGGGAAAATACTGTTGTCTTCACGGTATTCTTTTTTCATCAGCTCTTTAGCCGGCTGACTGGATGGCGCATAGGTGACGTAGTTGGCGTTTCTGGCGGCAATTTGTGGTTCCAGAATCCAGTTCAGGTAGCGATAGGCATTTTTGAGGTTGGCTGCATCCTTGGGTATGGTAAGCGTATCTACCCACAGGGAAACACCCTGAGTGGGTACCAGCACGACAATATCTTTCTTGCCGGTTGCTTCCAGCCGGCGTCGTTTGGCGATATTTAAATCACCACCAAAGCCGATGGCCACACAAACATCGCCACGTGCCAAGTCGTCGATATAGCCGGAAGAAGAGTAGCGCAATACATTGCTACGGTTGGCTTTGATGATATTGGCAGCAATGTCGATATCATCCTTGTTCTGGCTGTTTGGGTCTTTGCCGGCATAGTGTAGTGCCAGTGGAATCATTTCTACCGGACTATCCATATAGCTGATGCCACAATTTTTCAGCTTGTCGGTGTATTCAGGATTGAAAACCAAATCCCAGCTGTTATCCGGTATCGGGGTATCACCGAGGGCAGCAGTGACTTTCTCAGTGTTGATTGCAATGGTATTCATACCCCAGTAATTGGGTATAGCATACTGATTGCCCGGATCCACGTCTTTTAATAAATCAAGTAATTTCGGATTGATGTATTTCCAGTTTGGTAACTGGTTTTTGTCCAGTGGCTGATAGGCTCCGGCTTTAATCTGGCGGCCAAGGAAAGAATTGGATGGCCCAACAATATCGTAACCCGATTGTCCGGTAAGAATTTTACTTTCCAACGTTTCATCACTGTCATAAAAATTGTAGGTGACTTTTATGTCGTATTTCTTTTCAAATTCACTAATGGTTTTTGGATCTACATAATCTGACCAGTTGTATATTTTTAATGCTTTGGTATCGCTTAAAATGCCGGTACTGCTGGCTGCGGTAGCAGAAGCTGGTTGTGGATTGCTGTTATCATGTGAACCGCTGCATGCGGTTAGAATACATAAAATCAAACCGGATAAACTCAGGCAGGCTGTGTTTTTCATGTTTGTCCTTTTCAAAGATGCGCCAATTACAGGCTGGCATGGTTATATGTTACTACCGTCTTTGTAACTTCATTCTGTTTGCTTTGGGCTAACTATACCGTATTAAGGCAGCACTGTTGTTGGAATTGTCATTTTGGCATGGAATTTAGCTTGCTCAGGTAGGCTTATGCGTAAAACTGCGGTAAGATAAGCAGATGATTTTAACAAGGGTGATGGTTGGGATCGATTAACCAGTATCCTGTTTTTAGTATCCATATTCAGGCAGTCTGTGCTTATAACAGACTGCCTGAATACGATTAATTGCCCGTCTAATTGAAACTACCATGAAAACAGCAGAATTACGTTCTAAATTTCTTCAATTTTTTGCAAATAAGGGCCATCAGGTTGTGCCTTCTTCTTCGCTGGTACCGCCACAGGATGATAAAACCCTGTTGTTTACCAATGCGGGTATGAATCAGTTTAAAGATGTGTTTCTGGGGTTTGACAAGCGTCCGTACAGCCGCGCGACAACTGCGCAAAAATGTGTACGCGCTGGCGGTAAACACAATGATTTGGAAAATGTAGGTTATACCGCGCGCCACCATACTTTTTTTGAAATGCTGGGCAATTTCAGCTTTGGTGATTATTTTAAACGTGATGCCCTGCATTTCGCCTGGGAATTTCTCACCAGCAAAGACTGGCTGAATCTGCCGCAAGAAAAACTGCTGGCGACAGTGTATGCTGATGATGATGAGGCTTATGATATCTGGCTAAACGAGATTGGTTTGCCAGCAGAAAAGATTATCCGTATCGGCGACAACAAAGGTGCGCGCTATGCTTCGGATAATTTCTGGCAGATGGGTGATACCGGCCCTTGTGGCCCTTGCTCAGAAATCTTTTATGACCATGGTGAACATATCTGGGGAGGCCCTCCGGGTAGCCCTGAAGAAGATGGTGACCGTTTCATCGAAATCTGGAACTGCGTATTCATGCAGTATAACCGCGATGAAAACGGCAATATGAATCCGTTGCCCAAACCTTCGGTTGATACGGGTATGGGGCTGGAACGGGTATCAGCAGTATTACAGCAGGTACACAGCAATTATGAAATCGACCTGTTTGTACATTTGCTTCAAGCTGTGGCACGAGTGGTAGGCATACCGTATAGTCAGGAAGTACCAAGCCTGAAAGTAATCGCCGACCATATTCGTTCCTGTGCCTTTTTAATTGCCGATGGTGTACTGCCCAGTAATGAGGGACGTGGTTATGTGTTGCGGCGCATTATTCGCCGTGCCGTACGCCATGGCTATAAACTGGGCTGTAAACAGGCATTTTTCCATTTGCTCGTAGCTGATCTAGTGCAGGAAATGGGTAGCGCCTATCCTGAGCTGGTTGAAAAACAGGCACAAATCAGTGATGTTCTGAAACAGGAGGAAAGCCGCTTTGCGCAGACACTGGAAACAGGGATGGCTCTGCTGGAAAATGCCTTGCAGGACGATGTTCAGACACTGGCCGGTGAGGTGATTTTCAAGCTGTATGATACCTATGGTTTTCCATATGACTTAACTGCCGATATTGCGCGTGAACGCAATATCAGTCTGGATGAAGCTGGTTTCGAACGCGAGATGGCAGCGCAACGCGCACGTGCCCGTGCTGCTCAGAATTTCAAGGCCAATACACAGCTGGCCTATGAAGGCACTGATACAGACTTTACCGGCTATCAGCAGCGCCAGAATGAAAGCAAAATTCTGGCGTTGTATAAGGACGGTGAGGCCGTTGAACAGCTGAATGCTGGTGAAACTGGGGCAGTAGTGATTGACTTTACTCCGTTTTATGCAGAATCTGGTGGTCAGACTGGTGATATGGGCTATATTTTTGCCGGTGAAAATCGTTTTCAGGTGGATGATACCCAAAAGATCAAGGCTAAGGTATTTGGCCAGTTTGGAGAAATGTTGTCTGGCAGCTTGAAAGTGGGTGATGCAGTTACAGCGCAGGTAGATAATGCGCTGCGGGAAGCCAGTATGCGCAACCACAGTGCTACCCATCTGATGCATCGTGCCTTGCGCGAAATACTGGGTACACATGTTGAGCAGAAAGGCTCACTGGTGAACGCGGAACGTACCCGTTTTGACTTCTCGCATTCGCAGCCGGTAAGCGCTGCACAATTGGCCGAAGTTGAGCGCCGCGTTAATCAGGCTATTGTGGCCAATGTGGCTGTATGTGCGCAGAATATGAGTTTTGATGAGGCGATTGCAGCCGGTGCGATGGCACTGTTCGGGGAAAAATACGGTGATGAAGTACGTGTTTTGAGTATGGGCGAGTTTTCCACCGAGTTGTGTGGTGGTACGCATGTTGCACGTACGGGTGATATCGGGCTTTTCAAGATTGTATCGGAAAGTGGTATTGCCGCAGGTGTTCGCCGTATTGAGGCGGTAACTGGATTAAATGCCCTACAGTTTGTGCAGCAGCAGGAAGAATTGCTCAAAGCCGCGGTGGCTGAAGTAAAAGCACAGACAGCCGAGGATTTGCTATCCAAGCTACAGGCGATGCATAACCAGAGCAAACAATTGGAAAAAGCGTTAAGCGAAGCCAGAAGCGAATTGGCCAGACAGGCTGGTAAGGCTTTGCTGGCACAGGCACAAACTGTGGGTACGGCGCGACTGGTGCTCAGCCAGATTGATGCAGACAGCAGTGCTTTGCGTGATATTGCTACCGATTTAACTGCTCAGGGTGACAATATTGTGGTGTTATTGGCAGCAGTAAATGATGGTAGAATCGCCATTACTGCCGGTGTATCGAAAGCGCTTAGCAAAACAGTTAAAGCTGGCGAGCTGGTTAATTATGTTGCCAGTCAGGTGGGCGGTAAAGGCGGTGGTCGTCCTGATCTGGCGCAGGCAGGCGGTCAGGACATTACCGCTTTGGCACCAGCTTTGGCCAGTGTTACAGATTGGCTAGCAGCTAAAGCAGTATAAAGTTTTTTGCAGATGAAAATAGCAGGCGGTTTATGGATGATGAAGTACATAAGCCGCTTTTTTTGCTTATTAACAGGAGAATAAAAATGCAGAAGTATGTAAAAGCTTGTATGACTGCATGGATGCTGATGTTTTCAGTATATACGCTTGCTGCAACGCAGGAACAGCTGGCACAACAGCAATTACAGCAGAACGTGGATGCAGTACTGTCGGTGGTACGTGATAAAAGTCTGAATGAGCAGCAGCGAATCAGTCAGGTTGAGCGCTATGCAGATCAGTATCTGGATTATGAACGTATTTCCGCTTTAGCGGTGGGTTTGCCGTGGCGGCAGTTTACGGCACAGCAAAGGCAGGATTTCAGTGCGGCGTTTAAAACTATGATTGTACGTATTTATGCACATTCGGCCTTAATGGGCGCCAGCAATGCCACGGTAAAGGTATTACCGAAAGTAGTGAATCAGGGAAATAATAAGCTGGAAACGTTTACTGAGGTTGTTAGTGGCAACGACAAACACTATATCGTTGGTTACCAGATGTATTACTCCGATGGTGTATTCAAGATTTACAATTTTCGTGTCAATGGTACCAGTCTGGTAACGGTATACCGCAATCAGTTTGACCAGTTAATCCAGCAGCAGGGCATTGATGCCACGATTGCTCAGTTGCGTGATAGAGGACTTGGAAAAGTACAGACCAAAAAATAGCATTGCTTTTGTCTGAATAAAAAATGGTGATGGACTTGAAATCCATCACCATTTTTTTATATCTGTCGGTTTTTGATTTTTCCGTAAATAAATAAAATAATACAGGCAAAAACAATTGAAGCTATTAAGCCGGCTTTTTCTCCGGCGTGATACCAGCCAAATGCCTGTCCTACATAACCAGCGAGCAATGAGCCACCTATACCCAGCAAAGTGGTCACAATTAAGCCCAGTTGCTGCCTGCCGGGGTAAACCAGTTTGGCGATCAGGCCAATAATAAAACCAACTATAATTGTCCACAGTAAACCCATGTTTTACTCCTGAAAATAAGGAAGCTTTATCTTAATCCTGTGACAATATTAGGAGTGCAACGCTGAGGTAAAAATATTATTAGTTAATGATTTTTTAAATAAATTTATGTAATCAAAAAGTTATATTCACTCTTTGCCAGATGAGAATAATATAAATGGATAGCTTCTGCTATTGAATCAATTGTCAATTCTCTGCAAAATTATCTTTATCGAAGTATGTAAAGGCAGCCGATTACAATACCTATAATAACAAGACAATGAATCACTAGAATGCTGGTCAAGGAGTAAGCATAAATGATTTATGATTTTTTCCAAAGTTGAAACCATTTTTTAACTTTATAATTATCTGCATTAATGCTTAAGATAGTCTCATTTGTTAATTTAAAATGAATCAAACAATTATTTAGCTTATATAATAAACCGCTATGTTTATCTTCTTCATCGATTTTCTTGGCAATAGCCTGATAGTATTTGAGCAATCTGTTGTCGACGATACCATTCAGTGCTGATAGTGTCGCACAGATGACTTGCTTATCTGAATCAGTAAGCCCGGCAATAAAATAGTTGATTACTGTTTTTTTAGTTTTATTGTTCAGGGAGCCTAAAGCAGAGAAAGCAATGGCACGCATTTCACTGTCTGCATGTGCGATAAATGGGAGGATTATCTGACAATAATTGGTTTTACTTTCTTTCAGTATATGTACAAAGCACCTGAAAGCTTCAGCATCTTTAAATTGAGGGACAGAAGTATGTAATATTTCTATTCACTTACTGATTTTTTTCTTACCATACCAGCACAGCAGTTTAATAACAAATTCTGGTTCAATATTAAAGTATTTATGGAAATAATTTCTGGCTTTCGGATAAGGAAAATTAACCATAACTTGTAAACTGATGCGTTTCAAATCGGCATTATTCAGCTGATACTGATTTTCCAGTATTTTGAATGTTTTTGATGAAATAGTGGATTTAAGCAATAACACTTCCAAGCAGTAGTACTTATATTCTTTGCACTCAGAGACAAAATATTTTTCGAGTAATGCTTTTTAGAACCGGCTACCGAATAGCCAAAGCAGCCAGATTTCAGGTCTGATAACTTGCCTGAAATCACTTCATCCAGCCAGCATTTGTACTAGTCAAGAAAATTATCTTCAAAAGTAAATGTTGGCAGTTGATGGTCAAATGAGAGATTAACAACTTTGCCTGTATGTTCTGCCTCCAGTATTATACCGTTTATATAAGCACATCTCTGACTGCCAATAAGTAAAATCGCTTCATATATTCTGGTCAGTTCTTCATCATACTCTTCTGTAGTTAAATCATTATTCTTAATTACATTTAGCTGTTACTGTCAATAGTCCTGGCATAAACGGATAAATGATACAGGCTCGTTGCCAACCATCGGGGCTATTAAAATCAGCCAGTTCATCAATATTTTATGCAGCGAATAAATCCCATAAAAGGGGCAGGCAGCATCAGAATCATTATTTACGCCATTGCCTATTTGAGTAATAAAAATTTTATAACACGGTGGCAATTGAAAACCATATTCTTGTTCAATAGCAGCAACCTGTTCTATGCTGATGGGTTTATTAAGCTGATATTTATGGGAATCTGCACCAAAAACTTTAAATTTTTTATCTGCTTTTCTGGCCTGAATCAGTTTTGCCTTTATTCGTTTTACTTGTGATTTAAATTTTGAAGTAGGAGTGAGATTATATTTAATAGATCGAAGCTAACGATATAAAAAATTTAAAACAAATGGAAATAATAACTCTTACCAAGCTGAAAATTAAAAAAAGCATAACTTTTTAGTTATGCTTTTTATCCCAACTGCTGGTCTGTTAGTGATTACCAGCATAAGTATTTACAGTACGATATGGAGTATTTTCTGGAGTTGAAGCAGAAATATGGGTGTTCTGACCGTTTTGAGCAGTAGCTTCGCTGAAATGACGAATATCGGTAGTGTCATTGTTACTATTAGCCAATGCAAAACCAGCAGTCATGGTTAATGAAACAGCCAATAAAGCGGTAGAAACTAATTTTCTCATTTTTATTTCCTTTCATGATTAATTATTAAAATACATTAAATCTTAAAAGCAGTTTGTTTGTTCCGCTTTTGCAATGAAGATATATTAATACTTTATTAGTATTTTGATAATACCAGATTAGTTAAAACTAGATTTCCTGTAAGGAAATCCATAGCGATGTTTGTATCAATAAAAAACAGACTAAAACATCATTAAATCAAGTATGTAGTAGTCTGTTTTGAGTATAGATATTCTTTAGAAGCGAATCAATGGCAAGAATGTTAATAATTTAATATTGTTGTTTATTTGCCATATACAGGTAGTCGGGTGCAAATTTCCTGTACTTTTTTAGCTACTTCTGAAATCACCTGTTCATTGTCTGCATTATCCAGTACATCGGCAATCAGGTGCCCCAGTTCGCGAGTATCAGCTTCGGTGAAGCCACGGGTAGTAATAGCTGCTGTGCCCAAGCGAATACCTGAGGTAACAAATGGCTTTTCTGGATCGTTGGGGATGGCGTTTTTGTTGACGGTAATATGCGCCTGTCCCAGAATGGCTTCAGCGGTTTTACCGGTAAGTTTTTTCGGCTGCAAGTCCACCAGAAATACATGGCTTTCGGTGCGGCCGGAAACAATACGCAAACCGCGCTCAATCAGAGTTTCAGCCAATACTTTGGCGTTGGCTTTAATCTGGCGGGCATATTGTTTGAATTCAGGCTGCAATGCTTCTTTAAATGCCACTGCTTTGGCGGCAATCACATGCATCAGTGGCCCGCCCTGCAAGCAGGGGAAAATGGCTGAGTTCAGTGCTTTGGCATGCTCATCGCTACGGCACATAATTATGCCGCCGCGCGGGCCACGCAGGGTTTTATGGGTAGTGGTGGTGACAAAATCGGCAAAGGGTACGGGATTCGGGTATTCGCCACCGGCTACCAGTCCGGCGTAATGTGCCATATCCACAAACAGATAAGCACCCACTTTGTCTGCAATTGCGCGGAAACGCGCCCAGTCTATTTCCAGTGCATAGGCAGAAGCACCAGCAACAATCATTTTCGGCTTGTGTTCCAGTGCCAGCTGTTCCACTTGGTTGTAGTCAAGGATTTCGTTTTCATCCAGACCATAGGTGATAGCGTTATACAGGCGGCCGGAAATATTTACACTGGCACCATGAGTCAGATGGCCACCATGAGCCAGCGACATGCCCAGAATAGTATCACCCGGTTGCAGCACGCTGGCGTACACTGCCTGATTGGCCTGAGAGCCGGAGTGAGGCTGTACGTTAACATAGCTGGCACCAAATAATTCTTTCAGGCGGTCAATGGCTAATTGCTCTACTTCATCTACATATTCACAGCCGCCATAATAACGTTTGCCCGGATAGCCTTCGGCATATTTATTGGTCAACTGGCTGCCCTGAGCTTCCATCACAGCACAGCTTACATAGTTTTCTGATGCAATAAGCTCCACATGATCTTGCTGGCGCTGGTCTTCACGGGTTATGGCAGAAGCCAGTTCCGGGTCAAATTTTTCGATGGTTAACGCTTTGGAAAACATGGCAGTCGTTCCTTTATGAAGGTAAAGAAGTAAGAAATTTGCTGAATGCAGCAGAAAATATGAATCATACCTATTTTAACTGATAGTGATATTCATGTGGCTGAATTTGATAATGTGTCAAGATGAAGTTGATTCATAAATACGGTTAGATTTTTCTGTCGGCGATGTATTTGCCGAAACCACAATGCAGTTCAGAATAACTATTATTGGTCTGTGGCTGAAAAAAGTGGAAACTGGATGTATGTATAAAAGCGGTGGCAATCAGTTGTTTCTGTATATAAAATTTTGATGCAAATAATAAAAAGAAAACAGCCCTGTTTGGTAACAGGGCTGTCTGGTTATTATCCGGTCTGAATTACATTTTCATAGAGCCGGTTTTCAGGAAGTGCTCATGCCAGCTTAAAGCTTCGGTCAGAATATGAGGAGTATGAATGCCTTTTGCGGTTTTCAAGGCACGATCATAGTAATCATGCAGCTGGTCACGATAAGCAGGATGGGCACATTTTTCGATAACAACTTTGGCTCTTTGTCGTGGTGCCAGACCGCGTAAGTCAGCCAGACCTTGTTCGGTAACAATAATCTGAGTGTCGTGTTCGGTATGGTCAACATGCGATACCATCGGCACGATGCAGGAGATTTTGTCATCTTTAGCTGTAGATGGGGTAACAAAGAAGTTCAGGAAGCTGTTACGTGTAAAGTCGCCAGAACCACCGATACCATTCATCATGCTGGTGCCCATTACATGGGTAGAATTGATGTTGCCGTAGATATCAGCTTCAATCATCGAATTCATGGCAATAATGCCCAGACGGCGTATTAATTCAGGATGATTAGAGATTTCCAGTGAACGGAGAATGATGCGTTCGCGATAAAAATCAATATTATCAACAAAGTCCTGAAATGCTTTGGCTGAAAGAGAAATAGCTGTAGCAGAAGCAGTTACCATTTTACCTGCCCGCAATAAATCCAGCATGCCGTCCTGTAGCACTTCAGTGTAACCATACAGATTTTCAAACGGACCAGTTAACAGACCCGCCAGAACGGCATTGGCTACATTACCTACACCAGACTGGATCGGTAACATTTCTTTAGGTAGACGACCCTGTTTAATTTCGTGTGATAAGAAGTCAACGATATATTCGGCAATCTGTTTGGATTTGTCATCAGGTTCACTGAAAACGTTATCACGGTCTGGTGCATTGGATTCAACAATGGCAACCACTTTGTTCAGATCAACTTTAAGATAAGGGGTGCCAATGCGGTCATCAGCACGATTGATGTTAATCGGTGAGCGATGTGGAGGAAGTGCATTATTCTGATAAACATCATGCATACCTTCTACCTGAATAGGCATGCCCATATTCACTTCCAGAATAACTTTATCCGCCATGTTCAGCCATGTCTGATTATTACCAATGCCGGTAGAAGGAATCAGCATGCCGTCTTCGGTAATAGCCACAACTTCGATAATAGCTACATCCATATGGCCTAGAAAACCGAATTCAGCCTGTTGTGCTACGTGTGACAGATGCATATCAATAAAATTAACATCACCATTGTTAATTTCTTGTCGCATAATGCGGTCACTGTTAAAAGGTAGACGCTGATCGATGGCGTGAGCTTCTGCCAGTACGCCATCACATTCCGGTGCAGTTGATGCCCCTGTCCAGACATTAATTTTGTAAGGACGGCCAGCATCATGTTCGGCGCGGGCAAAATCCGCAATAGCCTGTGGTAATACTTTCGGGTAGCAGGCACCAGTGAATCCGCTCATGCCGACATTAGCCTCATGATGGATCAGGGTGGCAGCCTGAGCAGCAGACATAAGACGGGAATGAAGTGAGGTATAACGAATGCGATCCTGTACGGACATCGTGTTTTCTCCTTAATTAAATCGAAAATGCCTGACCCTTGTCTAGCCAGAGTGAGGCGTAGCGAATAAATGTTTGTCTTTGCCGTTCATTCAATTTGGGATGAATGTTATGACATAATGACAGTAACAACGGACTGCATTTTACTGTAAATAATTGCTTTTTGCTGTTCTGTCTGTGGGTGAGTGAAGTGGAATGCTGTTTATACAGACAAACAATTACAGGTTAATAATCTATTAATTTAATTAATACATCATGTTGTAAAAGAGTTAAGTTGGCAGACAATGGGATGTTTACATAATATTTTAATATTATTGCTTAGGCCATCATTGCCGAAATATTTTCTAAAATAAATAAGTTTAGGCAAAAAACTGCTGTATTAACTGCGCAGTCTGTTCATGCAGGCCAGCCGGATTAAACGGATCGAGCTGGTATTCTGGATTCAGTTTGCGCAGCCAGGTAAGCTGGCGCTTGGCCAGTTGCCGGGTGGCAACAATACCGCGTTCAACAAAGGTATTGTAATCGGTTAAACCGTTGAGATAATCGAATGCCTGCCGGTAGCCAACACAGCGAATTGAAGGCAGGTCGGAATGCAGGTCGGGGTATTGCAGGCGCAGTGCTTCAACTTCTTCCACAAGTCCTTGTGCCAGCATCGAATGAAAGCGGGTAGCAATCTGTATGCGCAGATGGGCACGATCGGCAGGAAACAGTGCCAGTGTGCAGACATCCACAGGTGGCCGCTGGTTTTCCTGTCTAGCCAGATGGCTGCTCATGGGAATGCCGGTAATATGATAGATTTCCAGAGCACGCTCGATGCGCTGGCTGTCGCCTGCGGGCAGGCGTGCTGCCGTTACAGGGTCTACCTGCTGTAGCTGTGCATATAAATAATCCATACCATGTTGCTGTTTCAGTTTATCCAGTTCGGCACGGATTTGGGTATTGGCTTCGGGCAGGCTGTTCAGCCCCTGTGTAAGTGCGTGGTAATACATCATGGTGCCGCCCACCAGTAAGGGGAGATGGCCGCGGGCATGGATTTCTTTTACCAGACGCACACAATCGCTGACAAACTGGGCTGCGCTGTAGCTCTCCAGTGGTGAAATAATATCGATCAGATGATGGGGCACTGCCTGTAATTCTTCTGCACTAGGCTTGGCCGTACCGATATTCATGTCACGATATATCAGTGCGGAATCCAGACTGATGACTTCAATCGGAAATTGTTCAGCCAGACTCAGGGCAAGGCTGGTTTTGCCGGAGGCAGTAGGGCCAAGCAGGGCAAAAACTTTGGGCAGGGAAGTAGCCATGGCAGCAACCATATTTCTTAAACAGCTATTGTAGCGGTATCTGCTCGATTCAGCGACACATACTTATCTCAAAGTCTATTGTACATCAACAGTTACTTTTTCTTGCTTATACTAAAGCTGCTTGGCCTGAATTGGTATATTCACTGATTTATTAATTTTTCATCATTGAATAATGATAAATTTTTTAATTCTTCGGTGAAATAATCCAGCATTTGCAGAAATTATTAATTCCCTGTTTTTAGATTGCTATTTTGTTTTATCTGCTTTTAACTGTAGCCTCTGATAAAAGTAATCAATCATTATCACTACATTTTAGAAAGTTTATCAAACTGTTGTATTAAAAGTACCATTCTGGGAATAGTTGACATTTATCCGGCATTAATCTATAAAGAAAAATCAATATTACAGCATAAAAAATAGCTGTCTCTATACAAGCTGAACATTTTGATTTTGATGTCAGTCACGTAAATCAAGATATTAACTATTATGAGGTGAGCTGTTTTAAAAGTGATAACTAACTGTATAAAATAATTATTTATAGTTTAATTGGGGCTGTTGATACACTATTGTTTAATATACAGCTAAGTGGTTATCATTGTCAGAATAAAGCGGTAGCTGCGCTATGTAGTAATGGAAAACCAGTTTATTTATGCAGATAATAAATACGGAGTGCTTGACGGCAAAATCAAAAAATCTGTAGCTGAAATTTACACACAAGAGCACTACCCAATTAATAAGGGATATGTTGAATTACACTTCCGAGTTGAAGCCTCTGATGGTGATTGCGTTAAATTGTACTTTAATCTACAAGGGCGATGGGCGGAACTAAGGAAAAAGAGAGCAGCAAGTATAAGCTACACAAAATAGATAATAGTTTTTTTATTGCGTTTTCATGAGTAAGCTGAGAAAAACAGTTTTCCTGCACAACCACTAATTAGCTGATAAATATGATGCTTCAGATACAGATTTACGGCCAGTTTGACGATAATGTTCAACTTGCCTCGTATTCATGAGTTCTGCATCTTGAGTGGATAGTTACATAATACAAGTATGTTGGTGCATTAACCTTTATAATGATGGGACAAAAACCATTGTAGTTGTACTAGAGTGAGTTACTTAGTCAGGAACAAGTATTTTCATGAACAGCCAGTTTAACCATATCGGGATAGTGACACGGCCGCAGACGCCGATGATGAGTGCAGTATTGGATGAACTCATTGCTTTTTTATGCGATGAGGGTCTTTCGGTGTATCTGGATAGTGAAGCACAGGCAGATAACCAGATTAATCCGCAACAGTTGCAACATTGTCATGTCATCAGTAAATGTGAAATGGGGCGGCGCTGTGATCTGGTTATGGTGCTGGGTGGTGATGGGACTCTGTTGTCGGTTGCACGCAAACTGGCGCCATACCGGGTACCGCTGATAGGCATTCATCAGGGACATCTGGGCTTTCTGACACAGGTACCCCGAGCACAAATGATAACCGAACTGTCCGGCATGCTTACCGGAAAATACTTGCCGGAAGAACGTATTTTACTGGAAGCCAGCGTAGTACGCGCCGGTGGGGAGGTTTATCATTCGCTGGCATTGAACGATGTGGTGCTCAGCCGTGGCGCACTGGGGCAGATGATTGAATTTGAAGTTTTTATCAATAAAGAATTTGTCTACACTCAGCGCTCAGATGGTTTGATTGTGTCTACTCCAACAGGCTCAACTGCATATGCACTGGCTGCTGGCGGTCCGATTCTGCAACCAACCTTGCGTGCTTTCAGTCTGGTACCCATTTGCCCGCAGTCGATGTCGAATCGGCCGATCGCTGTCAGTGATACCAGTGAAATCGAAGTACTGATTACCAAAGGCAGTGATGCACGTGCCCATTTTGATGGGCAGGCATTTTTTGATTTGCATACTATGGATAAAATCCGTATCAATCGTTATCGTAATTCTCTCAGGATTCTCCATCCGGTTAATTACCAGTATTACAAAACCCTGCGCCAGAAACTACATTGGGGTGACCAGCTTGTATAAGCGTCTGGTGACAGACACACATAATACTTACACCATCAGAAATCAATCTGTCTTTGAGGGGCTTTGTGGCCGGCTTTGCATATCGGGTAAGAAGTACCATTTCAGCAATTATGAGAAAATTGTGGTGAAAAATTAATAAAATCGAAATTTATCCTGAATAATTTTAGTTTTTTCTAAAAAATAGTTTCCTGTTTTCCTAAAAAAATACTAAAATCAGGCATAAATCATTAATGCTTTCTTTAAGAAAGGCTGTTTATGCTTCTGGCGTTGTCTTTGCGTGACTTTGTGATAGTTGATGAACTGAATCTGAGTTTTCAAGGCGGATTTACTGTGCTGACAGGTGAAACCGGTGCGGGCAAATCGATTACGCTGGACGCTTTAGGCCTGTTGCTGGGTGATAAAGCTGATTACGGGCAGATTCGCCATGGCGCCAAAGAAGCCCAGTTATCCGCACTGTTTGATGTTGGCGATGTGCCGCAGGCATGTGCGCTATTACAGGAGCAAGGGTTGCTGGATGAAAACGAAACGCAGCTGAGTATTCGCCGCATAATCGATGTGAAAGGCAAAAGCCGCAGCTTCATCAATAATCAGGCAGTTACGCTTGGCCAGCTGCGTCAGATTGGCGAATTACTGATTGATATTCATGGCCAGAATGCCCATCACTCCTTAAACAGTGAAGCAGCACAACGTGTTTTACTGGATGCTTTTGCTGGTGCGGATAAGGAAGTTGCACGGGTACGCGAGGCCTATCAGCGCTGGCATGATGCAGAACGTGAGCTGGAAAAAGCGCAAACTCAGGCCGAAAGCCTGAATATTGAACGAGAGCGGTTGCAATGGCGCTTTGATGAACTCAGTGCATTGAATCTTCAGGAAAATGAATGGGAAAATCTCAGCCGGAGTCATGATGCACTGGTGCATGCGGCAGATATTCTGCAAACAGCAGCCAGTGTGGATGAAATACTTAATGGTGATGATGGCCTGCAAAGCCGTCTGTATCACTGCCGGCAGCAACTGGCGGCACTGACCAAAGCTGCGCCTGCCTTTGCCGATAGTGTGACATTGCTGGAATCAGTAGAAGCTGAGTTGGGGGAAGTCAGTGCTTATCTGCGCGACGCCAGTGCCAGTGTTGAAACAGATGAAAATCTGCTGGCACAGCAGGAACAGCGGATGCAGGAATTAATGAGCATGGCGCGCAAATACCGACTAGAACCGCCGCAACTGCCTACAGAACTGGCCAAGGTTGAAGCCGCTTTGAATGAACTGGAGGCATCTGCCGATATTGAAGCATTACATGCACGGGTAGCCGAGCGCAAAAATGAATACATGCAGGCAGCCCAGCAGTTATCGGCCAAGCGTCATCAGGCGGCCAAAAAGCTGGCGAAGCAAACCACTGCCCACATGCAGAATCTGGCCATGCAGGGTGCACGCTTTCATATTGAGCTTTTAAGCGCCTCACCGTCTTTGCATGGTCTGGAACAGATACAGTATCAGGTGGCGGCTAATCAGGGCACGCCTTTACGCGCCATGAGCAAGGTGGCTTCCGGTGGTGAACTGGCACGTATCAGTCTGGCGCTGCAAATGGTTACCAGCCAATACAATGCAGTCCCCACGCTGATTTTTGATGAAGTTGATACCGGCATTGGCGGTGCTGTGGCCGATGTTGTCGGCCGCGCCTTACGCAGTCTGGGACAAAACCGTCAGGTACTGGCCGTAACTCATTTACCACAGGTAGCCGCCTGCGGGCAGCAACACTGGCAGGTACGCAAACACAGCAGCAAAGGGCAGACGGTTAGCGAGATAAAGGTTTTAACATCTGCTGGCCGTGTGGATGAGATTGCACGTATGCTTGGCGGTGAAACCATTACCGATACCACGCGTAATCATGCCAGTGAAATGCTGGCGCTGGCACAAAATTGAAGCGGTTATGCCCGCATTATCGGATAACCTTAATAGTCTGGCTGCGGATTTTAAAGGCAGCGGGTCAACAGGCATGCTATTCAATCTGTCTGATACCAATACTTAAATAATTAAACTTTATTCAGCTATGATTGGTGCATATCATAGCTGTATCGTAACTGTTTGGTTAATAGTACTGGCACGTTTTGCCAATTGGTAACCATACTCCGAAAATATGCTATATGTTTGCTAGGAATGGGTGGCCAGTCTGTATTAACCAGATTAATGAAAATACAGCATTAACAAGGGGGTAAAATGACAACATATAATCTACTGCAAGCGGAACAGGCCAAACCAATTAAAATGTGGACCCAAGGTGTGCCGGTAGATGAAAAAGCCAAAGCGCAACTGATTAAAACTGCACAACTGCCATTTATTTTCCAGCACATTGCGGTTATGCCTGATGTACATGTGGGGAAAGGTTCCACTATTGGCAGCGTTATTCCTACACTTGGGGCAATAATTCCGGCCGCAGTGGGTGTGGATATTGGTTGCGGCATGATGGCGGTGCAGACTTCACTGATGGCGACTGATTTACCGGATAATTTGCTGGCGCTGCGGCAGGAAATCGAAAAAGCAGTACCACACGGGCTAACACCCAGACATCGCGGCCGCGATCAGGGTAGCTGGCAGGATCCGCCCTCAGTGGTTGATCAGTACTGGCTGCAACTGCTGCCGGGATTTGAACAGCTTACCGCCAAATATCCGCGATTTCTCAATACCAATAACTATCGCCATCTGGGCACGCTTGGTACCGGTAATCACTTTATTGAAATCTGTCTGGATGAAGCTGAGCGGGTGTGGATAATGCTGCATAGTGGTTCACGCGGCATTGGTAATGCCATTGGAACTTTTTTCATCGAATTGGCGAAAAAGGATATGCAGGTGCATATCCAGAATCTGCCGGATGAAAATCTGGCTTATCTGCGTGAAGGCACTGAACACTTTGAAGATTATGTTTCAGCCGTACACTGGGCACAGGAGTTTGCGCGCTTAAACCGCGAAACCATGATGCACAATGTGATTACGGCGTTACGTAAGGTAATCAGCAAGCCCTTTAACACACATCTGGCCGCAGTGAACTGCCATCATAATTATGTGCAGAAAGAGCAGCATTTTGGCGCTGAAGTTTTTATTACCCGCAAGGGCGCAGTTTCAGCACGAACAGGCGAGCTGGGCATTATTCCCGGTTCGATGGGGGCACAGAGTTATATTGTCAGAGGTTTGGGCAATGCAGACAGTTTCTGTTCCTGCTCGCATGGTGCTGGAAGAGTGATGAGTCGCACCGCAGCCAAAAAACAGTTTAGTATTGCTGACCAGATTCAGGCCACTGCACATGTGGAGTGTCGTAAGGATGCTGGTGTGATTGATGAAATTCCGATGGCCTATAAAGATATTGATGCTGTCATGACGGCACAGAATGAGCTGGTAGAGATTGTGTACCGCTTGCGGCAGGTGGTATGTGTGAAAGGCTAGTTTAATGTTATCCGGCCAGAATCTATCTGGTTGATGCGATATTGTGATTAGTATTGGCGTGAATGAGGCAGTTTACCACAGAAGGTATTTGGTCTCTTACATGCACGTTGTATAATCATCTTTTATAATAATCTGTAATGGGCTGTTTATGAGTGAACCACATAGTGATGCTACTCTTGATGTTATCGGTCTGAATTGCCCCATGCCGATTCTGCGCGCAAAAAAAGCACTGGCCGCGCTGGATGCAGGGCAAGTATTGCAGGTACTGGCAACAGATAAAAGTGCGCCGGATGATTTTGCCGCTTTCTGCCGCCAGACCGGACATGAGTTGTTGCATTTGCAAAACAGGGATGACGATGTAATCTTAATGTGGGTAAAACACCGTTAAAGCCAGTCTGGTTGTGATTTAATACCATTATTCACGACATCTTTTTAGTGGATATGTCGATTCTGGATATAGAAACGACGGTAGAGTAGTACCTTAAGCAATTGTCTTTTTAAGCAGTGTAATAGCCTGTTAATGAAATGGATGCAAATGCAGACTCTCACCATAACCCGACCCGATGACTGGCATCTTCATGTACGTGATGGTGCAGCTTTAAAATCAGTAGTGCCATTCAGTGCACGACAAATGCGGCGTGCCGTAATTATGCCTAATCTGAAACCACCGGTAACCACCGTTGCAGCAGCAATGGCCTATCGTGAGCGTATTCTGGCCGCACTACCGGCTGATAGCCATTTTCAGCCACTAATGACCTTATACCTGACTAACCAGACCACACCGGCACTTATCCGCGAAGCCAAAGCAGCAGGTATCATCGCATGCAAGCTATATCCTGCCGGCGCGACAACTAATTCTGCGGCAGGAGTGAATGATTTATGGGCTTTATTACCCGTACTAGAAACCATGGCCGAAGTAGGCTTGCCACTACTGGTACATGGCGAGGTAACCAAAAGCGAAATCGATATTTTTGACCGTGAGGCGGTATTTATTGATGAGCTATTGCAACCATTATTGCAGCGTCTACCCAGTCTAAAACTGGTGTTTGAGCATATTACTACCTCAGAAGCAGCACAGCTAGTGGCTGAAGCGAGTGATAATGTGGCTGCTACGGTAACACCACAACATTTACTTTATAACCGCAATGCCTTGCTGGTGGGCGGAATGCAGCCGCACCATTACTGTTTGCCGGTATTGAAGCGTGAAGCCCATCGACAGGCACTGTTACAGGCTGTTAGTGGTGCGCAGGCACATAAATTTTTTCTGGGCACGGATAGCGCTCCTCATGCACAGGCCAGTAAAGAGTGTGCCTGTGGCTGTGCGGGCATCTTTAGTGCTTTTGCAGCTATTGAGCTGTATGCAGAAGCATTTGAAGAAGCCGGTGCACTGGATAAATTACAGGCTTTTGCTGCTGAAAATGGCCCGCGTTTTTATGGTCTGGCTCCGAATACGGATACAATCACACTGGTAAAGAGCACTAGGACAGTACCACCATACTTTCCATATGGCCATGAGCGCCTGATACCGTTGCGTGCAAATGGAACCATTGGCTGGACTGTGGTGGAATAATTCAGCATATGCAGGATTCACACACAAAAATAAATCAGTTGCCGCTACACGGGCATCAGACTGAAATTCGGGTGCGTGGTTTTCATCTGGATGTGTACCGGCATGTTAACAATGCGCGCTATCTGGAATTTCTGGAAGAGGCACGCTGGCACTATTTTGATGAAGCTGGTTTAACACCGCTGTTTACTGCTGCCGGCTGTGGTATGGCGGTGATTAATATCAATATCAGTTACCGGCGCAGCGCCGGTTTTGGTGATGATTTGCTGATTACTACCGCTTTTAGCCGGGTGCAGCCGCGTAAAGTGGAAGTTAGCCAGATTATCACGCTGAAAAATACTGGCCAGACAGTAGTACAGGCACAGGTTGCATTTGTGGCTTTCGACCAGCAAAGCAATAAGGCAGTTTCTTTTCCTGCCGTCATACAGCAGCGGTTTAATGCTCTGTTGCAGAAATAGTTAAGCCAGTAAAAAACCCTGCCAAAAGCAGGGCTTTTTACTGGCTTAACTATATATCAGGCTTTACCGTCTGCTTCACGCAGCATGGCATAAATCTCGTCTTTCAGACGTAATTTTTCCCGCTTCAGCTCGTCTAGATTATCCAGACCACTGGTAACAGGATTATTAGTCAGACCAGTAATTTTGTCATCCAGTCGGTTGTGTTCTTCAAATATATTGGCAAAATGATTATTTTCCGCCTTTAATTTGGTAATCAGGTCGCGATATTCTGGAAACATATAACATCCTTTACAGTTTGGTTAAAATGATTTTTATTATTTTGCATTAATTATAGCTTAAGGTATATAAGATTGCGCTAATTATGACGTAAAAAGTCACGATAACATGTTAAAATGACACAATAATACCCACGGGAGTTTACAATGTACAAACGGTTAATGGGCTGGCTGAGCATATTTATTCTGGCCTTGAGCCTGAGTGGCTGTGGCTATAATACGATGCAGTCGCAGGATGAGGCGGCTAATGCGGCGTGGTCGGAAGTGCTGAATCAGTATCAGCGTCGTGCCGATCTGGTGCCCAATCTGGTGAATACGGTTAAGGGCTATGCCAAACATGAACAGCAGGTTTTAACCGAGGTAACTAATGCCCGTTCACGGGTTGGCAGTTTGAACATGACCAGCAGCGATGCAGATGATCCAGCGAAAATGCACCAGTTTTCACAGGCTCAGGGTAATCTAAGCAGTGCCTTAAGCCGTTTGCTGGTGGTAAGTGAAAATTATCCCGACCTAAAAGCCGACCAGAGCTTCCGTGATTTGCAGGCACAGCTTGAAGGTACGGAAAATCGCATCGCGCTGGCGCGTAACCGCTATATTCAGACGGTGCAGGTATATAACACTACATTGCGTTCTTTCCCGAATAATATTACTGCCAAAATTTTCGGTATGCATGTGCGGCCAAATTTTGTACCGGAAAATGAAGCTGCTGTGAAACAGGCGCCACAGGTAGAATTCTAGTTTTGCTATCTGCCTGATTGTTCATTTCAATACCAAACAGCCAGTTTGTATAAACTGGCTGTTTCTCTGTCAAATCATCACAAAACCGGCTTTTCGTGTGCAGTAAAGCAGACTTGTATCAGTTCGGTAGCATTCAATCTTGCATATTCAGACAAAATTTTGGTTGTTGCGAAATATAATTCAGTTGCGCTATTAACTGTCTGGTTATGGTGTCATTAAATTTCTGGCTATGCATATGATGAGCTATTTATAATGATGCCTGTCGGTTTGATAACAGCCAGTTGTTTCAATATTAATCCACATATTTTTAGAATAAATAACGGTGAAAAACAATGTATGTATATAGATTGTATGGATTTTATTTTGACAGGAAACGAAAAGGTTGGTTGGATTTTTTCAGACGAATGGATAAAGTTTATCTCCCCCGAATTGAAAACCCTACTGTGGAGCAGATGCAACAGTACCTTGAAATTTTGAGAACCAATAATGGCTTTCTGAGTCTGTGGAAACAGTCGAAAAGTAAACCAACTTCACCTGGTATGGAAATAACTTTGTATTCAGATAATCATGAGACTGATATTCAGACTTATATGGTATTACTGGGTGAAGAAACTGAAGAGGGTTATGATGTCAGAACATTTTATAATCCTGCGGCGCCTAACAATCCTGAGGCACCCCGAGGAATGACTTATATGCTTGGGGATTGTTTTGCAGCTAGCTCTACTGTTCGGAATTTTGCTATGGTTATCCATGTATTTGCAGAGTTTTTAACCACTGGCGATGTGAGTAAAAATTTACTCAATTAAAAGTTAAATCTTACTGGTACGCCAGAAATGCCTTGTAGCAGCATCTGCTTGTTAGCCAGCAAGCGTCATTTGCTGGTATATGCCAAACAGCCAATATCGTATCTTATAGGTTAATTGTGGTGTTGTAGGTTAGTCTTTAGACGGGTAGCAGCAGTAGTATTAACGTCTTTATCAAAATAGGTATTTTTACCGGTATTGCTGTATTTCTGAATGGTCTTTATCCAATAAGGCTGTCTAAAATTTAATTAAATTCTGTATTTTACGTAATTCGGTTGCAAATACCGCTACTCTGTTTTTATGGCAAAATTGTTCTGGTATAAAAGATGTATTGCTTACCCGAGTATAAACCGGCCATGCATGAATGTAAGCAGATGATCTGAATACTCATGTTTGCTGATTTCTGTTTAACTTGTGCTATCGCTGGTTTAGTGGCCACAATATGGCACAAATATTTGTTTACAGCCAGAAACCGTTTGGCTGGCATGAATTCTGCATGCACAGCAACAAGGTGAAAATCATGAATACAATCCGCTTATCTGCCCGCAATTTATTGTTATTGCTTCTGGGCTGTTGCTTTGCCTTGCTGGCACCGGCTGCTGAAAATCTGGCACCAGTACCGGCCTTGACTGCTCCGGTAATGGATACAGCCAATATGTTACAGCCAGATACCCGTGAAGATTTAAACGGGCAATTGCAGGCATTCAGTCGCGAGCGGGGTAGTCAGATTGTGGTATTAACTGTACCAACCATCGCACCGGAAACACCGTTTGATTACGCTACTCGAGTGATGAATTCCTGGAAACCCGGGCGCAAGGGAATTGATGATGGCGTACTGTTGTTGCTGGTGCGTGATGAACACAAAACATTTCTGGCTCCCGGGCGTGGGCTGGAGGGTGCTATCCCTGACGTTTATGCTAAACGTATATTGGATGATGTGCTGCGACCGCAGTTGCGCGCGAATAATGCAGATGGTGGTGTGCGACAAGCAGTGGATTTACTGGAAAAACTGATTAAAGGTGAGAAACTGCCAGCAGTACAGCAGCCAGAGCTTCAGCAAACCAACAGTTTTACCGCTATGTTAATAGAAGCGATGTTTTTGGTATTTATAGCGGGTGCCTTTTTAAAAAATATATTTGGTAATACACTGGGCAGTGCTATCGTTGCTTTTCTGGTGTTAACACTAGGCTGGTACATTGGCTGGAACCTGTTTATAACAATAATCATTGCTATTGTGTCATTTGTAGTGACTTTTATTTTTGCCGGTAATGTATTTATTGGTGGCTACAATAATAATGGAAACGATGATTTTTGGGGACGAGGTGGTGGTTCCGGTGGCGGCTTTGGTGGTGGGGGCGGCGGCTATGGTGGCGGAGGAGCCTCCGGCAACTGGTAATTTTTTGGATAAGATGAATCAGGATGGGTATAAAACGCTGATTATTTATCAAATTCCGAGTTAATTTATAGTATAGTTATTTATCTTGTTACATGGACTATGTGTATTATTTTCTGGTAGGCATACATGTCTAAAATCGGGCTTGGTATTTGTTTTCTGCTGTTGTGGTATTTACCCTTGCGTTTTGGTATTGGGGGCATGTTACTGGATGTTGTGCTGGTAATACTGCTTCTGTTTTATCTTTATGCAGTGCATATCATAGATGATGGTACTGAAGCATCTATTGCTACAGATGGAAATCTGTATATAGCGGTATTGTTTGAGGTGGCCGGACAAGTTTGCATTGCCAAGGGACATGTTTCTGCGGAAGATAGGTCGCATGTTTATGCAATGACTAAAAAATTGCAGCTGGACGCAGAAATGGAAGTACTGGTGCGCTATGCTTTCAATATGGGGCAGATGCCAAATTATCCGCTCAGAGCACGACTTGGCCAGTTATATCGTGCCTATAGTCATGACAAGCGCGCTTTGATGCTGTTTTGTAAACATATGCTCGAGTTTGCGCTGATAGATGGCCGGCTGCATAAGAATGAGCGGCACATTTTGAACATTATAGCGGGTGAGTTCCGTATTCCCTATGCGCAAATGCTGATTTTTGCCAGCCAGACAGTACGTGGGCAGAGTAATGAATATCGCCATTACTGGCAGACAAATGAGCAATGGAAACAGCAGCGCCAGCGTGAGCGCTATGAGCAGCGCCGGCAACAGTCGCGGCAACAACAGCAGCAATATCGTCAACAGCAGCAGAGTAACAGACAGTCGCCGCCGGTTGGGGAACAGCATGATGATGCTTATCAGGTACTGGGAATCTCGGCAAAGGCCAGTGTGCATGAAATCAAACAGGCATACCGCCGTCTGATGAATAAATATCATCCGGATAAACTGGTCAAACAGAAGTTATCGGCTGCTGAGATGCAGCGGGCAACCGAGCATACTCAGCGTATACAGGCTGCATATGCCTATGTAAAACAGTTGCGCGGCTTTGTTTAGCCGCTTGCGGGTACCTACTTGGTGATAAGTTTAATATGCCATACACAGTTTATAAGGATTTTTTAAAGGGCTGTTTCGTTTCCGACAGATAAAGCTGGCAAATGTGTTTCTAATTATATGCAGGTTTTCATCCCGGACATAATGGATTACCTCACTGCATACATCTCTGTTTTTTAATATAAACTGTTTGAACTATAAATAGTTTCGATTCGGTACAATCACGAAAAATATATGCTATCTTGTGCCATTAAAGATAATATCTATATCTTTTGAATAAAATACACTCTTTTTTTCATCAGTGTGGCAAGAGCTGGAAATGTACAAAGCAGTAACAGGCAAAACAGTGGAATCAGTATTTTTGATTGGGGAAACCTGTATCTGTATAAATATTTGTATAATTATTATGGTATTGATTTAGAAAATCAAACTACATACACTCTTAAATTAACTTGTAGTGCTACCATATTGAATCAAATATACAGGAAAGAATGGACTGTATGAGTACAAATAAACTGAGTATGGGGTTATGGCCACGGCTCTGGCGTCACTGGACACATCCACGCCAGCGGGTAAGTATTTATTTTCCAACACTGGCACTACAACAGCTCACTGAACAGATTACGCGGTCGGAACAGCGCCATACCGGACAACTGCGGTTTGTGATCGAATCCAGCCTTAATACCGCCAGTCTGTGCCACCATGTAACGGCACGCCAGCGGGCGCAGTACTGGTTCGGCCATTTAGGCATTTGGGATACTGCGGGAAAAAGTGGCATTCTGGTCTATGTGCTGTTTGCAGATCGCGCGGTGGAAATCATTGCAGACCGCGGTATGAATGCCTGTGTCGACATGGCGCTGTGGCAGCAGATATGCAATCACATAACGCAGGCATTTCAGCAACAGAATTATATGGCCGGTTTGAGCGCTGGGCTGGATGAGCTGACGGAATTACTGGTGCAGCATTTTCCGCGTACACATGCGGGCGTGAATGAACTGGCAGATGAGGTGATCCTGCGCTAGGGCTAAATATACTTTATGTTTAGTATTGTCTGATTCTGGTTTGGCCTGAAATAGCAATCCTTGTTATGAGTATGGTTATGCATTAGGAGGGGATTGCTGGTTTGGATAAATCAAGATTTAAAATAATATTTTCAGATTTTTGGTTATGCAATACATCAGGCACAATTAATATAATAATTGGTATTAATTATTATATTAATTGTGATGAAATGATATAAATGGTTTTTTTGAATAAATTTTGATAAATATTATTAAAATACATATATATAGAGTTTACAATGTATTTGCGGCTTAAAAAGACAGATTAAATCAAAGAGATAATATGCACTGGTCGCAAATAGCTTGGCTATCGTGCATTAGTATAAGCCAGAATAATTTGATACTGAATAGTATGGTTATTCTGGTTTCAGTATTTCAGGCAGTAGCTGGATTAGACTGTGCGTGCTTATTGGTTGCTTGGTTGGGTATGGTGGATTATCAACACGGCAATATGTGCCGGTTTAGCGCAGGCGCCCGAGAATAATGCCTGGTGCCTTGATTAACAGTATGATTTCATCACCGGTATCCAGCTGCATATTTTCGGCACTGTTGCGGGTAATGCTAGTAGTCAGGCTAAGTGCTGCACCTAAATCTACTGTAATAACACTATTAACTATGCCGGTATCGATATGGCGTATTTTCCCGCTGAGCTGATTGCGTGCAGATATAAGTAAGTTGGGGTCAGGGCGGGCAAGCATAATGGCAGAAGCTTGAATCAGTGCCAGTGCTTCAACACCAACCGCCAGCTCCATCTGTTCACAACTGTGTCGAGTAAGCATCGCCACCAGTTCCTGCCCGCTGCTTAAACGCAGATGAACTTCATTATTTACTGTTCCATCAATGATTTGGCTTACAATGCCGGCAAGCTGATTATCGGCACTTAAATCCAGATTCATTTTTTGCCACAAGCCATAATGGCTCGGGTCGGCATTACTGTGCAGTTGCGACAGTAACTGCTGGTGGCGTTGCTGCATGGTGTGGTAATAATTTAAAAAGGCTTCACCAAAGGCGGTTAAGACGCTGTTGCCGCCACCCTGACCGCCAGTCTGGCGCAATACTAAAGGTTGCGGTGCCAGATTATTTAGCGCATCTATGGCATCCCAGGCTGCTTTATAACTCATGGGGACAGCCTTGGCCGCCTGAGTAATTGAGCCGAAACGCTGAATATTTTCGAGTAGGGCAATCCGTTTGCTGTTACCAATACGCTGGCCGTTAATGGTAGGAATCAGTTCAGTATCAAGATTGAATTCATTCATGATGGCGGCTCTTTCGGGGAGCTGAATATAAACGCCCATTATCCATATGCCAGATTTGAGCGTCAAAAGCAGCCGCATCTGCGGGGTCGTGGGTAATCAGTAGCATCGGTAAATTTAGCTGTTGTTGCCAATTAGCCAGTTCTGTACGCATTTGTGCGCGTAGCTGGGTATCCAGTGCAGAAAATGGTTCATCCAGCAGAATGGCACTCGGCCTTGCAATCAGTGCCCGTGCCAGTGCCACACGCTGGCGCTGGCCGCCAGACAAGTGTGCCGGATACTGCTCGGCCACGGCATTGAGCTGCATGACTGCCAGCCAATGTTCGACTTCTGTGTAACGACTGTGTTTACGCGGATTGAATAAGCCATGCTGGATACCGCAGGCAACGTTCTGGCGTACATTTAAATGCGGGAAAAGAGCATAATCCTGAAAAACATAGGCCAGTTTGCGTTGCTGCGGGCTGAGATTGAGATGTGGTGCCTGAAACAGGGTTACACCGTTAACAATAATATGGCCTTGTGCCGGGGTCAGCAAGCCGGCAATGGCTTTTAGCATCAGGCTTTTTCCACTACCGGAGGCACCCATAATTACCGTACGTGGCGTCTGGCTGGACAGGCGGATGTCCAGAGTAAATTGGCTGCCATCAGTACGCTGGAGGGTTTTCTGGAAATTGAAATCTAACATAAAACCACTGGCTGAATTAAAAACAGGCACAAACAAGGCAATGCAAAAGCAAGAGCATTATTCTGTGATTCTGGCATTGGATTATTTAAGATTGTGCATAGGTACTTTGCCGGATAAAAGTTTGCTGGTAAGCAGTAATATCAGAATACATACCACAGATATTATCAGTACCAGTATATTGGCCAGATAGTCATTACCAGCCTGTACTGCTTCATATACGGCAATCGAAAGTGTTTGCGTTTGCCCGGGGATGCTGCCAGCTACCATCAGCGTAGCGCCGAATTCGCCCATGCTGCGGGCAAATGCCAGTAATACGCCGGCCAGAATACTGCGCCATGCCAGCGGCAGGGTGATACGCAGAAAAACACCGGCATTACTAATGCCCAAAACACGGGCAGCCTGTTCCAGTTGAGGATCCAGACTCTCAAAGGCCGCACGTGCAGGTTTAAATATCAGCGGAAACGATACCACTGTGGCTGCTATTACAGCACCTTGCCAGGTAAAAATCAGATTAATACCCAGATAATGCTGTAACCATTGGCCGATAAAACCATTTTTACCAATCAGTACCAGCAGATAATAGCCCAGTACCGTGGGCGGCATCACCATTGGCAGGGTAAGAATGGTATCAATCAATTCCCGTCCCCACACAGCCTTGCGAGCGAGCATATAGCCAATGCCTACACCGAGAACCAGATTGATAGTCGTGGCCCACAGGGCAATTTTAAGTGACAGGGCAAGGGCAATCCAGGCCGCAGCCATTATCTCTCCTTGAAATGAAATATTCAGGCAGTTAAGGGCAATAACTGCCGGCAGAAATTATGTTCAGTGTGCACTCTGGAAACCGTAACGTTTAAGAATCTGCTGGCCTTTGGCTGAGCGGATAAAGCGAACAAAACGGTTGGCCGCAGCCGGTTCCTTACTGGCCACGGTTTTGGCAATAGGATAGCTGATTGGTTTGCTGGTGGAGATGGTGGCGGCTACACTAACCTTATCCGGCATAATGGCTGCATCCGTACCAAAGACAAAACCGGCTTCGGCAGACTGGTTGGCTACATAATCCAATGCCTGACGAACATTGTTTACATTAACGATTTTAGGCTGAAGCTTATTCCATACCTGCGCCCGTTCCATTGCAGCCTGCGCATAGCGGCCAGCTGGTGTATAGGCTGGATTGCCCAGTGCAATATGCTTAATACCATTTTGTTGCAAGTCTTTCAGACTATGTACGGTTACAGCACTTTTTTTCGGCGTAATCAATACCAGCGTGTTATTCGCAAAATTAACTCTGTCTTGTGCCTGCACCAGATTTTTGACCTGTGCCTGATCCATCGTCTGCTGATCTGCCGAAGCAAATACATCTACCGGGGCACCATTTTGCATTTGCTGTAGCAGGGAACCGGAAGCGCCAAAGTTAAGCAGAACTTTATCCTGCGGATATTGCTGCTGGTATGCCTTGGCAATGTCATTGAATGCATTGGTAAGACTGGCTGCGGCCGAAACAGTGATGCTGGCAGCAAAAGAAGAATTGCTTACCATGCATAGGCTGCTTATGGTGATGATGGCACTCAGACGGGTATACTTAGGGTTCATGTTTTATCCTCGGTTAGAATGCATTGTTATTTTGGTAGGGTTAAACTGAGCTGATTATAAGGGAAAATGGCTACGAAATATACCTTACTATATAACGAAAGCCAGTCATATGAGTAACTAAGAGCTGTATATGATAGTGGACAAAAAATAATAATAAATCAGACTGTATACAAGATATTAGTTTGCAAACACAATAATTTACTGAGTAATCAATTCAATTTTTTGCCAGTGCCATAAGAAACTTTATTTAATAAAAAACAATCTCTGCATCAGGTAAATAAAGGTTTTGAATAAAAATTATGAGTATTTATTTATATTAAAAAATACAGTTAGAATTATATAATAGTTTAAATTAGGGTATTATAATGGGGTTAAATGTTAGTATTAATAAAATTTCTAGCATATTTAGTAAGCTGTACGGGATTAGATTCTCTGCAATAAATAAAAATAATTTCATTAGGAAACCATCAAATTAGGAACCATCAAACATGAACCTGACAAGACGCCAGTTTTTCAAGGTTACCGCAGCAGGTGCCGGCGCTACAGGATTGGCAGTCATGGGCATGGCGCCAGCCACTGCCTTTGCTGAAGTCCGCCAGTACAAATTATTACGGGCAACAGAAACACGCAATAATTGCACGTATTGTTCAGTTGGTTGTGGTACGTTGTTGTATAGCCTGGGTGACGGGGCAATAAACGCCAAAAAGAAAATCTTTCATATTGAAGGAGACCCAGACCATCCGGTCAGCCGTGGCAGTCTGTGCCCTAAAGGTGCCTCACTGATTGACTTTGTGAACAGCCCAAACCGTGTGCTGCATCCGCAAGTACGCGAAGCGGGCAGCAGTGAATGGAAAGACATCAGCTGGGATGAGGCGCTGGACCGCATTGCGCGCCTGATTAAAGACGAACGCGATGCCAATCTGATTGAAAAAAATGCTGATGGTGTTACCGTAAACCGGCTGGAAAGTCTGGGCATGCTGTGCGCCTCTGCCAGCTCTAATGAAACCGGTATTCTGACGCAAAAATTCATGCGCTCACTCGGACTGGTTGGTACCGATTCGCAGGCACGAGTTTGCCATGGTCCCACTGTATCGGCGCTGGCCGCTACATTCGGCCGTGGTGCCATGACCAATACCTGGACTGATATCCAGAATGCAGATTTTATTCTGGTAATGGGTGGCAATGCCGCGGAAGCGCATCCCGTTGGTTTTAAATGGGTTATTGAAGCTAAAAAACGCAAGGGCACCAAACTGATTGTGTGTGACCCGCGTTTTAACCGTACTGCGTCCGTGGCCGACCATTATCTGCCTATTCGTTCCGGTACGGATATCGCTTTTCTTGGTGCGGTAATTAACTGGCTAATTAAAAACAATAAAGTGCAATGGGATTATGTTAAAAATTATACCAATGCCTCTTTTATTGTGGCCGATGGCTACGGGTTTCATGAAGGCCTGTTTTCCGGACATGCTGATTACACCACTGAAGACGGCAGCCCTGCACCTAAAGCAGCTCCGAAAGGCGCCAAAGGAGGCGCCGTCTACAATAATGCCAGCTGGACATATGAGCTGGATGAAAACGGCTATGCCAAAGTAGACCCAACTTTAGAAAATCCGCGCTGTGTCTGGCAGGTAATGAAACGACATTATGCCCAGTACACACCGGAGATGATGCATAAAATTACCGGCACACCGATTAAGGATTTTCTGCTGGTATGTGAGGCTCTGGGCGCCACTTCAGCAAAAAACAAGGCTGGAACAATTCTGTATGCACTGGGCTGGACTCAGCATACCTATGGTTCGCAGAATATTCGTACCATGGCGATGATTCAGCTTATTCTTGGCAATATCGGTATGGCCGGCGGAGGTGTCAACGCCCTGCGCGGCCACTCCAATATTCAGGGGCTGTCTGATCTGGGGCTGCTTTCTACCAATTTGCCGGGCTATCTGAGCCTACCCAATGAAAAGAAAAATCCTACTTTTGCCGATTATTTGAGTGCACAGACGCCGGCTCCCTTGCGCCCAGGACAGCTTAATTACTGGAGCAATACACCCAAATTCATGGTTAGCCTGCTCAAATGGTTCTTTGGTGAGAATGCCACTAAAGAAAATGATTGGGGCTACGACTGGCTACCAAAATGGGACAAAATGTATGATGTGCTGCAAATGACCGAAATGATGTATCAGGGGCAAATGCATGGCCTGCTGGTACAAGGTTTTAATGCTATGGGTTCTTTCCCGGATTCTAATCGTATTGTTGAAGCATTTTCACGCCTCAAGTGGATGGTAGTCATGGATCCGCTGAATACTGAAACTGCTACATTCTGGGAAAATCATGGTGATGCACATGATGTAGACCCATCTACTATCCAAACCACCGTATTTCGCCTGCCAGTGCCTTGTTTTGCGGAAGAGAATGGTTCTATTGTGAATTCTTCACGCTGGTTACAATGGCACTATGCCGGAGCCGAAGCACCAGAAGATGCCAAAGCCGATCTTGAGATTCTGGCCGAGCTGCATTTACGCATCAAGGCACTGTATGCAAAAGAAGGCGGCAAAGCACCCGAGCCGATTCTTAATCTGAGCTGGCCGTATAAAGTAGCGCATTCGCCTACACCGGAGGAAATGGCACAGGAATCCAATGGCTGGGCTCTGGCAGATATCAAAGACGAACAGGGCAATATTATCGTGCCTAAAGGTGGACAACTGGATGGCTTTGCCCAGTTACGCGATGATGGTACTACTGCCTGTGCCTGCTGGATTTTTGCCGGTTCATGGACTAAAAACGGCAATCAGATGGCACGGCGCGATAACAGCAATGCCGGGCTGGGCAATACCCCGGGCTGGGCATGGTCATGGCCAGCAAATCGCCGCATTCTGTATAACCGAGCTTCCTGCGATCCATCCGGTAAAGCCTGGGACCCAGACCGAGTACTGATTCACTGGGATGGCCGTAAATGGATTGGTGCCGATGTGGCAGACTACAAGGCCGATCAGGCACCAGACACCAATATGAATCCGTTTATCATGAATGAAGAGGGTGTTGGCCGCCTGTTCTGTACCAAAAAACTGGTGGATGGTCCATTCCCGACATTCTACGAACCAACTGAATCGCCAGTTGGCAAAAACCTGCTTTACCCGAAAGTGCTGAATACGCCCGCAGTACGTCTGTTTGACAGTGTTAAAGAACGCATCGGGCATAAGGATGAATTCCCTTGTGTGGGTACAACCTATCGCCTGACTGAGCATTTCCAGTTCTGGACTAAATCAGTGAAATTACTGATGATTGCTCAGCCGGAACAGTTTGTCGAAATCAGCGAAGAGCTGGCTGCACAAAAAAACATTGCCAAAGGCGATACCGTTAAAATCAGCACCAAACGCGGCTGGGTGGAGGCTAAAGCCGTGGTAACCAAACGTTTGCGTCCTCTGGATATTAATGGTCAGACAGTACATCAGATTGGTATTCCCCTGCATGGTGGCTGGGTAAATGTTGGTGAGAAAAAACAGTTTCTTATCAATACACTCACACCATTTGTTGGTGACTGCAACACACAGACACCAGAATACAAAACCTTTTTGTGCAATATCGAAAAAGCGTGAGGGGAATAAGTCATGGCTTTACAATCTTTAGATATCAAACGTCGTTCTGCCACCAATCAGCTCACGCCGCTGCCACAGGCACGCAAGCCGATTGAAATTGCCAAACTGATTGACGTGTCTACCTGTATAGGCTGCAAGGCCTGTCAGGCAGCGTGTTCTGAATGGAACGATATTCGTGATGAAATCGGTACCAATCATGGCGTATACGACAACCCAATCGACCTGAGTGCCGATAGCTGGACAGTCATGCGCTTTTCCGAAACCGAACAAAACGGCAAGCTGGAGTGGCTGATTCGCAAGGATGGTTGCATGCACTGTGCCGACCCTGGCTGTTTAAAGGCCTGCCCGTCTCCGGGTGCAATCGTGCAGTATGAAAACGGTATTGTCGATTTTCATCAGGAAAACTGCATTGGCTGTGGCTATTGTATTTCCGGCTGCCCGTTTAATATCCCGCGCATCTCGAAAAAAGACAACCGTGCTTATAAATGTACCTTGTGTTCCGACCGCGTAGCTGTTGGTCAGGAACCGGCCTGTGTGAAAACCTGTCCTACTGGCGCCATTCATTTTGGCAGCAAGGAAGACATGAAATCTCTGGCTGGTGAGCGCATCAAAGATTTAAAACAGCGTGGATTCGAACATGCCGGGCTTTATGATCCGCAAGGAGTAGGGGGAACTCATGTCATGTATGTATTGCATCATGCCGACAAACCCAGTCTGTACCACGGTCTGCCAGATAATCCGCATATCAGTACCACCGTCAAACTGTGGAAAAGTATGCTCAAACCAATAGCTGCCTTTGGTATTGCTGCTGCCGCTTTTGCAGGTTGGCTGCACTACATCACCATTGGTCCGAATCGCCCGGATGATCACGAAGAACAGGTTCTTAATCGTGACGGCGAAATCCTCAAAGACAAGGGGGACGCATAATGAAAAAATTATTGATTCAACGTTATAAAAAATCTGAACGCTTTAACCATTGGGTTGTGGCTGGCTGTTTTGTCTTGCTGGCAATTTCTGGGCTGGGCTTCTTCTATCCGTCTTTTTTCTGGCTGACAGAAGTGTTCGGTTCCCCGCAACTGGCGCGCATACTGCATCCGTTTATCGGAGTAGTGATGTTTCTGGGCTTTTTTATCCAGTTTTTTCGCTACTTTAAACATAACTTTTTTGAGCGTGACGATCTTACATGGTTATTAGGTATCAAGCATATACTGCTGGGTAAGGAAATTGGCGATACCGGCAAATACAATGCAGGACAGAAGTGCATGTTCTGGCTGATGACCATCAGCATGGCGCTGTTATTTCTCAGCGGATTAATTGCCTGGCGGCAGTTTTTCTCTGATTATTTCCCCATCTGGGTGGTGCGAATCGCCTTATTGATGCATTCTGCTTCAGCTATCCTGCTGATTGTAGGTATCATCATTCATGTTTATGCCGCACTGTGGATTAAAGGCACCATTCCAGCTATGGTAGAAGGAGTAGTAACTCAGGAATGGGCGAAAAAACATCATCCGCGCTGGTATCGGGAAATGATGGCCAAAAAAGAAGCCAGAGCACAGCAGAAGTCTGGTTCACAAACCAATGATTAGTCAGATCAATAGCCTCTGATAATTCTGTCTGTATGGCCAACGCCATACAGACAGTTAAACTTTTATCTTCCTTTCTGTCCTGATTTTTGCTCAGGATAGCCTTTTCCTGTTGCTGCCTGCGTGCAGATAGAGAAACCTCATGAATCATACACCCGCACAAAGCCGTACAGTCTGGGTGGCACAGGCCGGACAATGCAGCAGTACCAACGACAATGTCAGTGCCGAAATCCCGGTGGCTCTCGTCTATAATGGTATATCCCATGTTGTACTCATGGCCACTCCTGCAAATATTACCGAACTGGCACTGGGCTTTAGCCTGAGTGAAGGTATTATTGAAAATGCAGAGCAGATTTACGCCATAGAAATCAGTGAATATCAGCATGGCATCGTGGCTGAAATTGAACTGGCCAGTGCTGCTTTTAGCCGCCTTAAAAGCCGTCGCCGCCAGATGAGCGGGCGTACCGGCTGCGGTCTGTGTGGGATTGACAGTCTGGCAGCAGTACAACCAGAGTTAAAGCCGGTATTACGCACAAGGCATATCGACTTTAGCGTAATCGGGCGAGCTTTGACCGATTTTAACCAACACCAGCAGCTGCGTGCACAAACCGGTTCGGTTCACGGTGTGGTGTGGGCTGATACGTCTGGCAGGATTGTAACCGTGCGTGAAGACATTGGCCGGCACAATGCTTTAGATAAACTTATTGGATGGGGATTGCATGCAAAAGTAGATTGGAAGCAGGGTTTTGTGGTATTGTCCAGTCGCGCTAGTTTTGAAATGGTAATGAAATCAGCAATAACCGGTATCGGGTGTATCGTGGCCGTATCTGCGCCTACCACCTATGCCATTGATTTAGCTCACAAGGCTAATATCACGCTGGTGGGTTTTGCGCGCCATAACCGCCAAGTAATTTATACCCATCCTCAATTTTTTCATCCTTAACGCATATTTAAAACAAAAAATAATAGGGTATACTCTATTATTATTGTTTTTATTTCGCTTGTTAGCTTGAATAAGAACTATATTACCAATTACAGTAAGGACGACTATGTTATCGATTATCAAACGATATAGCCGTAATTTGGCCTGGCAAATTCTCTTTGCCCTGATTTTGGGGGTAGCGGTAGGATTGTATCTGCATACTTTTTCAGATCCGTCACACCCATATTACAAAACCTATCAATCCTGGGTAGTCAACGTATTACAGCCAATGGGCGATATCTTTATCCGCCTGATTAAAATGATTGTGCTGCCGATTATCCTCAGTACCCTGACTTTGGGGATTGCAGGACTTGGCAATTCCAAAAGCCTGGGCAGACTGGGTGGTAAAACCATTCTGTACTTTGAAATCATCACCACCGTTGCCATTGGTGTAGGCATACTCTTTGGTAACCTGTTTCATCCCGGTAGCGGTATTGATATTTCCAATCTGCAACACACCAGTGTTACCCAGTACGTACAGAAAAGTGAGACACTGGCCGAGAAACCGCATGGTCTGGTTGTGATGATTCTGGATATGATTCCGCATAACATCTTTGATTCCCTCAGCTCAGGTGAAATCCTCCCAGTAATCTTTTTCTGTGTATTCTTTGGCCTGGGTTTAACCAAACTGCCCGACAACCAGCGCCTGTTTTTCTCTGATTTTCTGAAAGTCATCTCCGATGTGATGTTTAAAATCACCAACATGATTATGCGCTATGCGCCGATTGGTGTATTTGGCCTGATGACTGTAACCATTAGCAAATTCGGTTTTAGCTCACTGATTCCACTGATGAAACTCATCCTCATTGTTTATCTGGCGATGATTGTGTTTACACTGGTGATTCTGGGGGGCGTGGCTTATTTCTGCCGCTTTAACATTTTTACCATTATCAAAATTCTCAAAGACGAGCTGATTGTTGCTTTCTCAACCTCTAGTTCTGAAACTGCGCTGCCAAAAATGATTGAGAAAATGGAAGCCTATGGCGCGCCGAAATCCATTACCAGCTTTGTGATTCCTACTGGCTACTCCTTTAATCTCGATGGTTCTACCCTGTATCAGAGTATTGCCGTTATCTTTCTGGCGCAGCTATACGGTATTTCCCTGTCTGTAACAGATCAGGTAATGATCGTGATTACCCTGATGGTGGCTTCCAAAGGGATTGCCGGTGTGCCCGGGGTATCATTTTTAGTATTGTCTGCTACATTGGCCACCACATCCATCCCGCTAGAAGGTCTAGGCTTTATTCTGGGTATCGACCGTATTCTGGATATGGGACGCACTGTAGTAAACGTAATCGGGAATGCACTGGCTTCACTGGTTATCTCGCGCTGGGAACATGATTTCGACGATGAAAAAGCGCGAGCATACGAAAAATCGCTTGGTATTAAATAACCCGGCTTATGCAATCAAAAGGTTCAGAGACATCTGAACCTTTTTTATTGTCTGCTGATAACTTATCCGTATATACAAAGCGCTGTGCAGCGAATATTACTGCCATCAGCTTTTAGCAGCACAAGCAAAATAGTCAGTAGCAAATCCAGACAGAATGCATGATTTTAGTTAAACTTGGTTATTTTAGTCATTGATAATGGTATTAGCACCATCGCATCATGATGAGCAACCATTATCTAGTAGCGTAGATACATGAAAACACAAGCAACACCAGAAGCCATACAGGCACAGGAATTTTTTCATATCCCATTCTGGCGGCAGCCTCAGGCTGATATTTTCAGCCAGCGTGCATTGCGCCTGAATGAACTGGCAGCAGAAGACAGCAGCGACTGGCAGCCATATTTACAGCTTCTTGCTACCATATGCAATGCCCAGCAAACCTTGCTGGAGCGCTATGCAGAAGCCGCATGGGTACTACCGCCAGCAGCTACAGATGAATTTCCGCTTACTCCAGCCTTACTAAGTGCCAATCATGATTTAACTGGCCGCCTATTTACAGATTTACACGCTCTACTGCAACAGCAATTGACACCAACAGCTGCACAGGTATGGAAAGAATTATTGCAGCTTGACAGCAAAGAACGCAGCCACTTGTGCCAGCAGGCATTAAGCCAGCAGCTCGGCGTGGCACAACAGGATTATCAGATTTGGGTAAACGCCGTAGTACAAATTATCTATACCCACGCTGCACTGAATTTAGCGGCTACAGCGGTAAAACCATTACCTGAGCTCGGATTTTGCCCATGCTGTGGTACTGATGCCGTGGGTGCGGTGATAATCGGACATGGTGAACTTGAAGGGCTGTGCTATCTATGCTGTGGCGTATGCAACAGCCGCTGGCACAGCGTACGCGCACGGTGCAGCTTTTGTAATAATAGTCGTGACTTAGGTGTACACCGCATCGAACAGGCAAGTGAAGGCGCCTTGTCTGGTGCGGAAGCTGAATGCTGCCCGAGCTGCCATGCCTATCGCAAGCGCTATCGTCTGGCCAAACAACAGTATGCTGACCCAATTGCCGATGATTTGGCTTCTTTAGCGCTGGACATATTGCTAAATCAAGAAGACTGGCAACGTGGTGGTGCCAATCCGTTTTTACTGATGGGTAAAACACCGAAACACTAAAATCAGCCTTAAGCTGTTTAGCTCAAATCAAAAATCAGGAGCTAAGCAGCTTTAAAAAACGGTTGATTATTTATTGATTAGTGGCCTGAAAAATCTGGCCATAATTAAAATTCTTTGCAACAAATAGATAACTACAATGGCAAAACAGAAGAATTTTTTTTGCATGGCAACAGGCCATTATTTATTGTGCTTAGAGTAATAAATATTGTCGACAGTATTCATAACAAGCAAAAACATGATATTCCCTTGCAAAATAAAGCCAAATATCTGTTATCTCTGCATTATACCCATAAAGAATGCGTTACCAATGGGCAAATGATATATAATCATCCAGAAAATGTATCCAGTAAATCCATAAATACCCCCATTTATCATTTTTGCCATTATTTTCAGGCAGGAGATAAAACCTGTAATAATAATGATTTACCGGTTTTTAGCGAAAGTCTGGAATTCAATAAGGGCGCAATGCGCTATATCCCTGCTGGGCGTTAGAATTCCAATGAATTTACACCAGAAAAAATAATCTATGACCCTCATAACCCAAGTATAAACTTACTATAGCCGTATGCTAAAGTTATACTAGATATACCTAATCCTTATAATATCTCCACAGCTTTTTTATTCTGGCAGGGGGGAATTATATTTACAATAAGTCTGTACAGAGATAAAAATTTACTTAGCAAAAATAAATGAACCTGAAGCTTTAAAGCCAACTTCAATATCGCAAACTAACAATAATAGTTCTTGAGTTATCTGTTTGCACTGGTCATACATATTTAAACCTTTGTTTAAGCCTACAGACCTCGGTTTATTTAGCTAGGATTTGAAACTAATTACCGCTAAAATACAGCATAAATCCTATTGGCTATGATGACGTGAAAAAATAAGCAATAACATTATCATGCCAAGGTAAATTAATTAATGAGGTTGATAAGCTGTGATTACATCTGAAGAGATTAAAAGTCGGTTATGGGATGGCGCCAATGAACTGCGAGGTTCAATGGACGCCAGCCGTTATAAAGATTTTATGTTGGGTTTAATGTTTTATAAATTTCTAAGCGATAAAACATTATCTGCATTTAAAATCCTGACCACCAAAGATGATATCACCGAATCCGACCTTGTTGCCAAGTATCATCAAAGCATGGCAGACCGTGGTGCTCAATTAGAAACCATGTTGCAAAATACACTTGGTTACTATGTTTTGCCAAAATATCTTTACCAAACTTGGATTGAAGATATCAATAAAGGTAAATTCGAAGTACAAAATGTAATCGATAGCTTAAATTACTTTGAACGTTCGATTGTCAATAGCAAAGATGTAGATGATTTTAAAGATCTATTTTCGCCTTCAACCTTGGATTTAACCGATACTGCCCTCGGTAGTAATTTACATGAACGCAGCAAAAATATTAAAGCATTAATCTTATTATTTGCCGATCTTAATATGGTTGCCTTGCAAAAAGGAGACGTATTAGGGGATGCTTATGAATACCTGATTGGGCAATTTGCCATGGAGTCTGGTAAAAAAGCCGGTGAATTCTATACGCCACGTCAGGTAAGTGAAGTAATGGCACAAATTGCCGCCAAAACCTCGAATATTCGTTCTATTTATGACCCCACTGTGGGCTCCGGCTCATTACTGCTTACCGTAAAAAAACATTTAACCAAAGAAGTACAACAAAGCTTAACCTATTACGGCCAGGAAAAAAATACCGCCACCTATAATCTGGCGCGTATGAATCTCTTACTGCATGAAGTTAAACCTAATAAAATGACGATAAAAAACGGCGATACCTTAGCACATGATTGGCCGGAAGATCCGGCGCATCCAAATGAAGGTGTGCAGTTTGATGCAGTGGTGATGAATCCGCCATATTCGGTAAAAAATTGGAATCGCGCCGGCTTAAAAGTAAGCGATCCACGTTTTGAGATAGCCGGCGTATTACCGCCAGACTCAAAAGGCGATTTTGCTTTTCTATTACATGGCCTGTTCCATTTAGGCCAAAGTGGCACCATGACCATCGTATTACCGCACGGGATTTTATTCCGTGGCGCTGCCGAAGGCGAAATCCGCAAACGATTATTAGAAAAAAACTACATTGATGCCGTGATTGGCTTGCCAAGTAACCTCTTTACCAATACCGGCATACCGGTAGTGATTTTGGTGCTGAAGAAAAATCGACAACTTACCGATCCAGTATTAATCATTGATGCCTCAAATACCTTTATCAAAGTCGGTAAGCAGAATGTTTTGCAAGAAAAGGACATTGCTAAAATCGTTGATACTTATGTATCGCGCCAGGAGCAAGCCGGTTATAGCCATTTAGCCAATCGCCAAGAGATTATCGCCAATGAATACAACCTCAATATACCGCGTTATATTGAGGCCATTGATGATGACATCGCCCACGATGTTGAAGGCCATCTATTAGGTGGAATACCACAGCAGAATATTGACCAACTTGCTGTTATCCGTGCTACCACACCCGACCTATTGCAGGCGGCATTAGAACCCATTCGCCCGCAATATCTCACTTTAAAAGAAGATATTAGTGAATTAAGCACTAAAATCTTAAATGATGCACGCGTTACCCAGCAATCGGCGCAATTAGCGAAGCAAACCCAAGCATATATCGAGCGCTACTGGTCACAAATTATCGCGATCAATAATCCTGATCAAATTCACCCGCTCATGGAAGCAATGTTAAACGATATAAAAAGCCTGCTCGCCAGCTTTAATTATATTGATATCTATGATGGTTACCAGATTATTGCCGAGATTTGGCAGAATTCTTTACTGCATGACACAGAAATTATTGCCGCAACAGATTTTTATACCGCAGCGCGCAACCGGATACCGAATATGGTCAGCAAAGGCAGTGGCGCTAAAAAACGGCTTGAACAAGACGGCTTTGTCAGCAGTCTGATTCCAAGCGAATTAATCGCTACGGAATTATATGCCGATGAATTAGCTAATATCGACCACAAGAAACAGCAAATCCAAACGCTGGAAAGTGAATTAGCGGATCTTGTTGAAGCGGCTAAAGTAGAAGATAGCCCGGAGTACGATGCGCTGTATGAATCATTGAAAAAGAACGATGATGACGAACCGCTGGATACGTTTGATAATAAAAAACTCAAACAAGAGTTAAAAGAAACACCAAAAGATACTGAAGCGTATTTAATACTTAAAAAAGTCGATAAATTAATCAGCCAAAAATCGACATTAAGTAAACAAGTTAAAGCGGACGAATTGGCATTAAAAGAAGCGGTACAAGAACGGATTTTAAGCTTAACTAATGAAGAAATTGACAGGCTAATGTACAAAAAATGGTTTGGCAATACCATTGCGTTACTCAGTGAATTAATCGAAAAACCGATTAAAGCTGAATTAAAAACCCTACAAATGTTAAACGAACGTTATCAAGATACCTTAACTTCGATTGATAAAGAGATCGAACAACTCGAAACCGAGCTACAAGCAATGATGCAAGATCTGGTGGTAACGCAATGAGTGAAAGTAAAAAATTAATTCCTAGACGACGGTTTAAGGAGTTTGAGGGTGCTCAAATGTGGGAAAAACTTAGACTTGGTGATCATGCTATTATTAAAGGAAGATTAGGATGGAAAAGTTTAAAACAGGAGGAATATGTAGACCACGGACCAAGCATGATAGCAGGTAAACATATTACTGAAGGTATAATCAACTGGAATAAAGTTGATCATATTCCACAATGGCGTTATGACGAATCACCTGAAATTATGTTAAAAAACGGGGATATAATTTTTTCAAAAGATGGTTCTTTGGGTAATCCTGCGTTAATAACAAACTTAAATAGTTTAGCAACTATTAACTCTACAATGATGTTGGTTAGATTAAAAAAGAATATTAGTTCAATATTTTTTTATCAAGTAATGTTGAGTAGCCAATTTGAAAATCTTGTTAGGTTAAAAGTATCTGGAAGTAGTATACCCCATTTATTTCAGGCTGATATGACAGAATTTAAGTTCAATACACCTGAAGTGGATGAACAAACCCAAATAGGCGAATTTTTTAAAAAGCTTGATAATCTTATTAGCACTCAACAAAAAAAATTAGAAAAAACCAAAACCCTAAAATCTGCCTATCTGAGGGAAATGTTTCCGAATGAGGGGGAATTAAAGCCTAGATTGCGGTTTACTGGATTTAATATTAGTTGGAAAGAAAAAAAATTAGAAGAAATAACTAAAACAACTATTGGGGAGTTTGTTATTAAAACTAAACAAAACCCAAATAGTCCTTATCCTGTTTATAATGGAGGTATTTCGTATACGGGGTTCTATGATGAGTTTAATAATGAGGCTAACAAAATAGTTATAAGTGCAAGAGGTGCAAATGCTGGTTTTATAAATATTGTTAGGAATAGATATTGGGCAGGAAATAGTTGTTATTCTATAAACATAATAAATAATACGTTATTATCAATTGACTATCTTTTTTATTCATTGAAAAGAAATCAACATTTTTTTACACAAAATCAACAGGCTGCAAATATACCTTCAGTATCAAAGAAAGAAGTCGAAACTTTTACCGTTCTGTTAACTAATATCACAGAACAAACCAAAATCGGTAATTTCTTTAAATTACTCGATGATAAAATTGCATTAGAACAAAAAAAACTAGATAAATTAAAAAATATCAAACAAGCTTATTTAAATGAAATGTTTGTATAAAAGGAATTAAAAAATGAGCCGGGTTGAGAAAGATGCCGCAGAAAAAACTTTTCAGGAAAACTTTGTCCGGGAATTAGAAAAATATAAATGGCAGGCGCCAGATTTTCTGAATGGCAATCAACGTAAAGTTACTGTTGATGATTTAATCATGCATTGGCGGGGGGAGCTTAATCGCCTGAATGCCGATCAGCTTGAAGGTGTTGAATTAACCGATAATGAATTTAGCCAAGTGATGGCGAAGGTTAATCAACTGGAAAACAGCTATCAAGCGGCAAAACTGCTGGCGATGGAAGAATCAAAAGGCAAAATTGATGGCATCTATCGTGATGATAACCCGCTTATCACACGTAAGCAAATTACCTTAACTATCTTTAAAAAAGCCGAAGTGCGTGGTGGTGATTCAAGTTATCGTATCGCCCGTGAGGTGCAAACCGCTAACGGCAATCGTTTTGATTTGGTGCTGTTAATTAATGGTTTACCATTAATCAATATTGAACAGAAACGCACTGATAAAAGCCTTGATGAAGCATTTGGACAATTTAAGCGCTATTATAGTCAGGGAGAATATAGCAACAATTTTATGGCTTTTTCGCAGATGATGGTGATCACCAGCGAAATCGAAACCCGTTATTTTGCCACGCCTAAATCAATCAATGACTTTAATCCCAGTTTTGTTTTTCATTGGGCAAATAAATTCAATAAACCGATCAATCATTGGCAGCAAGTGATTGAGCACTTTCTGATGATTCCCATGGCGCATCAAATGGTGGGGGACTACTTAGTTATTGATGAAGCCAAAGAAGAGGAAAATCGCCGCCATATATTAATGCGCCCTTATCAGGTATTTGCTTTACAAGCGGTGGAGGGCGCGGCATTTGGTTGGGATAATCTCGCCAATAAACCACATGGTGGATTTGTTTGGCATACTACAGGTTCCGGTAAAACCATCACCAGTTTTAAAACCGCCTTATTTTTATCAACTCGTGTCGGTTTTGATAAAGTGGTGTTTCTGGTTGACCGGCGCGAACTGGATAGTCGTACCAGTGAAAACTTCAAAGCCTACGCTGCTTTTGAGCCGGTTACAGTTGATGATACGCACAGCACTTCGCAACTAAGAAAGCACCTTAATACTGCCAAAAATGGCATTGTGGTAACCACGACTTTTAAACTGCATAATCTGGTTCAAACCCTCGAGAAGGCCAAAGATAGCCGTTTAGCTGATAAAAAAATAGTGTTTATTGTTGATGAAGCTCACCGTACTACTATGGGCAGTATGATGGGGGTGATAAAAAATCATTTTAGAAAAAACGGGCTATTTTTCGGGTTTACTGGTACGCCACTGTTTAATGAAAACAAGGTTAAAGGCAAAATAAATGAAGACAGTGAAGTGATTAACACTACCGAAAAGCTATTTGGTCCTAAATTACATCAATACACCATTGATGAGGCCATTGCCGATGGTAACGTACTCGGATTCAACGTTGATTATATTAATACCGGTGAATTTAGTAGTTATGAAGATTTACGCGATCAATTGATTGAGCAAATTAAACACGATCAACCAGAACAATCCGAGCGCGAGATTGAGCGCTTAGTGAGACAGTGGACAGAAGCCGAAGTAGAAAAGCAGGCCATGGATAATAGGTTATTCGCTTATTATGATGAAACCCATATACCGCGCGTGGTTGAAGAGATTTTAAACCGTTGGGAACGTCAATCCCAACAGCAACAATTTAATGCTATTTTAACTGTGGCTTATAAGGAACGGGTGATTGCCTATTATCAGGAATTTAAAAAGCAACTGGCAAACCATCAGCAAAAAATCAATATTGCCATGACTTTTAGTTTTGGTAACGAAAATGATCCGGATAAAGTGGATCCCGCTATTATCAATGCTATGTTTAATGATTATGCTGAGTTTACCGGCATCAAGTTTGTGGCTGGGGATAAAAAACATGGCGAAAAAGCCTATTTTGAGGATGTGGTTGAGCGCGCTACCCGTGGCGGGAGTGGCCGTAATTGCAAGAATATCGATTTAGTGATTGTCGCTGATCAGCTATTAACCGGCTATGATTCGAAACGATTAAATACGCTGTATGTTGACCGTACTTTAGAACTACAGAGCTTAATTCAGGCTTATTCGCGTACCAATCGCGTGTTTGATTCCAGCAAAGAGTTTGGCACAATTATTAATTTCCAAACTCCACGCCTCACCGAACAAATGGTCAATCAAGCCCTTAAGCTGTATGGAAGTGGCGGTAAAAGCAGCAAAGCGCTTGTGAAAAGCTACGCCGATGCCGTGCGAATCTTAGCTAACGATTTAGAACAATTAGGTTTAACCTTAGCCGACCCAGCCGAATGGAAGGGCATTCAACATAAACTTAAAGAACGGACTGAATTTATCAAAGCATTTAAGGCGGCTGCCAAGCAGCTTAATACCGTTCAACAATATTATGAATATCAATGGGATAACGACAAATTTGGTATAACTGAGCATTGCTGGTTGCAATATGTCGGCGCATATAAAAATTTAACTTTTAAAGAAAACCGCCCAAAATCGCCAATCATTGCTCCTGCCTTAATCGGTAAGACCAAGTTAGCTGGCACACAGGTTATTGATGCTGCGCATATTCTTAGTTTGATTGGTTCTAAAATTACTCATGTCGATGGTATACAAACTGTTGATGATGAAACCAGACGCATCATCTATGAACAAATTCAAGAGTTAAGTCAAATGGGCGAAGATCAGCAAGCAAAAATATTAAAGGAGTTTGTTGATACTGAATTATTAGCCGGCCGTTTATCCAGCCAGGTCCATTTTGATCAGGCCTTTACCGATTGGAAAAACGATAGAATCAAACATGCCGCTAGCGATTTTGCCAATGAATGGGGTATTGATAGCAAGCTGTTAACACAAGCGCTGTTTGAATTTGATTTGGCACAATCAGATGTTGTACCTTATTTCGCTGAAATTATTCAAAGTGTTGACTTAAATCGAATCAATAAAGGTGATGATGATTTACTGACGCATAATCTTGCTTTAAGTGATGCACTTTCACGTTGGCTTAGAGATATTAAACAACAATTTAGCTGAGCGATTTTTCGATAAAATCAAATAATTAGGAATAATGCTAAATAAAATCGGATGATTATTTATGGCTTACTATGTTCATTTATTCTCGCCAGAAACACATGAGGCGTTTAGCCAGTCAACGCGAAAAGTAACGGGCTTTCGTGTTCGGCAAAAAGCACTGGCCGAAAAAATAAAAGCTGGTGATATTTTTATTTGTTATATTACCCGACTATCTCGCTGGTGTGGTCTGCTTGAAGTGGTTGATGGTCCTTATGAAGATGGTACGCCACTTTTTTTACCTTCAGATGATCCGTTTACGATTCGTTTTCGGGTTGAACCTAAAGTATGGTTACCATTAACCCAAGCCATTCCGATTCATATTGACCAAATTTGGCAACATCTTTCTTTTACCCAAACAATTGAGAAAAACAGTAGAGGCTGGACCGGATTGCTGCGTAATAATTTGAATAAAATCAATGAAAAAGATGGGAAATTATTAACACATTGTTTATTACAGCAAAATAAAACAGCCACCGCTTATCCTTTGAATGAGCAGGATCAAAAGAAATTAAAAAATCATACTGTGAATCGAACAGATAAAGTCGTTGAGGTATCAGTACCCAGTGATAGTGAGCTGGTTGATGAAGATGCGCCAACCCAAAATCCAGAAGTGCGTGAATCCATCAAAATGCAGGCCTTACTCGCTCAGATTGGCGCGTGTATGGGGATGAGGATTTGGCTACCTAAAGCCGATCGCAGCCGCGTATTAAAAGAGTGGAAAAAAGGCACTGAGGCATTATTAGATACATTACCACTTAATTATGACGAAACCACTTTAAGCACCATTGAACAAATCGATGTGATTTGGTTGAAAGGGCGATCTATTACCCGTGCGTTTGAAGTAGAACATACTACTTCGGTTTACTCTGGTATTTTACGGATGGCGGATTTACTCGCTTTGCAACCTAATATGAATATTAATCTATATATTGTCGCTCCAGATAGCCGGCAGGAAAAAGTATTTCAAGAAATCCGCCGCCCGGTATTTTCCTTGCTGGAAAGCGGGCCACTATCAGAACGTTGCAGTTATATTCCCTACCGCAATTTAAAAGCCTTGAGCAAAGTCAAACATTTAGACCGTATGACTGATGCAGTATTAGAGGATTATACTGAGCATGAAGAATAGTAGACTTCTATAGAAGTCGTATATGTTTAAAAAATAGATAGGCTACACTAATGCATGTAACTTTTTATGAGTAAGGTAAACTTAATACTAAAGACACAAGAGAAAGTATTAAGAAAAAATAGTCGGATTTTTGGTGTTGCTTATAAATGGCAAATGGTTAAGCTGTATCGGCAAGGGAAATGGCGCAGTGAATTGGTGCGGGAATATGATTTGACACCATCTGCTTTATGCCGCAAAAAAGCCTATGTTTAACATAGGCTTTTTTATTTGCTTTACTGGATAAACCAACTGTTTATATGGGATAAACCGTCAACCATTGCCCTTGCTGAATATCGGTTTGCGCGGGAATATCGATTAATACCTGTGCTTCGACGCAGCCGGAAAGCATATGTGATCCCTGCTTGGCCAATGGCTGTACTTCGGGGCCGTTATTGGTAAAGCGGATGGTACCACGCAGGAATTCGCGCCGTTTCTGCTGATTGGGCATAATGCTAAAGGCAGCTTTGGCCTGATAGCATTCGGGTAGTGCTTGCAGGATATGGTGGCCGGCTGCGGTTTGCAGTGCCGGTAATCCCAGCAGTTTGAAGGTAACAAAGCTGGCGACGGGATTGCCGGGCAGCAGCATAACACGGCATTGTTTAATATTGCCCCAGCCAAAAGGTTTGCCCGGTTTTATCGCAAGTTTCCAGTGTTCGATATTGCCTAGCTGTTGCAGTGCCGGCTTAACTAAATCGCGGTCGCCCACTGAGGCGCCGCCGGAAATAATAATGCTGTGGCTACTGTCTGCGGCCTTGGCGAGGGTATCGGTGATGATGTCGAGCTTATCTGGCAGGATGCCCCCATCAATAATTTCAATAAACGCATATTCGCTCAGGCTGGCCAGCAGCATGGGACGGTTGCTGTCGTATATCTGGTGCTGTTGTAGCTGGTTATTGCCGCTTACCAGTTCATCACCAGTAGTAAATACACTTACGCGCAGTTTCTGATACACCTGCAATTCGCTCACGCCTTGTGAGGCAGCCAGCCCGATCGCCTGTGCATTTAGCAAGGCACCTTTTTCCAGTAGGGTAGCACCCTGTTTCAGCTCTTCACCCCGGCGGCGGATATTGTCACCAGCGGCAGGTGCACGGGTGCTGCTAAGGGTGTCGCCGTTCGCGCTGGTGTTTTCCTGCATGATTACGGCATCGGTATTTTTTGGAATGCCGGCGCCGGTGTAAATGCGTACGGCCTGTCCGTGTTGCAGGGTGAGCTGCTGGGTGTCTCCGGCAGCCGCGGTACCGATAAGCTGCCATGCGGTGCAGTCCAGTCCGCAGATGGCGTAGCCATCCATAGCACTGTTGTCGAATGCAGGGGCATCGGCAGTAGCAATAAGCGGCTGGGCAAGAATGCGGCCGGCAGCCTGATTAAGGGGTACGGTTTCGCTGTCGACTATACGGCTGGTCTGTTGTAGTAGGGTTTCTTGTCCCTGATAAAAATCCATCATGAGGTTGTTGCTCCACTGCGCGTGCTGGTAAACATTGCGCTGCTGTTATAGTTGGTAAACGGGGCACTATCGGCAAAAGTAACAATGGCGTGGCGATAAGGCTGAATAATTGAGCGTACGCTATGTTTGCCGCTGCTGTTAAGTTGTTGCTGGATATGCTGCAAGTGGTGCCGGCGCATCTGACAGACGATAGGGTGCAGATTGCCGGCATCGGCGGCGCAAACGATATCCAGACCGGGCTGCTTATGCAGCTTCTGATACAGGCGCGTGATGATATCTGCATTTAATAGTGGCAGATCGCACGGGACGATTTGCAGATATTCGATGTGTTTCGGTAAGACTTGTGCTGCGCTGACAATACCAGCCAGTGGCCCCATCTGCGCATATGCAGGCAGGTCGGGGCAAACCGGGTAGCCATAATTCTGTATTTGTTTGATATCGCGATTGGCGCTGATAATGATGTGGTCGCTGCAATGGCCAAGCTGGTGCAGAATATGTGCCAGCAGCGGCTGGCCGTTAAGCGGCAGCAAGGCTTTGTTGGCACCGCCAACGCGAGTACCGAGGCCACCGGCAAGGACAATCAGGCCAAGCTGTGCATCTATTGCCATGACTGGGTGCGCTGCTGGTCGCTGTGTTTCATTTCTACCCAGTGCTGTTGACCGTTGGCAAAGCATTCTTTTTTCCAGAATGGTGCTTCGGTTTTCAGATAGTCCATAATGAAATGATTGGCCTGATAGGCGTGTTCGCGGTGACCGCTGGCGGTGAGTACCAGTACGATTTGTGCGCCTACCGGCAGCTTGCCTACGCGGTGAATGACGCAGGCATAGGGTAGTGACCAGCGCTCTGCGGCCTGAGCGATGATTTTGCTGATTTCATGTTCAGTTACTTCAGGCATATGGGTAAGGTGAAGGTGGCTGAGTGGCTGCTGCGGATTATCGTTGCCGCGCACTTTGCCAATAAAGCTGACTACGGCACCACAATCTGGTGCGCTGGCTTCAGCCAGCGCCAGTTCGTGGTTGAGGTCGAAATCTTCGCTTTGTACTTGTATCCGAGTTTGCATTTTAGCCTCCGGTTACCGGTGGTAACAGGGCTATGCTGTCACCGTCTTTAAGGGCAGCGCAGCCATGCTGAATAATATTATTGACGGCAATTTTGTATACTTTGCCGGCAGCCAGCACTTCACTAAATGGGGCACCACGTTGGCGCAGGTAGGCTAAAAGGGCATCGCTGTCGGTAAAGTTTGGAGAGAGCTGTTCCTGAGTCAGGCCAAGTTCTTCGGCAAAGCGTGCCAGATAAATCACGGTAATCATGATAAAAACATAGGTCAATCAATAATCGTTTATTATGCCGTGTTTTTTCTTTCTGTGGCAGATGGCTGTTGCTGATGCAATTGGATTTAAGGAGTAAAATGGGATAGAATGCAGCCTTTTTTTTAATTATTCCAACTATTTGTCTTGTTTTTTATTTCTGAAATGATTTTCCTTCTTACAGGCGCTTACTTTTCTCATGCTGATTGACCGCTTCAACAGACGTATTGATTATTTACGCATTTCGGTAACGGATAAATGCGATTTACGCTGTACTTATTGTATTCCGCAAGGGTTTACTGAATTTGAAAAGCCGGCTAACTGGCTGTCGTTTGCAGACATTGAGCGTGTTGCCGGGGCTTTTGCACGCTTGGGTGTGTCTCGATTTCGGCTAACCGGCGGCGAGCCGCTATTGCGCAAGAATCTGCCGGAGCTGGTGGCACGGCTGGCAGCTTTGCCAGGAGTAGAAGATTTGTCGTTAACCACCAATGGTACGCAGCTGAAGCGTTTTGCCCAAGATTTACGTAGGGCAGGGCTGAACCGGCTGAATGTGAGTCTGGATTCATTGCGACGTGAATGTGTGCAGGAAATTTCCGGCAAAGATAGCTTTGATAAAGTCATTGACAGTTTGCAGGCAGCACGGGATGCAGGCTTTGAGCAGATTAAAATTAATATGGTGCCGCTGCCGGGAGTGAACACCGGTGATATTGAGGATATGGTGGCGTTCTGTATTGCCAATGGTTTTATCCTGCGCCTGATTGAGGTAATGCCGATGGGTGTAAGCGGGCGGAAACTGGAATATTTTAATTTGCTGGAGCTGATTGAAAATCTGCGTCCGAAGTATCAGCTGCATGAAAGCAGGCGTGTATACGGGGGCGGGCCGGCCAAATATTGGGAAAGTGTAGATGGTCGCTTTACTTTGGGGCTAATTACACCGCGTTCGCAGCATTTCTGTGCTACCTGTAATCGCGTACGCATGTCTGTGGATGGGACTTTGTATCTGTGTCTGGGGCAGGAGCAGAGTATGGCATTAAAGCCATTATTGGCGGCAAATTGTTCGGATGCACAGCTGGAAGCTGCGATTCAGCAGGCGGTGGATTTGAAACCGGAAAAACATGAGTTTAATGAGCAGCCAGACAAAATCGTACGCATTATGGCGAAAACCGGTGGTTAAAATAGATGTTGCTGCTACCAAACAAAAGCCCGCTTTGTTGAGCGGGCTTTTGTGCAATAGACAATTAAAACAAGGTTAGTGTCCATGGAAACAGATAAGTTTGTACAAAGGTAAACAGGCCGGCAATCACACAGAAGAACAGGCTGTGACGCACGGTGAAGCGAAACAGGTCGGATTCTTTGCCAGCCAGTCCCACCGCAGCACAAGCAATAGCAATAGATTGTGGTGAAATCATTTTACCGGTCACCCCGCCAACTGAATTAGCAGCAACGGCAAGTACGGGATCCATGCCTACCTGCATGGCAGTATTGGCTTGCAAAGCGCCAAACAGTGCATTGGCAGAGGTGTCCGAGCCAGTGAGGAAAACACCTACCCAGCCAAGAAATGGTGAGAAAAACGGGAAGGCTTTACCGGTATCGGCCAGCGCTAATGCAAGGGTTGATGACAGACCGGAGTAATTAACTACGTAGGCAAACGCCAGTACCAGCCCAATCGACAGTATCGGATAGCGTAAATCGTATAGTGTATGTTTGAAGGTATCGACAGCCAGACGCGGTTTTATTTTCAGGATTAATATGGAAATGATGGCTGCCAATAAAATGGATGTGCCTACTGCACCTATCAGATTTAGCTTGAATTCGGCGGCGAGGGGGGTATTTTCCGCGATGATAGGTGTGGTTTTAATCACCAGATTATCCAGCATTGGCCAGTGAATTTTGATTAGGCTAAATGAGTTAAACCAGGCTTGTAGAGGTTTGATGGTCCACACGGCAACACAGATAGTCAGAATAATAAAGGGTGACCATGCCAGAGCAATTTGTTTGGTGTTATATTCTTTTGGTTTGCACTGTTTACTCGGCTGCTGCATGCCATTAAATGTAAATATCTGTTCTGGCTGCCATTTTTGCAAAAATAGTGCCAGGCATACCAAGCTTACCAATGCTGAGGTAACATCTGGCAATTCAGGCCCGATAAAATTGGCGGTGATAAATTGCGTAGTGGCGAAAGAAACACCGGAAACCAGCAACGCTGGCCAGGTTTGGCGAATACCGCGCATTCCGTCCATGATAAATATCAGATAGAACGGGATGACAATAGACATCATGGGTAATTGCCGGCCGGCAAGCTGGCCGATATGGAACGGGTCGATGCCGGATACTTGTCCGCCCACTAGAATCGGAATACCCAGTGCACCAAAGGCTACCGGTGCAGTATCGGCAATCAGGCACAAGCCAGCTGCATATAAAGGTTTGAAGCCCAGTCCTACTAGCAAAGCTGCACTAATGGCAACAGGTGCACCAAATCCGGCCGCACCTTCCAGAAAAGAACCAAAGCAAAAGCCAATAAGCAACAGTTGCAGACGCTGGTCTTCGGTGATGGAAAGAATGGAAGCACGAATAACGTCAAACTGGCCACTTTTGACGGTGAGGTTGTAGAGAAAAACGGCGGTAATAATAATCCAGGCAATTGGCCACAAGCCATAGCAAAACCCATACAGGGCGGAAGATAAAGCCAGCGTAAATGGCATTTTGTAAGCAGTAACAGCCACAATAATGGCTAGAATCAGGGTAATGGCACCAGCAATATGGCCTTTCATGCGCAAAACTGTAAGCGCCACAAAGAAAAAGATGATAGGTAACAGGGCAGCCAGCAGGGTGAGATAAATGCTGTTGCCTAATGCGGAGTAACTTTGTACCCATGTGTGCATGTAATTCCTCCTCGATGTATCAGTCTGTTTGCAATAAGTTTGGTGATATGTATGCGGTTGTTGTGTGATAAAGAGTGAGTGTTATTAATTTTAAATACCGAAAGCTTAGGTTGCTATGTAGCTTGTAACTTTAAAAAATAAAAATGTTAACGTCAATGTTTGTGTTTTTAATTTTAATAATTGTAATTATGATTAAGCAGGCTAAATGAAGTTGTTTTAGCTGGATATTTATTTAAATATATAATATAAATATGTAATTTTTATGTTTCTTTTCTCAGTCATCGGAAAAGTGTAAATATTATTATCCAAGACCTGATTTTAATATACATTCATAACGTATTTGTTTATTTATTATAAGCCAGTAATAGCAGAGTTTAACCTCTGTCTGTATACTGAAGTGGCTGGACAATGTGTATGCGGAAATTCAGTGCCGCAGTGTTAATAAAAACTTAGTGTTATGCTGGCACAGATGTGTGGCTTTTTGTAATCAGATTACCAGTGATTGAGAATGGACTAACAAGAAGAATTTCGTTTGATTGGCAATAAATTTGTGTTTGTCACAAAATTGTCATATTGGTCTTTTACAATAAGTCAGGATAGTATCTGGTAATAGGAAAAAACTGTGTCTGCTTCTTCTGCGACTTCGTCGTCTGGGGCAATTATGTCTGCATCCGGGAAAACTGGTAAAGTAAGTAAAATTCTGTTTCTACTGATACTGCTGGGCGGGCTGGCTTATGCTGGTGTTTGTATTTACCGTGATTTGCAGGGCGTGCCCAGTTCTTCGCTACTGGTATACGCATTATTAACAGTAGCGTTGCTGATTGCGCTGGCATTTGAGTTTGTGAATGGCTTTCATGACACAGCCAATGCAGTGGCCAGTGTGATCTATACACACTCACTCAAACCCAATACAGCAGTAATCTGGTCAGGGGCCTTTAATTTTCTCGGTGTGATGCTGTCCACCGGTGCAGTGGCCTATGGGATAATTTCTCTGCTACCGGTGGAATTGATACTGCACATGGGTAGTGATGTTGGCTATGCAATGATTTTTGCTTTGCTTTGCGCTGCTATTATCTGGAATTTGAGCACTTGGTGGCTGGGATTGCCAGCTTCCAGTTCACACACGCTGATTGGTTCAATTATCGGGGTGGGCGTGGCTAATCAGCTGATGTCGGCACATCGGAATACCAGTGGTGTGAGCTGGTGTCAGGTAATTAATGTGGGCGAGTCATTATTATTTTCGCCACTACTCGGCTTTATTCTGGCGGGGTTATTGTTGATTTTATCGAAAAAGCTGTTGCGTATCCCGGCATTATACAAAGCGCCGGAAAACGATACACCGCCACCGTGGCCGATTCGTTTGTTGCTGATTTTTACCTGTACTACAGTGAGCTTTGCTCATGGTTCAAATGACGGACAAAAAGGCATGGGGCTGATTATGCTAATATTGATTGGTACAGTGCCAATGGCATATGCACTCAATCATGCCGTGCCAAAAGAGGAATGGGCGAAGTTTTCAGCCAATTCACTGGCAGCGCAGAAAACCATTGAAGATTTGCTGCCTCCGGGGCTAGTATTGCATACAGATACTGATGCGCGAGCTAAGGTAACGGCTTTGGTGGAAGACAAGCAGGGTACGCCGGAGCAACTGGCTGCACTGGCGCAATTAATACAAATCATTAAGCATGATGTAAGTAAAAGCGCCAGCTTGAGTAATTTACCGCCTGAACAGGTAGGTAATATCCGTAATGATATGTATTTGGTTTCCGAATCTTTAACGTTATTGCAAAAAAATACCTTGCATCGCCAATATAATCTGAACGCAGTCCAGTTGGATAGATTAAATGCATATCACATTTCGATTGATCATGCTACGAAATATATTCCGGCATGGGTAAAGGTACTGGTAGCACTGGCGCTGGGGCTGGGCACACTGGTTGGCTGGAAGCGTATTGTGGTTACCGTAGGCGAAAAAATCGGTAAAACTCATTTGTCTTATGCGCAGGGTGCTTCTGCCGAGCTGGTAACTGCCACACTGATTTTGGCTGCTGACCGTTTTGGTCTGCCAGTGAGCACTACGCATGTGCTGACTTCGGGAATTGCCGGTACCATGAGTGCAAATAAAAGTGGATTGCAGAAATCCACTATTCGAAATCTGGTGATAGCTTGGGTACTTACCTTGCCAGTATCCATTGTGCTGGCCGGAGGATTATTCTGGTTTTTCCGTCTGATTTTTTGAGTGCGAATTGCAGTTTTGTATCCTTACGGGCTGCTACTCTGTAATAATTTGCCAAATGCTCTTGCAAGGTACGGTATTTCACAGTTTAATGTCGGTTTAGTGGTGGCTGTGCTGGTGCACGTCATGGATACTTGCTTCCCCGTTACAACGGGCATACAAATTGGAAATCGTGTATGAAAAAATCACTGGTATTGTCAGCCATCGTAAGTGTGCTGATGACTGCCTGCTCGGATGCCGGTACAACAAATAAAAATGCTGCTTCCAATAACGCAGTCATGAATTCAACTGACCAGCTTAATATCTATAACTGGTCGGATTATGTTGATCCGGATACAGTTAAAGCCTTTGAGAAAGAAAATAAAATTAAGGTTCGTTATGATTATTACGATAGTAACGAAACTCTTGAGGCCAAAATCCTGATTGGCCGTTCCGGCTATGATCTGGTGGTACCATCTATTGCCAATGTCGGCCGTGAAATCAAGGCGGGTGCTTACCAGCCGATAAACAAAAGCCAGCTATCTTATTACAACAACATTGATCCCGATCTGCTGAAAATGATGGATAAGGTAGATCCGGGTAATAAATATGCAGTGCCGTATTTCTGGGGTATGAATACTATCGGGATTAATACCACACTAGTTGAAAAAGCACTGGATGGCAAACTGCCGGATAATTTATGGGATCTGGTATTTAATCCTGAATACACACATAAGCTGAAAAGCTGCGGTATTTCCCTGTTTGACAGCCCTACCGAACTCTATCCACTGGCTTTACATTATCTGGGTAAAGACCCGAACAGCAGTGAGCCGGAGGATATTCGTGCCGCTACCAATCTGATTAAATCCGTGCGCAATGATGTGAAGCGCTTCAGTTCTTCCGGCTATATTGATGATATGGCTCGCGGAGACTTGTGTGTGGCTACTGGTTACGGTGGTGATCTGAATATTGCCAAAAAACGGGCGGAAGATGCCAAAAGTGGCGTGCATTTGCAAGTATTGGCTCCGAAAGAGGGTGTTGGGATTTGGATTGATTCGTTTATGATTCCCAAAGATGCTCAGAATGTAGCCAATGCCTTGAAATACATCAATTACACACTCGATCCCAAGGTAGCGGTAAAAAATGGTAACTATGTTACGTTTGCCCCAGCCAGCAAACCGGCACGGGCACTGATGAACAATGAAATCAGTAACGATCCGAGCATATTCCCTACAAAGGAAGTGCTGGATAAAAGTTTCGTGGTATCGCCCAAATCGCAGGATGCTGTCCGTTTGGCTGTACGTCTGTTTCAGCAGGTAAAAGCTGGGCAGTAATAGTGTGTTATATACTGCTTCTGGCTTTTACTACATAAAATTATTTGCTGTGCCGGTACTAATTTAAGTAGAAAACGAACCGTTCTGGTTCGTTTTTATATTTATGCTGTATACAATAATATAGCTGTACTATATGGGCTGATTTGCTTGTTAGTACTGTTTACAATACTTGATTTGCAGCTCAATACCTGTACCGGATACAGGGATAAGAGGGTAAAAATCGCAGATATAGCTGCTAGAATGAATGCAAACCCTTATAATTAGCAATCGGACAAGATGCTGAGTGTATACAGATTGCTGCAATTGTAGGTACACAAAAATAATATTCAGATAGCAAATAGTGAATCGGCATACTGGCTGTAATAATACCTGTTTTGCACAGGCTGATTTGTGTACTAACTGCTATCCATGATTTCTGGTAAATAAATGGGATTGGCTGGTTACGACAAGATAAATAGGCCTGAAAGTATAAAAGCAGCAGGACAGAAATTTTGAATTGGATGGTTATGAAAATTTTAATTTGCAATGATGACGGCTATTTGTCAGCGGGGATTGCCTTATTGGCTAAGGTTGCAGCACAGTTTGCTGAGGTAAGAGTAGTGGCACCGGAAAGCGATCAGAGTGGAGTGAGTAACTCTTTTACCTTGAATCGCCCCTTGTCTATTAAAAAAGCCTCGAATGGCTTCTATTATGTTAATGGCACACCAACCGACTGTATTCATGTAGCCTTACATACCATGGCTGATTTTAAACCTGATTTAGTTCTGTCTGGTATCAATCATGGTGCCAATATGGGCGATGATGTTTTGTATTCCGGTACCGTAGCCGCTGCTACCGAAGCTTTTTTAATGGGTATTCCTGCTCTGGCATTTTCTATTAACGATCGCAGTGGCCAGTACTGGGCTACAGCCGAAAAAGCAGTGCATACCGTATTAGCTAAGGTGTGTGCGCAGCCAGCAGTGGAAACCGTTTTATGGAATATCAATATTCCTGCAGTCAATGCAGATGCGGTGCAAGGCTATCAGGTAGCAAAACTGGGACGACGACATCATGAACAGTGTATCGTGCCATTTGATAGCCCGCGTGGAGAAACCATGTACTGGATCGGGGGTGTGGGCGCTGCTGATACCAGCTGTCAGGATACCGATTTTAGCGCCAACGAAGCCGGTTTTGTCACCATTACTCCGCTGACACTTGATTTAACCAACTATCAGCAAATGGGTGCAGTAAACACATTTTTGCAAGATATACAGTGGTGATAGCAGTGGGACAGGGCGTGAGCTGGACAGGGTATGAATTTCGGCGTGCACGGATGGTGGAAAGGCTGCGGCAGATGGGTATCACCCGTGCTGAAGTGCTGTCTGCCATGTCTGCCGTACCGCGACATGTGTTTGTTGAAGAAGCACTGCGCTCTCATGCTTATGATGATATGTCTTTGCCGCTAGGTCTGGGGCAGACTATCTCCCAGCCCTATACCGTAGCGGTGATGACACAGTTACTGTTTAGCAACCGACCGATAAGTAATAAGTTGCGTATTCTGGAAATTGGAACGGGTTGTGGTTATCAGACAGCGATTTTGCAAGCGCTGGGTTTAAATGAAATCTATTCAATCGAGCGTCTGCGTCCGCTGCATGAACGTGCCAAACAGAATCTGCGTGCAGTACGCTTACTGGCTCATGCACGGCTGGTGTGTGGTGATGGTTATCTGGGTTTGCCGCAGGAGGCACCTTTTGATGGCATTATTCTCACGGCCGCCCCGAAAGAAGTACCATTGCCTTTATTGCAGCAACTGTCAATAGGTGGTCGCATGGTACTGCCACTGGATGAGGGCGGGGTACAGTTTTTGTGGGTAATCGATAAAACTGCTGAAGGTTTTCAGGAAACCTGTGTACAGCAGACTTTATTTGTGCCACTGATAAATGACAATTGAATATTAATCGCAATCCCAGCGGGCATATATCAAAGTAGCTGCTTAAATCAATGGTGTACCAAACACGGACAGTAAGGACATCAGGTTTTACGTAAATAGCCCAATACACGGAAATTATCAATCTTCCATAATCCATTTTTTAAAATCAATCGATAAGTGGTACGATTGCTCACATTAGAATAGGAATTTTGCTGCAACAATTATTTTTTGAGTCAATAACTACTATACAGTAAAAAATTTGTCTAAATTCTGAGAAAGTAAGCAAACACTTAGACATAAAATTTTTGCTTAGGCTTTTAGTACTAATTTGAAGTTTCCATATTCATTTTTTGCATATTATTAAATGTGTCGGCCAAACCATTCAACCTTGCCGATAATTGATACATCACTTGCAGGTGATGATGTATCAATTTCGAAAGGTACATAGGCTTCATTGGCTGACATTACAAGAAGCCGTCTGCCTGGTAGAGATTGCATACGTTTTACAATTAATCCTCACCGATACGCATAACATAAAGGTCTGAACTGGGCTTATTCTTGGCATGATTGACTAAAATAGTATCACCGTCATTTAGTACACTTTCCATTGAATCGCCCTTAACTGCAATTACGCTTAATAGTAAATAATTAAACTTGAGAATAGAAATACAAAATCATTGATATAAAAAATATATCAATCTATTGTGTCCTTTTTAGGATAGCAGGATACAAAGTTTTTATACGGATACAGAAGCTGTATTGTGAAGCTTAAAGTACCCAATCATCTCATTGATTATGGTGTTTTCCGCCGCCGACTTATGCCAGAGCAGATGCATATTCATAGATAGCTGCCGCACATATTTTGCAGTCGGCCTTTTATACACCACTCCTTGCATCTGTGCCTGCGCTATTGATGCTGGCAGCAACAGCATACCTCTGCCCATAGCTATTACCATCAGCATAGTTAAGAAGTTAGGTAGTTTCTGCTGCAAAGTCAGCGGGGTTGGTAATTGGCTGATTATCTTTTGCAGCCGGTCATACAACGCCGGATTCTGATAAGGTTTGCACCAGTACAGAGGCAAATCCACCACTGTATTCAAATCTACCTTTTCCTGTGCGCAGGCCGGATGATACTCTACTAATGCTAATAGCATTATTTCCTGGTAGGCCAATAAACTATTGGCCTGATGACTATTGTGCTTATAATCAGAAATAATCACCAAATCAATATTGCTTTTATTGAATTCAGCCAGCAGCTTTTTGGAAGAATAGTCTTGCTGCAACAGGTCGATATGTTGCTGGAAGCGGCTGATAAATTCATTGAAAAGCGGAACTAAATTAAACCCCAGAATTTTAGTAATACCAATGGTTATCTATTCGGTAGAGTGATGATTAACATTGCTTATTGCCAGCGATAAATCTTCTAGCCAGTTTCTGGCTTTATCCCGAAACTGTCTGCCCTATGCAGTAAGCACCACATAACGGGTATTGCGCACGAACAGCGTGGTTTGCAGTTTCTCTTCCAGTGCCTTGATTTGCATGGATAGCGGTGGCTGGCTTATCCCCAGCCTGCTGGCAGCCTTGCGAAAATTGCCTTCTTTACACACTGCCAGAAAATATTGCAACTGCTTAATCGTGGGCAGATGCCGGCTGTAAATAGCCGAATTATCCAGCTTATATTCCGGCTCAACCGGTAGTTGATTACATATATTTCCCCTGCTTGATACTTTATACTAATTTAATGGCTAAACAGTATAAACTATTTGGGCTTTATAAATTGTATACATATAGTAGTTTATCGCTTATCTGTTCAGTATTAAAATAACGAATTCAGCATTAAAGTTATTCTTCTTCATAATTAATTCCATAGCATAGAAGCCATGTCTCCACTAAAACAACTATTAGCCACATTTCGCACTAATTCTCAGACCGAAAGAGAAAAAGGGACTTATTTCGAACAATTGATTGTGCAATATCTAAAAAATGAAGCAACCTACAAAGACCTGTATAGTGAAATTTATACCTATGCTCAATGGGCGCGCGAACAGGGTAAGCGAGAAGTGGACACCGGTATCGATCTGATCGCAAGAACTAGAGGCACTAATGAATTGCATGCTATTCAATGCAAATTCTATGATGAAGGCCACTGTATTCAGAAAAAAGACATCGACAGTTTTTTTACTGCTTCTGGCAAATCAGACTTTGCTCACAGGATTATTGTCAGTACCAGCAGTTATTGGAGTAAAAATGCCGAAGATGCATTGAATAACCAACAGATTCCCGTTAGCGTTATCGACCTGCATGATCTGGAAAATAGCCAGATAGACTGGACACAATACCAGCCTGATAGCAGACCGGTGTTAAAAAACAAAAAAGAATTAAGGAATCATCAGAAACGAGCTTTAGCAGCAGTTGAAAAGGGGTTGGCCACTGCCGAACGCGGCAAGCTGATTATGGCCTGTGGCACCGGCAAAACCTTTACCAGCCTCAAAATAGCGGAAAAGCTGGCGGGTAAGGGCAAAAGAGTATTGTTTATGGTGCCAAGTCTGTCATTATTGTCACAGACATTAACTGAATGGACACAACAATCAACCACCCTGCTGCATAGTTTTGCCGTATGTTCAGACAGTACTACTGGCAAGAAAAAAAACAATAATGATGATGAAGTGCAGCTGCTTACCCATGAGCTGCGTTTTCCTGCTACTACTAATGCCCAGCGGCTGGCAGAGGAAATGCGCAAGCGACATGATAATGACCACATGAGCGTTGTGTTTGCTACCTATCATTCCATCGACGTTATTCATAAGGCGCAGCTTGCTGGTTTAGAATCGTTTGATCTGATTATTTGTGATGAAGCACACCGCACCACTGGCGCCACCTTTGGCAATGATGATGAATCCAGTTTTGTCAAAGTACATAACAATAAATACATCGTTGCCAGCAAACGGCTGTATATGACCGCTACACCACGTATCTATGCAAACACTGCCAAAGCCAGTGCCGAAAAGGACAACGTAACGCTGTGCTCCATGGATGATGAACAACTATATGGTAAAGAGTTATTTGTCATTAATTTCTCAGAGGCAGTGCAGCAGGGATTGCTGGTAGACTACAAGGTAATTGTGCTCAGTATCGAAGAAAAGCATGTCAGTCAGCGTTTACAAGAGCTGCTAAGTTCGCCGGATAATGATCTTAAAGTTGATGATGCAGCTAAAATTATTGGTTGCTGGAAAGCATTATCCAAATTCGGCAGCTATCTGGATATGCAGGACGACCCAGAACCGATGCGCAGAGCTGTAGCTTTCTGTAGGGTAATTGAACCAACAGCAAGAGGTAAATCCGGCAATCATAAAGTCAGCTCCAAAACCATAGCAGATAATTTTCAGCATGTAGTAGAAGCCTATCAGTCACAGGAAAAAGATTTAGCCTGTAACCCTGCATTACAGCTCACCTGTGAAGCAGAACATATCGATGGCAGTATGAATGCCAGTGAAAAAGAAGACAAAATAGATTGGTTAAAAGCCGATATTGCTGGTAATCACTGCCGGATTCTCAGCAATGTACGCTGCCTGTCAGAAGGAGTAGATGTGCCGGCACTGGATGCAGTGATGTTTCTTTCCCCACGCAATTCACAGGTAGATGTCGTGCAATCTGTTGGGCGGGTAATGCGCAAGGCCGAAGGTAAAAAGCGTGGTTACGTAATATTACCGGTAGTGATTCCTGCCGGCATGGAACCACATGAAGCGCTGAATGATAACAAAACCTATAAAGTGGTTTGGCAGGTATTGCAGGCATTAAGGGCGCATGATGATACCTTTGAAAGCATGGTAAATAAAATGCAGTTTGATGGTGCTGATAAATCAAAAATGGAAGTTATCGTCATTACCGATAAACTGAGCAAGCGCCAGCGCAAAACGGCCGGCATCAGCAATGAAAATGCAGGTCGCGGCAAACACAGTATTGGTACAGCAGAAACCCCGCCGCAAATTAGCGAGCAATTTGACCTGCACTTTAAAGTAGATGAGCTGGAACGGGCTATTTACGACAAGGTAGTGAAAATATGTGGGCGGCGCGAGTACTGGGAAGACTGGGCAAAAGACATTGGCAAAATAGCCAATACCCATATTAGTCGTATTCAAGGAATTTTAGCCAACTCCGCTAATAGCGAAGAAATTGCCCTGTTTAATGAATTTGCCAATGAATTGCGAGACGACCTCAACGACGCCATCAGCAATGAAGAAATTATTGAGATGCTGGCACAACACCTGATTACCAAACCAGTATTTGATGCATTATTCCAAGATTACAGTTTTACTCAATATAATCCGATGTCGCAGGCAATGCAGAAGATATTGGACAAGTTACAGGAGCACCGGCTGGATAAGGAAGCCGACTCGCTGGAAAAATTTTACCAGAGCGTGCAACGTCGGGCGGCTAATGTACAGACCGCTCAGGGCAAACAAAAAATAGTAGTGGAGCTGTACGATAAATTCTTCCGTAGCGCTTTCCCCAAACTGACCGAACGGCTGGGAATTGTGTATACACCTGTTGAAGTAGTAGATTTTATTATTCATAGCATTAATGACGTGCTGAAAAATGAATTTGGGCAAAGTCTGGCTGACGAAAATGTACATATCCTCGACCCGTTTACCGGCACCGGCACCTTTATTACCCGCTTGTTGCAGAGCGGCTTAATCCCGCTGGATAGGCTACCGGATAAATATCAGAAAGAAATCCATGCCAATGAGCTGGTTTTGCTCGCTTACTATATTGCCGCCATTAATATAGAAGCAACCTATCATGAACTGATAGGAGGTGATTATCAGCCATTTGAAGGCATTTGTTTAACCGATACCTTCCAGATGTATGAAAAGGAAGATTTAATTGACCAGATACTAGTAGACAATAGCGCGCGCAGAAAGAGGCAGCAAGGATTGGATATCAAGGTAATTATGGGCAATCCACCTTATTCAGTCGGGCAGGAAAGTGCCAATGATAATAATGCCAATTTCAAATATCCACATTTGGATTCAAGAATTACGGCAACTTATGCTAATAAATCAACAGCAACCTTAAAAATTTCACTTTATGATTCCTATATTAGGGCTATTCGCTGGGCAAGTGACAGGATTAATGATGCTGGTGTAATAGGATTTGTATCTAATGGTGGTTTCATTGATGGCAATGCCGCTGCTGGATTAAGAAAATGTCTGGCAGAGGAGTTTAGTTCGATTTATATATTTCATTTAAGGGGTAATCAACGAACTTCTGGGGAGCGCTCTCGTAAAGAAGGTGGTAAAATTTTTGGTAGTGGTAGCCGCGCACCTATTGCCATTAGCCTACTAATTAAAAATCCAGGCTCAAAAGAGCATGGAAAGATTTACTTTCATGATATCGGTGATTATCTGACGCGTGAACAAAAGCTTGAAAAAATTGCCGAGCTTGCTAGTATTAATGGCATTACAGCCATTAATGGTTGGCAACAGATTATTCCCGATCAACATAATGATTGGCTCAATCAAAGAGATAATAGTTTTAATAACTACATCAGCTTAGGGAATAAAAAAGATAAGAAAGTAATAGCTGTATTTAATAATTATTCCAATGGTGTTAAAACTAATAGAGATGCATGGGTTTATAATGCTTCCAAACAAAAATTAATTAATAACGTTCAAAAATCGATTAATTTTTATAATGATGAAGTTAATCGATATTTAGCAACGCCAATGAAACCCACTAAAGTGGAAGATTTTATAAGATTAGATTCAAAATTTTTTAGTTGGGATATTGCAAATAAAAGGGATTTAGAAAAAGGAAAGATATATGTTTTGAATCAATTGGATATAACTTATTCGTTATATAGGCCTTTTACAAAAAACTATTTTTATTTTAATAAAATATTAAATAATAGTATTTATCAAATACCAAAAATGTTTCCGAATAAAACAACTGAAAATTTGGTTATTTGTGTAACCGGTAGAGGATCAACCAAAGAGTTTTGTGGATTTATTACCAATTATATTCCTGACCTTGAAATGATTTCAAAAGGTCAATGTTTTCCTCTTTATCTCTATGAAAAAGAAGAAAATATTAAGCAGACTGGTGATTCCACAAAGGATATGTTTACTGATGAAAATGCAGAAAGCGGGGCAGATAAGTATATTCGTAAAGACGGTATCAGTGATGCTGGTTTGGAACACTTTCAGGCAGCTTATCCGCATGAAAATATCAGTAAGGAAGATATTTTCTACTATGTTTATGGTTTACTGCATAGTGAAGAATATAAAGAGCGGTACGCAGATAATCTGATTAAAGAATTGCCACGGATTCCGTGTGTGAAAAGCTATGCTGATTTTACCGCTTTCAGTCAGGCAGGGCGTAATCTGGCAGATTTACATCTGAACTATGAAAGCCAGCCGTTGTATGCGGTAACCTTAGATACTGGTAAAAGGAAGTTAAATGAATTAAGTAACAACGATTTCTACGTGAGCAAAATGAAGTTTGCCAAAAAAGGTGAAAAAGCTACGGTAATTTATAATAATTTTATTACCATCAGGGATATTCCGCTGGAGGCGTATAGCTATATCGTTAATGGCAAATCTGCGCTGGAATGGGTGATGGAAAGGCAAGGCGTGAGTACGCATAAAAATAGCGGTATTGTGAATGATGTTAATGACTGGGCAATGGAGACTATGCATAATGCCAGATATCCGCTGGAATTATTCCAGAGAGTAATTACAGTCAGTCTGGAAACGCTGAAAATAGTCAATAATTTGCCTAAGCTGGATATTTAATTTTGGGTGTTTATGGATAAGAGGCCTGAATTAGCGGGTCTCTTTTTTGTTTAGACAGTTTGATAAATTGTGGTTAAGCAATTTGCATTGAAACCGGAAATATCTTAATCAGTATGATCATTACTGGTTTTTTAGTATTAAATATGCTTGATTGGTGGTATTTTATATTTGCTGGTTTAACTAAAAGTATTCCAGACTGGAAATGATAAGGCCAGATTGGAAAAAGGTGGTTTTGGTGTTAATTATTTTCCAAAAGATTTTTAGAATCTGGCCTGTTATATGGCTTCAGTAAAGTCACTGTTAATTGGCTAATGAGATATCACGCCGTCGGAATACCAGCACAGCTATCAGGAAGAAAATGCACGCATAAACAATATCGGCCAGTAAGGCGATATAGAATTCATTATGAATAGGATTTTCGATTGCATCTTTCATTAAATCAAATAAATAGCTCTTTACATTTAAAGGACATAATTTATATAACCATCCGTCTGTTGGTAGGTCAAGATAAATTAAATTGATTAACGCCCACAGACCAGCAGCAAAGAAATAATACACAATACAGCAACCGGTAACAAAGGCAGGGCTGCTGGTCAGAGAAGAAAGCATTAGTGCAAATGCAGTAAAAAATACTGTAACCCCTAATATGTATAGGCTACATATTTTAGTATATTTTATTATTATACTAAGTTCTGGCAAATGGTGTAGTGTTAGTAACTGTAATAATAAAGTGATGATTACAAATATAATCAGCATCACTGGCATTAATATTGTTATTGCTCCAATTTTTGCCAGTAGTATTTTGTAACGTTGATAAGGACGTGTGAGGATAAATTTAATTGTACCCCTGGATATTTCTGAGCTCAGAATATTGGAAGCATAAATAATAGCGATAAAATTGATAAAATAGTAGCAAATACTTATGCCATAAAAAAATGCCTTGTTACAATCTGCAACGGAAAGTGAGTGCGTTGTCTTCGAAAATATAAAACCTATAGTGCAAAAATAAATGATTAATACGACTAATAATATTAAAGGTATGATAATCGCGCTGCGAACGTTGCGAAGGTATTTACGCCATTCATTAATCAGTAATTTCATTGGTTAACCTCTTTTTTGATTATCGCTGTTAATGGTATTGAGGAATGAGTCTTCCAGAGAGTAGTGTGTTAGTTTTAAGCCGATTAAGGGTATATTGTTTTCAACCAGCAGTTTGGCAATTTCCGCACGTGGGTCGTGATCATTCTGGTTAATTGTGATTTCAAGACTATTGAGCTGGTTGGTAACCTGATATCCTTTTTCTTGTAGTATTTTTTCTGCCACTAATACATTTCCGCCCACTTCTACGTGAACAATATTATTGGATTTACTGAGGAAATCAGTCATTGTACCTGCGTATATTTGTCTGCCATGGTTAACAATAAAGATATCGTTAACAATTTCCTGTAACTCGGCGAGAAGATGGCTGGAAATAATGATGCTATTTCCGTTGCGGACAAAATTTTTCATCAGGTTGCGGAAGTCTTTCATTCCCTCAGGGTCGAGGCCATTCATGGGCTCATCCAGTATTAATACTTTGGGCTGATGGATGGTGGCGTTTGCTACGCCCAATCTTTGCCGCATGCCTAAAGAATAGCCTTTAACTTTTTGCTGCTCAGCCCCTTTGAGGCCGGTAGTGGCTAAGGTTTGCATTATTTCGTTTTTGCTGATTGGCTGGCGGCTCATATCAGCAAATACCTGTAGATTATTAAAACCAGACATATAATTATAAAATTCAGGGTTTTCAATTATGGTACCCAGATTAAGTGCGGCTTGCTCGTAGTCTTGCTGAATATCATGGCCACAGATTTTAATCTCTCCTGAAGTGGGAAACATTAAACCTGTGAGCATTTTCAGCATGGTGGTTTTGCCGGCACCATTGGGGCCGATGAAACCCATAATTCGGCCAGGTGCAATTTTGAATGAAATGTTATCCAAAATTTGCCGGCCTTTGATCTTTTTGGAAACATTTTTTACTTCAATCAGATAATCGGTATTTCCCACGATAAACCTTTCTCATTTTGTGGTTTGATGTAAATCGTTCAGTTGTTGTGTGATTGAATGCATGCCTACCTCTGAATAGAAAAAAAGGAAGTATGTTTTTTCTATTAATAATACGATGAATAATAGTATATTAAACAAAATTTAACAATTATGCAGCATAATCTTGTGTTTGGGGTGATGATGGTATTGGTTAGTTCAGGTTGAGCATTTTGAATAGATAATTCTATTATGATAGGTATGTATATTATCTGTGTAACTGTGCTGTAGCTGAATAGGGAAGATACATATTTAAGATGGCTGGTTTTATTGATGGTAGGTTTGAACGCTTTAACTGCAAGGCCAATTTGAAATACTTGATTTGAGATGATAATAAAAAAAGCACAGCAGAAGCTGTGCTTTTTTTATTTTTTTGGCGCGGCGGACGGGGCTCGAACCCGCGACCCCCGGCGTGACAGGCCGGTACTCTAACCAACTGAGCTACCACCGCGCATATTTTATGCTATGCATAAAATAGAAAACTGGTGGGTGATGACGGAGTCGAACCGCCGACATTCTGCTTGTAAGGCAGACGCTCTACCAACTGAGCTAATCACCCGTGCTTGGGAAAGTCCGTATTAAACCAGATATGTTTCCTTATGGCAAGTGCTGATTGTGAAAAAATTAGCTTGTTCCTTGTAGTGACCAGTTTTCAAAGAGAATTACTTTGTCTCTGAGGCCGAGTACTACCAGGGTGTCTGAGGCTTTGAAGCGGAAGTCTGGATTAAACTCGCGTAGCTGGTGAGCATTGCGACGCACGGAAAGCAGTTTTATATTCAGTTTGTCTAGTGGCAAGTCGTTGATGCTTTTACCTACTAGAAAGGCATCCGGTGGCAGGGTGAAAGCCTGACGGAAGTAATGAATACTTTCATCGGAAATTTCGTCATCACTGCCTGCGAACAAGCCTTCTAGTGCCTGATAGCGGTCTTGGCGGATACGCTGCATGATTTGATAAACTTCATCGAATGGTTTACCTGAGCTTAATAGTGCTTGGCTGGCTAGCGTAAGGCTGGATTCTTTTTCATCAGAAACGATGTCATCGGCGCCTATATTGGTGAGGACGGGGATGTTGTCGTCGCTGGTGACGCGCACGATTACGGGCATGGTGGGGGCAACTAGCATGATGTTGCTGAGGATATGTTTGGCCTCGGTCATGTTGTTGATGGTGATGAGTACGGTATTAGCACGTTTTAATCCGGCTGCTTGTAATACTTCCTGCCTTTTGGCGTCTCCGAAGGTAACCGGTTCACCGGCTGCCTTGGCGGTAGCCACGCGCTCGGCATCCAGATCGATGGCGTAGTAGGGGGTATCTTCCTGTTGCAAGACGCGGGCGATACTCTGGCCACAGCGACCAAAGCCGATGATGAGGATATGGTCGGATTTGTTCATGGTGTCAACCAGTATGCTCTGCAAGTCAACTGCCTGTTCATCCCAGCTGCGTTTAACTAATAGTTTGGCGATTATGTCGGCACTTTTCATGATAAAGGGCGCCAATATCATGGAAAGCAGGACGGCTGCAATGGCTGCCTGTTGCAATTCGAGTGAGATGAGTTTGAGAGCACCGCTGATGGCTAGTATGACGAAGCCGAATTCACCGCCCTGCGCTAGATACAGTGCAGTTTTGAGGCTGTCGCCGGTATTTTCTTTCATATAGCGGCTAATGCCATACAGTACCAGTGCTTTGAGGATGACAAGTAGTGCACATAGTGCCAGTATCAATAACCAACTTGACTGCAATACCTGTATGTTGAGTTTCATGCCGATGGTAATGAAGAAAAAGCCGAGCAGGATGTCGCGGAAAGGGCGGATGTCGTCTTCTACCTGATAGCGGTATTCTGTTTCTGAAATGAGCATACCAGCCACGAATGCGCCCAGTGCCAGCGACAGGCCGGCCAGCTGGGTGAGATAGGCAACGCCCAGTGTAACCAGCAATACGTTTATCATGAATAGTTCGCTAGATTTGGTACGTGCAATCAGGCGAAACCATATCGGCATGATTTTGCTGCCGACTACCAGCAGCAGGCCAAGTGCCACTGCCATGGTGAGCAGGGCTTTGCCCATTTGTAGTATCAGGCCGTCACTGCTATGTGCCAGTGCGGGAAACAGGATCATCAACGGTACGACGGCGATGTCTTGCATCAGCAATACGCCCATAATCATGTGGCCGTAGTGTTGCCCCAGTTCGTTTTTCTCTACCATGATGCGGCTGACGATGGCGGTAGACGACATAGTCATGGCGGCGGCAAGGGTAAATGCCCAGGTGAGCTGGATGCCCATGATGCCAAGTATGATAAAGAGGGCAGTCAGGGTAAGTGCAACCTGTAATCCACCCAGTCCGAGCACCAGCCGGCGCATGGCTTTAAGTTTGCCAATGGAAAACTCCAGCCCGATGCTGAACATGAGGAAGGTAATGCCGATTTCGCCGATAAATTCGGTGGCATGATTCTGGTTGATTAAATGCAGCCAGCCTGGGCCGGCAATAAAGCCAACCACAAGGTAGCCGAGCATGGCGGGAATGTGCAGACGTCGGCAGATGATGGCGGCCAAAACGGCCACCAATAGGATCATCACGACAGGACCAAGAGAAATATGCATAATATGTTGATTTTATTTATTTAAAATTTTATTATCATATTTTAACATAGATATTTTGGCTTGTGCGTACTTATCCTTAGTAAGACTGCTTTTTTGAGACAGATTATTGTAAATAATTACGCAATTGTTTCAATGCCGCCCATGCTGTGGCCTTTAAGTGGCTTTGCCGCAATAATCGTGCCGGATGAGGTGATATGACATATGGGACGTTATGCAGATTCTGCGCCAGTGTATTCTGGTCGAGCTGACTGAATATTTGACCAAGTAGCAGGATAGCCTGTGGCCTGATGTGCTCGATTTGTGCACTCAGGTAGGGCAAACATGCGTGAAGATGTTCGGCGGTGATGCGCAGGCTGATGTTGGGCGCACACTTTACCTGACTGGTATAGAAAACTTCTTCGGTACTGATATTGATGGCGGCCAGCATGTTGTTGAGCAGTTTGCCGACTTCACCGCTGAAAAGTTGCTGGCTGCTGTCGTCTGGTGGTGCCGGATTGGAGCTGACTACCAGCAGGCGTGCGTTGACTGCACCGTAGCCGGGCAGAGGGGTGCAGCGTTCCTGATGCAGGTTGCAGCGGGTGCAGGTTATCAGTGTGGTAGGTATGGCCTCAAAGCTGATATTTAATTCGCCTGCTATGGATTTGTGGCTGCTGGTATTGATGCTGGTGTCTACTGCTGTTTGTACTTCTGGTAGGTTTGTAGAAGGGCGCTGGCCGATAATTTGTTGTAAGGCAGCGCGGTGACGGTTGGTTGGCTGCGGGAAAGATTTGTGTGCTGGCGCGGTCTTGACAGCAGCTATGGATTGCTGCTTGCCAGTTCTGGCGGGTGCAGGCTGGCGAGTGGGTGCAGTGCTGTTGTCTACTGTGGTATTTTTTTCGGCTGAATCTGGAATGATTAGATGAGCAGCCTGTGATAACCACATGGGGCCCAAGCCCATTGCTTCGTGTAAGTAGAGGTAGCGGCTGTCTAGCATAGTTTTTCCATTAGCACGGCATCGTCGCCATTTTGATAATAGTTTCTGCGCAGGCCGCAACGTTTGAAACCATTGTGTTCATACAACTGTAATGCGCCGCAATTATTGGCACGGACTTCGAGCAGTATACGGCTGATGTGTTGCTGTTGTGCCCACTGAAATAAATGTTCAAGTAATTGTTGTGCATACCCTTGTCGTCTGTGTACCGGATGGGTATTGAGCAGATGGATTTCTACCTCGTCCGGTAGTTTTTGCCAGACCAGCATGGCGACCACTCCGTGTTCGGGCAAGTCGATTATCCATACGGGCTGTGGTGCATTGATGCTGCTGGTGAGTTGCGCTGCTGACCATGGCGAGGGGTTGCACTGTTGTTCCATGGCATGCAAAGCGGGGATGTCGGCAAGGGTAGCGGCACGGATATTCATGCTGTCTGACCCGCAGCACGTCTGGCTGCCTGCTCGGCAGCGGTTAGCGCAATTTTGTTGCGTACGTAATGCAAACTGGCATGAGCAGCATTGGTAGGAATATAACGGCCGGATAAGGCCAGTTGGGCATATTCCTGTGCGCCAGGCATAAGATTCTGTCCTGAAACTGGTAAGATGATATCCAGAGCGTAGGCGTTGCCAATGCCGATAGCAGTATGCTGGTCGGCCGGAAGCTGGATGCTGCTGGCAGAACCGACCAGATAATCGCTCAAACGTTTATGATTTTGGGTGTCGTACCAGGCAAAGAACAGTTCGTTCATGCGTGCATCGGTTGCGGCCAGTACACATGGTTGGCTGGGTGCCAGCGCAGCGACGGCATCCAGACAGGGAATGCCAATCAGAGGCAGGTTGTTTGGCAGTGCCAGACCGGTAGCCACGCCCAACCCGATACGTAATCCGGTAAAGGCGCCCGGCCCTTGTGCGTATACTATGGCATCTAGCTGCGCCAGTGTCAGGCTGGCTGTGTCTAGCAATTGTTGGATACGCGGTAATATCAGTTCGGACTGTTTTGCGCCCACTGCTTCGTAAATGCTGTGGGTATATCCATTTTGATGGATTCCTAATGACAGATAGTTGGTGCTTGTATCGATAATAAGCAGGCGCGATTCGGAGCTAATCATGGTGTGCCAATATGTTTAGATAGGTTTAATTATACCTTTTTATGGTTCCTCTTTTTTAGTCTGGTACTGGTTTAATAGCAAAGGTGAAAATGATAGATGCTGATTTGAGGTAAATTTTTGATAAGTAATTTTTATTGTTAAGGTAGTCGCTGATGGTACATGTCAGTTTGTACTTTTGCGGGGGTAATGTTAAGTTATTTGTTGTGCTGGCTGTATAAGAATGGATGTTGTCTGTGGCTGAGTTGTATGTAGGGCGTTTTGCTCCCAGTCCTACGGGTTTATTGCATATTGGTTCGCTGTTAACAGCGGTAGCTTCGTATTTGGATGCGCGCAGCCAGCATGGCCGTTGGCTAGTGCGTATGGAAGATTTGGATCCGCCACGGGAAATGCCCGGTGCGTCCACCGCCATTCTGGCCACGCTGGAAGCTTTTGCCCTGCATTGGGATGGTGAAGTGGTGTATCAGAGTAAACGTCATCATTTGTATGAGGCGGCTCTAGCACAGTTGCGTGCACATGAGCTGGTCTATCCGTGTTATTGCAGCCGTAAAATAGTGCAGGCTGAAGCACAGGGTATGGGTGTGGATGGTGTTATTTACAGTGGGCGTTGTGCCTCACTGGGAGCAGATACACATTTGTGTACTAATAAGATACCGGCTTGGCGCTTGCGGGTTGGGGCAAAGTTAATCAGTTTTCAGGACGCGATACAGGGCTGGCAGCAGCAGTATCTGGCCGGTGATGTGGGTGATTTTGTGTTGTTACGGGCTGATGGTTTTTGGGCTTATCAGTTGGCTGTGGTGGTGGATGATGCTGCGCAAGGTGTTAATCATGTGGTGCGCGGGCAGGATTTACTGGTGTCTACACCGCGTCAGATTTATTTACAGCAGTTACTGGGTTTGCCTCAGCCCAACTATGCCCATTTGCCACTGTTAACCAATGCGCTGGGACAGAAATGGTCGAAACAGACGCAGGCGCCAGCATTAGATCTGCGCAAACGCGAGGCCTTATTGCGGCAGGTTCTGGTTTATCTGGGGCTACCGCAGGCTCCGCAAGTGGATAGTCTGGCTGATTTGCTTGGCTGGGCAGTGCAGCACTGGCAGCTTGGGCGCGTTTCACCGCAGGCGATTGTGACTGCATAGTTTTGGACAAAATGTTTTGAAGGTTTTATGTAAGGGGGCAAACAGATTGGCTAGACAGAATTTATACCCATCCACGCCACGGTTTTATCTGCGTTTATGGCAAAAGCAGCAACGTCGTTCGTTTCGGCTGGCATGGGTTCTGATGATTACAGTGGCGATACTGATTATTGTGCAAAGTGCACTTTTGGCCAATCTGTTTGCTTTGTGGCTCAATGGTGAGCAGGTGGCTGCGGCATTACGGCAGTTTTTACCCTATCTGCTTGCTTGTTGGTTGTTGCGGCCGTTGTTGAATTATGTCCGGGAGCGGCTGCTGTTGCGCGCCAGTGTAGCAATACGGTTGCAGTTGCGCAGCCAATTATTAAAAGCACTGGCTTTTCTGGGGCCGGAACGCAGCCAGTATGGTAGTGATGGTGCACTGTCAACGCTGGTGTTGGAACAGGTGGATGCTCTGGATGGCTATTTCAGCCGTTATGTGCTGCAACAGCAGCTGGCGGCATTGATGCCGTTATTGATTGCTGCGGCAACATGTTTTTATAGTCCGTTTGCTGCTGCTCTGTTGCTGCTGACTGCGCCGCTGGTGCCGGTTTTCATGATTTTGCTGGGGCAGGCTGCGGCACGTAAAAACCGGGCGCAGTTGTCTGCTCTGGCAGCTTTAAGCGGGCGTTTTCTGGATTTGTTACGCGGTTTGCCGACATTACGCCGTTTAGGGGCGCAGCGACAGGCTCAGCAGGCCATTGATTCGGCTGCCGAGTCTTATCGGGTGCGCACTATGACGGTGTTACGTCTGGCTTTTCTGTCTACTGCGGTGCTGGAATTGTTTGCAGCGCTGGCGATTGCGCTGGTGGCGGTTTATCTGGGGCTAGGGCTGCTGGGGGTGTTGCCGTGGGCCAATGGTCAGATACCGGTACCTTATCAGGGCGCACTGTTTATTCTATTGCTTGCACCGGAATTTTATGCTCCGCTGCGCCAGCTTGGGGCAGATTATCATGATAAGGCCAAAGCTGAGGCGGCGGCAGAAGCATTAATTCCGTTGTGTGAGGTGGCAAATAATGTGGCTGCCGTTTCTGCTGAGGTGGATTTTGTGTTACAGACTCCACCGTGCTTGCGGGCAGAATGTTTAGTGGTGTATGGACGGGATAAGCGTATTCGTGTGCCACAATTCAGTTTCAGTGTACAAGCTGGCGAACGTGTTCTGCTTAGCGGAGCAAGTGGCAGTGGTAAGTCCAGTCTGTTGCAGGCTTTGCTGGGGTTTGCGCCTTACTCGGGTACTTTGTGGATTAATCAGCATAATTATGCTGATCTGAATTTGCCGCTGTTGCGGCAGTCAGTAGCTTATCTGGCACAAACGCCGCCGATTCTGCCGTTATCGATTGCGGAAAATCTGCGTCTGGCCTGTGCTGCTGCTACTGATGAGCAGTTGCAGCAGGTGTTGCAGCAGGTAGGGCTGTGGGAACTGGTACAGCGTTTACCCAAACAGATGTCCACGTTACTGGGGGAGCGCGGCCGGGGCTTGTCTGGGGGGCAATTACAGCGGTTGGCACTGGCACAAATGCTGTTGCGCAATGCGCCATTGTGGCTGCTGGACGAACCAACGGCTCATCTGGATGCACAGACTGCGGCAGATATTATGCAGTTGCTGGCGCGCTTGAGTATCGGCAAAACGGTGTTGCTGGTGAGTCATGATGTTAGTTATGCGAGGTGGGTAGATCGAGAGATTGTGTTGTCTGGCCAGCAGGAGCAATTATGATGAAGAGTTACCATTTGTTGTGGGCGGGTCAGCAGTTAAAATTATCGAATCTTTTATTGAGCCGCAAGGGCGCCTGGATACTGGCGTGGGTGTTAGGGCAGGCAACGGCTATTGCCAGTATTGCTTTGCTGGCTTTATCCGGCTGGTTTATTACTGCTGCCGGACTGGCCGGGCTGCTGAGTCTGGCTACAGCCTATACATTTAATTATTTTACGCCGGCAGGGATTATCCGTTTGCTGGCCATTGTGCGTACTGCCGGCCGCTATGGGGAGCGTCTGGGGTCGCATGATGCGGTACTGGGTTTGCTGGCTGATTTGCGCAGTGGCCTGTTTGCCCGTCTGGCAGCAGGTAAGCAGCAATCGGCATCTGTTCGCCAGATGCATCGTTTGCTCAGTGATATTGAACTTCTTAATAACTGGCCGCTGAATGTGGTACTGCCATGGTTATGGGCACTAATTGTGCTGCTGTGCATTCTTGACCTGACCGCGATTGTAGCCAATGGGTTGCTGGCATTGTATCTGGGCGTTCCCTTATTACTGGCCACAGTCGTTATTCCCGCCGTGGCCGCTTGGTGCGGACAAAACTGGGGCAGGCAGCAGGCTGCACAGGCTGAGCAGCGACGTGCAGCTTTGCTGCAACCACTGGAAGTGTTAACCGCACTGTTGCAGTGGCAGCAATGGCCGCGTTTTGCTACTGCTTTTTTTGCTGAAGACGGGATTTATGTCAGTGGCCAGTTACGCCAGCAGCGGCTGGCAGGTAAGGTAGTGCTGTTACAGCAAGTATGTCTGGCTGTAGCGGCGGCAATTCTGTTGTGGCAGGGAAGTGTGCAGTTAGGTCATGGCGGCTTATCAGTAGCGATGTTATTGGCTTTGTTGCTGGCTGTGTTTGGGTTTGCGGAACTGGTACTGCTATTGGGTATGAATATGATGACATATGGCTTGTGTCGAGCAGCCTGTGCGCGTCTGAATGCTCTTGTGCCAGCTCAGGTATTACCGGAATTTGCCAAACCAGCCTTGCCGGTAGTACTACATTTGCAGGCGCGGGGAATATGCGCGCGCTGGCCAGGTGCGTTGAATGGTGCCGAAAATATCAGTTTTGAGGTGATTAATGGCGATATTCTGCTGTTACAGGGAGCATCGGGTGCGGGGAAATCAACGCTATTGGCGGTTTTGGCAGATGAGCTGCAACCTGAAAGTGGTGAGCTGTACTGCAATCAGCAGCCATTTGCGGCTTGGCAATGGCAGGGACAGGTAGCCTACCTGGCGCAGCAGCTTGATATATTTGATTTAACTTTGGCTGAAAATCTGCGTTTGGGTAAGGCTGAGGCCACTGAGGATGAGTTATGGGCGGTATTAGCCAGTGTCGGGCTGGCAGCATGGGCTGAAAATCAGCCTGAAAAGCTGGATACGCCCTTGGGTGAATATGGTGCGGCGGTGTCTGGCGGGCAGGCACGGCGGATTGCACTGGCGCGTCTGTTGTTGCGGCCTTATGCGCTGATGATTCTGGATGAACCTTTTGCCGGTATTGATGAAGAGACTCAAACGGCGCTGGCTGCAATGCTGAGGCGACATCAGCAGCATGGGATTCTGATTGTGGCCAGCCATCAGGTGAATCCATGGCCGGATGCGCAGGTGTTGGATGTGGGTTGAAGTTAACCCTGATAAACTGTTTAGCTGATTTAATTTTTCTGACAGCCACATTGTGGCTGTTTTTTTTTGAAAAAGAGAGTGTAGTTTGATTTAAATCAAGTTAATTATGTATGGATAAATATTAAGAAACTCGTTGTTTTATAATTTATACTTATATGTATGTGGTATTTGTATTGTTAATGTAAAAAATTAGTTATCTATAGGCAATAGGTGTTGTGTTTATTTTGATTTTTGCTTTTTTGCTGTAAGCTTGAATATAGATTTGTATGAGGAAATTTTTATTCCAAGTTTAATCTTCCCGATTTAGATAGAGCATTTTGTTATATTAAACTAGGATGATTTGGTAATTGCCACTGCAAGTGTAATAACTGAATAAAAGTTTTTAATATAGAACAGGGAACAAAGCTATGGATTTGGTAGAACTGTCAAGACTGCAGTTTGCGCTGGTTGCGCTTTATCATTTTTTGTTTGTGCCGCTGACACTAGGGCTGACTTGGATTCTGGTAATTATGGAATCGGTTTATGTGTTAACTGGCAAACAGATTTATAAGGATATGACGCGCTTCTGGGGTAAGTTATTCGGTATCAACTTTGCTCTGGGGGTAACCACAGGAATTACGATGGAATTCCAGTTTGGCACTAACTGGTCGTATTACTCTCATTATGTGGGTGATATATTCGGTGCGCCGTTGGCGATTGAAGGGCTGATGGCTTTTTTTCTGGAATCCTCCTTTGTGGGTTTGTTCTTTTTTGGTTGGGAGAGACTAAGTCGCCCCGGCCATCTTATGGTTACCGTGCTGATGGCTTTGGGCACTAATCTGTCTGCATTATGGATTCTGGTGGCTAATGGCTGGATGCAAGAACCGATAGGTGCACATTTCAATTTTGAATCCATGCGTATGGAAATGACTAGTTTTGCGGATATTTTTCTCAATGAGGTGGCGCAGAACAAGTTTGTACATACGGTTTCTGCGGGTTATGTAACCGGTGCGATTTTTGTGATGTCTATTTCTGCTTGGTATCTGTTAAAACGTCAGGATGTGGAATTTGCCAAGAAAAGTTTCCGTATTGCTGTTGCTTTTGGTATGGCTTCGATTCTGTCGGTGATTGTGCTCGGTGATGAGTCTGGCTATACAGTTGGTAAATCGCAACAAACCAAAATGGCTACGCTGGAAGCCATGTGGGAAACCGAACCGGCTCCGGCTTCATTTAATCTGATTGCTATACCAAATGAGCAGGCAATGAAAAATGATTTTGCGGTAAAAATTCCGTGGGCAATGGGATTAATTGGTACTCGGTCGCTGGATAAGCAGATTCCAGGGATTAAAGAAATTATTGCCGAAAATATTGAGCGTATCCACAATGGTCGTGAAGCGGTAATTGCGTTGGAAGCATTGCGGAAAAATCGTACTGATGCACAGGCACAGGCCACTCTAAAAGAATATGGTAATGATTTGGGTTTTGGTTTGTTGCTGAAATCTTATGTACCGGATGTGCGTCAGGCTACAGAAATGGATATTGCACATGCAGCACGAGAAACCATTCCGCGTGTGACACCAATGTTCTGGAGTTTCCGCATCATGGTACTGTGTGGTTTTCTGATGCTGTTGTTGATGGCTGTGACCTTTTATGCTTCGGTTAAAAATAATTTTGCTGAAAAACGTTGGCTGCTCAAGTGGACTTTCTGGAGTTTGCCATTACCTTGGCTAGCTTGTGAAGCCGGATGGTTTGTGGCGGAATATGGCCGCCAGCCATGGACGGTATATGGGGTACTGCCAACCAATCTTTCTGTTTCTTCGTTAACTGCAGCCAATATCTGGGGATCGATTTTTGGGTTTGTGACGCTGTACACGATATTGCTGATTGTCGAAGTATATCTGATGGTACGATTTTCGCGTCAGGGGCCGGGCTCGCTGGGCACGGGACGTTATGCCAATGAAGCAGAGCATTAGGAGTAGACCATGGAATTCTTAGATTATCCGGTATTGAAATTCATTTGGTGGCTGTTGCTGGGTGTTTTGCTGATTGGTTTTGCCATTATGGACGGACAAGATTTGGGCGTAGGTGCTCTGCTTCCGTTTGTAGGCAGAAGCGATAATGAACGCCGTGTGATTATTAATACGGTAGGCCCGCACTGGGATGGAAATCAGGTATGGTTTATTACCGGTGGCGGGGCTATTTTTGCAGCTTGGCCTTATGCCTATGCAACAGCCTTTTCTGGTTTTTACTGGGCAATGATGGCCGTGTTGTGGGCCTTGTTCTTTCGTCCAGTAGGTTTTGATTATCGCAGTAAAATCAATAATTCTCTGTGGCGTTCCAGTTGGGACTGGTTATTGTTTGTCGGCAGTTTTGTGCCACCGCTGATTTTTGGTGTAGCTTTTGGCAATTTGCTGCTGGGGGTGCCGTTTCATTTTGATGATGATTTGCGTTCTTTCTATACCGGCACATTCTGGGCGCTACTCAACCCGTTCAGTCTGTTGTGTGGTGTGGTATCTGCGGCGATGATTATTTTCCATGGTGCAATTTATCTGGCTTTGCGTACTGAGGATGTGGTGAGAGAACGTGCGCTGCGAGCCAGTACAATTGCGTTGATTGTGGTAGTAATAACGTTTTCGTTGGCCGGTATTTGGATTGATTTGGGCATCAAGGGTTATAGCCTTGTGGCTGGAAGCTATTTACCGGCTGCTTCTCCTGATCCATTGCATAAGCAGGTGGTGACTGCTGCTGGTGCATGGATGCATAATTTTCAGCAATACCCGCTGTTATTGCTGATTCCGGTACTGGCGTATGTAGGCTTTATTCTGGCGTGGTTGCTGGCCAAGAATGGCAAAAATTTTGTAGCATTCTGGTCGTCTGCACTGGGGCTGGCCGGGGTAATCGGTACAGCCGGTGTGGCGATGTTTCCCTTTATCATGCCGTCCAGTACTGATCTGCGTTCCAGCCTGACGGTGTGGGATGCCAGTTCCAGTGAATTTACCTTAACCGTGATGTTGGTAGCAGCAATTATTTTTGTGCCGATTGTTTTGTTTTATACCAGCTGGTGTTATCGGGTAATGCGCGGCAAGGTAACTAGTGAGCTGATTCGCAAGAACGATCACAGTGCATATTAAAAATGGCTTTTCCTGCCGGCGCTGTGGCTGGCAGGAAAAGCACAAATCAAGGAGTATTTATGTGGTATTTTGCCTGGTGTTTAGGAATTGGTTTTGCCATACTGTTGGGAGTGGTAAATGCTTTGTGGGGTGAATATCAGCAGGACAGAGATGCACTAGACCATCAATCACACTAACAGAGAATAGTATGCTGATTTGGTTTGCGCCGATATACACTATTTATTTGATTTAAAAGTTTCTTTAGTTAGCTGTATACTGCAAGTTGGGTATACAGCCTTTTTATTTGTAGCCAGAGTGATAATACTGGTATTAACCAGAACATTTATTGTCGCAGTAAGCTAATTGCTGTTTGCTTGAGGTAAGTTACAATAATTTTACTGGAAAATCTTACGCTTTTGTTTTAGTATGTTTAGTGGATTTTCTCTTCGGAAAGGAGTCCGATGAATAAATTGATACGTAATGGCCTGATGCTTTCTTTAGGGCTGCTGGTAGCGGTAAGTGCTGGTGCCAAGGATATCAAGATAGCGGCCAATAATACTGCTTATGAGCCGGAAGATGTGCAGAAGCTGGCCAGCACTGCGGTGAAAATGGGTGTGAAAGAACCTTTGAATATGAATCTGGCTGCCGGTAATCTGACTGTATCTGGCAGCGGCACTACTAGCTGTGTCATTAAGGTAGGTACGGCGAAAGCGCCGCAAATTGCTGGTATCAGCTGTAAATAATATGATAAAAAGTTAATGTAAGTTTGAATGCTGAAAACTGACTAATCTGGTAGATTGGTCAGTTTTTTTATTGGTTGTTAAGACAATCTGAAAGCGGCTATGAATAGTACTGATTTGCAGTGGCTGTTGCTGAATGATTTAGGAGCTGGCTGGTAAAGTGATTTGTTATCCGAAATTGTGGCCTTTATACTGTGATTGTCTGGTTGAATAATGTGGCTGTACAGCTAATCAGCAGTAAGCTGAACAGACTTACTGGTTATGTTAATGATGGGAGATATTTATGTGGTTAGGTATGGCAGCGTTTAATCTGGCTGTGGCGGTAATGTTGGGTGCATTTGGTGCACATGGGTTAAAACACATGGCCAGTGAGCAGCAACTGCAATGGTGGCATACGGCCACACAATATTTTTTCTGGCATGCACTCGGTTTGCTGGCGCTGGGTGTGCTGGCAAAAGCTGTGCCGTCTTTTGCGGTAAAAATACCGTTTTGCCTGTTACAGTTGGGACTGATTATTTTTTGTGGCTCGCTGTATCTGATGGCTTTGGGCTTGCCACGCTGGCTGGGTGCAATTACGCCGGTGGGCGGGGTGTTGATGATTATTGGCTGGCTGATTCTGGCATGGCTGGCCTTTAAGCAGCAGTAGTTTTTACTGAACCTGACAGGAGGTATGCCGTGCGTTGTCATGTTTACTCTATGTTGTTTGGTCTGTTGCTGGCTGGCTCGCTGAGTGGTTGTAGTTATTCAACGGCCATGGCAGCCAATGCTTCTGCTCAGGTACGGAATCAATTAGCCATACCGGTTTCTTACCAGCAGGCCAAAAATTACTTTATTAAAAATACGGTAACCAAGTCAGTACCACGGCATATTACCTCCGCAGAAGAGTTTGCCCGTTATTTTGCTATGGCTGCTACCATGGGTAAAGCCGGAAATCCAACACCAATCGATTTTACCACTCAGGATGTATTGGTATTTGATGCAGGAATAGTGCAGCAGCAACTGGATATTATGCCATTGGCACTAAACCGTGTGCAGGACAGGTTGATATTAAATCTGCGTATCCGCTCTGGCGCGGTGCTGGGCTATCAGATGCGCCCGTTTGTATTATTGATTGTGCCAAAAGGTTTACCTGAGCAGGTGGAATTCAATATACAGAAGTGATTAGCCGGCATGGCTGTTGCTGCTGGTTATGATAAAGCAGTATTTTCATTTGCTAAAAAGCAGTCTGAGGTTCCAGACTGCTTTTTTAACAGGCAAACAGGAAAAATTATTCCTGACCAATAACTACCAGTTTGTGATTAACAAACTCTTTTATACCTAAATCACTCAGCTCACGCCCAAAACCGGAGCGCTTTACTCCGCCAAATGGTAATTCAGCTACTGAATCGCCAAAGCGGTTGATAAATACCATCCCGGTTTCAATTCGGGAAGCTATTTTTTTCGCCCGTTCAATATCTTTTGAGTAAACGGTGCCACCCAGGCCAAAGTTGGAATCATTAGCCAGTGCAATGGCTTCATCGTCATTTTTAACCACATATAACTGAGCTACTGGGCCAAAAAATTCTTCAAAATAAGCTGGATTATCACGGCTGATATCGGTAATCAGGGTAGGAGTGAAGAAGTTGCCATCGGCTGGCTGATTACCACACAATACTTTAGCACCATGGGTAATGGCTGCATCAAGCTGTTTCTGCAAATTTTCTTTGCTTTTACGTGAGGAAAGCGGAGCCAGAGTAGTATTTTCATCCAGTGGATCGCCCATTATTACTTTGGCAAAGTCGTCCTGAACAATTTGAATAAACTGCTGCGCCACTTTTTCGTGCACGATATAACGTTTTGCCGCAGTGCATACCTGTCCGGCGTTATACAGTCGGCCGCCTACTGCGGTATGTGCAGCAGCTACCACATCTGCATCATCTGTAACCACGAATACATCATTGCCGCCCAGTTCCATGGTGGCTTTTTTCAGCTTGCTGCCGGCCTGTCCGGCCACAACGCTGCCGGCACCTTCGGAACCGGTAAGAGCAACACCCTGTACCCGTTTGTCGCTGATGATGGTGGCAATCTGGTCTGGGCTGACAAACAGATTGGTATAGGCGCCAGCCGGTGCATTGGCTTCGCGCAGTAAATCTTCTACCAGCTGCGCACACTGCGGTACATTGCTGGCATGTTTGGCCATTACCGGATTACCCACTGCTATTGCCGGAGCAATCACGCGAATCAGTTGATAAATCGGAAAGTTCCACGGTTCGATAGCCAGAATAATGCCAATAGGATGATGTTCTACCCAGCCCTTGCCCAGTTTGCTAGGATAGGCTACTGGTTTAAGTAGTTCGGCAGCCTGTTTTGCATAGTACTGTACTATGTCAATGCAACAGGCAACTTCATTGCGGCTTTCAGCCAGACGTTTACCCATATCCAGTGTGATGGTACGGGCAATTTTGTCCTGATGCATGGTCATGACATCAGCCAGACGGCGCAGTAAGGCCTGTCTGTCGGCAATGTTTTCTGGTTGTGCCCATGCAGACTGATACAAGGCATAGGCCTGCGTCAGTGCGCTTTCTACTTCAGCATCAGTGTGATTGGTGAAGGTTTTTATGAGTTCGTTATTAAACGGATTAATAGATTGGTAAGCCATGTGCTGCTACTCCTTATAGATGTGATGGTAAGAATATTTATCTGCTAATACGTAAGACAGAAGAAACTTGTCATACGGTTCAGGTTTGTACGACTGTAACGAAATAAGGAATAGAATCAGATACTAAAATGATTGTACGGTAGCGGTAAAGATTTTGTAAAGTGGCGCACTGATTTTATAACCCGACTATGAGCCGAACGGGGCGAAAATATAGTACGTGTATTGATGATATTCCGCATAGTTGGTGTTAAGCCACTGCATTACAGCTATATTAATACACTTAAAGGTAACAACAGAATGTGGATTTGGCACGATAGCATTTTTCAGCTAGTGCGTACAGCACGGTTGCCCCACTTACATGGAAAATAGATGGGCAGAAAGCAATGTTATGAAAAATCCTGTCTGCGAATAATGGCTCCTTCTCTGGATTAGAAGCCATTATTAAAGCTCTGTATATTATAGGAACCAAATGCTAAGCCAGCATTTAAGCTATGGTTTTGTGGTTCTGATGGTTATGAATTTTGATGGTAGGGCAATGTTCAACGCTCATGGTACATATGATCCTGCATGATTTTTTCATAAACAGCATCAGGTACATAGCGGCGTATCATTGCTTGCCAGTTTTGCGGGCCTACCATGCCTTTAACCATGGTTGAGGAAACCTCGGCATATTCACGTGGCGGCATCAGAAAAATAGTGGATATATCCGGCTGTAAATCATGATTGATGTGGCGCATAGAGCGCTCATATTCATAGTCTGAGGCGGTACGAATGCCGCGCACGATGAAATCCGCCCCTATACTGCGCGCATAATTAACCAGATACTGGTTCTCAAAGCAGGAGATTTTCACATTGGGAAAATTGGCAGTAATTGCCCGCAGCATTTGCTTGCGTTCTTCGATTGAATACGTCGTGGTTTTTTCCGGATTAACCCCGATAGCAACAGTCAGTTCATCAAACAATGGCTGGGCTTCACGAATCATCCATAAATGGCCATTGGTGGGCGGGTCAAAACTGCCAGCATACACTGCCCGGCGAATGGTTGAATTAGTCATTATGGTATGTTCCAAACTGCTTTCTTGTGGGTGCCAGAATGATTTATCGGCACGCTGATGCTCACATTATTGTTTTGATTGTAAACCGTTAGTGCTTTTTTTCAATACTATGAACACAAAGCTGCGCAGCTTAATCAGTTGTGCTGGCGTTGTCAAAGCATAATAGGTTTTAATTCTGTGCAGAATGAGAAAAATTTCGGCTAAGGTAAATAATGGTTAATAAACACTGTATTTTATCTGTCTTATAGCAGACTTATGGTTATATCTGAAAGATATGTTGATGAGAATGGTTTGCATCCTTTACAATTTTAATCTTTTGCCACCATGTATTAATTAGGGCAAAAATGCTTGAGTGTTATACGGATAATGAAGCAGATGAAAAAAAAATGGGTTAAAAGGGTAGTGTGGTTACTGGTTTTGGTGCTGCTGGCCGCAGTATTGTGGAGCCTGTTTTTCAAACCTAAAAACCAGATGAATTTTGTTACTGATGAGGTGCGCCGCAGTGATATAAGCCAGACGGTCAATGCTACCGGTGAAATTGCCGCAGCTCAGCTAGTTGACGTGGGTGCACAGGCGTCAGGCCAGATTAAAAAATTGTATGTCAAATTGGGGCAGCAGGTGAAAAAGGGTGATTTGATTGCGGATATCGATTCAACTACTCAGTTAAACACGCTCAACACCAATAAAGCCAAGCTGGATACTTACCGGGCACAGCTGGTATCGGCTGAAATCGCCTTGAAGATGAAGAAGCGGGCATTTGAGCGCGAACAGGCTCTAATGGCTCAGGATGCTACATCCAAAGCAGACTTTGATAATGCGCAAGACAATCTGGCCGCGGCACGCGCCAATGTGGCCGAGCTGAAATCTCAGATTCGGCAAACCCAGATTGCGATTAATACTTCCGAAGCAGATTTGGGCTATACGCGTATTACTGCGCCGATGGATGGCACAGTGGTTTCCATTCCGGTAGAAGAAGGGCAAACGGTAAATTCCAGCCAGAATACGCCGACTATTGTTCAGCTGGCCGATTTGAGCAAAATGCTGAATAAAATGCAGATTGCAGAGGGAGACATGAACAAGGTTAAAGCGGGCATGCATTTAACTTTCACTACGCTGGCGGATAACAGTAAGGTGCGTAATGCTACGCTCGAAGCAGTAGACCCGGGCTTAACCAAAATGTCGCAAGGCGGTTACAACACCAGTACTGACACCACCGATACGGCTATTTATTACTATGCCCGCGCACTGGTTCCGAATGATGACGGTGCGCTGCATATTGGTATGACTACTCAGAATAATATACTGGTGAAATCTGCCACTAATGTGCTCACAGTATCCAATCAGGCTATCAAGCATCGACGAGGCAAAAAAGTAGTGCAGGTATTGGGCAATGACCAGCAGGTACAGGAAAAACAGATTCAGACCGGTATTACTGATGGGATGCGTACGGAAGTGAAATCTGGTTTGAATGCAGGTGATCAGGTGGTGTTATCGGCACTAAGCAGTGCTGAAGCCAGAAATGGCGTTAGCAGAGACCCGAAAATGCGCGGCTCGAGAATGTAAGTCATGAGTTTATTGGAAATTAAGGCCATCAATCGCTGGTTTGGCCATGGTGAAAACCGGGTACAGGTGCTTAAGGATATCAACCTGAGTATCGAAAAAGGCGATTTTGTGGCCATTATCGGCCAGTCTGGTTCCGGTAAATCTACTCTGATGAATATCATTGGTTGTCTGGATGTGCCATCCAGCGGTTCATACAGGATTGATGGCGTGGAAACCGCGACCATGACTGCGGACGAGCAGGCCGCTTTGCGCCGTCGTAGCTTTGGTTTTATTTTTCAGCGTTATAACCTGCTCAGTTCGTTAACTGCCCGCGAAAATGTAGCCTTGCCTGCTGTGTATGCGGGTATGGAACATGGCGAGCGGCTGAAACGGGCAGATGAATTGCTGGCGCAGCTCGGACTGGCCGGTAAGGAAGAAAATCGCCCCAGCGAACTTTCTGGTGGTCAGCAGCAGCGGGTTAGTATTGCCCGGGCGCTGATGAATGGTGGTGAAATCATCCTGGCGGATGAACCTACCGGTGCACTGGATACCGGCAGCGGGCAAAATGTGATGGAAATTCTGCATAAACTGCATGATGCAGGCCATACCATTGTAATGGTAACCCATGATCCAACTATCGCTGCCAATGCCAATCGGGTGATTGAAATACGCGATGGGCGCATTATTGCCGACCACAGCAAAAATACAAGCATTCCCCCCAGCAACGTTGAAAGTATTGCAGAGCATAACTCCTGGCATTTTTACCGCGACCAGCTATTTGAGTCGTTTCGCATGTCCATTCAGGCAATTATGGCGCATAAGATGCGTTCCTTTCTCACCATGCTCGGGATTATCATCGGTATTGCTTCGGTGGTTTCAGTGGTGGCGCTGGGACGAGGCTCGCAGGCAAAAATTCTGGAAAACATTAATGCTATGGGCACAAATACGGTTACGGTTTATCCGGGCTATGGATTTGGCGATCGCCGTTCATCCCGGATTAAAACCCTGACTGTGGGCGATGCGGAAACATTGAAACAGCAGGATTATGTTGACAGTGTTACTCCGGGAGTAAGTACCAGTGGCACGTTAACATATGATAATCAGTCACTTTCTGCGCAGCTATATGGAGTCGGTGACCAGTATTTCGATGTACGCGGTATTAAAATTGCTGTTGGCAGCCTGTTTAATGAAGATGATGTTACTCAGAATGGTCAGGTGGTGGTGATTGATAACAACACCAAAAACAAGCTGTTTGCTGATGGCACTAATCCACTGGGGCAGGTGATTTTGTTTAATAAACGGCCATTACGGGTGATAGGGGTGACGGCACCGAACAATAATAGCTTTATGGATAGTGACAGTTTGCAACTCTATACCCCCTATACTACGCTGATGAATCGGATTTCCGGCTCGAAATACATTACTTCGGTAACGGTAAAGGTAAAAGATAATGTTAATTCGCAAACGGCCGAAAAAGGCATTATTGAGTTGCTGAAAGCCCGTCATGGTACGGAAGACTTTTTTACCCGTAACAGCGATACCATCAAGCAAACCATTGAAAGCACCACCGGTACCATGACTTTACTGATTTCCAGTATTGCCCTGATTTCACTGGTAGTGGGTGGTATCGGGGTGATGAATATCATGCTGGTGTCGGTAACTGAGCGGGTAAAGGAAATTGGTATCCGTATGGCCATCGGGGCGCGTCAGCACAATATTCTTGAGCAGTTTCTGATTGAGGCGGTGCTGATTTGTCTGATTGGCGGGGTGGTAGGCGTATTGTTTTCTTTTGCCATCAGTATGCTGTTTAATCTTGTGGCCACCGATTTTGCCATGTCGTTTTCAACGCTTTCTATTGTAATGGCGGTACTGTGTTCCACTGTGATTGGGGTATTGTTTGGTTTTATGCCGGCCAAACGGGCTTCGCAACTGAATCCGATTGATGCATTGTCTCGTGATTAAGTCTGCTTTTTCCGACAGTGGCAGTTGTAGGTGGATGTTTGCGGTGGCTGGAATTATCGGGCTGGGTTCGGTGGCCGCTAGAATTTAAAGTAACCATGATGAAAAATATTTCTGTGAAAAGCAGCACCGCTGTATTGGTGCTCAGTTTAAGCGTACTGTTGGCTAGCTGTGCTACGCATACTTCCTATCCGCAGCAAAGCCTGCGTAAAGCCGGAATGCTAAGCAGTGCAGAAATTGCTGCGCAATATCAGGTTAATGCAAACTGGTGGGAAATCTATCAGGATGCCACATTGAATCAGTTGATCAGCACGGCGCTGGCCAATAATACTGATTTACGTCAGGCGGCGTTAACCGCAGAAAAAGCACGCTACAGTGCCCGGCTGACTGGCGTGGATTTATTTCCCAAAGCCAATGGTTCACTTGGTGCCAGCAGCTCTAAAGACCTGAAACATGGCGGTGAGTCCAGCCGTAACTTTAGCGGACAGCTTGGCTTGAGCTATGAACTGGATGTGTGGCAGAAAATGCGAGCCAATACCAATGCGGCCATCTGGCGTTATCATGCCAGTGAGCAGGATATGGCCGCCAGTCGGCTGTCGCTGATTAACAGTGTAGTGGATAACTATTTTCATCTGGCTTATATCGATGGTGCCATCAGCCTTACTAAAGACACTATTGAGCAGTACCGGCAGATTGCGCGTATTGCTCAGGCACAGTATCAAGTGGGCAAGGTGAGTAGTATCAATGCCACCAATGCCAAACAATCGTTACTCAATGCCGAAAACAGTCTGACTTCACTGCAACAAAACCGAGTAGAAGTCGTGCAAAATTTGCATAATTTACTGAATCAGCGCCCGAATGAAGCAACAGATATCCGGCCGACACCATTAAATCAGATTCATTTTAGTGAGGTGAATCTGGACGTACCGTTATCTGTACTGGCCAATCGCCCTGATTTACGTGCGGCCGAGTATCGTTTACAGTCTGCCTATGCCAGTCAACAGGCTACGCGGCGAAGCTGGTATCCGGGTATCAGCTTGAGTACTGTGGTTAATTCACGTTCTGATACGGCTACTTCAGCTTTGCATTTTCCTGTCGGTACAGCAAGTGTTAATGTGAATCTGCCGTTTCTGGATTGGCAAACCCTCTACTGGCAAAATAAACAGGCCAAGGCTGATTTTGAAAGTGCGAAATTAACTTTCGAACAATCATTAACTACGGCGCTTAATGAAGTGGCGCGCTATTACCAGCAATACACGCTTAGCCGCGCCACTCTGGCCAATACTGAGCAGAAATTTCAGTACGATTTGAAAAACAGCCGCTATTACCATGCGCGCTATCAGTACGGTAGCAATCCGCTCAGTGACTGGCTGGATGCATTGAATACGCAATATTCTTCGGCACAGAATGTATTGAATAACCGTTATAATGTTTTGCAGAATGAAAATCTGATTTATCAAGCCATGGCCGGGCGCTATCAGCCGCAGTAATACCGGTGCTGATTTATCTGCTTATGTGCTGGCTGTGAAAGCTGGCCTATGACTGCGCAGCTACTGATTAATCGGGCTCTGTATTTGATTAAATAGTCAGAAAAAAATCGCCCCTGAAAAACAAAGGGGCGCAAAAAGGAACACAAACCACTACCAATAATTAACTGCCATAATAAATCATTGCGATGGTAACAATTCATTTTAAAATCGGTTTACATGTTCAGCTACTTCAACACGTTATCTGTCAATATTTATGTTGTTGCGTGAACATAAGTGCATCATAAACAAATTAGCTTCTAATTGCAAATGATAGTTATTTTTATTTATGAAAATAACACTGATTTATATTTATATATTTGATTTTAATGGTAATAAAAATAGTGTTATGGTTGTTGGTTAACCGCTAATATGACGTTTATCTGGAACATGCGCTGGTTTTGCCTGCATATGCTGCTAAAATTTCACTTTCGTGATTATGCAGCCTGTTACTGCGCTAAGTCCGGCTGGGTCGAAAAGTAAATCTGCTGCTGGCTGTTACTGGCAGGTATGCGCAGTAATAGATTTTTAGTATTATCGTTGTTTTAGGTCTGCGGTATTCAACCGCTTATAGCATCAATATGCGTCAAATTATTCTCGATACTGAAACCACTGGCCTGTCGGCAAGCAATGGCGATCGTCTGATTGAGTTTGCCGGCGTGGAAATGATAGACCGGCGTCTTACGGGTAACAACCTGCATCTATATGTTAATCCTGAGCGTGATATCCCGGAGGAAGCTGTGGCTGTGCACGGGATTACGCTGGAAAAGCTGCACGAAATGAATGCACCGGTATTTGCTGAAGTAGCACAGCAGATTGCCGATTATATACGTGGTGCCGAGCTGATTATTCATAATGCCACGTTTGACGTTGGTTTTCTGAACATGGAGTTTAGCCATCTGGGCATGCCCGATGTCGAAAGTATTACCAGCGATATCACTGATACCCTCAAAATGGCACGGGACAGATATCCGGGGCAGAAGAATTCGCTGGATGCATTGTGTACGCGTCTGGAAGTTGACCGCAGCAAGCGTGTACTGCATGGTGCACTGATTGACTGCGAACTACTGGGTGAAGTTTATCTGGCCATGACGCGTAGCCAGTTCAGTCTGGTGGATGAACTGATGGCTACAACCACTGCCAGCAATAATCAGGCAGCCGGCAGCCAGTATCAGATTAAACACGCGGCACTACCAGTGGTCACACCCAGCAGCGAAGAGCTGGCAGAGCATGAAGCCTATTTGCAGGAGTTGGACAAAATTGTTGGCGCGCCCTGTGTCTGGCGGCAGTGGCAGCAGGATACTGAGGATAAACCTGCATGACTCGCCATGTGGTGCTGATTCCCGCCGCCGGTATCGGTGCACGCTTTGGTGCTGCGTGTCCGAAACAGTATGTTAATCTGGCTGGTAAAACTGTTTTAGAACATACCGTGTCGCGACTGGCACAAATCAGTGCAATTGATTTACTGCTGATTGTGGTCTCTGAACAGGATGCTTATATCGATGCCATCTATCCAGCAGCAGCGTTACCGCCGAATGTCCATATTCTGCGTTGTGGCGGTGCTACGCGTGCGCAGACTGTGCGTAATGGTATTACGCATGCACAGCAGCAGTTTGGCTTACAGGATAATGACTGGCTACTGGTACATGATGCTGCACGTTGTTGTGTGAGTGCTGATTCGGTACAGCGTCTGCTTGCAGCCGTACACAATCATACCGTAGGCGGGTTGCTGGCGCTGCCAGTGGCCGATACCCTGAAGCAGGCTGATGCAACACAGCATGTATGCTGTACGGTGAGTAGAGCAGGTTTGTGGCAGGCGCAAACACCACAAATGTTCCGTGCCGGTATTCTGGCCAGAGCACTGGCACAGGCGGATCTGGATGTGATAACAGATGAATCTTCCGCTGTGGAAGCACTTGGTCTGGCGCCGCTGCTGGTACCAGGCGATGTCTGTAATCTGAAATTAACCAGCGCACAGGATGCTTTATTAGCCACCTATTTTTTACAGCAGGAAACCGTTGAATGAATTCGATAAGAATCGGACAGGGCTATGATGTGCATCAGCTCGTAGCTGGCAGGCCGCTGTTACTGGGCGGGGTAAATATTCCCTTTGATAAAGGCTTGCTTGGTCATTCTGATGCCGATGCGCTATTGCATGCCATTACCGATGCGCTGCTGGGTGCAGCGGCTTTAGGTGATATCGGTAAACTTTATCCAGATACCGCAGCTGCGAATAAAGACGCAGACAGTCGCGTGCTGTTGCGTGGTGCTTATGCCGCTGTGCAGGCTGCTGGCTGGCGGGTAGTCAATGTCGACAGTACGGTGATTGCTCAGCAGCCAAAATTGCGTCCTTATATAGATCAGATGCGAATGCACATTGCTTCCGACCTGAATCTGCCCCTTGAATCAGTGAATATTAAGGGAAAAACTAATGAGAAATTGGGTTATCTGGGACGGGAAGAAGCTATTGAAGCTCAGGCCATTGTCTTACTGACAGCAGTTTAATCTGGTATGCGCTTGAGCTATAATTTTTTATGCAGATAAATATTGTTTGAGTATTGAACAGAGTAAAGAAGGAGCAGTAAGTATGACAGCACAAGATGAGCTGAAGCGTCAGGCCGCTGAAAAAGCAGTGGAATATGTACAGGAAAACGAATATTTGGGGGTGGGTACTGGTTCGACTGTACGTTTCTTTATTGAAGCGCTGGCGCAAAGCAGAAAAAGAATCAAAGGTGCGGTTTCCACTTCTGTCCAGACCAGTGAAGCGCTGAAAAGCTTTGGCATTCCTGAAGTAACTCTGAATGAAGTCAATGGTTTGCCCTTGTATGTTGATGGCGCAGACGAAATTAATCATTTATTGCAGATGATTAAAGGCGGCGGTGGCGCATTGTTAAATGAAAAAATTGTGGCCAGCGCTGCTGAAAAATTCATTTGTATTGCCGATGAAAGCAAGTACACTAGCCGCCTTGGTCATGTTCCGCTGCCGGTAGAGGTCAGGCCAAATGCACGTTCACTGGTAGCACGCAGACTGTTGAAACTGGGCGGCGAGCCGGAGTTGCGTTTGGGTTTTACCACCGATAATGGCAATCAGATTCTGGATGTGGCTCATCTGAATCTGAACGAACCGATTAAAATGGAAGATGCGATTAACGGTATACCTGGCGTGGTAGACAATGGTTTGTTTACCCATCACGCAGCTGATTTGCTGGTGCTTGGTTGCAGCAGTGGCGTTCAGGTATTAACGGCCAAAGTCTGAATTTGCTGCGGCAGAAGTGTGTACTAATAGTTTGGATTAATATCTGCGCAGCCAGTTGCCTTAAAAAGGGTGACTGGCTGCTGTTGTTTGAAGCGCCTGTCCTGTTGGCAGCATAGTCGGCAACAACTGGTGGCAGCCTGTTAATCTGGCCAAACATATTCAAGATATGGTTTTCTGATAAATGCATAAAAGGCAAAAAATTTTGACCAAATGGCGTAAAATTCTATTGTGGATAGCAGTTATTCTGACGATAGCTAAAGTCTGGTTACCGGACAGCATGATTGCGCCACTAGAAAACTGGATCCATAAAGCCGATAGCATAGTGCGTTCTGTGCAGGACATTTTCAATGGCAGACCAGCAGGGAACAGAGGTACAAAATGGGCAGCAGCCAGTAAAGGACAATATTCTGGTAGCGTTGATAGCGTGCATGATGGAGATACAGTACATATCAGGGATAAGGATGGACACATGCATAAGGTACGTCTGGCTAATATAGATGCACCGGAAATCAAACAGTCCTACGGGATAGCCAGTCGTGATGCCTTAAAAGCACGCATTGAAGGCCAGCCTGTGGTTGTCAATGTTGTTGCCGTCGACCAGTATCAGCGTGAAGTTGGCCAGATTATGCTGAATAATGTGGATATTAATTTATGGATGGTGCAACAGGGGTATGCCTGGCATTACACCTCGATTGCCAAAAAACAGCAGGATCGCTTAGGTTTTAGCCGTTATCAGGATGCCCAGCTTCAGGCACGCCAAAAACGGCTTGGTTTGTGGCACAATGCGCGAGCAATTGCACCCTGGCAGTTTCGTCAGCAACAAAAAAACAGATCATAGTCGAATCTCATGAATGCACATAAACGCAAGGAAATTTTTACCCGTTTGCAGGCGGCCTGTCCGCATCCGACCACAGAGCTGATATACCACTCGCCCTTTGAATTATTAATTGCAGTGATGCTCTCAGCTCAGGCCACGGATGTGTCTGTGAATAAATGCACTGTGCATCTGTTTCAGCTGGCACCAACGGCAGAAGCCATGCTGGCCTTAGGTATAGATAAAATCATGGATTGCATTCGCACTATTGGTTTATACAAAACCAAAGCCAAGCATGTGCTGGAAACCTGCCAGATTCTGGTGCAGCAGTATGATGGTAAAGTGCCGCAAACCCGGGAACAACTGGAGGCCTTGCCCGGTGTGGGGCGCAAAACCGCTAATGTGGTGCTCAATACAGCTTTTGGCCAGCCAACGATTGCAGTTGATACCCATATTTTCCGGGTATGTAACCGCACAGCCCTTGCACCGGGCAAAACCGTGCGTGAAGTTGAGGATAAATTAATGCAGGTAGTACCCAAACAATTTAGGGTAGATGCGCACCACTGGCTAATTTTACATGGACGTTACATATGTAAAGCGCGTAAACCTATGTGCGAGCGCTGTTTGATTAACGATTTGTGCGAATATCCGGCAAAGACAACTTTAACTGTCTGATTGTGTAATTTAACGGCTCTTTTCGCTACAATATTATTGATAACCGCTTGTGTAAGAAAACAAACAAGATAGGGAAGTTGATGCGGATAAATCGCAAATATATGTTGACCGCAATTATGCTGATGTTGTTGGCGGTAGCTGGTTGTGACAGACTCAAACACTGGTTTGGTAAAGAAAATACTAATCAGGGTTTTGTGAAGGAAATACCTGCTGGCGCTGATGGCAACAGTAATCAGGTAGCCATGTTATTGCCTGATTTTACCCAGCTGGTTGATCAGCAGGGGCCGGCGGTAGTGAATATTCAGGCAACGCGTGACAATCGTAATATTGATGGTGACAGCGAAATCAGCTCGGATGCTTTGCCTGATAACGACCCATTTTACGAATACTTCAAATATCTTTTACCCAAGGTGCCGCAAACACCGCAGGCAAATGATGATGAATTCAATTTTGGTTCCGGTTTCATCATCAGCAAAGACGGTTATATCCTCACCAATACCCATGTCGTCAATGGCATGAACAACATCAAGGTATTACTGAATGATAAACGTGAATTTCAGGCCAAACTGATTGGTGCTGATACCCAGTCTGATGTTGCATTATTAAAAATCAGTGCCAATGGATTACCCGTAGTGCAGCCGGGTAATCCCAAAGACCTGAAAGTAGGGGAATGGGTGGCTGCAATCGGGGCACCGTTTGGTTTTGATAACAGCGTGACTGCCGGTATCGTTTCTGCTAAAGGGCGCAGCCTGCCAGAAGAAAATTACACCCCGTTTATCCAGACTGATGTGGCCATCAATCCGGGCAATTCGGGTGGGCCACTGTTTAATCTGAAAGGGCAGGTAGTCGGGATTAATTCACAGATATACAGTCGCAGCGGCGGATTTATGGGCATTTCCTTTGCCATTCCGATTGATGTAGCCATGAATGTGGCTGAACAGTTGAAAACAACAGGTAAAGTACAGCGCGGCCGTCTGGGCGTAGTCATTCAGGAAGTTAACTACAATCTGGCGAAATCTTTTGGTTTGGATAAAGCCAACGGAGCACTGATTACTCAGGTTGTTGCCGGCGGACCGGCAGCCAAAGCCGGTTTGTTAATAGGCGATATTGTGGAAAGCGTGAATGGTGAACAGCTAGATAATTCCAGTGATTTACCAGTTAGAGTTGGTTTGCTGCAACCGGGTAAACAGATTGTTCTGGGTATCTGGCGTAAAGGCAAAAAAGAAGAAATCAAAGTCGTACTGGATAATATGTCTCCGGCCATTACTAATCCATCCACTCCCGCCAGTGCCGTTACTCCCACCGACGGCACCAATTTTACCGAGCAGAATCTAGGCCTGACTTTACAGGCAACAACCAAAGGGTTGGTGATAGAAGAAGTCAGCGGACTGGCTGCACAGGTAGATTTACGCCGTGGCGATATCATCGTGGCAGTCGGACAAAAACTGGTGCATGACGAAAATGATTTCGAACAGGCGGTAGCAGCCAGTGGTAAAAGTGTACCACTGTTAATCAGACGTGCCAGTAACACCCTGTTTGTTGCCCTGATGCTACCCTGATATGCGGCATAAAATGGATATCTGGTTGCAATGTCTTATTGCCTGTCTGGCTACAGGTTTAATCAGGCGGTCAATTCACATCAATATACAGGTCTTTCTGTATTCAAATGATTCAATCATGGTGAGAAATTAACACCTAATCTGGCTGGACAGTTAATTCATTTATATATTTTTCTGGAATAAATTTATGTTGTCAGCACCACCCAAAGCATTAGCACGTGGCCCAGTTATGGCTGATGTAGCAGCGTTTCAGCTCAGTGCCGCAGAACGTGAACGTTTATCCCATCCAGCAATCGGCGGAGTCATTTTATTCCGGCGCAATTATCAGTCCCGTGCACAGCTAACCAGACTGGTTGCAGAAATCAAGGCTTTACGAACCCCAGAACTAATTGTAGCTGTTGATCATGAGGGCGGGCGGGTACAACGCTTTATTCCGGAATTTACCCGATTACCGGCAATGCGTACTCTAGGACAGTGCTGGGAACAGCATGGCGCAGCAATGGCCGATAAAATGGCTGAAACAGTGGGCTGGGTACTGGCCATTGAATTACGTGCATGTGGTATAGATTTGTCATTTACCCCAGTGCTGGACCTTGACTGGGGCGAGTGTCCCGTTATCGGTAATCGCAGTTTTCATCAGCAGCCTGCCGTGGTCAGCGCTCTGGCGATTGCCTTGCAGCGCGGACTGGCACGTGGTGGCATGGCTTGCTGTGGTAAGCATTTTCCCGGACATGGAGCGGCCAGTGGTGATAGCCATCTTACTATGCCTGAGGATAACCGCAGCTGGGAAGAATTATGGGCTGATGATATTCAGCCATTCAATGATTTGATTCATCATGGCATGCCGGCACTGATGCCGGCACATGTGGTGTATCCGAGAATTGACCCAACCGAACCGGCAGGATTCTCCACTATCTGGCTAGAAGAAATTCTGCGCGACAAAATGCAGTTTGATGGCGTAATTTTTTCTGATGACCTTACCATGGAAGGTGCCAGTAGCGCTGGTAATATTCAACAGCGCACAGCACATGCCTTTGCTGCTGGTTGCGATATTGCGCTGGTATGTAACAGGCCAGACTGGGTAGATAACCTGCTGGATGGTTTTGTCTGGCCGGATACCAGCCGGCTGGCACAACGCTGGCAAATGATTGCCGGCTGCGGTACAGCAGCACAGTACTGTGCCACTATGCAAACCCCCGAATTTCAGGCAGCACAGCAGCTAGTAGCCAGTCTCGCCTCTGCGCAGGATACTTTCAACGGCGTACAGGTAGGAGAAGCCTGTTAATCTCATTTGAATTATTGTTAACAAAAAAGCCATAGTAAAACTATGGCTTTTTTGTTGATTAGCTTAAATCAGGCATTTTTGAAATCAATCACCATACGGCCGGTGAATTTACCGGCAGTCATTTCATCAAAAATATCATTGATGTCTTCGAGAGGGCGTAAGGTTACTTTCGGTACCACTTTACCTTCAGCACCAAACTGGAATGCTTCACGCAAATCTTCACGTGTACCTACCAGAGAACCTACCACCTCAATACCGTCCAGTACCAGACGTGGAATATTCAGATCCATAGTGTCTACTGGCAGAGCCACAGCAACAATACGTCCGCCAGCGCGTACAGCGGCTACAGCAGAATTAAAAGCTGATTTGGCTACCGCAGTAACCACAGCAGCATAAGCACCGCCCACTTTTTCCTGAATGATTTCTTCAACTTTTTCTTTGGCCGGATTCAGAGTCATATCTGCACCCATTTCCCGTGCCAGCTCTAGCTGTTTATCGTTTACATCAATGGCGATCACTTTGGCATTGAAAACATTCTTGGCGTATTGCAAAGCCAGATTACCCAAACCGCCCAAGCCATAAATCGCAATCCACTGGCCAGGCTGAATATGAGATACCTTAATTGCCTTGTATGTAGTTACACCGGCACAGGTAATACTGCTGGCTGCCTCAGAACTCAAACCATCCGGTACCTTAACTGCATAGTCTGCAACCACAATACATTCTTCTGCCATGCCACCATCTACGGTATAACCGGCATTTTTAACCTCACGGCAGAACGTTTCACGGCCGCTATTACAATATTCACAATGTCCGCAGCCTTCAAAGAACCAGGCAACACTGGCGCGGTCGCCTACTTTTAAAGAAGTAACATCTTCACCTACAGCAGTAACCACCCCGATACCTTCATGCCCCAGAGTGACACCGGTAACGTCACCAAAATCTGCATTTTTAACATGCAAATCAGTGTGGCAAACCCCGCAACATTCCATTTTCAGTAACGCTTCATTGGCTTTCAGCGGACGTACAGCTTTGTCCTGAATGGCAACTTTTTTATCTTTTGTTACTACGGCTGCTTTCATAATGAACCCTTTTCATCAGTAAAGATAGAAGTGTTTGGTCTGTTTATTTCTGTTATCAGACAGTCAGACCGGTACAACAAAAAATCAATCACTGGCCAGAATCAATGCCAGTGTTAACATCATCCCGAATAAAAATGACAAATAGGTTATTTAATAGTGTGAATCTTCCCATCACACAGGCTAATTGTCGTTTAAGTCAGGATTGAGTGCAGTCATACACCGGCAGTTATTCTGACAGATGTATTAGTGCAATACCAGCAGTAAAACTTAAATAATTGTAACGCTAACAAAGCATTTACGTAAGAGTTAATTACTACCGGAACCAATTTGTGCACACGAATTTATGATAAATTTCAATTATTCATTTCCAATTGATTCGCATCAAAGTAAAAAATCAGCCAATATGGTTTAGAACCAGCATAACGAGAGCTACACCAAAATTAAGAAAATAAGGCAATATGCAAAATTAACCCAATCTAAGCACAAGAAGCGTCTATCATCCCCGTCTGCACAAACAGCCATATAAAGCATGTTATGATGCGCACGCTTAATTACTCTGAAACCGGATTACATCAGAATCATCATGAATACTCAGATTAGCCGGCGCAAACGCGCCCTTAATGGAGTGCTGCTGCTGGATAAAGACAGCGGTATGAGTAGTAATAGCGCGTTACAGCGGGCGCGATTTCTATATGGTGCCGCCAAGGCCGGGCACACCGGCGTACTCGACCCGCTGGCTACTGGCCTATTGCCCGTATGTTTTGGCGAAGCCACCAAATTTGCCCAGTATTTACTGGATGCCGACAAAGCTTATATAGCCACTTTGCAGCTTGGAGTAGCCACCAGTACCGGCGATGCTGAGGGTGAAATTGTGGCCACTGCTGATACCAGTATCACGCTGGCGCAGGTACAGGCAGCAATCGCAGCCTTTAGCGGTGAAATTACCCAAACCCCGCCCATGTACTCTGCCATCAAACATCAGGGTAAACCCCTGTATGAATATGCCCGTGCCGGCATCACCATCGAACGTAAAAGCCGGCAGGTAACTATTTACCAGATAGATATTCTGGAATTTGCCTTTCCCAGACTGATAATAAGTGTGCGTTGCAGCAAGGGTACCTATATCCGTACCCTTGCCGAAGATATGGCCAAACACATGGGCACAGTAGCGCATCTGACCGCACTGCGGCGTACCGCAACGGCCGGCTTTGCGATTGAAGAAACACATTCACTGGCCGCCATCAGCAGCATGGATGAAATAGCGCGCGATAACTGGCTGTTACCGTGTGATGTACTGGTGCAACATTTTCCGGCTGTAACCTTGACAGATAAGGATATTTTGCAGTTACAGCACGGTGTGGCCGTGCATTCCGAGCAAAATTATGGCACAATGTGCCCCTTGCGTATTTATGCTGCCAATGGGCGCTTTATCGGGCTGGTGCAATATCAGGCTGTCAGCAGGCGTTTGAAAGTACTGCGCCTGATGAATACCGCTTCTGCTGATTAAATACGTATATGGAGTTGGTAGTTGTTAATCACACCATGGTTAGCTTGGCCAACTTGTCTGCCGCAAGGCTTTTTTTAAGAGTGAATTACATGTTATCTGTTGAACAAAAAGCACAAATCGTTAAAGATTATCAGCGTACCGAAGGAGACACTGGTTCTTCTGAAGTACAAATCGCGTTGTTGACTTTCCGTATTAATGACCTGACTGGCCACTTCAAAGCCAATCCAAAAGATCACCACAGCCGTCGTGGTCTGTTGAAAATGGTAAGTGCCCGTCGTCGCTTGCTGGCGTACATTCGCCGCACCAAACCGGATACCTATCGCGAACTGATTGGTCGTCTGGGTCTGCGTAAATAAGCATTTCCCGTGTGACAAAAAGCCGTCTTTAAAAAGACGGCTTTTTTATACCTTATCGTACCTTTCTACTTTGAGCGAGCAACAAAGGCAATTGGCCAAGGCATGGGCACCCTTCGGAACGTCTATAACAAGCTTAAAACAACGGTAGAGAACAGGTTGAGCGTGCGGCAGGTTACTTTACCAGAAGAGAACTAAAAGAGTTGAGATTGTGCCGAGTAATGATAGGGATTATGACGAACCAAGTATGTGACAAAATTGAAACAAAATAATTTTTAACGTATTGATTTATATTTTAATTTACTATAAATTTACTTATTTGCCAGCAAATAGGGGGAATTTTGATGCTAAAGCGTTTAATTTCTTTATCAATACTGGTAGCTTGTAAGTATATCAGCAGTAACTGCTACCGCTGCTGACCAAAAGCATTCTAGTGTAGGCTAGTATGTTGAGTAGTAAGAAACAGAATCAAAAACAAGATAGTGAAGGATTGCTGCGTTTATCAGTAAGTCAGCTTAACCGGTGCAGCCAGCAATATAATCGCTGAAGGCCTTATTCCTAATATAGGGTTTCATCAGTGTTATGCGGCCTATACGTAATTGGTAATGGATATGGACAAATCAGAATTTTCTCATGAGCAACTAGTTGAGATTAACCAGAGAGCTAATGAATTAGGTAAGGCTCTTGATCAATTTGCTCTTGATCTACGACATAAATATCATTTTTACCCTGATCTAACTGTTCATGCATGTGGAACAGCTTTAGGTAATATGATTAACATAAATATGCTTGTCTATAATCTGTGTCCTGAATTAGCACCACCTTATTTACAAGGTACTGATTATTCCGTTGTTGTTGAAAGGATCAAACAAGAAAAACAAGAGTTTGATAATGAGATAGCGCGATATGAACAGAAACAAGCTGCAAAATCTTTGTGAAATTAAATAAAGCCCCAAACGGGGCTTTTTTGTTGTGTAGCTCACAGTCTATGACTTAATCGCGCTTCAGCATGTACCATAAAATTTAATAGCTCGCTTATGATACAGACAGCTTGTAATTGTTCTAGCGTCCCTGTTTCAAGCCACGTTTTATCTTCTGCCAGAAAGAGCAGGCAGCGGCATAAGCACTACAACTAATACCTTGCACGCTAAATACTTTGGCTTCCTGTTTTTGGTTAAATCTTAGCTGTATCCAGCGTATTTCGCGCTTACATTTTCTAAATGAAATATCAATATTAAAATCAGTATTGGTATTGATTTGTTCAACTGCCGGAGCAATTACGAATCTTTTAAGGCTACTAATTTCTTTGTATTTGTCGCCAATAGCTAAAAAATTCTCTAAAGTCATTAATTTCAAATCCATACTGGCGATTGTGCAATAACGCCAGACAGGGAGATGGTGATAAGTAGAGCAAATAGCCTTGAATCAAGGCTGAAAAATCAATACTACACACCGGCAGAAGAGAAATGCAAACAAATCTGTATTATTCTATTTCATTATACAAATCAGCATTTAGCCGCGCATTCTGCGTCTGACACCAGTCCAGATGCTCTTTATTCAAATGGAAAGCTTTAGCCTGAAATTCTTTCAGACTTTCCTGTTGTTCCATCTTACGCGTATATGAGCGTACAAAGCGGCGTACTTCATTGGGCGTTTCCAGAATCAGGCCGGGCACAGTTTGCGGCTTGCTGGTAGCAGAATCAATTGCCACCATAGTGAAATAGCTGGAATTACTGTGGCGTATTTCTCCGGTAAGCAGATTTTCCGCTTCCACACGAATACCAATCATCATGGATGATGTACCCACATAATTTACCCGCGCTTTAATGGATACCAGATCACCAACATAAATCGGTGTACGGAAATTAACTGTATTGATAGCCGCAGTTACAGTTACAGCGCGCGCATGCTTGCTGGCACATGCATAGGCTGCCTGATCCATCAAGGCCAGAATACGCCCGCCAAAAATAGTATTATTGGCATTGGTGTCTTCCGGATGCATCACCACTGATAACAAAACATCACTGTCAGTTGGTTTTTTATATAAAAGATCAGACATATATTGTTCCACATTAATATAGGTACAGCCACATCCGGTTGAACCATTAAGATTGACATAAATAAAATTTATTCTAACATACAAATAGATAGTTTAATATGTACCAAATAATTGTAAAAATAAATCAACCTTTGAATGAAAATTATCATTTCAGCCATAAAAAGACTAAAAACACATAAATTAAATAGACATATACCAGCAGACTGTCATCGCGCTTGCGATAAGGTAAAAAATATATGTTAGAATTTGTCCATAATACAAAATGTATTTGTGGCTGCTACAGCCCCGTATAAACCTAATTTAGTAATCATTTTGCAAATTTCGCCCAGCCAGAAACCCTACCCATGTAGATGTGTAGTTACGTATACATCGTTAGGTTTTTTAGCAGGTGCGGCTTTTGTGAAATTCAGAACAGAAAGTTCAGCATGTTTAATAAACACATTAAAACATTCCAGTACGGTAACCAGACTGTTACCCTAGAAACCGGTGAAATCGCCCGTCAGGCGGCCGGTGCCGTAAAAATTTCCATGGGTGACACCGTAGTACTGGTAGCAGTTACTGCTGCTAAAGAAGTAAAACCCGGTCAGGATTTTTTCCCGCTTACCGTAGACTATCTCGAACGTACCTATGCCGCTGGTAAAATCCCGGGTGGCTTCTTCAAACGTGAAGGCAAACAGAGCGAAAAAGAAATTCTTACCAGCCGCCTGATTGACCGTCCGATTCGTCCTTTATTTCCAGAAGGCTTCTTTAACGATATCCAGATCGTGGCTATGGTGGTATCAGTTGACCCGGAAATAGATTCAGACATTCCGGCCATGCTAGGCGCCTCAGCCGCACTATTGCTAACCGGTGTACCTTTTGCCGGCCCGATTGGTGCTGCCCGCGTTGGCTATGTAAATGGTGAATATGTACTAAACCCAACCAAAGCACAACTAGTCCAGTCACAACTGGATTTGGTAGTGGCCGGTACTGAAAAAGCAGTATTGATGGTTGAATCTGAAGCAGATATTTTGTCTGAAGAAACCATGCTCGGCGCAGTGGTATTCGGACATGAACAAATGCAGGCCGCTATCCGTGCCATTAATGAATTTGCTGACGAAGTGAATCCGGAAGTCTGGGACTGGCAGGCACCGGCTACAGATGAAAACTTGGTGGCGCAAGTGCGCGAGCTGGCTGGTGCAACCATCGATGCAGCGTTCAAAATCAAACAGAAACAGGCACGCACGGCCAAGCTGGATGAAGCATGGGCAGCGGTAGAGGCAGCCCTGATTACCGAAGAAACCGATACCTTACTTGCCAACCAGATTCGCGGTATTTTCAAGGATTTGGAAAAAGAAGTGGTTCGTGGCCAGATTCTCGAAGGTCAGCCACGTATCGATGGTCGCGATACCCGTACCGTGCGCCCGATTGATATCCAGACTGGCGTATTGCCACGTACCCATGGTTCCGCTTTATTTACTCGCGGTGAAACCCAGTCACTGGCTACTGCTACCTTGGGTACCCAGCGTGACGAGCAGATTATTGATGCCCTGAGCGGCGAATATACCGACCGCTTTATGCTGCACTACAACTTCCCGCCTTATTCAACTGGTGAAGTAGGCCGCATGGGTGCACCTAAACGACGCGAAATCGGTCATGGCCGACTGGCAAAACGTGCATTACTGGCTGTACTGCCTGAAGTGGAAGATTTCAGCTACACCATGCGCGTAGTATCAGAAATTACCGAATCTAATGGTTCTTCTTCCATGGCCAGCGTGTGTGCCGGTTGCCTGAGTTTGCTCAATGCCGGTGTACCTTTGAAAAGCCATGTTGCCGGTATCGCCATGGGCTTGATACTGGATGGCAATAAATTTGCCGTTTTAACCGATATTCTGGGTGATGAAGACCACCTTGGTGATATGGACTTCAAAGTAGCCGGTACCACTACCGGTGTGACTGCCCTGCAAATGGATATCAAAATTCAGGGCATTACCAAAGAAATCATGCAGATCGCTCTGGCTCAGGCCAAAGAAGCACGCCTGAAAATCCTTAGCCAGATGCAGGAAGCCGTAGAAGGTCCGCAGGAATTATCTGCCCATGCACCGCGTTTATTCAGCATGAAAATTCATCAGGATAAAATTCGCGATGTCATTGGTAAAGGTGGTGAAACCATCCGTGCATTAACCGCAGAAACCGGCACCGAAATCAATATTGCCGAAGATGGTACCATCACCATTGCTGCCAGCACCAGCGAAGCAGGTGAGGCCGCCAAACGCCGTATTGAAGAGATTACTGCCGAAGTGGAAGTTGGCAAAGTGTACGAAGGTACAGTGATCAAGATTCTGGATAATAATGTTGGTGCGATTGTATCAGTCATGCCGGGTAAAGATGGCTTGGTACACATTAGCCAGATTTCACACGAGCGAGTGAAAAATGTCAGCGACTATCTACAGATAGGCCAGCAAGTAAAAGTTAAAGCGCTGGAAATCGACGATCGCGGCCGCGTGCGTTTATCCATCAAAGCTTTGCTGGAAAAAGCACCACAGGAATACAAACCAGCTGAAAACTGATATTCAGTATTCAATCTTTCAGGCTGCCTTGCATGCAAGGCAGCTTTTTCTTTTGTCTGGCAGCTATTGTTCACTTTCCCGCAGCAAAGCCAAAGCTACACATCTATAAACTTAATTGGCTCGAGCCGGTATTGCCAGAGAATTCAAATGCTGGCTACAGGCATTTATATACCCAGAATACCCATATGTATAGGTTGATTAGTCTGCTGAAAGCAGGAAATCCAGTCTTGTTTCATGCTATTGCCTAAAATTTAATCAGTTAAATTTAATTCATAAGTAACAATAATCTAAATTACTTATCCACAGTTTATATGCAATAACATCCCAGTAATAACATGAATAATGTGTATTTATCCCAGTACATCACGCCTGTTAATAACCGGGCTGGCGAAAGAACAGGGAAAATGCGGCATAAATCATCTTTCTTTGTGGATAAACTAAATCCTCAATACTCATTGATACACAACACCTACAGCGGGTAGCTTTTTATCCTATTAAAATTTATGCTAAACCTGCTCTATTCACACCCAATTCATAGATAATCATAAAACCAAAAAGCCAGATGTATACAGCATAAATAACGCATTACTCAAAACTTTAATACTGTGCTTAATCATATCAGCCAATATGATAATTATATTTTTTGATTCAGCGCTTATCAGCTATACAAGTCATGTCTACATGATTAGAATATTTATCCAGAATACAAACTTAATAACACAGGAGACTCATATGAACAGTGGCTTAAAACTAGAACAAATCAAAGCCTATTTTGAACAGCATCAATTACCAGCTTTTGACAGCTCATCAATAATCTATGGCATGATTAATGCCAAAGCGTGGCAATATGCACTATTTTCCGGACTGGCAACATTATGTATTAAGCATTTGCTTATTTATTTCAATGCAGAAAAAATGATTCTGATTGGTTTATCGCTAAGTGCAGATTTAACCGAATCCATAACCATTATCCCAATGACCAAAATTTCTGCTTTAAGCTTTAAGAGAGGCATTTTCAGAGGGGAAATAACATTTACATTTGAGCAAAAGAAATATCATATTAAAGTACCCAGCTTTATTATTGCAGCAAAATGGCACAAAGGTAATCTGAAAAATATCCTAGAGCGCTACATCATCAGATATTCATGATAATGATATCTAGCGTAATCAGTTTTATGGCAGCAATTATTCACAATATGGATAATTCTAATTACCAAATGCATGCCATCATTAAATAGTGACAGTAATCAATTAACCTGCATACAAAACTTGCTTGCCCACAGTGAAATTCACTTCCTCAAGCGTACAATTACAGAAAATAAAAAACATACATGTAGCAACCATAAGGACAGTCTATAATGCTGCTTTTTACCGCATAGAGACAGAAAAATGCAGCATATCCACATCATCGGTATCGGCGGAACATTTATGGGAGGAATTGCCGCTATTGCCAAACAGGCCGGCTACCGTGTCACCGGTTGTGATGCCAGAATGTATCCGCCCATGAGTACCCAGCTAGCTGATTTGGGCATTGATGTGGTGGAAGGATTTGAGGCAGCACAGTTGGATAGCTATCCTGCCGATGTCTATGTAATTGGCAATGTTGCCCGCCGCGGGATGCCTGTAGTTGAGGCCATTCTCAATCGTAATCTGCCGTATACTTCCGGGCCGCAATGGCTGGCTGAAAATATACTGCAACAACACTGGGTACTGGCCGTGGCCGGTACTCATGGTAAAACCACTACGGCAAGCATGCTGGCATGGGTACTGGAAGATGCCGGCTTGGCACCCGGATTTCTGATTGGCGGCGTGCCGCAGAATTTTGCCGTATCAGCCCGCTTGCCACAAATACCCCCAGCAGCACAATCCACAGGCACAGCCGAATGCAGCCCGTTTTTTGTTATTGAGGCCGATGAATACGACACAGCCTTTTTTGATAAACGTAGTAAATTTGTACATTATCGCCCCCGTACTGCAATTCTGAACAATCTGGAATATGACCATGCGGATATTTTTCCCAATCTTGCTGCAATCCAGACTCAGTTTCACCATCTGATTCGTACCATCCCGGGTGATGGCCTGATTGTTGTCAATGAAGAGTCTGCTGCGCTGGCCGAGGTTTTACAACAGGGCTGCTGGTCTGAGGTAGAAGGTTTTGGTTTGAGCAAAGACTGGCAGGTGGGCGAAGTTTCTGACACAGGTGGCTTTGATGTATTGTATCAGCACCAAAAAGTAGACCATATCGAATGGCAACTATTAGGGCAGCACAACCGTATGAATGCGCTGGCCGTTATTGCGGCCGCCCGCCATGCCGGTGTTTCCGTACAGCAGTCATGTGCTGCACTGGCTCGCTTTGAAAATGTCAAACGGCGCATGGAAATCAAGGGTACCGTCAATGATATTACTGTTTATGATGATTTTGCCCATCATCCTACCGCCATTGCCACCACCATTGCCGGTTTGCGCCAGAAAGTAGGTGATGCACGTATTCTAGCTGTACTTGAGCCACGCTCCAACACCATGAAGCTAGGTACCATGAAAGCAGCCTTACCAGCCAGTCTGGCAGAAGCCGATAAAGTATATTGTTATGCTGGTGGTGTTGACTGGGATGTCGCTGCTGCCCTGAGTCCGTTACAGGATAAAGTAGCGGTTTTTCAGGATATGCAGTCATTGATTGATGCCATTACTGGCGAGGCACAACAGGGCGATCATATTCTGGTGATGAGTAATGGCAGCTTCGGTGGTATTCATCAACAACTACTGGCACAGCTAGAACATCGAGCAGCAGATTAATTGCAGTATGCCTGACTTCTGGCGCAAAAAATATCCAGACGCTGACTCAGGCTATCCACAAGCCTGATTGATCTATTATTTCGATCAATCAGGCTTTTATTCCAATATTACACATTCGGTTTAAAACCATATCAGTATGCCTGCGCACAAAAAACAATTAAATTGATGCAAATAAAGTTGCCACAGCAGAAGAGTAATACCCCGTTTCAGGAAGCTTCATATACCATTGCCTTTGCCAGTTCGGTATGGTTCATTTTTCCATATATATTGAGCCAGCCCTGCGCCGCTTCATGCTGGTCACAGCTTTTGGCTATTTGTATCTGGGCTGAGTTCATCTCAGTATAGGTTAATTGTGCCAGATGATGACAATCCAGAGCCTCAGCAATCAAAGTTGAGGGTGTAGTGGCACTGGCTGGTGCAGCATGAAAATTTCCCAGCAGCGATAGTAAAACCATCAACCCAGATATCTTCAATAATTTCATAATCCACTCTGTATTTAGATAAATCTAATTAATTGTTTAATTTTTACTATAATAATTAGAAAAAAATAAATATTCAAGAGGTAAATTTCTTAAACATTTAATTACTATTCATTTTTTTAAAAATGAAGTATAATAAAATAAATTTACTGACGATATTTCTAATAAATTGCTGGAGTTTGTGTATGCAAACATTCAAAGACCGTCTAGCATCACTATGGCCGGGTGAGCGCCAATCCAAAATTGCCACAGATATTGATATGACTATGGCCGGATTCAGCCGTATCTGGCATGAAGGCGGTTTGCCTAAGGCGGAAACCTTAAAGCGTATCAAAGAACTAAAAGGATGCAGTATCGACTGGCTGCTAACCGGAGAAGGAGAGCCTTTTCCTGAACAGCCTGCTCAGGCCGCACATGATACGCTGGGCAATCCGGTTAATGCCGATGATTTTGTTTATGTACCGCGGTACGCGATTGAGGCTGCGGCCGGACATGGTAGTCTGGTTACCAATGAGACGCCTATGTTCACCATGGCATTTCGCAAAGACTGGATTAATTCAATGATTAGCCCGGAAGTTAGCGGCTTGTCTGTTATTTCGGTTAAAGGCGATTCAATGGAAGGTGTGCTCAATGATGGGGATACCATTCTGGTACAGCAAATGAATTACATCCGTCGTGATGGTTTATATGTATTACGCATCAACGACAATTTACTGGTAAAACGCCTACAGCTTATGCCGGGTAATGTAGTCAATGTGATTTCTGCCAACGATGCCTACCCGAGTTTTGAAATTCGGCTGGATAGCGAAAGCGATGATGTGCAGATTATCGGCAAGGTCTTGTGGTTTGGCCGATACCTGTAATATCCATAGCTCTCTGTTCTGGCCTGAAAAAGCTATTAGATAAAGAAATACACCAATCCAGCATGATTAGCTTAGAGGCTGGCACTTTATGCTGTATGCGTCTGCTGCAAGCCTGATTTCCCAGAACAAATAAAAAAGCCGCCCGAATTTTAAAATTTCAGGCGGTTTTTTATTCATACCTACACAAAACTTCAGCTTATCGCTTCAACCCTTATAGGCACTGCCATCAGCCAGTAACCATTCCGGTTCTGCACCTTTTTCAATCACATCCTGATTAACCACAACTTTTTTCACATCAGTTAAATCAGGCAAGGCATACATGGTATTCAGCAAGGCTTTTTCCACAATTGAGCGCAAGCCACGCGCTCCGGTTTTGCGTGCCATAGCCAGCTTGGCAATAGCGCGTAATGCCGAGGGCTGCACCTGTAGCTCCACACCTTCCATTGCAAACAGCGCCTGAAACTGCTTGATTAATGCATTTTTAGGTTCAGTAAGAATATTAATCAAAGCATCTTCATCCAGCTCCGTCAGCGTGGCAATTACCGGCAGACGACCAATCAGCTCAGGAATCAAACCGAATTTAATCAAATCTTCCGGTTCTACCGTTTGAAACAGCTCGCTTATATTGGTATTTTCATCTTTACTGTGTACCGCCGCACCAAAACCAATACCACCCTTTTCAGTACGCTGGCGGATAACTTTTTCCAGGCCGGCAAAGGCGCCACCACAGATAAACAGAATATTAGTGGTGTCTACATTAATAAATTCCTGATTAGGATGCTTACGACCACCCTGAGGCGGTACAGAAGCAACAGTACCTTCTACTAGTTTCAGCAAAGCCTGTTGCACACCTTCACCCGAAACATCGCGCGTAATCGAAGGATTATCGCTCTTGCGGGAAATCTTATCGATTTCATCAATGTACACAATGCCTCTTTGCGCTTTCTGTACATCAAAATCACATTTGCCCAATAATTTAGTGATAATCTGTTCCACATCCTCACCTACATAACCTGCTTCAGTGAGAGTAGTGGCATCAGCCATTACAAACGGCACATCCAGTTTGCGTGCCAGAGTCTGAGCCAGCAGCGTTTTGCCCGAGCCAGTAGGCCCAATCAGCAGAATATTGGATTTGGACAGCTCTACCTGACCTTCTTCCTTGCCCAGACGCAAGCGCTTGTAATGATTGTATACCGCTACAGCCAGCGATTTTTTTGCCGTTTCCTGTCCGATCACATATTGATCAAGATTGGCAACAATTTCTGCCGGCGTAGGCAATTTATCCTGACTGGTACCAGCATCTGAGCCGGCAGAAGCAGTAGCTGCCGACGCGGCTTTTTCTTCAGAAGAACTACCCGGATTATGTAGCATGTCATTGCATGTATCCACGCACTCATTACAGATTAATGCGTTTTCACCCTCAATCAAATTTTTAACATCGTTTTCAGGTTTCCCGCAAAACGAACAATAACGAATTTCTTTACTCATAAACAGGATTTCATCAAGAAAATAGAGCTTATATAGAGAGAGCCTGACCGGATACAGAGTTAACCACCATAGCCGAAATCAGCCAAAAAATAAGTATATAGTGTTATTAGCCCGATATCAAACTGAATGCTAATGTAGTTTTAGCCGTTGCAGCAATCGGTGTAGCAATGAAAATCTAGTTAAAATATCGTTTATAAACAGCTTTTATCTACCTAAATAACTGACGAAAGTTTCGGCTGCGATTAAAATTGTCTTATAATTGGCAATATAATCAGATTTTTGTATTGAATATTTGGACGCTGAAACTTCTATTAATCACAGGCAACAGAACAATCTGTTCCTCTCTCACGTTCAGTATGAGCATCTTAATTGAGAATTAAATTACCCTGAATCAAGGGCAAAAAGGAAGTTATCATGTCACGTTTATCTTGTCTGCGTCACTGGCAGTGGGTAAGCCTGTTAAGTAGTACCCTGTTTTTTGCAGTACCCACTTTTGCTAACGATTTAGACGTCCTCGGTAAATTTATCGAACAAAAGCAGGTGGATAGTCAGCCTGATACCCTCAGCTCATTTATCACCAATCACCCAGATGCCAATCTGGAAACCCGTGCCCAGATTGCCGGCCCTTTATTAAGCTCGCAATCCGCACTGATTATGAACAATCAAACCGGCGAAATCCTGTACCAGAAAAACATCAATCAGGTACGTTCTATTGCCTCCATTTCCAAGCTGGTTTCAGCAATGGTAGTGCTGGATGCCAACCAGAATATGAATGAGCTCATTACCATCACCGATGCGGAAATTGACCGGTTGAAAAACTCAACCAGCCGCCTGTCGGTTGGCACCGTAATGACCCGGCGTGAACTGTTGCATATCGGCTTAATGAGTAGTGAAAACCGGGCAATCCACGCATTGGCACGTACGTATCCGGGGGGTATGCCGGCATTTGTAGAAGCCATGAACCACAAGGTGGCCGAGCTGGGTATGACTAATGCACGCTTTTACGAGCCAACCGGGCTGGATCCGCGCAATCAGGCCACAGCACGCGATCTGGCTTTACTGGTACGCGGCGCCAGCCAGTATCCGCTTATCCGACAGTTCTCAACCGATAATTCTGGTGCGGTATACACCAGCAATGGCCGCATAGAGCAGTACCACAATTCCAATGCGCTGATACGCGAAGGCGCATGGCCAATTGCCCTGCAAAAAACCGGTTATATCCGCGAAGCAGGCCGCTCGATGGTTTTGCTGACCAGTGTACAGAATCAGCCGGTAACCATTGTCTTGCTGAATTCCCCCAGCTCCACCACCCGGGTTAGTGATGCCCGCGCGCTGCGCTCATGGGCCATGCAGCAGTCTCTGTAAGCACAGGTCTGTAATTAACCACCCCGTTAGCGTTAACGGGGTTTTTATTATCTGGCTGATTGAGCCAGCTATTTACTTTGAAATATACCGGAACGTGCTAACATTAGCACTTGAAAGACAAATACAGTCTGGAACAAATAACAGGGAAGGATGCTGATATGGCAATATTGATTACAGGCGCTTCTGCCGGTTTTGGTGCAGAAATGTGTCGGGTACTGGTTCATGCCGGCTATAAAGTTATCGGCGCAGCACGGCGGCTGGATAAGCTGCACCATTTACAGGCCGAGCTGGGCACAGCCTTTTTACCGTTACAAATGGATGTGGCCGATAAAAGCAGCGTCGATAGCGCATTGGCTTCCCTGCAAGGCACCTGGGCTGATATTGATTTACTGGTGAATAATGCCGGGCTGGCGCTGGGCATGGAGCCAGCTCAGGAAGCAAACTATGCCGACTGGGAAACCATGATTCACACCAATATCCTTGGCTTAACCTATGTAACCCGGCAGATACTGCCGCGCATGATAGCCAAAAATGCCGGTTATATCATCAATCTGGGCTCCACTGCCGGCGCATGGCCGTATAAAGGAGGCAATGTTTATGGTGCAACCAAAGCCTTTGTACGCCAGTTTAGCCTGAATTTGCGTACCGATCTGGCCGGTACCCGTATTCGCGTCACCAATATTGCTCCCGGCCTGTGTGGTGATACCGAATTTTCCAATGTGCGCTTTCGCGGCGACGACAAACAGGCCGCAGCCGTATATGAAAATATCAGCTATCTGCAACCGGCAGATATCGCCAACACCGTGTTATGGCTGTATCAAACCCCTGCCCATATGAATGTCAACCATATCGAAATCATGCCAGTATCACAAACCTTTGCCGGCCTGAGCGTTACCCGTGATCTGGCATAAGGCTGGCAGGCATGACTAGCAATACAACATGGCAATCCAAAGCCGCAGATAAAGCACGTATCATGGCACAGTGCGCAGAGCAGGGCGTTACCGTTACCCAGCTACGTGCTCAGGTACTGGATATTGTATTAAACATGGACGGCGTAATTAAAGCCTATCAGGTACTGGCACATATGCAACAGCACAGCAGCAATACCGTTGCCCCGCCCACCGCCTATCGGGCACTGGATTTCTGGGCAGAGCAGGGCGTATTGCATAAAATACCGGCGGTTAACGGCTATATTCTTTGCCGTCACGTTCAGCATGAATGTGACAGCCACTGTCAGGAAGACAATATACATCACAGCGATTTTGTACTGGTGTGCAACCAGTGTGGCGCCGTAGATGAACAAAGCCTGAGTTCCGAATGGGCAGCATTGCGCCGGCGCGCGGCCGATAACGGCTTTATGCTCAATGATGAACATATCGTACTTACCGGCATCTGCCAGCAATGCCAGCAGCACCTGTCGTAAAATATTTGATTAGTTTAAAGAATGATTCTGGATATCAGCTTTTCAATTAAGCACAATATCCAGATTTTTTCTGCAACTGATATTTGGTACCAATAAGCTATTGTGGTCAATAACTCATTCCCATCTAATCTGCAATCTCTGCTTTAATCCACATTAAAGATGCAACCAAAATCCATTCTATATTTAGTCAAATATCTGAATATAATTAAAGTTATATGAAAAAATTAGTTATTCTATGGCAGGTTAAAATGTCTTAACAGTACCAAACAGCAATTCAATCTTATCTCTGATTTCAGTAATATCATCCAGATAAAGAATCCATAAATTTTTACGTGCCCGTGAACAGGCTGTATAGAATAGATTGCGTGTATTTTCCAGCTCTTTGTCCTCCTCATCTTTAACCTGAATGTTCGCATCAGCAGACAGGCTGGAAAAGTAATTTTTAAATTTATTTATTTGTTTACTACCAAAATTATTTTCCATAATTATTACTACATTATCATATTCTTCGCCTTTGGTGCCGTGATAGGTATGGTATCTCACTTGTTGCTGTTTAGTATGATCATCAATAAAATCTACCCAGCTTAGCCATTGGCTTAAATCAATATCCAGAATGTCGCTGATATGTTGCTGATTAGTAGCAACCACATCATCTGTTTCTTCAACTTCGGTTTCTGCATGATTAATGCTTCCATACATATCTTCATACAAAAGAAAATCAATATAATAATCAGCAAAAGATAAGTCTGCTAAACCTGCATTATTTTGCTTTATATCCTTAGGGTAATTAATGCCAAAGCAGTTTTTCAGCCAGAATTGAATCGCGTCACTTTCACTTTTATTTTTGTTCTTAGCTAATTGATTTAAGCCGGTTGAAATATTCTGAATAAATTCATTTAAAGTAGCAGGTGGTTGCTGTTGTTTAAGGATTTTCACCAGTTCACCTGCCTCAGTAAAAGTAACGCTACGCTGAGTATTGCCGAATAAATCATACAGAGTAGTGTGCGGATTATTTAAACTATTATAGGCTGTGACCAATTGATACAGGCGCAGGACTGCGGGATGCAATTTATTAAGTATACGTGAAAGCAGCATGGAATTAAGGTTATCATGCTTGATAAATTTTGCTTTTCCAATTGCGTTATAAAGTTGTTCAAATCCACTCATACTGGCCACAGAACGATTAAGCAGTAGCAAACAATTGATTTGCTCATTTCTCGGTAGCGATGGAACAAGATGTGCAATAAACTGATCAATTATCTCTTCATCCTTATCGCTTTCAGCAGCTTCTGCTTTAAGGCAGTAAAATTCAACTTTTCCATTTGTCCTATCTGGATCAATTGGTTTTTGCGTCAATTCATCATTTCTGATTTTATTAATCAGATTAATAATTTGTATCTGTGAACGCCGGTTAAAATCTTTAACAATCTTTTCCAGCTTAATTTCCCCCTTACCTTCGGCCGATATTTCCCGATAAATATTCTCAATATGATTACCCACACCACTATCATAAATATTTTGTTTACTATCACCGAAATACCCTACCAGCCATCGTTCCGGATGGGCGTATTGCTGTAAATAAGCCATCAACCTGATAACAGATTCATTAGTGTCTTGATATTCATCAATAAAAATATAAGGATATTGGTCAGTGAGCAGTTTTTTGAACACATCATATTGTTTAACTAATTGCAGGCTGTATTCGAGCAATGTATCGTGGCTGAATTTCAGTGAGGCCAGACGATCAGAATTAGAATTACTGTCATATTCTATCGAAGGTTTTTTATTTTTATTCGTTTGATTTATATCTTCTAGTGCTTGCGTATAGCTATGCATCCGGTTAACAATTTTGAAAAAATCTTTAAAATTTTTGATATTTATTAGTGCCTTGGTTAGAGCACTTCTCAAATCTGCTTGAACTAAATTTAACATTTTTTCTTTAAATTCAATTGCTTTAGCTCCTCTCTTTTCCAGTTTAAAAAACGCGTCTTTGTTTTCCTGTACAAACTGCCTGAATAATTCTTTATTTTCCTCAGTATTGATATCTGCCAGATTAGCAGAATCTTTAGCCAGCTCTGTTATTTTCGACTTAGTATTTTCTATTTCCTTTTCAAGTTTGTTTTTATGTAGTTCAACTAGTTCATATTGTTGATACAATTTAATTTGTTGCCATAGCATCTCATGAATGGTTGATACCTGCACAAACCGGCTTTCGCCCAGCCGGTGCCGGATTTCATCAACGGCTACATTGGTATAAGTAATACAGATGATTTTTTGATTGTGTTTGCGTAAAGTATTTAATTTATGGTTTAAAATATACTTAATTGATTCAATCAGTGTGTAGGTTTTACCTGCACCTGCTCCAGCGTGAACAATAAAGCTTTTGCCATCATCAATAGCTGTGAATATTTTCTTTAGTTGTTGCTCTTCTTTGCTTATATTCTCTTGCAGACTCATTTTTTTTCTCCATGATGATTAGCCAGTTGTTTTTTTAACCACTTCAATCCATGACGAATATAATTAGGTAACCGAATACATGGTGATTTTGCGTCTGAAATTATCGTGTTATAGAGTAGTGTGCTGGCAAATTTAGCTTTGTTTCCTTTGGAGCTAAGCTTCCGCTGAATTTCATAAGAGGATTTATAATTAATTTTATTATTTTGATCATCAATAAAATATTGGGGCGGATCTGATAATACTTTTGTTAATGATTTGATAAGCATGTCATTTTTATAGTTAGTTAAAATAATTGCTTCTTCCAGACTAGTGGCATATTGCCCCTTAATTTGGTCTTTTTGAAATACAGTATATATATTATCTTTTTCAATATATTGCATATTATTTTCTAGAATATTATCTCTGCGTAAGTATTTTAGGGTTTCATTAGTAGTTTCTCTGTTATTTAAACACGTAATTTGTTTAAATCCATGAGGTTCAGATATTTGACCTTGGCATGTTGGGCATTTTGAGTTTTTACATGTTTTATTTTTCTCGCAGTCATACCGCCTAATATCTATATCAGTAATTATCAAGCAAGGTATCTTTAATTGTTGCACTAAAGGCAGATATACTTTACCGTGGGCACCACCAATTATGAATATGGAAATATAATATTTCTTTAAATCTTTATCATTTTCAAGAAAATAATTTAATAACATTTCCTCAGTTGTACCTTCCACTAAAATGACTGCATCTGAAAAAAACAATTCCGATACTTTGTATTTAATGTGTTTTTTTAGAAACAGCAGATCATTAAAATTTAATTTATAGTTTAATGATTCAGAGCTTTCTTGTGTTAATAATTTGTCATATAATGGTATCACCTTGCTGCATCGGTTTTCTGTCGTTAAATAATTGATATTATCGAATGAATTACTGCTATGAATTTTACTGTTGACAATATGCGAAGAATGGGTAGTGATCACAATCTGACATTTGAGTGACTGAATTGTCGGAGTTCCTGATTTTTTCTGTTGTATTGCTTTATTTAGCGCTAAATCAATGCGTTTAATAAAAAATTCTTGCATTTGTGGATGCATAAAAGCTTCGGGCTCTTCAATCAGTAGCAGATTTATGCGGCTGCGATGGCTGTTCTCTTCATAGGAATTAATATAGTCAATGATTTCACCAATAATATTAACCAAATTGATATAGCCCAGACCAAACTGATCTTCCGGTATATAGCTATCGCCATCACTAAAGCTGTACTTAATCAGATTATCTAAAATATCGTCTTTAGTAACATTACCACTTAGTTTCATATCAATGTGATTTAATTGTTCAATTTCTCTCAGTATCTCACTAATCGATTTATTTTTTTGCTCTACTTTTTCCGTGATAATGTCATTAATATCTTTCAGCTCCTGATTAAACAAACCATCACTTTCTTCATCGCTGAATAAAGAGATAACAATGCGCTTGAATACACCGGTTAAAACATTTTTATTCAGATGGCGATTAGCCTTAATACAATTGATTTCCAACAGTTTATTTAAAGAAAAATTTTTTACTTCCTGATCCATTTTATTTTTATAGCTTAACTTAAATTCCGTTTGATTTTTATCATCCAGCAATTTAAGGATTTCTTCCAGCAGCGTTCTTTTATCTACTTTTTCATCATTAGGCGTTTCAGAATTTTTGTCAGATGGTTCCTGCCGCTTTTGCTGAACCAAGATTTTAACCGCTGCAAAAAAATTAGCCTCTTCTTTCACCTCGTAAGTAGCTTTAATAGTAATTGCTTCCTCATAATTATTCCCTATCAGCATAAATTGAGATAAATTATGGATATATTCATCGTCTGGATTATCTAATTTTATTTTTAACTCAAATTCCAATTTCGGCGTTTCTAAAGGCGTTTTTAAATCGGGTTGAGGGCTTTCGTCTTCATTTTGATAGGTTGCTATATAAGTATCTATTAAATTATTCAGATAACTCAAATTAAAATCACTGGATTTAATCGACAATTTATTGTTAGTAAGCATCGTTAAAGCATGAGTAATTGTTGTTTTGCCGGTATTGTTTTTGCCAATAATCAGCGTACTTGAGGGTGACACCAGTGATTGTTTTTTTTCTGTACTGTCATGGTGTATTTCTTTGGAATTCACAAACATGACTTCATTGTCATTTTCCCCGAACTTGCGGAAATTTTTGATGGTGAAGCTTTGTAGATACATTATGATTGTTCCTGAGTAAATCCGAAAAAATTGATACTTAATTCTGCTGTAACTATTTATATAGCTGCATCATCAGCTAATCAGGTGATATTATTTAAAAGTAGTGGTTTGGTTTGTATTACTGTCTATTCCTCCTCTTATATACTGTTGCAGCAGCTAAATATTAACTTCTGTTCAACTTCATGATCATTCTAGTAATAGCCTTATATCAAAGTCAAAAAATATTTATATTAGTATAGATATATTAATTAATATTAATATATTAGTGGAAATTAAAGTAACATTTTTTCAACAAATGCTTTACCATCACCGCAACTATCTGCATCATCACAATAAATATTGATTTATTTGCTTATCAATCCAGTTAAGGCTATAAATAATCTTATTGCTACAGTTATGGCATCAGTTTTTCAGTATTTAAGGAGTGATACATGAACAATATCAATGTTGGCATTGTACAAATGGTTTCAGGCACTGACATTGCCGAAAATATCCAGTCTATGCAGCGCTTAGTGCGGCAGGCTGCCGCAGCAGGCGCAGAATGGGTGGTATTACCGGAATACTGGCCAATAATGGGAAAGGATGATACCGATAAAGTAGCTGTGGCAGAGACATTTGGCGATGGCGCACTGCAAACAGCCTTAAAAACACTGGCGGCTGAGTTGGGTATTGTGCTGTTTGGAGGTACCATACCTTTACAAAGTACAGACAAAACCAAAGTGCTTAATACTATGCTGGTATATGGGCGTGCCGGTGAGCTGCTTGGTTTCTATCACAAAATGCATCTGTTTGGTTACAGTGGTGCCAATGAATACTATGCTGAAGCCGATACCATACTGCGAGGAATGGATGTACCAGAGCTGAAAGTTGATAATATCGCGGTAGCACAGGGTATTTGTTACGATTTGCGTTTTCCTGAATTTTTTCGCGCCCAGCTCCCATTTGATGTGCTGGTTTTACCGGCAGCCTTTACCTATACCACTGGTAAGGCACACTGGCATACGCTATTAACCGCTCGGGCAATTGAAAATCAGTGCTATGTACTGGCTTCAGCACAGGGCGGGCAGCATCAGAATGGCCGCCGTACCTATGGCCATAGCTTGATTATTAATCCGTGGGGTGAAGTAATCGCCTCATTACCGGAGGGCGAAGGTGTTATTTGTGCTGAGCTGGATGCAAGCTTCCTGCAATCGGTACGCACCAAATTACCAGCACTACAGCATCGCTTACTGTAATCATAAATTATTATCTGCTTTAATAGATATTGAATTAATTGAACACATCAATCGAATAATTTGGACATTATGTCTAAATTATTCGATTGATAGCCAGAAAAAGAGTATCTAAGCAATCATTTCTTGTCCAAAAAAGCGATTCATGGCATGATTACCAATTAATTTTACATTATTAAGTTAAATGTTGAGTTTTCTATTGAATCTTGAATTAGGATGTAAGGGGCAGTTATGAGTGGCGGAACAAAGAAAAAATCGCATTCACAATGGAGCTCGCGGATGGGTTTTATGCTCGCCGCAGCAGGTTCAGCAGTAGGTTTAGGCAATATCTGGAAATTTCCCTATATGGCCGGCCAGATGGGTGGTTCTGCCTTTGTGCTCACCTATCTGATTTGTATGTTCGTGATTGGTTTACCGATTCTGGTAGCTGAATGGCTGATTGGTCGTCGTGGACAGAAAAATCCGATTCACACCATGGAAGATGTGGCTGTTGCTGAAGGGCGGTCTAAATCATGGCGCTGGGTAGGCATTATCGGTGTACTTGGTTCATTCCTGATTTTGTCTTTTTACAGCGTGATTGGTGGCTGGGCTACTGACTATATTTTCCTTGCCGCTAATGGTACTTTTAAAGGGCTGCATGGCGATGGCACCAGCCAGGTTTTTGAGCAGTTTCTTGGCAGTGTAAACCATCTGCTTACCTGGCATACCGTGTTTATGTTGGCTACTGGCTTGATTGTAGCCATGGGTGTAGGTGCTGGCTTGGAGCGCTCATGCAAAATCATGATGCCGGGGCTGGGTGTTTTGCTGATTGGACTGGTGATTTATGCTGGCGTTGTCAGTGGCCCATCATTTGGCAAGGCATTTGCGTTCCTGTTTACCCCAGACTGGTCTGCCATTACCGGTAAAGCAGTATTGGCGGCATTGGGACATGCATTTTTCAGTCTGTCTCTGGGTATGGGCATCATGATGGCCTATGGCTCCTATCTAGGCAAAGATGTTAATCTGATTTCCACCGCACGTACCGTTGTGATTCTGGACGTAATCGTGGCCGTATTATCCGGTATGGCTATTTTTCCATTGGTATTTGCCAACGGCCTGCAACCGGCGGAAGGCCCCGGCCTGATTTTCGTTACCTTGCCGATTGCTTTTGGTAATATGGCTGGCGGTACCATCATCGGTGTACTGTTCTTTATCTTCCTTACCTTTGCTGCACTCACTTCCTCTATTTCATTACTGGAACCAACAGTAGAACTGCTGGAAGAGAAAACTCACTTAGGCCGTAAATCAGCTACATTAGCAAGCAGCGTGGTTATCTGGGCATTGGGTATTGCCTGCCTGTTGTCCTTTAATGCATGGCAGGATGTCACCATATTTGGAAAAAATATTTTTGATTTTCTGGATTACATCACCAGTAAGCTCATGCTGCCGTTAACCGGTCTGGGTACCATTATTTTTGCAGGCTGGCTGATGAAGCAGGAAACCATTCGGCAGGAACTGAATTTAAGCCCGGCAATATTTGCTGGCTGGAAGTTCTTGTGCCGGATTGTTATCCCTGTGGCGGTAATTGCTATCCTGATATACGGTTTTATGTAATTCCGATACCGTTAACATTGTAATCAAGGCTTATGCCATTAACACACAGGCTCCTGAACATTCAGGAGCCTGTGTGTTAATGGCTTTATTTATAGCGTATAAAAACCTGCATCTACACAGTAGAATAAACCAATACTGCTGTAAAAATAATAAGTTGGCAATAAATGCCAATTCAAAGTAGCGAATGCTACAATATTAAATCTGTATTGATTCGCTGGTATGGCACGTAAATTAGTTTATTAGACAGAGAAATCCATTTCAGTTTGTTATTACACAGTCTGTTTGTGCATACAAATATCCCGATGTTGATTAGCCGGTAAGATTAAATTAAAAGTAGAATGTATTTACCAGCTACAGAGGCACGTAAACCAACAAAATAAATAGCTAATACTATGCTGTATAAATGCATTCTATTATCTGGCAATCATCAAAATCAGCGATATTGTGTTTACTGCAATCAACCCGCAGACTAAAATTTTCGCTTGTACCAGATAAATAAATCATCTGTTTCAATAAGCCATTACATACTTACCCCCGCTTTACGTGCAATGGCCAGCCCTTCTTCCACACTCATATATTGCGGCGGCTGAATACAATCACGCAAAACAATTTCTCCCTGACTAAACATCACCAGCTCATTAATGGCCAGTTGCTGCCATTGCTCATTACAGGTAAGAGGCAGGGTGGCAATTACCGCCACACGATCGTACGGCGTGGTTACAGCGGAAAAATCAATGGCCACATCTTCATCTGCCAGAACGGCCTTACCAAAAGGTGCCTGCCGGATAATATAAAAGAGCAGGGTACTGGCATGGGCTATTAACCAGTCGCCATTGGAAAGCATATAATTAAACAGCCCGTATTGGCGCAGTTCAGCAGTGATTTCTGCTACTGTATGAAATAAAACCTCGCGTGTAGGCTTGTGGCGAAAACGCTGGCGTAGCTGCTCAAGCAGATAGCAAAATGCCTGCTCGGAATCGGTAGTACCTACCGGATTAAAATATTCTCCTCCGGCCGGCGCGAAGCGGCGCAGATTACCATTATGGGCAAATACCCAGTATTCTCCCCATAATTCGCGTACAAACGGATGCGTATTTACCAGATGAGCCTGCCCCTGCGTAGCCTTGCGAATATGTGCAATCACATTTTCCGACTTAATTTTATACTGCTGCACTAAATCAGCCACCGGTGAGCTGGCACAGGGCTTGTCATCCTGAAGCAGGCGTACACCATGGCCTTCAAAAAAAGCAATACCAAAACCATCAGCATGATGATCCGTTAAACCACCACGCAAACGAAAACCTTCGAAAGAAAACACAATATCAGTGGGCGTATTACAATCCATGCCTAACAACTGGCACATGTGTTATTTCTCCATAAATAAATTAATAATTTAATATTTGCTGTTTCATCAAGTAAAGATTATACATCCTGATTATAGTAATCGATAACTGATGCCAATATTTGCCCGTAAAAAAAGCCTGTAACTGTTGTTACAGGCATAAATTCAAATTAACAGCACAGAAACTTGCTTTTATACAGCCGAAACACTCAAATAATTATCAGCAGTACCTAAAAGTTTATCCTGTGGCGGTGATATTGCCATGCTGCTATCAGCAAGTCCTGAACTCATTGTAAATATCCCATAGTTAGTACAAAACTGACGTAGAAAATTATGCTGCTTGTTTTAGTATTTTATACTCAATCGGCGTCATATTATTCAGTGCTTTATGAGGTCTTTCAGTGTTATAAATTGTTAGCCATTCTTCGGTTACCTTCCTTGCTTGTTCCAGATGATTAAAAAGATATAAATCCAGTACCTCTGTGCGATAGGTACGATTAAATCGTTCAATATAGCCATTTTGATATGAGCTGCTGGGGTTGATGTACTCTATAGTTATACCATGTGACTTTGCCCAATAAGTGAACGTGTTTCCGGTGAATTCCGGTCCATTATCTACTCGTATTTTTAGTGGATAACAATGATATTCGGCCAGTTTATCCAGATAACGGGTAATCCTGCCAGCCGGTAAACTGATCGCAATATCAATGCCTAGCGCCTCACGATTATAGTCATCTATCACATTGAAAGTTCTAAAGCGCCGTTGATTGCGACTGCTGTCACTCATAAAATCCATTGACCAGCATTCACCTTGTTTATTGGGTACTGATAGTGATTTCTAGGCTGTTATTATTCTGCGATTTTATTCGATATGTGTAAAGTTTTTGTTGACACTTAAAACACTATCTTTCCGAGATTCGTGGAGGAGTGCGTAGTTTACGCTTTATCCTGAGATTAAGCTTTAATTCACAATACACCCGATATACACGTTTATGATTACATTTATATCCAAGCTTTTTGATGGGGCTCCAGTGTGTATTTCTGTTAATAATAGTACTTAATACCGACATAATCACTGAATTATCCTGTAACTTGGGTTGATAATAGTAAGCCTCTGCGGGTGCAAATCCCATTCTTCTCATGATGTCAGGAATCACTGACTATTCATTTTTGTTGACACCCATACTGATAGGTTCAGTTCTATTAGTTCTTGTCGCTTTAATAGTCAATAATATCAGAGCCGGAACTCATTGGCCCTGTTATTGGCTGGGTTATCGTTCAGGTATGGATAACAAAATACAAAATCAAAAGAGGATTAGTGTGCCTGTATGATTTAGCAGAGTGGCTAATAATATATTACACCAATTAATATAAAGAAGTGAAACACATAGCAAAATTTTCTACTTGATTTATGCGCCAGGTATGTGATATTAACAATTGAGCACTAAAATAATTCATATTTGTTTGGGGGAATCCACAGCCTGAGAAGGAGGGGCTGGTTTGCCAGAGCACAGGTAAGTAATCAGATCACCTGTCGTGAATTAACTGCCCAGTGTGCAGCCTCATGCATTATCCGCCATGGTTCAATTGGCCGTGGCGGATATGGCAATCACCAGCAGCAGGCTGGTTCTAGATGATTTTGAATATCGTATAAGGAGAAAATTAATGACTGGATTGCTTGTTGGATATTTATCAGGTGCAATAGTAGGAAATCATCTAAAGGCAAAGCCACGACTATTAACATTAGGTGAAATGGCCATGGTGACCTCGGTATTTAAAGCGGCGATTACGCTAACAGACGTACGGGTTCGCAAAGGTCCTATCTTGCCTTTTCAAGGAGTGTATAAAGTAACCCCAATGGGTGAAATATACTGGCCGACAAAAGAGTATTTAGAAGATTATTCTACTGCATCCCTTGATTTTCGGCATATTTTTATGCACGAAATGGTTCATGTTTGGCAATATCAGATGGGAATGTGGGTAGCTTCCGGGGAGCGTGTAGCTTATTGGTAGATTACGAATATGCACTAACAGACGATAAAGTATTATCAGATTATGGTATGGAACAACAGGCATCAATTATTGCTGATTATTATCTTTTAAGAGATTTTGGTTATGATAAATGGTTTTATTATACAAATCAAAAATCTAAAGGAGCTGAACCAAAAAATAAACAACTCATACAAGAATTCTGGCTAAAAATGTATGAAAATACCCTGCGTTTATTTTTAAAAAATCCAAAAGATAAAAAGGCGTTATTCGGATGAAACAAAGATATATTCACTGGCTGCTGACAACTTTGCTTTTAGGCATAATAACAGGATGTTTTGTGCATCGTAATATGCTTTACACACCGGATATTGTTCTCAAAGACAGTGGTCAACCATGTATAAGCATACCCTCGAATGAAGATTTTTTTAAGAGAAATAAACAATTTAATATTATAGTTACCGGTGTATTTCAAACAGGGGTTGGGGAACTTTGGTCGAAAGATTATTTGGATCTTTCAAAACCGTATTATGTAAAGACTAAAGAGTGCTTACGCTTTGAATACTATTTCCAAAATAATATTACCTATTCGATTTATTTTACGACAATAGAAAAAGGAACTGATAAAAATAAACATTGGCATGTAGATATGCGTATTAAAAAAACTAAGGATGGGGCTTTGCAATTATTACTTGATGAGCATGCCAGAGATGTAACTCAATAATGCTTTAAAAAAATGGGGGTGATAAAATTTGGCATACAGTAACAAAGCAGAAATACAAAGGAGGTGATCCCAAAAATAAATAACTTGTACAAGACCTCTGGCTAAAGATGTATGAAAATACCCTGCATTTATTTTTAGAGAATCCACAAGATAAAAAGGCATTATTTGGATGAGACACGGATATAGTTATTGGTTACTAATGTTTTTAATTTTACCATTGCTTGTAAGCTGTATGTCTTTAAATTCGCCAGATATTGTTCTGAAAGATGATGGCCAGCCATGCATCAGCATACCCTCGAATGAAGATTTTTTTAAAAGAAATAAACAATTTAAGATTATAGTTACTGGTGTATTTCAAACAAAGGTTGGGGAACTTTGGTTGAAAGATTATCGGTATTCTTCAAAACCGTATTATGTAAAGACTAAAGAGTGCTTACGCTTTGAATACGATTTTCAAAATAACATTACCTATACAGTTCATTTTACATCAACGGAAAAAGGTAATAATGAAAATAAAAAATGGGTTGGCGATATGCGTATTAAAAAAGATAAGGATGGCACTTTGGAATTATTACTTGATGAGCATGCCAGAGATGTAACCCAATAATGCTTCAAAAGAACAGGGTGATGATATTTGGCATACAGTAACAAAGCAGAAGTACAAAGGAAGTAAACCCAAAAACAAACAACTTGTACAAGATTTTTGGCTAAAAATGTATGCAAATACCTTGCGTTTATTTTTAAAAAATCCACAAGATAAAAAGGCATTATTCGGATGAAACAAAGGTATATTCACTGGCTGCTGATAACTTTGCTTTTAGGCATAATAACAGGATGTTTTGTGCAT
>NZ_MDVC01000055.1 GCF_002777425.1 Snodgrassella alvi
TTAATTAATATTATTAATGAAAAAAAGAAAAATATTTTTAAAAATAAATATTTATTTGATTTTTGTGATTTGGCTTTTTTTAAGTATGGATAAATATTTTTTATTTTTATAAATTGATATTTATTTATTAAAGTTAGGTTGCCACAACTATACCAGATGCCTAATAAAATAAAATTAACAGCACCTATTCCCCCAATGGAATAATAAAAATATACCAATGAGATTATTTTTGGTAGTCCCATTAAGAAACTCAAGAATAAAAAAGCTAAAATTGATGCTGCTATAATTAAACAAATCAAATGATCTATTTTAACACCTGAAATTTCATCTTTTGAATAGGAAAGAAATAATCCAGGAAAAATCAGGCAAAACAAGAAATACACAATAAATAATATGCTCAATATTGTGATACCATAAAGGATTGAAGTTATGGATTCAAGATTAAGGTCAGGCATAAACCCGATTTTAAAAAAGAAAAATACTAATATAGTATTTCCAAGAACAAATGACAGAGCTGACAGACTTATAATGGGATTTTCTTTAAAATACTTGAATAAATAAGCTATAAATTCGGAGGAACTTTGCTTTTTTATCTCATTTGTTTCGGGGGCTACTTTCTTTTCCTTGCTATCCATATTATTTCTTTCTACAAGTACATTCAGTTTGTTATCATACATTAATTTATGGTAATGATAGTAAGGTTATCATGTTGATACCAGTTGAATTTAAGTTGTATTATTTAATACTGTTTTGGTTTGATTAGCGATGTAGCTTATAGGTTATCTGGCAAAGTTTAATTTTGTGGATAAATGATGTTGAAGTGTAAATGCGGTTCGAGTTAACAGCTAATGCTACTTTAAGTTATTCTAGCTATCTTGGCAGTGGATTCAAGGAAGCTCATTTGCTGGATATCTATGCTTTTGTTATAGGTGGTAAGGTTGGTGGTAGTATTCTATTTAAGCTTTACAGCTATTTATACTAGATAGCAGCGGGGGCTTACTTCAGGATAAGAATAATCATTATAAATATTAGTTGTAGTGAGTAAACTACCTGTTAGCAGCGTAGCATGCAGTTTTCTCATAGTTAATTCAACATTTAACTGCACGGTTAAAGCTGAAAATCTCTAATTTTAAAAATTTATTTACAAGAATGATTTGTTTCAATACGCGGTAAAAATCTTCTGCTAGCTGCTACCGCGATGTTTTAATTATTCTTTGTTCTGCGTAAACAGTTGCAGTTCTACTCGGGCAGTAGCTGTTATTATATAGTCTGATATTAAAGGGGCGCAGTCTGGTAAATTTATTTTGCTTTTGATTTCATAGGCAGTTATCTGGATATGATTATTTTGTCTGTTATATTTTATTTTTGCGCTGCTGGGTTTAAATTTGCCCGGGTTAAATGCAGGATTGAGATAAAGATTTAGTTTTTTATACATAATTTCATTTATCTGATAATGGATTATCTGCTCCCAAGGGATGGCTTTTTCGAAGCATGGGAGGACTAATCCTTGCGGTGTGATGGTAAGCAGTGGCGAACCAATACATTGATACATTTTGTAGCATCTGCGTAAACAAAAAATACTGACTATTGAAAGGATAATGACGGTTATTAGCCATTCAGAATCGTGTTTTTCGTTAGCTATTAAAAAGGCGTATGTTATTAAGATGAACAGGCTTGCCAGTAAGGATCGTAGTAATAATCTGATAATCCCGCCCTGTTTTATGGTAATGGTTTGCTGACGATTATTGATGTGTCTTTTTAGATAATTGATATTGGTTTTTGCTATCTTCTGGATATTGTTTTGGTAATCTGCTTGCAGTGTGTTTAATTCGTGACTGAACAGGTCTGTTAGCAGTGAGGTGGGGCTGATGCTGGTAAGCAAACCGCACAGGCGATTTAGTTCGCGATATTTAACGGAAGATAGCCGTTGAGCTAAAGTTGGGTGTGTGTCGTGAACAGATGGTTGTTTTTTTAGCAGTTTTCTAAGCGAAGGTATTTCTGAATGTGCTATATAGTGGGTAACATAATCTAAAGGCAGATGGGTTGTATGTGCGTTATAGTAATAATTATCCAGAGCCTGATTGATGGGTACTTGCAGAAGATGTATCTTACTCAACGCTAAGGCAAGGTATTCTTTGGGGATGATTTTTAAAGCCTTTGAATCTGCTCTATATTCTCTGGAACGATTCCATTGCCGTATTGCTCGGTTGAATGAGCAGTAAAAATGTTTGGATAACAGATATGCCGGATAGAATAAACGAGATCGGGAAAAAGAAGTAATGGTTTCGGTTAATCTGTCAATCTGACGATAAAAGTCTTTAGGCAGGCTCGGGTCATTGCTGGCAATATGGCTCAATTCGTGTGCTATTATGCTGCTTAACTCGGCTAAGGTTAAATAATTGATATAAGTACTATCCAGATATAAGGTATTTCCAGTCAAGGAGGTTTTATGCGGATACACATAAATTGTTTGATTACTTACTTTAAAACCATGTCCTATGCAAAATACTATATTGTCTGGCATAACGTTTAACTCAAGCTTCTGAACGATTTGTTTAACCAGTTGGTATAATCTGGGATTGGTTTCTGATGTGATAAGTACGCCGTTTACGCTGGCTCCTCCGGTAATATTCTTTTTGTTATAAATTTCCCAAATGGAGAGACATAATCCTGCCACAGCAATCAGGCCAATGGCTAATTTAGTCAGTATTAAACCATCGGTGAGTATAAAAAGACTGCATGAAAAAGACAGAAAAAGGCTGATGGGCAATATCAGTAGAATAGCCCGTATGATGTGTGAGGCAATAGCAAAATTAGTGCGCAACTGTTTTCCAGATTTACCCGCTTTTCTGCCCAAGCGTTGAATGAGGAATAAAGTAATCACTCCGGTAAAAAACAGATGCTGCCGCTAAGTATGCCGCCTATGGCGAGTGGTTTGACATATGTAAGAGTGAAATTATGTTGTTTAATCTTGTTTGTGATTTCACAACGCTGGCGGTAGCTATTATGGATTCTGGGTTGTTGTAGTAATTCTTGTTGTAGTAATGAAAGCTCAATGATTTCCTGATTGATGCTCTGAAGCTGTTGTGGTGAGGGGTAAAAGTGAAGGCTTAGACGAATGCTGATAAGTGGCAATAAAATGATGAAAAAAAAAGATAGATTCGCTCTTTAAGCGAGAATGTATGAGCTGCGGTGTTTTTATTCAAGATAATCACCCTATTACTTTTTTCTGTACTACTGTGGAAATCGGGATTATTAGCCAGCCAATAATAATTCAGAATCGATGATTTACTAAATTAAATTTATTTTAACCATTATACGGCCTAAAAACAATTAAGTTGTGCCTATTCTATTTCTCATTTTTGATTAAATTTATTTGCTTGGTCAGTACCGGCATGATTATCCGATTTTGCGGTTCCATTATTGAGGATGGCGGATACGCCACCATCATTTGCCAGAAAATCAAATGCCTGTACTGTGGGCTCGGTAAGAGTCCAAAGTACTTCTTTATGATTGAGTCCCTGATCTGTTTTTAATTTGATTAATCCGTGCCCGTCCAGATAGAGGAGGTTGCCCAAAACATGGTCTTGGCTATGTTGTGCTATGAGCTGATCAAAAAAATCCTGTGGTGAGGGATTGGGAAAACAATCGGTTAGTTCGGTAAGGATTTTATGCTGAAGAGCACGGTCAAGTTGCATGATTATCTGGGGTTGTCTGGTGGATATGGGATTATTTTATTATATCTGTCATTGTATTGGTATATTGGCATTATTTGTTAATAGCTACAACCTACAACTTTTTGGCTATGTATGGATAGGATATTAATGGGCAGTATTTATTCTGCCCTTACTGCAACGAATAATTGCCAGACATAAATTAAATATAAAAGGTATGTATTTTTATGTATGAATGCCAGCCAGTAGTTATAAATGTTTGATTTTTGTTGGACTTCGAATGGCTAACATTATCAGTATTGGTGATGTCTTTTGTAATTCATGGATACACTACCGAATAGCAGATTATGCTATCTGATTGCCCTGATTTTGTAACAATACTGAATTTATCCATATTTATTATATATTTATTTTTAATGACTATTATGTGAAGTAAGTATAAATGGTGGCTGGCTGCTAGTTAAATAATATAGATAAATATTAATGATAATAATAAGCATTACTACTTGTAAAAAAGAATCATTACTGTTTACAATGTGGTGTCTTTATACTCAATTTCGTCAAAAGGGGTTAACTGGATATGCGTCGCACACCTAAGATTATTGCGCTGGCTATAGCCTGTATTGGTTTTCCAGCAGTGGGGTATGCCGAAGGCGAGGCTCATTTGCCAACAGTTAATGTTGAGGCAAAACGTTCTATGCCGAGTGTATTTAAGAATACTAAGGTCAAGGCAGAGGCTATTGAGAGAAAGGGTGCGGTAGATTTAAAAACTGCATTAAAGGATATTCCGGGCGTGGAAGTACTGAATACACAGGGAACACGGCAGGGTAATGACAGTGTGAATATCCGTGGCCTGAGTGGTAATCGTGTGGCGATGAGTATTGATGGTATTGATTTGCCGGAAGCGAATGAAATGAAGCATACCGGACAGTATGCAATTTTTGGTCGTGGTAATTTTATGGATGTTTCTGCACTCAGTGGTGTGGATATCAGCAAAAATGCCCGTGGCTTTGGATTGGGTGGCGTGGTGGCTATGCACACGCTGACTGCGGATGAAATTTTGCAGGGAGAAAATCAGGGCGGCTATGTTGATACTCAATACAATAGTGTGGATAAATCTACAGCGGTAACTGGTGCGGCCGCTTTGAAAAATGGTTACTGGCGCGGTATGGTGCTGGGGACTTATCGTAAGGGTAATGAGTCTGATAATCGTGGTGATGTTGGTGGCAAAGGGGCGTTGCGTACTAAGGCAGATCCTGCTGACCACAACAGCCGCTATTTTCTGACTAAGCATGAATTTGATATTAATGATAAAAATACCATCAATTTTGCGGCTGAGTATTTGAGCCGTAATCAGTGGACTGATTCGCTGTCACAGGTTAATCGTTCTTATACGGATATTCATGGTACAGATGATAATAAGAAGACGCGGTTTTCGCTGGGGCATGATTTTCATCGTGATGAAGGGATAATTCAAGAGGGTAAAACCCAGCTTTACTGGCAGCAAACCAAAACTGATTCGGTGACTCATCGCGATTATATCCGTGGTTGTAGCAGTATGATTCCAAGTATAAAAAACCGCTGTGCTTTTGAATTTAACAATCAGGATAAAGTATGGGGTTTAACCACTGATTGGCGTGCTCATTTTGATGGCAATGGTTTGAATCAGGACTGGCGTTACGGTTTAAGTTTTGCGCGCCATGAGTTAAGTAGTGACTGGCAGGGATATTATGCCAAATCAAAACCGAATGCGGATAATAAGACTATTCGTGCCAGTATGTATGTTGATGGTGATTTGCAGTGGGATAATCTGGTGGTAAGCCCCGGTTTGTCTGCGCATTATTATAGTATGAAACCTAATGATAGTGGGTTTTTCCCTGGAACTGATAATAGTATTAGTGAGTTGCGTAAGAAGCATCAAAGTGCAATTACGCCGCGTTTAGGCATTTCTTATCAGATAAATCCATTGCTGGTACCTTATTTCCAATATGCACGTGGCTTTAATGCGCCATCTTCACAGCAATTGGCCTCTTCGTGGAATCCGGGCAATTACAGCTCTTGGGGCAACCCAAATTTGAAGGCAGAAACGGCCAATAATTTTGAGCTGGGTATACGCGGGCAGAATAGTGTATTTGAATATGGCATAGCCGGATTCGATAATCATTATAAGAATTTTATTGATTATGTGAATATTGCTGATCAGGTGTCATTGCCGGCGGTATGGAGCCGCTATCAAACGCTGGTATTGCAGGCTCAGAATTTCAGTAAGGCACATATCTATGGCGGTGAAGCCTATGCTCGTTGGAAATTTGCCCCAGACTGGAAAGCAAGTGGTTCGATTGCTTATTCGCGCGGTTCGATTCGTCAGGATGGTGTAGACCAGCCACTGAATTCTGTTATGCCGGTTAAGGTGAAATTGGGCTTAGCTTATGATAGAGATGTCTGGGGAGCGAATCTGGATTTTACTTATGTAGCCAAGAAAGATGAAAGTGATTTGCAGAACACGGGGTATTACAATCCATCAAGAAGTTATACTTTAGTTGATTTGGGTGGTTTCTGGAAACCGACTAAGCATTTGAGCTTCCGTGTGGGTGTAAATAATGTATTTAATCAAAAATACTGGAACTGGGCGGATATCGCTTACATGATGCCGAATGTGAATACTCAGGCGGGTACTTCTAGCCAGAGTGATGGTAATGCCACCAAATTAACCAAACATAATGCTGACTTCTACTCAGCACCGGGACGGACATTTAATGTTGGCTTACGCTACACATTTTAAGTAAATCTGCTACCAATAATAATTTCGTAAAGGAACAAAATATGAGTTTATGGCAACAATATCTGGATAGGAAGGCCGCAGTAGAAGGGCGTATGTATTTTCCGCGTCAGGCTGCGGCTGATTTGGGTGTGAGTGAAGGCGCATTAATGGCGGATGCCCCTGATTCGATTTATTTGGGTAGCCAGATTCGCGAGCTGGTGCTGAAGCTGGAAACGCTGGGTGAAGTGTTGAGTGTGGTACGCAATGACGCAGCGGTGCATGAGAAAATCGGTGTTTATGAGCATGTTACGCTGACTGCGCGCACTGGGCTGGCTTTGAATGTAGGTGGGCTGGATTTACGCTTTTTCCTGCATAACTGGCATCATGCGCTGGCCATAACGATGGTAATGGGCGATAAAACCATGCGCTCGATTCAGTTTTACGATGAGTATGGCGTGAATATTGAAAAGGTGTTCATGCGTGATGATACTAAACTGGAGGCATGGCAGGCGCTGATTGATGAGTTTGCAACCAGTGGTAAGCCGGAATTTTTACCAGCGCCAGAGGTTAAGGCTACTGTACCGGAACCATTGTCACCGGAGCGTGAGCAGGCTTTTCAGGAACGCTGGAATGAGCTGAAAGATGTGCATCATTTTGGTGGTTTGCTGGAAACGTTTAAGATTGACCGCCAGCAGTCTTACCGTCATGCACCTGCCGGCAGCACCAAACAGGTGGATCGCAGTGTATGGGAACAGGTATTAGAGCACGTACAGGCAAATAAGCTGGAAATTATGGTTTTTGTTGGTAACCGCGGACTGGTGCAGATTCAGACTGGTAAAGTGCATAATGTGGTGCGTTCACATGGTTATCTGAATGTACTGGATGCTAAAGTGCCGGAAGAGGGTTTTGATTTGCATCTGCGCGATAGTGATATTGTGGAAACATGGGTAGTACGTCGCCCGATTAGTGAAGGCTATGTTACCTGTATTGAAGGTTTCGACAAAAATCGCCAGACTGTGGTACAGATTTTTGGTCGCCGTGAAGAGGGCAATGATGAAATGCAATCATGGCATCAGCTTATGGATGGCTTGTTAGCAGGCTAAACGGCTACAGCAGGTATGCGTTGCTGTGGCTATGAAGAGTAATCATAAGCTGTAGTAGGCATGCCTGCCGCTATACTGCGAGTAATCAAAAGGGTAAATCATGAAGAAATTACTGTTAGCAGCGGCAATGTGCGCTGCTTTTCCGTTTGCATTTGCTGCCCGCATTGTTACGTTGACACCAGATGTGGCTGATGTTGTGGTAGAACTGGGTGGTGCCAAAGAAGTGGTAGGCCGCGAGATGGCTTCTACCAATCCAGCCCTGAAGAATGTACCCAGTATTGGTTTGTTTCATGGATTAAGTGTGGAACCGATTGCTGCCAGAAAACCTACTCTTGTTCTGGGGTCGTGGATGGCACAGCCAACCAGTATTTATGCCAATCTGAATCGGGTGGGCATTATGGCAGTGAATGTTGCGCCCAAAGATGATATTAATGGCTATGCGGCTGGTATTCGGCAAATTGGTCAGCTTATTGGAAAAACCAGTGAAGCCAATGCATTGGCAGATCGCTGGCTGAGTCAGGTTAAACAGATGCCGAACACGGGTAAGCGCTATCTGGTTAGCTATGATGGCCGCTTTGTTTCTGGCCGGGGCACCGCAGCAGATGAGTTAATCAGGCGTGCTGGTGGCATCAATGCAGCTGCTGCTATCGAAGGGATGAAGCCGATGTCGCGCGAGGCGTGGCTGGCGGCGAAACCGGATATTATTCTGATTGCCGAACGTAATCAAAAGTTGGTTGGTGGGATACAAGGCTTAGCTAAGCGGCCGGAAATCGCTGCTTCACCGGCAGCAAAACAGAATAAAATCTATTTTATGCCTTCAAATGATCTGTTTCGCTATGGCCTGAATACGCCGCAGGTTATTCCTAAACTTTATAAACTGGCGCAATAATTATGATGCAAGAGCAGCCTATGGCCAGTACACCTGAACCAACTGTGGTAAAGGGGGTGTTCTGGCCTAAACTGGTTTGGGTCATCGCTGCTGTGTTACTCAGTCTGCTATTGAGCTGGTTTTGTCTGGGGCTGGGCATGGGCGGATGGCAGTGGCCGCAGTCGATGGATGAAATAACGCTTGGTATCCGGCTGCCGCGGGTATTGGTGGCGCTTATTGTTGGCGCTGCGCTGGCTGCTGCTGGTGCGGCATTGCAGGCGCTGTTTGATAATCCGCTGGCAGACCCGAGTCTGATTGGGACTTCTGGTGGTGCAGCATTGGGGGTGATTGCTGTTCTGGCCTTGGGCTGGGGGATGGTAACTGTACCTTTAGCCGCTTTTTTCGGTGCACTGCTGGTGTGTTTACTGATTCTGACGGTACATCGTCTGCTCGGTGGTGGTACATTGGGGCTGCTGGTGATGGGTTTTGTAATTAGTGCCTTTTGTGGTGCGCTGGTGAGTCTGATTTTATTTATGTCGGATGATATGGTCTTGCGCAGTGCAACTAACTGGCTGGCTGGTAGTCTGGCTGAGGCTGGCTTTACTTCGCCCTGGTATGCTTTGGCCGTGATGTTGCTGGGGCTGGGTTTACTGTTGGTGGTTGGACGGCGGCTGGATATTCTGATGCTGGGTGAAGAAACCGCCATCAGTATGGGAGTAGCGGTAGGCAGTACGCGGATGTGGACGGTTATCGGCGCAGCGCTATTAACAGGTGCGGCAGTGTCATTGGCGGGTATTATTGGCTTTCTGGGCATGATGGTGCCGAATGTGATTGCCCGTAGCTGGGGCGGCAGCCGACGCCGGATTATATTGCTATCTGCTTGGCTGGGAGCGGTATTTTTATTACTGGTAGACAGTGTGGCACGCTGGTTGAGCTATCCGGTAGATTTGCCGGTAGGTATCGTGATTGCTTTACTTGGCGGGCCGTTTTTCCTGTGGCTGTTTTTGCAGCCATTGCGGCGTTAGGAGCTGGGTATGGAGAGTTTGTTTACTGTTCGTAATGTGCAGGTGCAAGCACGTAGCCGCTGTATTTTATCTGTACCACAGCTTGATTTGCCGGCCAATCAGCATACCAGTATTATCGGGCCGAATGGTGCGGGTAAATCTACTTTATTGCGTGCGCTGCTGGGCTTGCATGGCACTGGTGTACAGTTACGCGGAGAATCTGTTGGCAGTAATTTAAAGCGTGGGCAGATTGCTTGGGTAGGGCAGCACGGACAATATAATTTACCGCTTACTGTGACTGAATATGTGCAGCTTGGCTGTTATCCGCATGGAGGCTGGTTTAAGAAAGCACAGGCACCGACCACAAAATTACAGTATCTGCTGGATGTTTTTGATTTGCGCCCATTGGCACAGCAACGCATTGGCAGTTTGTCTGGTGGTGAGCAGCAGCGTGCTAATGTGGTACGTGCCCTGTTACAGAATGCACCGGTGTTATTGCTGGATGAACCTTGCAATCATCTGGATATTCGCCATCAGCATCGCCTGATGCATTATTTGCGCGAACACCATGCTGAATTCTCGGTCGTTATGGTGTTGCATGATTTAACTATGGCCGCCAATCACGCCGATTTTATTGTATTGATGAATGAGGGGCAGATAGTTGCTTCTGGCACACCGCATGATGTGATGCAGTCTGATTTACTCAGTGAAGTGTATCAGTGGCCAATCCGGCGTATCGAAGAGGATGGCAAGCTGTTTTTCCGTATGGCTCATTACCCCGTGCATTCAGCAGTAGTCTGAGTTAACTATGAGAATGCATTGATTGAGCTGAATATTCAATGGATGATGAATAATGATGGAATTAATTTGAGTTTTAAAGGCATGAAACTACTTGGAAAATTAGTTTTTTATTACTGTTGTCATTAGTTGTACTCAGTCTTTGCGTTAACGGCCTGTATTCTTAGTTTGTTACAAATTTTGGTGGGAAAAGAGAGCAATGCAGCCATTAGCAGGAACGTAGTGCAGATATTGTAAGTATTAAAAATCAAGTATAAACATAATCAGTTAATTCTGGAAAATTAAATACATATAAATGGATAGAATGTACGGATAACCGTAGTCATGGTGGGGCAGAGTAATACTCATAAGGCTTTAGCTTTGATTTATGCTGTTATTGATATATAACCATTCTATGCTGTGTATATTGGTTTTCACGCAGGATACTATTCGCCAGCGGAAAATAATTCGGCATGATTAAATTGTTTTATGGTTGATATAATCTGCTCATTGTATAAGTTAATTATGTGTTTGATGGCCAATATTGCTGTTTTTACCCTTGGCATTCTGGTTGCAATTGAAGCTTTCAGTATTGGCAGGTGAAAGTGTAAAAAAATTCCGGTATAGTGTATGACACAATTATCTATTTCCCTTGAATCAGGAATTTTATATGCAAAACGCCATGCGTAAATTTTTATTGGGCTCTGTGGCTGCGGTGGCGCTTGCTGCCTGTGGTGGTGAGTCTGCTTCCGGTACAACTGGTTCCAGTGAAAGTAAGACGGTAGTCATGGGGCTGGATGATAGCTTCCCGCCCATGGGTTTTCGCAACGAAAAAAATGAGCTGGTTGGGTTTGACATTGATATGGCGCGTGAAGCGGCCAAGCGTGCCGGTCTGGCCGTAGAACTTAAGCCGATTGACTGGAGCGCCAAGGAATCGGAGCTTAACAGTAAGCGTGTGGATATGCTTTGGAATGGCCTCACCATTACGCCGCAGCGGCAGCAGCAATTATTGCTATCCAAACCATATATGGATAATCATCAAATTATTGTTGTGCGTCCTGATAGTGGTATTAGCACCAAAGCGCAATTGGCTGGAAAAGTCGTTGGCGTACAAGATGGCAGCAGTGCGGTGGACGCAGTAGAAGCTGAACCAAATGTGGCTAAATCTTTTAAAGAGTTGAAGAAATATTCTGATAATGTGACTGCTTTGATGGATGTGTCGACCAAACGCGTGGATGCATTGGTGGTAGATGAAGTGGTTGGTCGTTATTATGTTGCGAAAAAACCGAATGAATATAAAGTATTAAGTGATGATTTCGGTACTGAGCAATATGCTGTGGCGTTCCGTAAGGATGATCAGGCTTTGGAGCAGAAAATTCAGGCTGCTCTGGATAGTATGAAAGCTGATGGCACATCTGCTAAAATTGCCGCAAAATGGTTCGGTAAAGACATCGTCAAATAAGTGCTGTTTTTACTTTGGAATCAACGCTGCCTGAATGTGAATTGTTCAGGCAGCGTTATTGTTGTTTTAAGGATTACACGTGAATGATGTGTTAAATATGTTGCCAGAATTGTGGACGGGGGCAAAAATTACCCTCAGCCTGTTTGCCATTACCCTGCTGCTGTCTATTCCGTTGGGGCTGGTATTGGCATTATTGCGTCTGTCTGGCATTAAAGCGCTGGATTACATCGTTAATTTTTACATCTGGGTGATGCGTGGCACGCCGCTGATGTTGCAGATTTTCTTTATTTACTTTGCCTTGCCGGCAGTCAATATTCTGCTGCCTGCTTATACCACGGCGGTAGTGGCGTTTGTACTCAATTATGCAGCCTATTTTGCTGAGATTTTCCGTGCCGGTATTCAGGGCGTAGGTAAGGGGCAGTATGAGGCAGCAAAAACGCTGGGTATGAGCTATGGTCAAACTATGCGCCGCATTGTTCTGCCGCAAATGTGGAAAAAAATCCTGCCACCATTAAGCAATGAAACCATTACGCTGGTTAAGGATACCTCGCTGGTGTATGTACTGGCGTTGCAGGATGTGATGCGGGTAACCTATCAGTTGGTACAGCGTGAATTCAATCTGATGCCGTTTTCTGTGGCGGCCGCCTTCTACTTGATTATGACCCTGATTCTGACTTGGGGCTTCCAGAAAATGGAGAAACGCTATGCACGCTACGACGACTGATTTAATGATAGATGCACGCGGTATTTACAAGGCCTTTGGTCAGGTGGAAGTGCTTAAAGGTGTGGATATTCAGGTGGCACGCTCGGAAGTGGTTGCCATCATCGGCTCTTCCGGCTCGGGTAAATCTACATTGCTGCGCTGTCTGAATTATCTGGAAAAAATAGATGCTGGCAGCATTGCGATTGAAAACGATTTTCTGGTGCAGAATAACAGCCATAACCGCGCCCATTATGTGCCTGAACGGACGATTAAGAATATCTGTGCGCGCATGGGTATGGTATTTCAGCAGTTTAATCTGTTTCCGCATATGACTGTGTTGCAGAACGTGATTGAAGCACCAATCACGGTGAAAAAAATGCAGCGTGACGAAATTGTGCCACTGGCGCAGGAGCTGCTGCGTAAAGTAGGCTTGGAAAACAAGCAGGATTGTTATCCGTCGCAGTTATCCGGTGGACAGAAACAGCGTGTTGCCATCGCCCGTGCACTGGCCATGCAGCCACAAATTATGCTGTTTGATGAACCAACTTCGGCACTTGATCCGGAGTTGACCGGTGAAGTATTAAAAACCATGCAGCAGTTGGCTGAAGACAAGATGACGATGGTGGTGGTAACCCATGAGATGGGCTTCGCGCGCGAAGTGGCCAACAAGGTGCTGTTTATGGATAAAGGTGTGATTGTTGAATCGGGTGAAGCGAGAAGCTTTTTTGCTAACCCGCAGCATGCACGGACACAGGCGTTTTTGAGCTCGATGTTGAAGTAAGCAGAAATTCCCTGTCTGATCTTAGTGTTTATATTGTAAATGATGATTAAGATCGGATGTTATTAAATATATATATGATAATGCTTTTTGTTCTATGTTGATTATGTAAATTACATATATGGATAAGTGGTAAGTGATAGTAAATTGAAGTGTAAATAAATATCAGATCCGGTAGATTACTTGTTCCGATCACTGTGATATTGGATTAATCGGCATTGAAATAAAGAGTTACTAAATATGAGATATGGTAAAAATCAATTGATATCCCCAGTTTTAAAATGGGCAGGTGGTAAACGTCAATTGCTTGATACTTTAATTCCTTTATTACCAAAAGACTATTCTGTCTACTGTGAGCCTTTTGTAGGTGGTGGTGCATTATTTTTTGCATTGCAACCACAATTAGCCTGCATTAATGATATCAATCATGAACTGATTCAGGTTTATATTGTTATCAAGAATAATGTTGATGCGTTGATTGAGCGGCTAAAGAAATTTCAGAATGATAAAGAACATTTTTATGAGGTACGCAGCTGGGATAGAAATAAGGATTCGTATGCTCAGCTCTCCGATATTGAAAAAGCCGCTCGGATTATTTATCTAAACAGAACATGTTTTAATGGTTTGTTCAGAGTTAATGCTTCTGGTGAGTTTAATGTGCCATTTGGCAGTTATGCAAATCCTAATATTGTTAATGAGCCTGTTTTAAGGGCTATTAATGGTTATTTGAATAGTGCAGAGATAGCTATTAGTGCCGGTGATTACACAGAAATTTTAAGAAATCTGCCTGACAATGCTTTTGTATATCTTGATCCGCCTTATGATCCCATATCTGCTACGGCTAGTTTTACCAGTTATACCAAAGGTGGTTTTTCTCGAGAAGAGCAAATAAGGTTACGTAGGTATTGTGATGAGCTGAATGAGCGTGGAATTAAATTTATGTTGTCCAATTCGGCAACAGACTTTATTTGTGAACAATATGGCAAATATAATATAAAAATTGTTTCTGCCAGACGCTTAGTAGGAGCAAATTCGTCAAGTAGAGGTAAAATGCAGGAGATTATTGTAAGAAATTATGAGTAAATTTAAAAATTTAAGTATTAGTGAAGCTTGGTGCAGCCTATTTGAAGAACATAATATTCTCGAAAGGATAGAGGGAGAGGGTTTTTTTAAGATTGATGCAAAAGAAATAAAAAAAATAAAAGAACCGAGATTAATGGCAAAATTTGATCATTTCGTCAATCTGCCTAAAATTTTTTCTGAAAATCATCTTGCTATTTTACCGGTTACTCGTGGTAGCTATATTATAGGTAATTTTCAGGCGTATCAGAGTTTGGAGCAGGTGAAGGCTGATACACCCATTACAAGAATGTATTTACCAGATTATATTCAAAGTCTGGATTTATCCAATATAACCAGTGAGGCGATGGCTTTAAATTGTGCTTTTACCTCAGGTATTATTGCTGATTTTTTGCAGGAAAATGAAATTAAACCCACTGTGTCAGGTAGAGCTGGATCGGGTGCTTTTGATTTTTTTATCAATCTGAATAAGCAGGGTAAAAAGGTATGTCATTCAACCCAACGAATTTATGTGGATAAATCACAGATTGAAATTGATGCTGGATACGAAGGTAATCATTCACTAGCTTTGATAGAAGCAAAGCTAGATATATCTAAGGACTTTTTAATCAGGCAATTATATTATCCATATCGGGTTTGGAAAAAACGTATTCAGAAACCAGTACGTCCAATATTTTTTATATACTCTAATGGTATATATAATTTTTATGAGTATGAATTTCAAAATTTTGAATATTATAATTCTTTAGTATTGATTAAGCATAGAAAATATACTATTGAAGATACCAAAATAAGATTTCTTGATATTGAAAAAGTAATGCGAGAAACATCTGTATTATATGATGAACCGAAAGTTCCTTTCCCTCAGGCAAATACATTTGAACGAGTAATTAATATCTGTGAGCTACTGGTGGCAAAAGAATTAAGCCATAGTGAAATAACAGTAAACTATGCATTTACTAAACGTCAAACTGGTTATTATACTAATGCAGCCATATATTTAGGTTTAGTTAATAAAAGTCCTGATGAGATTAGTTATTGTTTAACAGAAAAAGGCAGATCGATATTAGAAGTAGGTTATAAAGACCGTCAGTTGTCATTTTGTAAGCTAATTTTGCAACATAATGTATTTAATCTTGTATTAAAAGAATATATCGAAAATAACAGAACAATGCCTTCGAAGAGTAGAATTATTGAAATCATGCAAAAATCAAATTTATATAATATACGCTCATTAGATACTTTTAGGCGACGTGCTTCTACTGTGACAAAATGGATAGAATGGATTGTTAATTTAACAAAATAACATTCCATTCTAATTTTTGAATTTATAAGTAAAGTTTATAATGGAGCTATAGCTTTTTATAAATCAATATAACTGGTTGTCTTAGCTTCGCATGCGCATTTCAGAAAGCCGGTTTAATCCATAGTTGCTGGTTTTTCTGGTCTATTTTCACGCTATATTTTTTCAGGAAATCTAAGCCGAGTAAGCCGTCTGATTCAAATTGGTCAGGCATACCGTCCATAATAGCCGCTCGAATGGGGATTTTACGTATGGATGGGTTAGTCAGTATGATTTTAACAGTCTGGGGATTGCCTTTTTTATTCAGGCGCAGTGTGGCTTCTTCGGATTTGGCTGCGGGTGTTTTATTGCTGCTGTTGAATGATGCTGGCAGTAATTTTCCTTTGATAAAGGTCATTGATGCTCCGGTATCCAGAATAAGGCTATATGGTTTTTTCTGGTCGGTGAGGTTGATGATAATGCCTTCTTTGGGATGAATGTTGTAGGGGAAAGCAATCCATTGCTGGTTTATCTGGGCAGAATCCTGACCATCATCGATTATGATTTTTTTGTGCGCAAAATCCAGAGTAAGGATGTGATTCTGAAAGAGTGGCAAACCGATAACCGGCAGGTTGTCATCTGGTGCAGGTGCCTGTTCCTCAGTACTGGAATAACTCCAGCCCCATGGTTTCAGTTCTTCTGCATTGATGTTGTCAAAGTTAAGCCCGTTAATATCTAGATGTTTTATCAGAAATTTTTGTGTTTCATTAATTTTTCCGCTTAAATCCAGACTTTTATTGGTATTTTGGTTTTTGGTCGTATCTGGCAGTTGTTGCAGTGTATTTAGCGGTAAATGCAAGGCTGTCTGTGAACCTGTATCAAGCTGAAACTGGCTTGGTTTGCCATTGATATTTAAGACTACTTTGGCAATATGGGTATCTTTGGTAAAGGTTACCGGTAATACTACTTCTTTTGCTATGGCCACTCTTAGGGCTATGCATATAAAAATAAAAAACAGGTTTGATAAGCGCATGGATTTTATCCTTTTTTACAGTATAAGGTAATATCGGTGTTATGTGTTTATACTTGATTAATTGGTGATAGACCAGAACAAAGAACAATTAAAGTTAATAACTAGCCAGATTGATTATATTTTTGTTTCTTTTAGGAGAGAGTTACACACTGAGAACGTTTATTTTTAATATTTATTTACTATTAATGTTGTAAGTGGTTAAGATAAAAATATTATTTTTGGTATAGAACTAAAATCTGGATTAAATATTCTTGCTTAGGTTTGCCATGAATTTTTTATCAATATCGGAAGTTATTGATAGGTATTTTATTATTATGTGTTGGCTGGTGGCGATTTTCGCCTTATTCACCTCGGGTGGTTATGTCTGCATATTTAAATGACGGTGTGGATTGTTCGCAGTTTCCGCCGATGGCTACAGGTGATGAACCATTGCAAACAGAAATACCAAAAGGGATGCAGCCGTTTGTGTTGCCAAAAGTAAAAATGACTCCTTTGGCTGGGTTTAGTATGCCCACACGTGTACTACATCGCGCTGCTTATCTTTATGATGAACCCGCTAGTATCTCTGCAATTGACTGGTTTGTGGGGTGGGGGTTTATGGCTAATGAAAAGGTAGTAAAGCGCCTGAAATTTGAGCAGAGAGCCCGTTTTGGTGGTATTGCCGGCACTAAAGATGGAGGTTCTATGCCATATTCTTATGATGATATGTACCTGAATGCTTCGAATGTCCATTTGATTCCGGCAAATAAAAAAATAGCTACTCAGATTAGTGGTATTAAGGTTGGGGATAATGTTCGTGTGGATGGTTGGCTGGTTAGAGTCGATATGGGAAATAGGTATGTGGTATCGTCATTGTCACGCACTGACAGGGGAGCGGGAGCGTGTGAAGTAATACTGGTATGTAATGTTACCCGGCTTGCTGCTGAAAAAGTATGGCCGGATTATAAGTGACTTTTGATATGGAGGTGGAATGATGTTATCTAGATGGTTGCTTGCATTGATGCTGGCCGCTATGGCCAGTACGGTATGGGCTGATGTGTATACAAAAGATGAATTGATTGGTTTTAATCGCGATGCCGCAGCAGGTGGTAAGGGCACTTTGTATGGGCAGTTTGCATTCAGACGAGATGCGGCAAAGAGAGATGAGGCGATCAAGGAGATTGGCTGGATGACGTTGCAACCGGGTGATTCAATCGGTTTTCATCGGCATGAGCATAATGAGGATACTTATATTATTGTTTCTGGGATAGGTCTGTTTACTGATTCTGATGGTAAATCTTATCAAGTTACGGTTGGTGATGTAACGATTGCGCGTAAGGGGCAATCGCATGCTTTGGCCAATATAGGTAAGGAGCCGCTGGTATTTATTGATGTGATTGCTGAGCAATAATTTCAGGTGTGGTTTTACTGCTCAGATGAATAGCCGGAGCGGCATATTGTTTTTTTGCTCTTTGAAAAGAATGTAATTGGGCAGGGATAAAGCTGTTTATATATAAACCGTCAGACAATGGTATGTCTGACGGTTTTTGTGTAAGCGGATTTATTCTGCGTCAGCCGCTTTGGCTACGGTTACCATGGCTGGGCGTAATACGCGGTCGGCAAGGGTATAGCCTTTTTTCATAACGGAAACCACGGTGTTGGGTTCCTGTTCGCTGTCTACGCTTTGCAAAGCCTGATGGCGGTGTGGATCGAGCTTGTCACCGGCTTTGGGGGTGATTTCTTTCACGTTAGATTGGTCGAAAGCTTTTTGTAGTTCGGTCAAGGTCATTTGTACGCCCATTTTCAGGGCATCAAAGTTGCCGCTCTGGTCTTGCAGTGCCATTTCCAGATAGTCTTTAACGGGCAGCATGGCACTGGCAAATTTCTGGCCAGCAAATTTGTGTGCGCTTTCGAGCTCTTCCTGATGACGGCGGCGCAGGTTCTGTTCGGTTGCGAGCGAACGCAGTTGTTCGTCTTTGAGTTGTCCTTCAAGCTCGTTAATGCGTTCCTGTAAGTCTTCGATGGTGGCTTCGGGGGCAACTGTTGGTTCTGTGGTTTCGGTGTTATCGTTAATCTGAGTTTCGTTTTCAGTGTTGTTTTCCGGTTGCATGTTTTTTCCTCGGCAAAAAGGTGAATTATTTAATTAAATTGGGTCGTTGTGGCGCTATTTCAAGCGATCGAGGTGGGGTTATGATGGTTTTTGCTTAGAGTGATTACAGTTTTGATTTTATTGCGCAATTTATGCGCGTTTTTTTATCTGGGTATTTAAATACCTTATTCAGGATAGAAATGTAAATACCGGATTGGGCGTAGTTTGGCAGGCAGAGGGTTGATAGGCGGACGCGCAGATAGTGCTGTCCGCCGTTTTGGTTGATATTTAGCCGGTATTACGCAATCCCTGAGCAATACCGTTAATGGTCAGGTGGATAAGCTGGAGTATTTCGCTGTTATCCGGTTGCTGGCGCAGTTGTTCCAGCAAATGAACCTGAAGCCAGTTCAGGGTGTTCAAATAGGGGATGCGTAAGGCCAGTGAACGCGCCAGTGTACGGTTGTCGCTCAGGTAGTGTTGGCGTTGCAAGATGTTGAGTAAGGCTTGTCGGCTGCGCTCAAATTCGTTTGCCAACATGGTGTAAATGGTTTGGGCGGCTTCTTGATCAGTGGCAAGGCTGATATAGGCTTTGGCAATGGTGAGATCGGCTTTTGCCATTACCTGATCCATGTTGGACAGCATGGTCTGGAAAAAGGGGCTGTGTTGTGCCTGTTGCTGTAAGCGTTGCAGATTGCTGCTGTCCTGTTCGATGAGGTCGACTACGGCACTGCCAAAACCATACCATGCTGGGAGCATGAGGCGATTCTGAGTCCAGGAAAATACCCACGGAATGGCGCGTAAGTCCTGAATTCTGGCCAGTGTTTTACGGCTGGCCGGACGACTGCCGATATTGAGGCTGGCAATTTCCTGAATCGGGCTGGTTTGCAGGAAGTAGTCAATAAATCCGGGAAAGGTGATCAGCTGGCGGTAGTATTTGAATGCACTGACAGACAGTGCATCCATCAGTTTGCTGTCGGGCTCGCTGTTTTGGGGTGGTAATACGGTGGCTTCGAGGGTGGCGGCAATCAGTGCTTCGAGATTGCGTTCGGCATTGGTAGGGTCGGCGTATTTGGCAGTGATGACTTCACCCTGTTCGGTAATGCGTATCTGTCCGGCTACGCTGCCGGCTGGCTGTGCCATGATAGCGTCGAAAGATGGTCCTCCGCCACGCCCAACGCTACCGCCACGGCCATGAAACAGGCGCAGGCGGATATGATGGCGGTCAAACAGTTGTACTAGTTTGGATTCTGCCTGATATAGTGACCACTGGCTGGTGACGTAACCGCCATCTTTATTGCTGTCGGAGTAACCCAGCATGATTTCTTGCAGGTTATTGCGGCTGTGCAGGAATGCACGGTACCACGGCAGGTTGAATAGGTTATCCATGATGCCAAGGCAATTGTGCAGGGCATCGATGGTCTCAAACAGAGGAACGATGTTGATACGGCTGGTGGGTTTTTCGTTGCTGATAGTCAGCAGACCGGTTTCTTTAAGTAGTAATGCGACTACCAGTATATCGCTAACGGTTTCGGTATTAGAGATGATGCACTGGTTGATGGCTGTTTCACCATAGCGATTTTTGATGCTGGCAGCAGTCTGGAAAATAGCCAGTTCGCGCATGGTATGGGAGCTATACTGGATATAAGGGCTATACAGGGGGCGCTGGGTGCTCAGCTCGCGTAACAGTACGCGCTGTTTGGCTGCTTCGCTTAAGGTCTGAAAAGCTTCAAGACCGGCATGGGTAAACAGTTCGGCCACAACTTCGGTATGTTTGGCCGCATGCTGGCGTAAGTCTATGGGCATGAGATGAAAGCCAAACAGGGAAACAGAACGAATCAGATCAGCCAGTTTGCCATGGCTGAGCAGGGCACTGCCATTTTGTTGCAGCGAGCTGGCGATATTGTTGAGTTCCTGTAGGAGTTCTGCCGGCTGTTGATAGGGGGGCAGGCCATGAGGCGGACTGTCTGGTTTGATACCCAGTTGTTGTGCTGTGGCATGGAGGCGTGCCTGTATATAGGTGAGGGCACGCCGATAAGGTTCTTCTTTATGTGCAGTGGCGGTGTCCGGTGACTGTTCGGCCATCTGGAGAACGGTGTGATCAACTTGCACGCGGCGGGTTGACAGAGGCAGTAGTTGATGCAGTTCATCCAGACACTGGTGATAATGCTGCAACAGGGTATTGGCCTGAAAGGTGAAGGCTTCCTGTAATGTATCGGCATTGACAAAGGGGTTGCCGTCACGATCGCCGCCAACCCAGCCACCTATGCTGATTACGTTGGGCAGGCTGGCTTGCGGGTAGACGCTGGCAAGTTGCTGTTGCAGCTTGCGATACAGCGCAGGTACGGCTTTGAAAAAGCTTAATGGAAAATAAGTTACGCTGTTGTAGATTTCATCGCTAACGCTGATTTTGAAATGACGGGTTTCATCAGTCTGCCATAAGGCCAGCAGGATGGCTTCAGTCTGTTGTTGTAACTGTTCGCTGTGATGTTTGCTAGTATGGTTACGCTCGTTAAGGATAGTACGGATATGACGCTGGAAACAGAGAATGCATTGGCGTTGTACTTCGGTGGGGTGGGCGGTGAGAACAGCACTGATGCTGGTGTGCTGTAAGGTCTGTTCCAGCTCGGCGGTGCTGATATGCTGTTGCTGAATCTGGTTGATAACGCGAATAAAGCTGGTACGCCCGGGGTGCTGGCTGTTGTTTTCGTATGCCTGCCGCCGCCGTTCATGATGAGCATCTTCGGCGATGTTTAATACCTGTGCAAACAGGCTGCAAGCGCGAATCAGGTCTTGTTGCTGGCGCAAGTCGAGGGTGGGAAGTGCCTGCTGGATGGTGGTTTGTGGCTGGTTGCCATTGAGTAGCTGGCGTAATACGGTTTGTACGGCTGTGGTAGTTTCGTGTTGCAAGATGTTAAATAATGCCTGAGTCAGAAAGCTGATGTCTGCCAATAGGGGAGCGTCTTTGTGTTTGTCCAGAAGTGGTGTGGGCATGGTTTTCTCGCTTTTGCAGATTGGTATGTTTATGTTCAATAGCTTGCTCTATGATATTACGTGGTGATTCTGTCGGCAATACTGCTGATTTGATAAAGGGTTATAACTACTGCTTCTTAGGTTACAAAAATATATTCTTTCTCAATTGTCCGGACGGCCTTTTATATTGTTGGTGCTTGTAGCACAGCAGAATGATGTTGCTGTTTGGTTTTATGCGTTCTGTTTATAATTTTTTGGCATATTTTGCTGTTGGGACATAGCCTGAACAAGGTGATTCTAATTTGTGTCGGTATTTTTTACCGTGCTGCTGCTGATGTTGTGGGTGCCTGTCGGGTCTATGGGAGAAAAAGTTATGCTGTTATTGAAACAGCCATCTGTATTGCCTGGTTTTACGCTTAGTCTGGGTGTGAGTGTGCTATCGCTGTCATTACTGGTGTTATTACCATTTGCGATGCTGGTGTGGACGGTTACTGATTTGGGCTGGCAGGGTTTTATGCGGTTAATTTTCGAGCAGCGGACGCTTGCTGCGGTATGGTTGACGCTGAAAATGTCTTTACTGGCGATGCTGGCCAGTGTGCTGCTGGGAACATTAGTGGCATGGGTGCTGGTGCGCTATCACTTCTGCGGCAAAGATTTGGTCAATGCTCTGGTGGATTTACCATTTGCATTACCGACAGCGGTAACGGGGGTAGCTCTGGCTACTTTATATGCACCCACTGGCTGGATAGGTGCAATATTTGCCCGGTTTGGCTGGCAGATAGCATTTACGCCGACAGGTATCTGGCTGGCATTACTACTGGTTAGCTTGCCGTTTGTGGTGCGGGCTGTGCAGCCGGTATTGGCTGAGTTGTCGGGAGAATATGAGGAGGCGGCAACGATATTGGGTGCATCCAGATTAACAATTATATTCAGAGTGCTGTTACCGGAGGTTTTGCCCGCGCTGGTAATGGGGGCAGGTATGGCTTTTGCACGTGCCACTGGCGAGTATGGTTCAGTCATTTTTATAGCAGGAAATGTACCGTTTAAATCGGAAATTCTGCCACTGATTATTGTCAGTAAGTTTGAACTGTTTGATTTACCGGCCGCAGCAGCAGTAGCGCTATTTATGCTGATTATTTCTTTTGTTATTTTATTTACGCTGAATTTATGGCAATGGCGTTTGAGCCGGCGTATGCAGGGGCGATATTGATGAGTATAGTTAAAACTAATGAATTGCTCTCTGAGCCGCGCTGGCTGCGCTGTGTGCTGATTGGCATAACGCTGCTGTTTCTGGGCGTGTTGTTAGTGCTGCCATTGTTGTCGGTATTCAGCTTTGCGCTGGCAAAGGGCTGGCAATTATATCTGGCTGCTTTGACCGATGAGGAAGCACTGGCAGCCATTCGCCTGTCATTGTTGATTACCCTGATTGTAGTGCCGATTAATGTGGTTCTGGGAGTAGCGATAGCATGGCTGTTAACCCATTTTTCTTTTCGTGGTAAGCAGTTGTGGACAACATTACTGGATTTGCCGTTTGCTGTATCACCAGTTGTTGCTGGTCTGATGTTTGTATTGTTGTTTGGCAGTAATAGCTGGTTTGGTGGTTGGTTGGATGCGTATGGAATACAGATTATTTTTGCCGTACCGGGCATGGTGCTGGCTACTCTGTTTGTAACATTTCCATTTGTAGCACGTGAATTAATTCCATTAATGCAGGCTCAGGGAAGCAGTGAAGAGCAGGCAGCACTGATACTGGGTGCCAGTGGCTGGCAAATGTTCTGGCGTGTGACTTTACCCAATCTGAAATGGGCACTGGTTTACGGCATTATTCTGACTAATGCGCGTGCGATGGGTGAGTTTGGGGCGGTTAGCATGGTTTCGGGTCATATTCGTGGTGAAACCAATACTATGCCGTTACTGGTAGAGATGATGTACAACGAATACAACATGGTAGGTGCGTTCGCTGTGTCCAGTTTGATGGCCTTACTAGCGTTATGTACTTTGATATTGCAGAAGTTTCTCGATTGGCATCAGGCACGTTTGTGCACAGATGCCCAACGTCGGCAGGCTGCAGTTATGGATTAAACAGTAAGGTACTGTGTTGAGTGGCGATTATGGGTATTCGTATTAAACATTTGAACAAATATTATGGTGATTATCACGCTTTACAGGATATTAATTTACAAGTGCCGGCTGGTTCGCTGACAGCTTTGCTTGGCCCTTCTGGTTGTGGCAAGACCACTTTGTTACGCATTATTGCTGGACTGGAACACGCCGATTCGGGCGAACTGTTTTTTGCGGATAAGGAAGTCAGCAAGCTGCATGTGCGTGAGCGGCAGGTTGGGTTTATGTTTCAGCACTATGCGCTGTTTCGCCATATGACAGTGTTTGATAATGTTGCTTTTGGCTTGCAGGTATTGCCACGCCGCTTGCGCCCGGGTAAAGCAGAGATAGCCGCGCGGGTAGAAGAATTATTACAACTGGTGCAGCTGGAGTGGCTGGCAAAAGTATATCCACAGCAATTATCTGGTGGCCAGCGCCAGCGTATTGCACTGGCACGGGCGCTGGCAACCAAACCAAAACTGCTGTTGCTGGATGAGCCTTTTGGTGCACTGGATGCCAAGGTACGCAAGGAGCTACGCCGGTGGCTGGTGGAAATTCACCATCAGTTGGACATTACCAGTGTGCTAGTTACACATGATCAGGAAGAGGCTCTGGAAATGGCTGATCAGATCGTGGTCATGAATCAGGGCAAAATTGAGCAAAGTGGTGCGGCTGCATCTCTGTATGATAATCCGGGGAATGTATTTGTTACCGAGTTTCTGGGCGAAGTGAATGTTTTTGAAGATGCCTGTATTGAACAGGGGCAACTGTGTCTGGGCAGCTATTGCGAACCGGTCACCACAGGAGAATGCGCGCGCCAGAATGTGGCTGTCTATGTGCGCCCGCAGGAAATACAGCTATTAACTCATATTCAGGATAATGTGATTGCTGCTGCAATTGTGGAAGAAATACATGTTATCGGTGCACAGATCAGGTTGTGGCTACGGCGACAGGATAATAAACAGCGTATACAGGTGTGGCTGTCACCAGCAGAATTTCGCACACTGGCTCTGCAACCATCACAAACAGTGTGGTTCAAACCACAACGCCTAGCTATATTCAGCTTGCCAGAACTGGTGGATTATATAATTTAATGCGATGTAAAAATTAGGCTTCAGGTTTGCTGTTAATTGATATGTTAATCAGCCTGTATTGGCGATTAATTTATTTCGAGTTATCCGTACTAATCAATATTTTTGTTTAATATTTTAAATAATTTATGTGTTTAGTTAGTATATATAGAAAATGACTATTCAGAAACTAGATTATAACTTCTTAGGTATTTAAATTTATATGTATATTATATAAAAACAGGGCTATCTGGATTTGCCCAATAGCCCTGTTGTTGGATTGTGATGTTTACTAGTTGCTAGCGCGTTCAATAATAGCGCCTACGCCACTCAGTTTTTGTTCAATGTTTTCGTAACCACGATCCAGATGGTAAATACGTTCAACGGTGGTTTCACCACTCGCTACCAGACCAGCCAGGACAAGACTGGCCGATGCACGCAGGTCGGTGGCCATTACGGTGGTACCAGATAACTGTTCCACTCCTTCTACAATGGCGGTATTGCCTTCAGCTGATATCTGTGCTCCCATGCGATTGAGTTCAGGTACATGCATAAAGCGATTTTCAAAAATGGTTTCTACTACTTTACTGTTACCACTGGCGATGGTATTCATTACCATAAACTGTGCCTGCATGTCGGTGGGAAATGCCGGATAGGGCAGGGTGCGTATATCTACGGCTTTAGGACGCTGCTGCATATCGATGCTGATCCAGTCGTCACCCGCTTCAATAATAGCACCAGCTTCACTTAGTTTTTCCAGAATGGCCAGCATGGTTTTAGGGGCGGCATGCTTGAGAACTACTTTACCACCGGTCATAGCTACTGCGCACAGGAAAGTACCGGCTTCGATGCGATCGGGTACTACGCGGTGGGTACAACCATGTAGTTTTTCTACACCGGTAATGGTAAGAGTAGGAGTACCTATACCTTGAATATTTGCTCCCATTTTAACCAGACAGTCGGCAAGATCAGTAACTTCTGGTTCCATGGCAGCATTTTCCAGAATGGTAGTACCTTCTGCCAATGTTGCAGCCATTAACAGGTTTTCTGTACCGGTTACGGTAACCATATCCATGACGATATGTGCGCCTTGCAGACGTCGGGCACGGGCTTTGACGTAGCCATGCTCGATACTGATTTCGGCACCCATGGCTTCAAGCCCTTTCAGATGCTGGTCTACCGGTCGTGAACCGATGGCACACCCGCCAGGCAGGCTAACCTGAGCTTCACCAAAATGCGCCAGTGTCGGTCCTAATACCAGAATGGAAGCACGCATGGTTTTGACCAGATCATATGGTGCACAGGTATTGTTGATACCGCTACAGTTGATTTCGAACTCATGTACGTTGTCTGTCAGTACGCGTGCGCCCATGCCCTGTAACAGTTTTTGGGTGGTTTTAACGTCCCGCAGCATAGGGACATTAGTCAGATGCAGGGTATCCCGTGTCAGTAGTGAAGCACACAGCAAAGGCAGGGCTGCATTTTTGGCGCCAGAAATAATGATTTCGCCGTTTAATGCGCCGTTAGCACGGATTTTTAATTTTTCCATATAAATTCTCAATGATGGCAGTAAAGGCTGTCTGCCGATTAATGCTGTTTTGCTGCCCATTCAGCAGGTGTGGCTGCGGTAGTAATGGATAGTGCATGTAATTCATTGCTGGCAATCTGTTGTGCCAGGCCATCTTTAATCATGCGATGGCGAGCCAGACGGCTTTTTCCGGTAAAAGCACTGGATACAATCCGGGCAAAGAAATGATGACCGTCGCCTTCAACCTCGAGATATTCGCAGGGCAGAAGGTTGGCAATCATGGCTTTAACCTCTTCGGGTGTTAACATGATGGGCTCCAGGATAGCTATTGAAATGGCGGCTATTATAGCGTTTTAGTTTGTCTAATTGCGTAATTTCCAGCCAGATTTCAGTATGGCGCAGACAAGAATACATAAGCCAACAGCAAAGCTGCCGACTACGCTTAATGCCAGCCAAGGGGAGGAATCACTCTGGCCAAAAAAGCCAAAACGAAAGCCATCAATGATGTAAAAAACTGGATTGAAATGACTGAGGGAGCGCCAGAATGCTGACAGGCTGTTAATAGAATAGAATACGCCAGACAGGAAAGTCAGGGGCATGATGAGAAAATTCTGGAATGCAGCTAGCTGGTCGAATTTTTCTGCAACAATGCCTGCCAAGAGGCCAAACATACCCATGATTGCACATCCCAGCAGAGCAAATGTGATTATCCAGCCGATCTGATAAGGTAGAGGTAGGCCAAAAAAAGCCGTTACTGCTATTACACCAAGCCCCACCATTAATCCACGCAGGATAGAAGCACCCACATAGGCGCAGAAGAAAGCAGCTGTACCTAATGGCGGCAACAGGATAAATATCAGATTACCGGTTATACGTGACTGAATCAGGCTTGAGGATGAATTGGCAAAGGCATTTTGCAGCATGGACATCATGGCCAGCCCCGGAATCAGAAATGCATTGTAACTGACACCAGGTAGGATATCAGCACGTCCTTGCATGATATGAGCAAAAATTAGCTGGTACAGCAAGGCAGTCAGAATAGGCGCAGATAGGGTTTGAAAGCCTACTTTCCAGAAACGCAGTACTTCTTTTTTAAACAGGGTATAGCAACCAATGGTATTCATTTATCACCTTTCACATGATCGCTGGTCAGGCGCAGAAACACGTTTTCCAGATCGTTTTCCATTATGTGTAGGTTTCTGACGTTGATATTCTGGGTTTGCAGATTTTGTAACAGAGTGGTCAGCTGGCCGTAGTCAGCAAGTTTCAGTAGATAATTGTTACCATCTGCCTGTATGAGATGCTGATGCAGGTTATCTGGCAATGGTTGATCTAAAGTTAATGTCAGCTGTAAATCTGTTTCGCTATCCAGTAGGTTTTGAGTACTGTCCAGTGCCACAATTTCGCCGTGTTTAAGCATGGCAATACGGTCACATAACGACTGTGCCTCCTCCAGATAATGGGTTGTCAGAATGATGGTATGACCGGCTGTGTTCAATTTGGTAATGAATTGCCACAGGTTTTGTCTTAATTCGACATCTACGCCGGCAGTCGGTTCGTCCAGTACGATGACTGGTGGCCGGTGTACCAGTGCCAGCGCTACCATGACACGACGCTTCATGCCACCGGAGAGGTTGCGGGTATTGGTATTGGCTTTATCTGCTAAGCCGAGACTGACAATAATTTCATCTATCCATTCGTCGTTTTTGCGCAAACCAAAATAACCGGACTGAAATCGCAGTGCCTCGCGTACGCTGAAAAAAGGGTCGAAAACCAGTTCCTGTGGTACGACTCCTAAAAGTTTGCGGGTGATATTTGCTTCATGTTGCACATCATGGCCGCAAATGCTGATTTGGCCGGAGGTTAGACGGCTCAGGCCAGCCATTGCTGAAATAAGTGTGGTTTTGCCAGCGCCGTTGGGGCCGAGCAGGCCAAAAAATTCACCTGGCTGAACGCTGAAGCTGACGCCTTTTAAAGCCATAAAACCATTGGCATAGGTTTTAACAGCTTGTTTGATGCAAAGAGCAGGAGAAGTCATAGGTTAAATGGATATCTGCAATGGTTGGTGATAGTGTTTTGCTGATGATTAAGGCTCTGATGGTTTTATTTCTTCACTCAGGGGCTGATCTTCATCTGCTGGCAGGTTATAGTTTTCGCTGGCCCAGCTGCCAAGATCAATCATTTTGCAGCGTTCTGAGCAAAATGGCCGGAAACGGTTGGCTGGAGTCCATATAACATTTTGTCCACAGGTGGGGCAAATAACAGTCGTGATTTTTTCTGTCATTATTTGATTACCGGATCGAAGCTGCACATAACCAGAGTAAACGGGATGTCTGTCGTTAAAACTGGTCCGCGTGCTTGTTGTTGTGATGCTTGTAAAAAACGAATATGGGTAAAATATTTATTGGCAGATACTTCTGGTAATGCTGCAGCGTTCTGGGCGACATTGATGCCGAGCAAATGGATATTCTGCCCCAAACTATTATGCTGGTAACTGCCAGCTGTTGCCAAACATTCTACTGACAAACTATTGTGGCGCAGGATTTCCAGTAGCAGATTGATGGCTTCATAAGTGGGTAATAGGCTTTGGATCCACTGGCGTAACTGATTTTCACGTTCTTCAGGATTTTTCTGCTGCCAGTAATAATATGAAGGCAAATCATACGGGCTAGTACCACCGGGAACAAACATACGTTGTTTGATTGCCATCAGCCATTCATTCTCACGCAAGTGCTGTCCGAATTTCTGTTGGACACTTTGCAGATTTGAAATTGCGGTCTGGATAGTTTCCAGCGCAGCACCACCTTCTTCACCACGTTGCCGTGCCAGACCTTTTTGGCGCTCCAGCTCCTGCAGAATATCCAGTTTCAGCTCGGCGCGTGCGGCTGCTTCCATGATTTCAAACAGTGAAAACAGTGCACAATGATGTGCCCAGATTTCACTACGTATTAATACTTCATGGAAGTGCTTGAACAGGTGTGCAATACGTAAGAAATTGCGGACGCGCTCGGACAAAGGATGTTCGAAATGGATGAGATCGGTCATAACTTGGCTGGTGTTAGAGCTTGATAGTAGTGATGCTGCTGAATGACTTTCCGGTTAAGTTCCTGCCAGCTGCCATCGTTGATAATAATATCATCGGCAATGGCTTTTCTGCTATTACTGTCAGTTTGTTGTGCCATGATAGCACGGATTGTCGTTTCGTCCAGACCACTACGTTGCTGAACTCTTTGAATACATACATCAAGCGGTGTTTCGATAATGAGTATGCGCTGTACCAGTTGTTGAAATTCCGGTTTTTCTACCAGTAAAGGAATTTCTATAATCCCATAATGTTGATTGGATCCAGTTTGCTGTTTGGCTTGTTGCAAATTTTGCCAGATTAGAGGATGAAGAATATTTTCCAGCAATATGCGATTGTGGGGATCGGAAAATACCCAGTTACGTAGTTGTTGGCGGTTTAGACTACCATCAGCCAGAAACAGGTCTTTCCCACACTGTTTCTGGATTGCAGGTAAAGCCAGTCCTTGCGGGGCAGTAAGCTGGCGGGAAATATCATCTGCATTCAATACAGGTACACCCAAAGCAGCAAAACAGCTTGCTGCTGTAGATTTACCACTGCCTATCCCGCCGGATAAACCTACCCAGAATGTCATATACCGAATCCGGAAAGACGCAACCACCAGTGAATCAGCTGGTTAATCTGACTGTTTGCCATCCACACAATCCAGCCAGCAATAGCCAGTGCCGGACCAAAAGCCATTGGCTGACTGCGGGCAACTTTGAGAATAAGTGAGACAATAATGCCGACAATTGCGGCCATGAATACAATTAATGGCAATGCTGCGACTCCCATCCAGGCACCAAGAGCAGCCAGTAATTTGAAATCACCATAGCCCATGCCATCTTTGCCGGTTAGCAACTTGAATAGCCAGAATAGTGACCACAAGCTCAGATAGCCCAGTGCAGCACCCCAGACAGCAGCAGATAAGGGAACAAACTCACAGTACCAATTAAACAGTAAACCGAACCACAGTAGTGGCAAAGTAATCTGATCAGGCAAGAGCTGGGTATCAGCATCAATGAAAGTCAGTGCAATCAGCGCAGCAGTCAGTACCAGACCACCTGCTGCGACAGGTGTAACATCATAATGCCAGACTACTGCTGCAAAGGCCAGACCTGTTAATAACTCTACACAAAAGTAGCGGGGACTGATTGGTGCAGCACATGCGGCACAGCGACCACGTAGTAACAGATAGCTTAACAGCGGTACATTCTGCCACCAGCGGATTTTGCACTGACAGTGCGGACAGGCTGAAGGTGGGACACACAAATTAAAGTGGGCAGAATTTTCTGCTGGCAGTTGTAGTGCTATCCGTGCTTCAGCCTGCCAGCTTCTTTCCATCATGATGGGTAAGCGATAGATGACTACATTCAGAAAACTGCCAACAGTAAAACCCAATATTAGTGCGGCTATGCCAAAAAACAGGGTATCAGTTAACATCTGTCATTAACCTATAGCGTTGCCCATATTGAACATTGGTAAATACATCGCTACCAGAATGACACCAATAATTAGACCTAATACCACCATAATGATTGGTTCCATTAGTGAAGATAATTGTGAAACAGCGATATCTACATCGTCTTCATAAAATTCAGCGGCCTTATTCAGCATGGAATCAAGTGAACCAGATTCTTCCCCGATAGAGGCCATTTGTATTACCATATTGGGAAATAACTCTGTTGCCCTCATGGCGGAAGTAAGTGAAATACCCTGATTTACTTTGGTACGGATTTCCTGAGTCGCTTCCTCATACTGGATATTACCTGATGCTCCGGCTACAGAATCCAGTACTTCTACCAGAGGTACCCCAGCAGCGAACAGAGTGGCCATAGTACGAGACCAGCGAGCAATAGTTGCTTTACGCACAATTTGCCCAAAGATAGGCAATTTTAACAACATATGATCAAAGCGTTTTCGCAGGTCTGCTGAGTTTTGAAACCATTTATAGAAGCCAATTCCCGCAATAATTAATGTTATTAGAATAAAAATGCCATAATGAACGAAAAAGTCAGATATATTCATCATAACCTGAGTTAAGCCGGGCAATGGAACACCCATTCCTTCATATACCTTGGCAAAAGAGGGCAGTACAAACATCATCATGACAAAAACCAGTGCTATGGCAACAATGACTACAACGACCGGATAAGTTAAGGCACTTTTAACTTTTTTCTTGATACCTTGCGTTTTTTCTTTATATACCGCCAGCTTGTCTAATAGCCCTTCCAGTACACCACCAGTTTCACCGGCACGCACCAGATTACAGTAAAATTTATCAAAGTATTTTGGGTGCTTGGAAAAAGAATCAGCCAGAGATGTACCCTGCTCAACATCTGCACGAATTTCTGTCAGTAACTGAGTTATACCTGGATTGGAATGGCCTTTGGCAGCAATATCAAACGCCTGCATTAACGGTAAGCCGGACTTCATCATGGTGGATAACTGTCGCGTAAAGACAGTGATATCCGCCTGACTGATTTTCTTCTGACGCTGTTTCTTGACCTTGGTAATCTGAATAACACGAATCTGACGCCGGTTCAGCTTGGCACGAGCTTCTGCTTCATTTTTTGCAACTACCTCTCCGCGCACAATCTGTTCGGTTTTGATGTTTTTACCTTCAAAACTGAAAGTGGTACCGGCGGGTTTGGCTTTGGACACTGCTACTGGTTTATTCATAGTTTTTTCCCACAGTATGGATTTAATTTGATAAATCGGCAATCAGCTTTAATCATTGGTGGTTGCCAGAATTTCGTCCAGAGACGTGATACCTTCCATAACTTTAAGCAAACCGGCATGACGTAAATCAACCAGTCCTTCCTTGAGTGCCTGAGTACTGATATCAACTTCATTACCGTTGTTCATAATGATACGTTGCATTTCTTCACTGACAGGCATGACTTCATAAACACCGGCACGTCCCTTGTAGCCTTTGCTTTTGCAGCGTTCACAGCCCACCGGCCGGTAAAATGTCCAGTCTTTGGCCAGATCTTCATCCGAAAAGCCGGCTTTTTTCAGAGCATCTTCAGGTGGACGTTCTGCTGGTGCCTTGCAGGTACATAAACGCCGTACCAAACGTTGGGCCATAATCAGATTAACTGAACTGGCGATGTTGAACGGAGCAACGCCCATATTCAGCATACGTGACAATGTGGCCGGAGCGTTATTGGTATGCAGGGTGGAGAAAACCATATGGCCAGTTTGCGCAGCCTTGATGGCGATATCTGCTGTTTCCAGATCTCGAATTTCCCCCACCATGATAATGTCCGGATCCTGACGCAGGAAAGATTTTAGTGCTGCTGCGAATGTCAGCCCCTGTTTATCATTAACGTTGACCTGATTGATACCGGGCAGGTTAATTTCCGCTGGGTCTTCTGCAGTGGAAATATTAACGCTGTCGGTATTAAGTATGTTCAGACAGGTATACAGTGATACGGTTTTACCCGAACCGGTTGGACCGGTAACCAGCACCATGCCATAGGGGCGATGAATAGCTTCTAGCAGTAATTCTTTCTGAAATGGTTCAAAACCGAGCTGTTCGATATTCAAGGTAGCGGCATCCGAATTCAGGATACGCATTACAATTTTTTCACCAAACAGGGTAGGCAGGGTGCTGACACGAAAATCAATTGGCTTGGCACCTTTGCGGAACTGAATCTGAATGCGGCCATCCTGAGGAACACGCTTTTCTGAAATATCCATTTTGGACATAACTTTGATACGTGAGGAGATCTGGCTGCGAATATTCAGTGGCATACGTACTACTTCACGTAATTGTCCATCAACACGGAAACGTACCCGTGCGATTTCTTCATAAAATTCGAAATGGATATCTGATGCACCGCCGGCCAGAGCATCCCCCAGTATTTTGAAGACAAATTTGGCAACAGGGCCATTTTCGCCATCTTCCTCATCTGCGGACATGGCATTGCTGCCACTTGCTTCTTCATCACCGACTGAATCCATGCCCTCCAGCAGACTGGTGGATTCCTGATCAAGATTTTCCAGTAACTGGCGTAACTGGTTATCACGAACAATAACCAAGTTCAGTACGCAGCCTGCATCAGTAGCAATTTTCTGGTAATGCTGTATCGATGTAGGGTCTGATACAGCGAGAAACAGGCGGTTACCGCGCTTGAATATCGGTACACACATGTATTGCTGCATGACTTTCAGATTGATTAAATTTGACGGTACCAGATTTTGGTTATACCGTTCCAGATTCAGGTAAGGAATACTGAATACACTGGACAAAAAGCTGGCCAGCTTATCGGCATTAATGGCACCAGACTGCAACAGTGCCGGTATAACCGGACGTTTCTGTTCCAGCTCCTGACGCAGTTTTTCTGCTTTTTCTGCGTCAATAATCTGGTGTTTATACAAAACCCGAATCAATCCTACACTCATACAAACTAAATCCCGTCTTAATAACTTTTAGAGTTTACACTTGCTGGCTATTACACCTGTCCTGGCTTCGTTTTACAGTCTGGTGTGTCCAGTATGCTGTTTTGTGACCGGTACAGAATATGCCTTTAGTAAATCCATGTTAATGTTTAATTGTGCTAATTATAAGTGAATTTGTGTATTTAAACAGCTTGTATATCTGTTTAGGCACAAATTTCCCAGTAATCTGCATACAACTGTAGTTCCATTTGTTGGCGCCATTCGTTGGCTACCAGCCGGTAAACCACGCGTATGTGTTCTGGTAGGGGAGTGCCACAGCGGAAAAACATGGCTTCACATTCACAATTGCTCTTGCGCAACACTGCTTTGATATGGCCAGTGCCAACGCTTTGTTGCCGGATTACCCTGAATTCGTCGCAAAAACATGGTTCGGGAAAGTTTTGTCCCCACACCAATGCGGCCAGTTGTTGTGCAGTGTCTAAATTCAGGTGCCCATCGTCTAATGAACCATCGGTTTGGTAAGTATGATTGAGGTCGGCCGGCTGGATAAGTCGCTGGCAGACTGCCTCAAATTCACGCTGGAAAGCTGGCAGATGTATGCTGGCTATACTCAACCCAGCTGCCATGGCATGGCCACCGAATTTCTGAATGATTTCTGGCCGACGCTTGCTAATCAGATCCAGTGCATCACGCAGATGTAAACCTGTGATGGAGCGACCCGAACCGCGTAACGTTCCATCTTCTGCCTGAGCAAAAACAATACTGGGGCGATGGAAAGTTTCGCGTAAGCGGCCAGCAACAATACCGGTTACGCCCTGATGCCAGCTATCATGATAGGCAACAATGCTGTAGCTGTTTTCTGTATCAATGGTGGCCAGTTGCAGATTAGCCTCATCCTGCATACTGCGCTGAATCTGACGACGTTCACGATTTAAATCATCCAGCTGTAGAGCTAAATCTGTAGCGCTTTCCATATCGTCGCTCAGCAAACAGGCGATACCCAGACTCATGTCATCTAGCCGGCCTGCGGCATTCAGACGGGGACCAATGGCAAAACCAAGATCAAATGCCTGTGCCTGCTGTGCTTTGCGTTTTGCGACATGAAACAGGGCGCGTATGCCGGCCTGCATTTTATCTGCGCGTATCCGTCTGAGTCCCTGCGTTACCAGAATACGGTTATTCTGATCAAGGGGGACGACATCGGCGATGGTGCCTAATGCCACCAGATCTAGCCATTGAGCCAGATTCGGTTCAGGACGTTGGCTAAACCAGTTATGCTGGCGCAGATGGTGGCGTAAGGCCATCAGTACGTAAAACATAACCCCTACGCCCGCCAGAGCCTTGCTTGGAAAATGATCTCCGGGCTGGTTGGGGTTAACAATAATGCATTCAGGCAGTTGTTCGCCGGGTAAATGATGGTCAGTAATCAAAACATCCATGCCCAGCTGTTGAGCCCGCTGTACCCCTGCCACGCTGGCGATACCATTGTCTACGGTAAGCAGTAAATCGGTACCGGCCTGAGCAGCCAGTTCAGCAATTTGCGGTGTCAGACCATAGCCATGGTCAAAACGGTTAGGTACGAGAAAATCGGTTTTGGCGCCCATTGCCTGTAAACCACGCATACCCAGTGCGCAGGCCGTGGCACCATCTGCATCATAATCAGCCACAATCAGGATTTTTTCCTGCTGCTCGATTGCTCGTGCTAAGCGTTCACTGGCAGCCTGAATATTTTTCAGACTCTGAAACGGCAGCAGGGCAGACAGACTGTATTCAGTTTCGCTTTTGCTTTTAATGGCTCGGGCTGCATACAGTTTGGCCAATAAAGGATCAACGCCTTGTGCAAGTAAAGTTTGCTGAGCAACAGTATCAATCGGGCGGGCAAGAATGCGAGCCGGTTTCATAAACTTAATCCGCTAAAAGGTTTCGTTTTGCGCCAGAAAGGAGGAAGCCAAGGTTTGCGAATTTTAAGCAGACCCGCTTCGCACCGGATATCCAGACGATGAATTTGTCTGTTTTGCAGTGCTGTCAGTAGCGGTTGCCACCAGTGCTGCTCCCATTGTTGCAGTATCTGCGTATAGGTATAAACATCGCCCTGATTAACCGGTAAGCACAATTCCTCGTTAAACAGTACAACTTCCTGCTGGCTGGACAGGGAATCAGATAATCTGGCGTAATTTTCTGGCAGGTTGTGTGCGTGAAATGCCCATGAGCTATTGGTATAAAGTAGCGTTTCATTGTTAGCTGTGCCTGTGCTGTCTTGTTCAAACCAGAAACCATTGATTGCGGGCAGACCACGTGCATTACGTTGCAGGTTCAATGGGTGCTGATACAGTAACATTTGCAGTTCGGTTTGCTGTTGCAGAATCTGGGTTGCGTCAGCTCCAACCGGTTTGGCTGTACCATCAATGCTGCCAGACAAATCCAGTAAGGATGGCAGGGTAAATTCAATGCTCTGTGGGGTGGTAACTAGCCATAAATCCGGTTTTACTGGCCAAAATTGCCAGCCGTCTGCCTGTAACCATGCGTTTAACACGTCACAGAAAGCCTGCGCTTCTTTTGTAGTCAGGCCAAGTGCTTTTCCATCCAGATACTGAAGCTGATGCATGCCGGCTGTCTGGCTGATGGGAGTAGCAATAAAGCCATAATCATTTGAGTTAGAATTTATTTGCTGGCTTGCCTGTTGTAACCATGAACCTTGCCACAGATATTGCCGGTAAAGCAGGCTTCTGCTAATAGTTTGTGGGAAATATTTGCTCCACAGCCGCAGGGTATTCAGTGCCGGTAACTGTAATTTTGGCACCATAGCTTCCTGATGTGGCCACAATAAGCCCGGCAGGACAAGAGTCAGATGTAAATCAGCAGGCATGAATACACAACATTTGTAAATAGGAAAATTAGGAAAGTAATGGTAATAATATCTGGTTAAATCTGTGACTGCGGCTGCAACCACTGCTGTAATAGCAATGCATTATCAATGCTTAACAGCGCAGTATCAGTTGTCGCTGCCTGTGCCAGTAAGGTAGTCTGTCGCAGCAGACCGTCGCGGATAAAATGCAGCCGAACCGTTTCGCCCACATCAATACGTGCCCACTGTTTATCAAAATCAGTAATGATTTCATCATTAAGGGCAATAAGCTGATCACCAGCACACATGCCTGCATTCTCGGCACTGCCCTGATTAAATATCTGCTGTAGGCTGATGCCAAATGCTGCTGATTGAAAACGGGCACCCAAGTCTGCGCAAGCCTGTTCGTTAGGGGGGATATGTTCAATATAAGCACCACCATGCTGGCGTGGCAAGGCCGCCCAGTGTAACTGCACCCCAGCTTGTTGCAACTGTTCAGCCAGAGGTAAATCAGCGGTAGTCATAATATATTGCTGATAAACCTCGGTTAAATCTATACCAGTGGCCTGTTGAGCGATTTCTAGCCATTCATTTTCAGCCAGACCCATGCCTCGCTCACGCCAGTCGTGATACAGAGCACGCATAATGTCGTCCAGATTTTTCTGTTGTCCGGTTTGCTGGCGTATATAGTGATCCAGACACATGGCTGCCAGTGCACCTTTCTGGTAATAGCTGACAATAGCATTGGCACTGTTTTCATTCTGTTTATAGTATTTTGTCCACGAAGTGAAGCTGGAATCGGCCAAACTTTGCTTCAGCCGGCCGGCACCCTGCTGTACCCGAGTAATGGTTTTGGCCAGTAGTTGCAGATATTGAGCCGGGGTAATCACACCACTGCGTACCAGGAACCAATCATCATAATAAGAGGTGATGCCTTCAAATGCCCATAACAAACGGGTATAGGCTTCTGTATTCAGATCATCGTTGGCAAACACGGATGGAATAATAGATTTAACATTCCATGCGTGAAAATATTCATGGCTGAATAATCCCAGTAAGGTGATATAGGCATCGCTATTTTTGCCATCGGTTTGTGGCAGGTCATGCCGGTCTGCCATGAGTGCCGAAGATGATCTGTGTTCCAGTCCACCATAAATGCCATTTCCAACAAACAATAGAAAGCTGTAGCGCTCAAATGGTGCCGGTGCGGCAAACATGGCTATTTCGCTGGCACATATTTTGGCGACATCATCTACCAGCCGCTGCTGGTCAAACGGCGAGAAGTGTCCGCTGATGATAATTTCGTGGTCGATGCCACCTGCTGTAAATGGCAGACGCAGCAGATGGCCCATTTCCACCGGATAATCAATCAAGGCACGGTAATTGCTGGCCTGATAAACCTGTGCCTGTGATGTTTGCGGCATGGTGGTGGCGATGTCCCAGTTTTCCGGCAAACCGGTAATACCTAACTGACAGGTTTCCTGCTGACGCTGGTTATGACGTAAAAACAGGCAGGCACCATCAAAAAAGCCCCGTTCGGTATTTAAAAATGCGCCACGCACCGAAGTATCAAAGGCGTAAACCAGATAGCTGATTTCCCAATTACCAGCCTGCCCGCTGCAAACCCAGGTATTTTTATTTATTTGTTCTGCTGATGCTGGTGTACGGTTGCAACTGGCCGATAATGTGACAATGTGGCGGGCAAAATCACGAATCATATAACTGCCGGGTAGCCAGTTGGGCAGACTCAGACTGAAATCCTGATTATCCAGCTGTGTAAAACTGAGACGTACTTGCCACAAATGCTGGGTCAGAGAGTGGGGTTGCAAGTGATATTTAAGCATAATCTGTGCCTCAATGAAACGGGAAAGGAGTACCAGCGTTTTGTCTGTTAGGAAATTAAAATTATTGGCTATTGGCTTGATCAGCTCAATTGGCGACGATTATTGTTTGTTTGGCTGAGATTTATTGGTTTCGGTTAGCCGGAATGTGTTCAGGCTGCCTGAATAGCCCGGCGGGTTCAGACAGCCTGTACATGCTGACAACAGCTTAGGCGAACGGTGTAACTTCCATGCCAAACATGGCGCGGGCGGTGTTCAGCATCTGGCAGCTAAAGCCCCATTCATTATCGTACCATGCCAGTACTTTTACCATATTGCCATTGGTTACTTTAGTTAAAGTACTGTCAAAAATCGATGCCTGAGGCATATGATTAAAATCGGTGGAAACCAGTGGCAAAGTGTTGTAGCCTAGGATGTGCTGCATACTGCCTTCACTGGCGGCTTTAACGATGGCATTCACTTCTTCTACACTGGTATCGCGTGCCGCTTCAAAGGTTAAATCAACCAGTGAAACATTGATTGTGGGTACGCGTACCGAAAAACCGTCAAATTTACCCTGTAATTCAGGTAGTACCAGTCCCACAGCCTTGGCCGCACCAGTTTTGGTTGGAATCAGGTTTTCCACCGCACTGCGGGCACGGCGCAAATCTTTATGCCGAACATCTGTCAGAACCTGATCATTGGTGAACGCATGAATGGTAGTCATCAAACCTTTCACCATGCCCAGCTCGTCATTAATGGCTTTGGCCACCGGTGCCAGACAGTTGGTTGTGCAGGAACCGTTGGATATCACCGTCATTTCCGGTGTCAGTACCTGATGGTTCACACCATATACCACAGTAGCATCCACATCGGCGCCGCCAGGTGCAGAAATCAGAACCTTTTTCGCACCACTGTGTAAATGAACACTGGCTTTTTCCTTGCTGGTAAATGCACCGGTACATTCCAGTACCAGATCAACACCTAATTCACCCCAAGGCAGTTCTGCCGGATTGCGGGTAGCGAAAAAGCGGATACGATCGCCGTTAATGATTAAAGCATCATCATCACATGAAACATCTGCGGCAAAACGGCCATGAACCGTATCAAACTTTGTCAGATGGGCACTGGTTTCCAGTGAACCACTGGCATTTACCGCGACAATTTCAAACTGGTTGCGCAGGTTATAGTCATAAATTGCACGCAATACCTGGCGGCCGATACGGCCATAACCATTAATGGCAACTTTTAATGTCATGCTTATTCCTTTTCAAATCAACAAAAACGGTCAGGTGAATTTGGGGTAAAGAGTGCTAAATAGTTTAAATCGCACAAAAAACACCATGTATTATTATAGCGGAACCAGCCTGATTCTACATCAGCATCAGCGTATTCCTGTTTCAGCGGGTATTGTCGTTAGCATTTGCTGGAAAGCCTGCGCCATGCTGTTTATATCCAGCCAGCCCATGGTACTGAATACGAGCAGCAGCATACCCCCTGCCAGACTAGTGATTAAAAAATAGATAATATAAGCCAAGCCTACTTTGAAAACATTTTGCTGGCTGATGCGTACAAAACCAGACACCTGCACCACCATTGTCCATATCAGCCAGAAAGATCCCGGGGTGGCTAATGCCTGTGGCCAGTACAGCATCGCTATCATTGGTAGTATCAGTGCCTCAGTAACCAGTACATAACCATACCATTGCCCCGGCTGCTTGCTGTAGTAGCCTAAAATAGTCTGCATTGTCATACCCAGAATACCCCAGCGCAACACTGTTAATGCCAGAATGAAAGCAGTTATACCAGCCTGATGTCCCAAAATCTGCGACATATTGGCCATATTGATCAAGCCAAGTGCCAGCAAAACCGGCACTATAATTAACGGAGAGTAACGATAATGCGTTTTAGGATAAAAGCGCAGACGCAGGGCAGCCCATGCGTCCAGAAAAAATTGATACATTACATTAATACCACAATAGTTTGTTAAATAAACCAAGACAACTGCTTCAGAAACGCTGCCAGCTTGTCGTGTGCCGCTGGTTGATACAGTGGTCCGGGATTTTTGCCAGTGTTTATAGAATAATCTTTGATTCAGTATAGCTGCTTTATTCTACTGCATCATAACAATACACCGGTTAAAAAGCCGATACATGCTTTCTATGTCATGCATTGCAATACAGAGCAGCGTCGCCTCTTAATTATGTTGCGTGATGTCACAGTCGCTGTGTATCGTGAATTTCCGCCGCTTGCAGTGTATTTTCCATTAAGGTCGCGATAGTCATGGGGCCAACTCCACCCGGTACCGGCGTAATCATTGCAGCACGTTCTTTGGCAGTCTCAAACTCTACATCACCGCATAACTGCCCGTTTTCCAGTCGGTTAATCCCCACATCTATAACCACTGCACCCGGTTTAATCCATTCACCTTTGACAAACTCTGGAATGCCGACACCCGCTACCACAATATCGGCGGCAGCAACTTCCTGCGCCAGATTCTGAGTAGCACTGTGACAAACTGTTACAGTTGCACGTGCCAGTAGCAATTCTAATGCTTGCGGTCGGCCGACAATATTCGAAGCACCAATCACGACGGCTTTTTTACCGGTTATTTCAACCTGATAAGCATCGAGTAATGTCATCACTCCTTTAGGTGTACATGGGCGCATTAACGGCATTTTCACTGCCAAACGGCCTACATTATACGGATGGAAACCATCTACATCTTTGTGTGGCACAATTCGTTCCAGTATCTTCTGACCGTCAATGTGCGCAGGCAGAGGTAATTGCACCAGAATACCGTCAACACCGTTGTCAGCATTCATCTCGTCGATCAGTGCCAGTAATTCAACTTCACTGGTCTGTGCTGGCAACTCGTAGCTGCGTGATTCAAATCCGATGGTTTCACAGGCACGTTTTTTATTGCGTACATATACTGCACTGGCCGGATCTTCGCCTACCAGCACCACAGCCAGACAGGGACGATGTAGCCGGTTGTCCAGCCGCTGTTGTACGCGCGCAGCCAAGTTTTGTAGAATTTGTTGGGAAATTTTTTTACCATCAATGAGTTGTGCGGTCATCAGAATATTCCAGACAGAAAGGAAAGATTATGCTGCTGGCCAGCAGTCAGCAGCCAATATTCAGAAAAATAGTATTGTCGCATTTTTTTTCGGTGGTTTCATCTGCTTTTATCTACTGCCACCAACATAAATCGGCAATAATTCAAAAATATGGCAAAAAAATTTGCTTTACCTCTTGACGATAGTTTTTTAGAGCTGTATAGTTCGCCTCTCTCGTCGGGGTGTAGCGCAGCCTGGTTAGCGCATCTGCTTTGGGAGCAGAGGGTCGTGAGTTCGAATCCCACCACCCCGACCATATCGACTGAATCCTTATCCGGATAGATTTGAGAGCACGCGCCCGTAGCTCAACCGGATAGAGCACCGGCCTTCTAAGCCGGGGGTTACAGGTTCGATTCCTGTCGGGCGCACCAAAGTTTGAAAAAGTTTTTATGGTGGCTGTAGCTCAGTTGGTAGAGCCCTGGATTGTGATTCCAGTTGTCGTGGGTTCGAGCCCCATCAGCCACCCCACTATAAAAGCCCAAGCCCTCTGCTTGGGCTTTTAACTTTTATACGCCAGCCTTTTATAATCCGGTATCGCCTGCTAAACTTGCTATCTATTACACCTTATCATAATAGTTGCTTATAAAACTGCTATTCCGCTATGAATAAAACTGCAACTGAACTGCCGATGCTAACTATAGCCTTGTGTGCCGGAGAAGCATCTGGTGATTTACTGGGTGCTCATCTGATGAATGCCATTCGTGCACGTTATCCTCATGTACGTTTTGTTGGTATCGGCGGGCCGCGGATGTTGGCTGCGGGGATACAGAGCCTGTATGATCAGGAAAAACTGGCGGTACGCGGTTTTGTTGAGGTAGTAAAAAAATTACCGGAAATTCTGGCTATTCGTCGCGGTTTGATTCAGGCACTGAAAAAAAACCGCCCGCAGGTATTTGTAGGCATTGATGCACCGGATTTTAATCTGGGTGTCGCAGAAAGCTTAAAGCGTGCCGGTATTGCCACCGTACATTATGTCAGCCCATCTGTATGGGCATGGCGGCGTAAGCGGGTAAAAAAAATTGTTAAGCAAGTAGATGAGGTATTGTGTCTGTTTCCGATGGAACCAGAGCTATACCAGCAGGCTGGTGGTCGTGCCCGCTTCGTTGGCCATCCCCTTGCCCAGACTTTGCCACAGAGTGTTGACCGAATGGCAAAACGGCAGCAACTGAAATTGCCTGAACAGGCACCAGTATTTGTTTTAATGCCAGGCAGCCGGGTCAGTGAAATCGATTTTATGGCGCCACTGTTTTTACAGGCAGCAGAAATTATTCATCAGCGTTATCCACAGGCGCAGTTCTTATTGCCACTGGCAACGACGGCAACGCGGCAGCGAATGCAGGCAATACTGGCTCAGCCAGTCTGGCAAAAATTGCCTGTGCGTTTAATGTCAGCCCATGCGGAAATGGCCTGTCAGGCAGCAGATGTGGCGCTGGTTACCAGTGGCACGGCTACGCTGGAAGTAGCTTTATGCCAGTGTCCGATGGTCATCAGTTATAAAATTTCACCCTTAACATATGCTTATGTCAAATATAAAATTAAGGTTCCGTATGTTGGTTTGCCAAATATCTTGTTAGGCAAAGGTGTGGTGCCCGAACTGCTACAGAGTAACGCTACAGCACAAAAACTGGCGCAAGCAGTAATTCACTGGTATGAATCGCCGCAGGAAGTACAAAGCTTGCAGGCCGATTTTTCAACATTGCATCAGCAATTACGTTTAAATACGGATGAACTGGCCGCACAGGCAGTCTTACAGCATGCAACGGGACAGATATGAGTATGGATTTAGTCGTATTACCCAGCCATGCCGGTGTGGACGAAGCCGGCCGCGGGCCTTTGGTGGGCAGTGTATATGCAGCAGCAGTTATCTTGCCGGCAGATTATGATTTACCCGGTCTTACTGATTCAAAAAAATTATCTGAAAAGAAACGTGATGCGCTGGCGGTGCGGATTAAGCAACAGGCAACTGCTTGGTCAGTGGCAGCAGCTGATGTAGCCGAAATTCATCAATATAATATTCTGTTTGCAACCATGCGCGCCATGGCTCGGGCAGTAGCTGGCTTGCATATCAAGCCAGCCAAAGTCTGGATAGATGGTAACCGCATACCCACTGATTTGTCTTTGCCAGCAGAAGCAGTAGTCAAAGGTGATCTGAAAATAGCTGCTATTTCTGCTGCTTCGATTCTGGCTAAGACAGCGCGGGATGCAGAAATGTACGCACTGGATAAGCACTATCCCCAGTATGGTTTTGCCAAACATAAGGGTTATGGTACAGCCGCACATCTGGCTGCTCTAAAGCAATTTGGCGTATTGCCACAGCATCGTCAGGATTTTGCGCCAGTAAAAGCATTACTTGCACAGGGGAAATGCTTTGATTGAGATTATTGCTTGATAACATTTTTCAAGCAATCTGTAGATTTTTATGAATTTTATGGTTTAATAAATTGATAGCCAGATTATTCTAGAGATTCACTGGTACGGTAGATAAGCAAGTGAAGCTGGTAATACATTTGTGCTATAAAATAAAAAACGCTTTCCGTGTAGAAAGCGTTTTAGCTGCTATCTATTTACAATCAGTCCACAAACTGTTTTTTAATCCGTTCACGCCGTTCTTGTGCTTCAACTGACAGAGTAGCAGTAGGGCGAGCCAGCAGCCGTTTCAGACCGATTGGTTCACCTGTATCCTGACAAAAACCATAATCACCTTCATCCAGCTGGCGCAGGGAGGCCTGAATCTTGCTCAATAGCTTACGTTCGCGGTCACGGGTACGTAGCTCCAGTGCGTATTCTTCTTCCAGCGTAGCGCGGTCTGCTGGGTCAGGCGTAGTAGCCTGTTCCTGTAAGTGGCCGGCGGTGTTGTTGGCGTTATGAATCAGTTCATCCTGAAGTTTCAACAGCAAATCACGGAAGAAAGTTTGATGTTCTTCATTCATGTACTCCTCTTCAGGGCCATTCCAGGCTTGGATATCTTGTTCTGTGAGTTTAGCCATTGTACAGTCTTTCTTTTGCGTAGCTCGATTAAGCAATTAGCTCAGGAATTGACAGCTTAATCTGTTTGTAAACACAACAGATGCTGGCTGTCATGCTGTTAAAAAAGTCCGGGCATGATAGCATGTTTTTATATACTATTCGTAATTTTGCATTCGACAACATTATCCGCTAATCAGCCAGTATGAAATTTTGCTGCCCGCCTGTGGTAACCACCAGTCCAGACAAAGCCATAACACCAGCAGAATAACTGTCGCAGAAAAATCATATTTGCCGATTCGCAGAAAGGCAAACGGGCGGGTTAGCGGTATATAAATGCGCTGCAAGGTAAGCAATAATACAGAATAAGGTTTGCTCAGACTTAAAAACATCCGTATTACCAGTCCGATAAACAGGGCATAGCAAAGCGCTTTCAGGGAAAACAGAATACAAAATAACAAACTGGCGGTAATAACACGGGCATCCGGCTGTATCCATGTAAAGGCAATAAACAGATTGAGTGCTGTAGCCAGATAATAAATGATGATGGTAGCCAGAATACAGGCACCGTCCCAATGTCTCAGTGGCGGCGTGATTCTGCGTAAAGGGCGTATCAGCCAATTGGTACTGTGCACACAAAACTGGGCTAGCGGATGTAGAAAAGGTAAATTACCCCACTGTAACAAAAGCCGTGCCCAGCATATGATGGACAGAGCACTGGCTAATAAAAATAATGTTTTACTAATCACACGATACCTTAAGGAGCAAGCTGTTTTTGCATTTCTTCTGCCCGCGCAACACTGGCGGCCACCCCATCAACCACTACCTGTGTTAGTTGATGCTGTTCAAAAACTGAGGTAGCCGCAAATGTGGTGCCACCTTTAGAAGTCACATTTTTTTGTAACTGTACAAATTCAATACCGGATTGTTGTGCCAGAGATACCGCCCCTTTGAATGTGCCCAGGCTTAACAGGTATGCTTCTTCTGCGCTGAAACCCTGTTGTATTGCTGCCTGCTGTAGGGCATTGAGAAAATAGAACACATAAGCTGGGCCACTGCCGCTGATACCAGCAATCCGGTTAATGCCACTTTCTTCTTCCAGCCACACCACATCACCAGTGGTACGCATGATATTTTCAGCGACAGCCCTGTCTGCTGCATCTATATTTGCCGGTGCGAATAAACCGGAAATGCCCAGGCCAATTTGACACGGGGTATTGGGCATAATCCGGATGATACGCTGGTGATTACCCAGAAACTGGCGCAGAATGTCTACGGTTAATCCCGCGGCAATGCTGAGTACCAATGCACCATTGACTTTGATATCTGCGGTAGCCTGCTGTATATCCTGTGGTTTAACCGCCAGCACCAAGACATCGGCAGCAGTCAGCTCAGGTAGTTTGTCACTGCTGTGTATCCGATAACAGCTGCTCAAATGCTCGCGCTTCTCCTGATTACGGTCAATGACTGTAATATCATAGCCACCTTGCCTGCTCATGCCAGCGACAATAGCAGAGGCCATATTGCCCCCGCCAAGAAAATAAACACTCATATAATTTCCTCTTTTTTATTAAAAATTGAACAGCTCAATCAATAATACCGCTAACACTCAAATCAACTGAATCAACATTAATTTTACAATAACTATTATTTGCTGATTACAGACATACGATATAAATCGTCCCGCAAACGCATAAAGCCGATATCCGCTTCTGGGATAGATTGATTTAGTTAAAATTTACTGAATTAATCACCTTAATCTTACTGTAAATAACTAAATCTGCTGGATTTTATGTAAATTATGTATTAGTAATATGCCATATTTTGATAAAGATAAAACCATTCAGGAGATTTATATTAACGAAAAAGGCAACAGTCCGCATGACCAGTCCAAGTATCCTTATAATATTGATAACAGAGCATATTGAGTGCTTGTAATACACTGCATTCAGAGAGTGAATCACAAAAAATAGTAGTGAAGGGCGCTCTTGCTTCAGTTTTAGTCGCTGATGAGACAATGGATCGTAGTTCTTTTATAGGTTTGATGGGCACTCGTTCTGAAGAATTTTAAGAAATACTAGAATACACTCAAATACTGCACAATATAAAAGTTATTCAGATAAGCCGATAAAACAGGTGGTTGCTAAACCAGTTAGTCCTTTCAGTCTGGATAAGGATACTGCCAGCTATGCAAATAACAGACGGGTTATATCTGCGGGAAAAATGCCGCATGCGGATGCAGTGCGGGTAGAAGAATTTATTAATTATTTTCCAGATGTTTCGAATGAAAAATTAATCCCACTATCTGGTTCCCCGTTTGCTGCAATTTATGAATCGAGCCCAGTCCATAGAATGCAGATAAAGTTCTATTAAGGGTAAATATTAAAGTAAGAAATATCAATTTAATCAATTACCAACATGAAATGTGGTGTTTCTGATAGATACATCCGGTTCGATATATGGTTCGGACAAATTGAATTTCTTTAAAATAATTTTTGTCTTTTCAATATGGATAATGAAGTGTTAGCATCATTAACATAAAGTCCGAGTGTAATATACTAACTTTCCGCAACAAGAATAATTATTTCAATATAACTGAATGTAATTCAATGCATTTACCTATTTCTAAATTGATGGGCGGTTTGAAGAAACGCATACACATTTTGGCCTGGTTAGCCTTAATTGCTCTATTTATTGGCCAATTGGGCTCTGTATATTGGATATTTGAGCTGTTTTCGCACTTCACCCCCGTTTTATGTGCTGTTGTTTTTTCTAGTATATTTTTGTTGTCCAAGTAGAAAACAGCGTTTAGTGTTTGCTATTGTAGCTATTGCTGGCTGTTATTGGTGTTTAACCCCGTGGTTCATTACTCATTCAGCCGATACTACGCAAGCAAAACCTGTACGTTTCTTAAGCTATAACGTGTTGAATATCAATGCGCATATTGATACTGAAAGCAAGTGGCTGTTGAGAAATAATAGTGATGTTATTTTTCTGACGGAAACTTCTCTGGCCTGGGGCAGTGCACTTCAGCCTTTGGCAGAAACTACCCAGCATTGTGCTGAGTATAATGATTCTCCCTTTGGTATGGCTCTGTATTCACATCTGCCTTTAAAAAGCTGTGAAGTACGCTATACCACAGATAATGATATTTATCCCTATATCCGCGCCCAACTGCAAAATGGTCTGGTGGTATATGGTATTCATCCGCCCCCGCCGATTACCGCAACTCTGGTAGAGGAGCGCAATAATCAGTTGCAGGCTCTGGCTACTATGATTAAGCAGGAAAAAATAATGTTATCGTGCTGGGTGATATGAATATCAGTGCTTTTTCACCGGTTTTTCGTGATTTTATTCAGGCAGTTGATGTGCATTTGACCAGCCCACGAGCGCGGCCGACTTGGCTACCTGCTTTGCTGTCGATTGACCATGCATTGGTACGGCAATCAGATAAAGTAGTGGCGACAGGAAGCTATAGTTGGCATGGCTCCGACCATAAAGCGATATGGATTAGTTATGTGCCATAACATTTTACAAATAGGAAAAGATAAACACCTATCTCAGAATTGGTACATAGTACTATAACCTCTGTCTTCGAATACTGAACAGGAATTGTCCAACTTGAAAATGATTTCATGAATTGTGTCATTAAGCATTATTCAGATTTAACAGCCGCTATAAACATATGGTTCGTCGGGACCGGGTTGCTCGTATGCACTTTATATAAATAACCTATACAGTATCGCTTGTATGGTGCATAAAATAGGGTATGGACAAATATATGTCGCCATTGGTGTGAAAACCAAAATTTCGGTTTGAGTTGTTGTTATAGGTAATGATTTATCTCGACTAGTATAATCAGCTTCGTTTAGCACGTATGGCTAGTTAGCCAATTATTTTCAAATCAGGCACCCTGATTTACTGGGTTATAAAATGGCATTATTATGAAAAATATACTTTCAATTCAGTCTCATGTGGTTTTTGGCCATGCCGGCAACAGTGCTACAGTGTTTCCTATCCGCCGTTTAGGAGTGAATGTCTGGCCATTAAATACAGTACAGTTCTCCAATCATACCCAATACCGGCAATGGAAAGGTACGGTAATGCCGGCTGCGCATTTGCTGGATATTGTCGATGGCATTACCGCAATAGATGAACTGAAAAATTGTGATGCAGTACTAAGTGGCTATATGGGTTCAGCCGAGCAGGGCAATGCCATTATTGATATCGTCAGAAAAGTGAAGCAGGCTAATCCGCAAGCTATTTATTTCTGTGATCCGGTTATGGGCCATCCAGACAAAGGTTGTATTGTGGCCGGTGGTGTGGCTGAATTTTTGTGTGATATAGCATTGCCACTGAGCGATATGATTGCTCCAAACCTTTTTGAACTGGAAGAATTAAACAACAGACAACGCATTCATAATGTTGAAGAAGCTGTTGCTGCCTGTCGTGCTTTATGTAATAAAGGGCCGAAAGCAGTGCTGGTGAAACATTTGAGCCGTGCTGGTTATCAAACCGACCGTTTTGAAATGTTGCTGGTAACTCATGAAGCAGTCTGGCATATTCACCGGCCGCTGGTCGATTTCGGTGAACGCCAGCCTGTGGGTGTGGGTGATATGACGAGCGGAATTTTTCTGGCAGATTACTTGTCTGGTAAATCATTGCTTGAATCGTTTGAGCATACTACCGCAGCTGTATATGGTGTGATGCTGGAAACTTTAAAACGTCAGCAGTATGAGTTGCAGGTGGTAGCCGCACAGGATGAAATTGCTCAGCCAACACACCAGTTTAAAGCCGAAAAAATAGCCTGATCCGCCTGTGTGCTTTAACCGGTATTGGTTAAAGCAGTTTCACTGCCGGTAAAAAAAATTTTACCGGTATACGGTATAATGGTATCTGATTCTGTAGTTTTTAATTAATTATTTTCTGTGCGTGCATAACTGCGCTGGCCAAAAATGGCACTACCTACCCGTACATGGGTAGCACCGCAGGCAATGGCGATATTCAAGTCTGCACTCATTCCCATAGACAACACATCAACTGCAAAGCCGGCTTCACAAAGCTGTTGCAATAAGATTTGCATCTGGTTAAACTGCTGCCTTAGTTCAATTTCTGTGCTGTTGGCTTTAGCCACGCACATCAAACCGCGCAGTTTCAGACGTGGCAGGGTGCTGATGGTTGTAGCCAGTGCCAGTAATTCGGCACTATCAGTGCTAATACCATGTTTATTGGCTTCGGCCGCAATATTGACTTCGATACAAACATTCAACGGTGGTAAATGTTCCGGACGTTGTTCGTGCAGCCGCCGGGCAATTTTTTCACGGTCAATGGTGTGTACCCATTGTGCCCGTTCTGCCACAATGCGGCTTTTATTCGACTGAATATGGCCAATCATGTGCCAGACAATATCCAAGTCGGCCAGCAGGTTGGTCTTTTCACTGAATTCCTGTATGTAGTTTTCGCCAAAATCACGCTGACCGGCATGATAAAGAGTGGCGATATCATTGGCCGGAAATGTTTTACTGACTGCGATTAGCTGTACAGGTTGAGGTGCTGCGGTTTGCTGGCGCATGCTGGTAATGTTAGCCAGTACCTGCTGCCAGTGTTTGATTAAAAGGTCTACATTGTTCATAAGTTAAGTGATATTTTTTCAGTTTTTTTGATTCAATCAGGCTGTCTTTGTAAAAATTTTATCGGGGTGACAAATATTTTCATTTTAAAGAAACGATAACTTGATTAGAATAAGAATAATATTTTATGCCTGCATGACGTAGGCAAGCATAACGGAGTAAATATGCAGCTAACCGATTTATTGGCCTTCGGCGTTAAAAATAAAGCTTCCGACTTGCATCTGAGTGCTGGTCTGCCTCCTATGATACGTGTTAATGGTGATATTCGCCGTATCAATCTGCCTGAACAGAGTGCAGAAGAAGTAGGCAAAATGATTGCTTCTATCATGAACGATTATCAGCGCAAAGATTATCAGCAAAATCTGGAAACTGACTTTTCATTCGAATTGCCCAATGTATCGCGGTTTCGTGTCAATGCTTTTAACACCGAGCGTGGCCCCGCTGCCGTTATGCGTACCATTCCCAGTAAAGTTCTCACACTGGAGGAACTTAGGGCACCAGCAATTTTTCAGAAAATCGCAGAGAAGCCGCGTGGATTGGTGCTGGTAACAGGCCCTACTGGTTCCGGTAAATCAACCACGCTGGCCGCAATGATTGATTACATCAACAATAATGATGCTGGCCATATTCTAACAATTGAAGATCCGATTGAGTTTGTGCACCAGAGTAAAAAGTCGTTGGTAAACCAGCGTGAATTGCATCAGCATACACATAGTTTCGCTAATGCTCTGCGTTCAGCTCTGCGTGAAGACCCGGATGTGATTCTGGTGGGGGAAATGCGTGACCCAGAAACCATTGGTTTGGCTTTAACTGCTGCTGAAACCGGCCACCTTGTGTTTGGTACTTTGCATACTACAGGTGCAGCCAAAACAATTGACCGTATTGTGGACGTATTCCCCGCAGGTGAAAAAGAAATGGTTCGTTCCATGCTGTCAGAAAGCTTGCAGGCAGTGATTTCCCAAACTCTGCTGAAAACCAAGGATGGCAATGGTCGTGTGGCTGCTCATGAAATCATGATCAGTACACCAGCAGTACGTAATCTGATTCGTGAAAATAAAATTGCCCAGATTAATTCTACTTTGCAGACCGGACAGAAATTCGGGATGCAGACACTGGATCAGTGTTTACAGCAACTGTTGCGCGAAGGTCGCATCAATCTGGAGATTGCCCGTTCCAAAGCGGCGAATCCAGACCAGTTGGTAGGATAATTCTCTTTCGTTTTTATTCAGGAAAGCATGTTGCCATGGGTGTGCAGAAAGACTCCGCCAAAGAGTCAGGTTTATCTGATTTACTCGCAGATATGGTTAACCATTATCAACATCCCGCCGCTACCACAGCGACGGCTTCCCCAACTTCCAGCGCAGTAGTTACGCCGGTTGTTCCCACTGCTGTATCGGAGCAACCGGTGTCACAGGTTTCGCCAGTTAAAGAAAAGGCAACAGTACCAGTTGCAGAAAAGATACTAGCTCCTGAGATCGATAAAACAGTAAAATCCAGAAATATAATGCCAAAATCATACACAACAGATGTCAGTACAAGTGCCCCTGCCACTCTGGAGCGGGAAACTATCCATATACATCCGGTACTGGAAAAAATGGCTGCGGAAGCTGTACGTCTGAATGCCGCAGATATCTTTATCAGCCCGGGCTTTCCGCCGTCCTGGAAAGTTGATGGCAAAATCGTGCCAGCCCCAACCAAGCCTTTAACCGGAGAAGAAACTGCTAAAATTGCCATGTCAACCATGACAACGGCTCAACGTCAGCGGTTTATGGTAGAACTGGATTTGAACTACTCCATAATTGCTAAAAATGGCGTGCGTTTCAGGGTTAATGCTTATCATGAACAGAGTCGGGTTGGCTTGGTGTTGCGCCGGATTACCACCGATATTCCTACTACCGAAAGCCTTTTTCTGCCGAAAGTGCTGAATGAACTGGTGATGAAAAAACGTGGTCTGATTATTCTGGCAGGCCCTACCGGTAGCGGTAAATCCACCACCATGGCTGCCATGCTGGACTATCGCAATGCCAATTCCGCCGGTCATATTCTGACTATTGAAGATCCAATTGAATATATCCACAAACCTAAGAAAAGTATTATTACCCACCGTGAAGTAGGTGTGGATACGCTAAGCTGGGACAATGCCATGCAAAGCGCCCTGCGTGAAGCACCTGATGTTGTCTGTGTGGGCGAGGTGCGCAGTGATGAAAGCATGGCGTATGCCTTGAAACTGGCGCAAACCGGTCACCTGTGTTTCTTTACCGTGCATGCCAGCAGTGCCAATCAGGCCATTGAGCGTATTCTGAATTTCTATCCCGAAGAACAGCATAAACAAGTGCTGATGGATTTGGCGCTGAATCTGGTATGCATTATCGGCCAGCGTTTGGCCACGAAAAAAGGTGGAAGAGGCCGCCGTGCCGTGATTGACCTGTTAATCAATACAGCTACTGTTCAGGACTATATCTACAAAGGCAAATTAATGCAGATAAAAGAACTGATGGCCAAATCAGGTAATGATGGTATGCAAACTTTTGATCAGTGTCTGTTTCAGCTATATGCTGATGGTATCATAGATTTTGAAGAAGCTTTGCGCCAAGCTGATTCACCTAATGATTTACGCTTGCGGATTAATTTGTATGAGCAGGGTGAAAAAGGTGCAGCAATCTTCAATACAGGGGCAGAGCTGAACCTGATTTAGATCGATATAAATCCAGTTAATTTCTTGTTAACCTTACAATTTTATTCAGGCAAAGCTACCAGCTTTGCCTGTTGTATTATAGGCTGTAAATCATCCAGCCTGTGAACTGTATCACGGGATAGTAAAGCACCATGAAAGCTATGATTCTGGCTGCCGGACGCGGCGAACGTATGCGGCCGCTTACCGATACCATTCCCAAGCCCTTGCTGAACGTGGGTAGAATACCATTAATCGGCCATCATTTGCAGCGCTTACAGGCTGCTGGTTTCCGCGATATTGTGATTAATCATGCGTGGCTGGGACAACAAATCGAAGCCACTCTGGGTACAGGATGTGCCTACGGAGTGAATATTCGTTATTCAGCTGAAAAAGAAGGTGGTCTGGAAACTGCCGGCGGGATTGCCACTGCCTTACCTCTACTTGGCTGTAAGCCGTTTCTAGTTATTAACGGCGATGTATTAACCGATATAGATTTTGCACAGGCCTTAAAGATCGGTGAAAGAATACAACAAACGGGTAAGCTGGCGCATTTATGGCTGGTTGATAACCCGAAACATCATCCAGAAGGTGATTTTAGCCTAACCCAAACAGGGGATGTAACCGAACAACAACCTTATAATCCGACATTAACCTTTAGTGGCGTTGGCGTTTATCATCCAGCCTTATTTAATAATATTCAGCCACACACTCGGGCTAGACTGGCACCTTTATTGCGTACTGCCATGCAGACAGATCAGGTTAGTGGCGAATATCATGCTGGCTACTGGCTGGATGTGGGAACAGTAGAAAGATTGAATCAGGCCAATCAATGGGTTATTGAAAGTGGTGGCGAATAATTAACAAGTCTGTCCAATATACGGTAACATTATTTATTCAACTGGCGGATATTCGTTTTTACAGGATATTTGATTTTCCTGCCAGTACTAATCCTTGTTTTTCCGCGATTAAGCAGTAGTATAAGCATGCAAACACAGCAGTCTGAGCAAACCACTATCCGTATTTTAGGTGTCGATCCCGGGAGTCGTGTTACCGGTTTTGGGGTTATTGATGTCATTGGCCGCCAGCACATCTACGTTGCCTCTGGCTGTATTAAAACTGCTGCGGGCGCTACTTTAGCTGAGCGTATCCGGGTGATTGTGCGCAATTTACAAGAAGTTATATCTACCTATCAACCTACCCAAACTGCTATAGAACAGGTATTTGTCAATGTTAATCCGGCGGCCACTCTCGTATTGGGACAGGCGCGGGGCGCGGCAATAGCCGCACTGACACTGGGCGAATTACCGGTATTTGAATACACTGCCCTGCAAGTAAAGCAGGCAGTAGTGGGGCAGGGTAAAGCGGCCAAAGAACAGGTACAGCATATGGTAGTACAAATGCTGTCCCTGTCTGGTACACCGCAGGCTGATGCTGCGGATGCGCTGGCTGTTGCACTAACTCATGCATTACGCAATTACAGCCTCGCCTCCAGAATTCAGCAGGGACTAACCATTAAATCCGGTCGCTTCCGTTAAATCCTGTGAGCCACACAACATCCCACCGCTTTAAGGTGGTTGGTCTGCGCATTGAGCAAAATTAATCATCCTGCCTGACCTTTGCTCCGAAAAGACAAGATAATAATCAATCCCAATTACTGTGTGTCTTAAACCTATAAGGCAGTAGGTGGCAGATAAATTGTAAATTCATTAATCGGTTGAAGCAGCACACTATACGGGTGCTGTTGTTCATCTTCATTAACCAGTTTCATTCGGCTTAGCAAGCCAAATCGTGCCGATTCAAGTTTGGCTGGTTTCACGTCCAGACGATCATGCCAAACCCGGTAAGTACCCAATTTACCATTGCGGCGGTAATAAAAACCCGCCAGCGGGTGAGTCAGATAAACCAGTGCGGTTTCGCTATCAGGAAAACCCTGAAAATGAAATTCCTGATCAGGTTGCTGGCTTAATTGTACCTGAGCGGGTGCCCAATCTGCCTGTGTATGCATTTCATAGTGCCGGTAGCAGCCAGAATGCTGGTCAAAATCACAATTAAAACTCATTTTGCCTGGGTGCCACGGTAGCTTCCACACATGGCGAGGTACCATAATGGTCCACGAATCCAAGGTTGTACCCAAAAACCAGACACAGCGTTCCCCAGTAGTGGCATCAATGATGTAAATCCGGTAATTGGTTTGCCCCATGGTGAAAACAGGAAAAGGATAAACTGCCGAGGTAAAATCCACATCCATAAAGGGTACCACTGATAGCAAACCTTTTTCCTGACCATCAATCATGACACTATCTAGCTGGAAACGTGGCGGGAATAATCCGGCAAACTTATGTGCATCAACGGCATAAGTAATAATGGCAAAATGTTTCAACTTACAGTCTACATCAATTCCAGATGGTGCCGGTCGTGGATGCAAAAAATCCTTGAATTTAAGTGACGTTAGCATATATATACCTTTGATCCTTATCCCGAAAGTCTAAACATCATCAAATTACCGTGGTGTTCACATGATTAAGTATACATATATGTGTTTACAAAAACAAACATAAATTTATACATTTTTAGATTGATAATAACTGGATGAGCAAAGTTTTAATTTATATTTCAAATAAAAAATTTTAATTTTGATTTGAAATATAAATTAGGATCCATAATAATTAAATAAATTAATAATTTATATTGGATAAGTTGATAATTATATTTAATATAAATAATATTCGGCCACTATATTTAAATAATCAATTGTTCTATAAACTTACTTTTGTCATAATTAATAAAATATTTAATGTAAGATAATGTAAATGAATGAGCAAGAGCGCTGTGCATGGATTGAGCTGGCTTTAACTCCATATATAGGCAGCGAAACATTTCTGCGCCTACTGAACCATTTTGGTTCAGCACAAGCCATACTGTCTGCAAATATTGCTGAAATTAAACCTTTCCTGCTTCGCACGCAGGCTAGCCGGTACTGGCGTAGTGACGAGGCCAGACAGGCTGCAGAAGCCGCCCTGACATGGGAGCAATCCCATGCCGATGCCCGGCTGTTATTGCTGACCGATAATGATTATCCAACACTGCTAACTGAAGGACTGACACCACCGCCATTATTATTTATCCGTGGCAACAGCCAATGCCTGCACCAGCCATCACTAGCCATAGTCGGCAGCCGCCATGCAACACCACAGGCAATGCGCATCGCCCGTGATTTTGCCAAGGCACTAGCACAAAAGGGAATTGCCGTTATCTCCGGAATGGCCGATGGTATTGATACTGCTGCCCATCAGGGTGCATTGTTGGGTACAGGGGGCACCATTGCTGTCTGGGGCACCGGAATTGACCGTGTGTATCCGGCACGCAACAAGGCTCTGGCTGCACAGATTGCTGCACATGGCTGCATTATTTCTGAATTTCCGTTAGGTACCCGTTCTTTGGCAGGTAATTTTCCCCGACGCAATCGCTTGATTGCGGCACTGAGTCAGGGTACGCTAGTAATAGAGGCTGCAACCGAATCAGGTTCATTAATTACCGCACGTCTGGCAGGTGAAATGGGTCGGGAAGTCATGGCGATACCGGGCTCGATTGATAATCCTTTAAGTAAAGGCTGTCACGCACTGATTAAACAGGGGGCCAGACTGGTAGAAAATCTGGAGGATATTCTGCAGGAATGCCCTTTACTCTTGCAAAAACCGCATTTGCAATCATATAGCAGCCAATCTACCCCACAAGTATCCTCAATCAGTACGCCATCCTCAAGCATTGGTAATCCTGAAGATTTATCATTGGCCAGTGCGCCTGTGTCTGCACTCAGCCCGATGGAACAGCAGATTCTGGCCGGACTGGGTTACAGTGTGGTTCACCCGGACACACTGGTTACAACACTTGGCATGGCTGCAACAGATGTGTATGCTCATCTGGTAGCACTGGAACTTGGTGGCTGGATTACTGCCCTGCCGGGCGGTTGTTATCAACGCATTAAATCTTGAAAGGAAAGCAAATGATTGATGTAATAGCGTTTTTGATTGAGCACTTTCAAGACGTTGATGCATTCCCTCCGCGTAAAGATCTGGGTGCACTGCTGGAAGAAGTAGGTTTCAATGATGAAGAAATTGGTGACGCATTATCGTGTCTGGATTATTTGCGTTTTGAACCAGTGATTCCGGCAGAAATATTACGCAGCAGTACAGGGACACGCATTTACAATAATGAAGAACTGGATGCACTGCCTCTGGATGTACGTGGTCTGATACATTTTCTGGAGCAGAATGGCGCACTTAAGCCAGAGCAGCGCGAATTTGTACTCAACGCCCTGATGAACTTACCTTACGAAGACATCACGGTAGATCATGCCAAAGTGTTAGCTTTGTTGGTATTATGGGCACATCGTTCAGAATTACCGGTACTAATCGGCGATGAATTAATGGCTGCACTTAATGGTGAGGCCATAATGCAGTAAAATTACTGACAGCGATACAGTATTTGAAAGCTTTCAGTCAGTACGTCTGAAAGCTTTTTGCTTTGTCCAAGCGTATTTATTAGAATAAACCAGACTAACAACATATCACAAATACTTAAATTACGAATGTGAGCCTGAACGAATGGCAAAAAACCTGTTGATTGTTGAATCTCCATCTAAAGCCAAGACGCTGAAAAAATATTTAGGCAGCGATTTTGAAATTCTGGCTTCTTATGGCCATGTGCGCGATCTGGTGCCCAAAAGTGGTGCCGTGGATCCAGAAAATGACTTTGCCATGAAATATCAGCTTGTCAGCCGCAATGCCAAACATCTGGATGCCATTGTTGCTGCGGCCAAAGAAGCAGATGCACTGTATCTGGCTACCGACCCGGATAGGGAAGGTGAAGCCATTTCCTGGCATTTACAGGAGATACTCAAATCCAAGCGTGGGTTGAAAAACCTGCATCCAAAGCGGGTAGTATTCCATGAAGTAACCAAAAAAGCCGTGCTGGAGGCCGTTGCTCATCCGCGTGAACTGTCACAAACACTGGTAGATGCACAACAGACACGACGAGCACTGGATTATCTGGTTGGCTTTAATCTGTCGCCACTATTATGGAAAAAAATTCGCCGTGGTTTGTCTGCTGGCAGAGTACAAAGTCCGGCGTTACGCATGATTTGTGAGCGTGAGCAGGAAATCCGCGAATTTACTGCCCAGGAATACTGGACTGTACATCTGGACAGCCATAAGGCGCGTACCAAATTTACCGCCAAATTAACCCACTGGCAGGGGCAGAAACTGGAACAGTTTGATATCCCAGATGAAGCCCAGCAGCAGGAAATTGTAAATGCACTGGACGGACAGCAGGCACATGTGTCCAAAGTGGAAAAGAAAAAGCGCAGCCGGAATCCAGCTGCTCCTTTTACCACTTCAACCATGCAACAGGAAGCAGTACGCAAGCTGAGCATGACCACAGACCGTACTATGCGTACTGCCCAGCAATTATATGAAGGGGTGGATGTCGGACAGGGTGCAGTGGGGCTGATTACCTACATGCGTACCGACTCAGTTAGCCTGTCTGACGATGCCGTAGTTGAAATACGTCATTATATTGACAACAAAATTGGCAGCGAATATCTGCCATCTGCACCGAAGATTTACAAAACCAAATCCAAAAATGCACAGGAAGCGCACGAAGCTATTCGCCCAACCTCAGTCTATCGTACGCCAGAAGAAGTAAAACCTTTCCTGACTGCTGACCAGTTTCGCCTGTATCAGATGATCTGGCAGCGTGCAGTGGCCTGCCAAATGGCGCCTGCCCGTTTTGATACTACCAGCGTCGATATTGTAGTTGGTAAAGGTATCTTCCGAGTAACCGGTCAGGTACAGACTTTTGCCGGTTTTCTCAGCGTATACGAAGAAGGCGTGGACGACAGCGAAGATGAAGAAAATGCCAAAAAATTGCCAGAACTGCATGAAGGCGACAATCTGCCGGTCGACAGAATTTTTGGCGAACAGCATTTTACCCAGCCACCACCACGTTACTCTGAAGCCAGTCTGGTTAAAGCACTGGAAGAATATGGTATCGGCCGGCCATCAACCTATGCCAGTATTATTTCCACGCTGAAAGAACGTGAATACGTTACTCTGGAACAGAAGCGTTTTCTGCCTACTGATACCGGTGAAGTAGTCAACAAATTCCTGACTGAGCATTTCGGCCAGTATGTAGATTACAATTTTACTGCCAGACTGGAAAACCAGCTGGATGACATTGCCGGCGGCAAACGGGAATGGAAGCCAGTAATGCAACAATTCTGGAAAGGATTTGACAAAGAAATCAAGGCCAAGGAAGATATTCCGCGTGCAGAGCTCACCGCCGAAAATCTGGATGAAATCTGCCCAAAATGTAGTGCACACCAATTACAGATTAAATTTGGTAAACGGGGTCGTTTTATAGCATGTAGCGGCTACCCAGAGTGTGACTACACCCGTAACGTTAATGAAACTGCCGAAGAAGCGGCCAAGGCGGCAGAAGAGCCTACCGTAGTAGAAGGGCGCAACTGTCCGAAGTGTGAAGGACAGCTGGTTTACAAGCGCGGACGTTATGGCAAATTCATTGGTTGTGCCAATTATCCAAAATGTAAATATATTGAGCCACTGGAAAAACCCAAAGATACCGGCATTGAATGTCCGAAATGCCATAAAGGCAACCTCATTGAGCGTAAAAGCCGCTATGGAAAGCTATTTTATAGTTGTAACACCTATCCGGATTGTGACTATGCAGTGTGGAATCCACCAATTAATGAGCCCTGTCCGCAATGTAGTTGGCCAATATTAACCATCAAAACCACCAAGCGACGTGGCACTGAAAAAGTGTGTCCGCAAAAAGAATGTGGTTATACGGAACAAATTGAACCGCCTGCACCAAAAGAATAAAACAGGCACCTCAAAGTAATTAAATTTATCGAGACTTTCAGAATGCCTGAAAGTCTTTTTTATCGGAGTAAACTCACGTGGCAAAAGTACAGCAACAGCATCGCAATCAGGTGCGTATCATTGGTGGCACACACCGGGGTCGTAAATTAACCTTTCCGGCTGCTGATGGCCTGCGCCCGACTGCCGATAGTGTGCGTGAACGTCTGTTTAACTGGCTAGGACAGGACTTAACTGGTATGGCTGTACTGGATCTTTTTGCCGGTAGCGGAGTGATGGGGCTGGAAGCTGCTTCCAGAAGAGCCAGAACAGTTACCCTGATAGAAAAAAATCGTCAGGTGGCTGCTGCAATAAAAAACAATCTGCAACAATTGAATTTTAGTCAGGTAGTGCTCATCTGTACTGATGCACAGAGTTTTCTCGCGAATAACCGTCAGCATTTTGACGTAGTGTTTCTTGATCCGCCTTATGTCTGGCAGCAATGGCATGAGCTCTTAGACGCCATTGTCCCGCATCTGCAGCCACAGGCACGTGTCTATCTGGAAAGCAGCACATTACCCACATTACCATCAGGCTGGCAGCTGCTGCGAGAGGGAAAGTCAGGTATAAGCCGTTTTGAATTATTAACTTACCGCAACGAATAGATGGCATAAACAGATAGCTGCTAACCGGGGTAGAGGCAAAATAATGTTATAATCCGCGCCCAATGGTTTTGAGTTAAATTTAACGATAAAGGAAAAATATGTCACTCTTGATAACAGATGAGTGCATTAACTGCGATGTGTGCGAGCCCGAGTGCCCAAACAACGCTATTTATCAGGGTGATGAGATTTATGAAATCACCCCGGAGCGTTGTACCCAGTGTGTTGGACATTATGATGAGCCACAGTGCCAGCAGGTTTGCCCGGTAGACTGCATCATCATTGATGAAGAGCACCCTGAAAGCGAAGCAGAGCTGGAAGCGAAATATCAGCAGCTAATGGCAGAAAAGGAGTAAATTTATTCCGGCTGAAATGCATTTGAAACAGTTAATTATTATTTTGGGCAAAAAAAATTGCTCAATAGACTTGACGAAGATGCAAATGAACATTATCATGCCGTTCTCTTTTGGAGGGATTCCCGAGCGGCCAAAGGGGGCAGACTGTAAATCTGTTGCGAAAGCTTCGAAGGTTCGAATCCTTCTCCCTCCACCAAAATTCCAGTCTTACTTGGAGTAGTTTTTAAGTAAGTATGCGGGTGTAGCTCAATGGTAGAGCAGAAGCCTTCCAAGCTTACGGTGAGGGTTCGATTCCCTTCACCCGCTCCAGATAAGTAAATACCGCCGTATGCCCATGTAGCTCAGGGGTAGAGCACTCCCTTGGTAAGGGAGAGGCCGACAGTTCAATTCTGTCCATGGGCACCACCTGAATTAAACTAATCATCTTTAGATAGGAAGTAGCCATGGCTAAAGAAAAATTCGAGCGGAGCAAACCGCACGTAAACGTTGGCACCATCGGTCACGTTGACCATGGTAAAACCACACTGACCGCTGCAATTTGTACCATTCTGTCCAAAAAATTTGGTGGTGCAGCGAAAGCCTACGATCAGATTGACAATGCCCCGGAAGAAAAAGCCCGTGGTATTACCATTAATACTTCACACGTAGAATACGAAACCGCAGAGCGTCACTATGCACACGTTGACTGCCCGGGACACGCTGACTACGTGAAAAACATGATTACCGGTGCTGCACAGATGGACGGCGCCATTCTGGTGGTTTCTGCTGCTGACGGTCCGATGCCACAAACTCGTGAGCACATCCTGCTGGCTCGTCAGGTAGGCGTACCTTACATCATCGTTTACATGAACAAATGCGACATGGTAGACGACGAAGAGTTGCTGGAACTGGTAGAAATGGAAATCCGTGATCTGCTGTCTAGCTACGAATTCCCTGGTGACGACATTCCATTGATTAAAGGTTCTGCACTGAAAGCACTGGAAGGTGATACTTCTGATATCGGTGAAGCTTCAATCATGGCTTTGGCAGATGCATTAGACAGCTACATTCCTACTCCGGAACGTGCTGTAGACAAACCATTCCTGTTGCCGATTGAAGACGTATTCTCAATTTCAGGCCGTGGTACCGTGGTTACTGGCCGTGTAGAACGTGGTGTAATCAATGTAGGCGACGAAATTGAAATCGTAGGTCTGAAAGAGACCCAAAAAACCACCTGTACCGGTGTGGAAATGTTCCGCAAATTGCTGGATCAAGGTCAGGCGGGTGACAACGTAGGTGTATTGTTGCGTGGTACCAAACGTGAAGAAGTAGAACGTGGTCAGGTATTGGCAAAACCGGGCAGCATCACTCCGCACACCAAATTCAAAGCAGAAGTTTACGTATTGAGCAAAGAAGAAGGTGGTCGTCATACTCCATTCTTCGCAAACTACCGCCCACAATTCTATTTCCGTACTACTGACGTAACAGGAGCAGTAAGTCTGGCAGAGGGCGTGGAAATGGTAATGCCAGGTGAAAACGTAACCATCGATGTAGAATTGATTCACCCGATTGCGATGGAAGAAGGCTTGCGCTTTGCGATTCGTGAAGGTGGCCGTACAGTTGGTGCCGGTGTGGTTGCTAAAGTTATCGCTTAAAGTTTTGTAGGCCAGTAGCTCAATTGGTAGAGTATCGGTCTCCAAAACCGAGGGTTGGGGGTTCGAGACCCTCCTGGCCTGCCAAAAATCAGACTAATCGGCCATAGGTCGGTTAGTCTTTTTTGTATTAATCAAAAGGTGGTTGTATGGACAACAAAACATCGAAAGATGTGGGAACCAAAACCAAAGCGCAATTAAAAGCTGAAGCCAGACAACAGCAGCAATTGGAAATCAAACGCAACAAGCGTTTTGATTTTCTCAAATATATCCTATCAGCCATACTAATTGCCGCTGGTATCATGGCATTCTATGCTTTGAATGCGCAATTACCACTTTACATCCGTTATCTGTTTCCATTAGTAGGAGTAGTAGCGGCCATCGTAATCGTATTTTTCTGGAGTACTGGCGGGCGTGAGCTGACTGCCTATGTGCGTGACAGTGTGTCGGAAGCCAGGAAAGTAGTGTGGCCCGAGCGCAATGAAGCATTGCGCATGACCTTGTTTGTACTAATATTTGTAGCTGTCTTGTCGATATTTATTTGGGGTGTTGACAGCCTGATTTCATGGTTGTTATTCGACATCTTTATGAAGAGGAGTTAATCATGGCAAAACAGTGGTACGTTGTACACGCTTATTCCGGTTTTGAAAAAAATGTCCAGAAAACCTTGAAAGAGCGCATTGAGCGCGAAGGAATGGGTGAGTATTTTGGTCAGATACTGGTGCCGGTTGAAGAAGTGGTGGATATAAAAAATGGTCGCCGCAGTATTACCGAACGCAAATTTTTTCCGGGTTATGTACTGGTAGAAATGGACATGACCGATGCTTCATGGCATCTGGTAAAAAATACCCCGCGTGTAACCGGCTTTATTGGTGGAACAGCCAATAAACCATTACCTATTTCTGCTCGTGAGGTGGATGCTATTTTGCATCAGGTGCAAAGCGGCGTGGAAAAACCAAAACCAAAAGTACTGTTTGATGTTGGCCAGCAGGTACGCGTGAATGAAGGGCCATTCAAAGACTTTAACGGCGTTGTCGAAGAAGTCAATTACGAGCGTAACAAATTACGCGTTGCAGTACAGATATTTGGTCGTGAAACACCAGTGGAGCTGGAATTTTCTCAGGTAGAGAAAATTTAACAGCAAGAATACAACACAACTTAACCTGTGCTTGTAAGGGAAAGAAATTTTCTTTATAATCACGGGTCTTGCTTTTGGGAAGCAGCAAATGCTGCGTCATACCCGTTTATTTGGAGTCTAAATCAAGTGGCAAAAAAAATTGTAGGCTACATCAAACTGCAGATTCCTGCAGGTAAAGCCAATCCATCTCCTCCGGTAGGCCCTGCTTTGGGTCAACGCGGTTTGAATATCATGGAATTCTGTAAAGCATTTAATGCTGCTACACAAAATGTAGAGCCTGGCTTACCGGTTCCGGTAGTGATTACTGCATTTGCAGATAAATCATTTACCTTTGTGATGAAAACTCCGCCAGCTTCTATTTTGCTGAAAAAAGCAGCTGGTTTGCAAAAAGGTAGCTCTAATCCGCTGACACAAAAAGTGGGTAAAGTGACCCGTGCACAACTGGAAGAAATTGCCAAGGCCAAAGAGCCTGATTTAACTGCTGCGGATCTGGATGCAGCTGTGCGCACCATCGCTGGTAGTGCCCGTTCAATGGGTTTAGATGTGGAGGGTGTGTAAATGGCAAAACTTTCTAAACGTATGCAGGCTATTCGCGCTGCTGTAGAAACCAATAAATTGTATACTATTGATGAAGCATTAAATCTGGTAAAAGCAAATGCCACCGCCAAATTTGATGAGTCTATTGATGTGTCTTTCAATTTGGGTGTGGATGCACGTAAATCTGATCAGGTAATCCGTGGTTCAGTAGTACTGCCTAAAGGTACAGGTAAAACTGTGCGCGTGGCTGTATTTACTCAGGGTGCCAATGCCGAAGCTGCCAAAGCAGCTGGTGCTGACGTGGTTGGTTTTGATGATCTGGCTGCTGAAGTAAAAGCAGGCAATCTGAACTTCGACGTGGTTATTGCTTCTCCTGATGCCATGCGTGTGGTTGGTCAGCTGGGTACCATTCTGGGCCCGCGTGGTCTGATGCCAAACCCTAAAGTAGGTACTGTAACGCCTAATGTTGCTGAAGCTGTAAAAAATGCCAAGGCTGGTCAGGTACAGTATCGTACTGACAAAGCTGGTATTGTTCATGCAACTATTGGCCGTGCTTCTTTTGAAGCTGCTGATCTGCGTGAAAACTTCAATGCTCTTCTGGATGCAATTGTTAAAGCCAAACCTGCTGCTGCAAAAGGCCAATATCTGCGTAAAATCGCAGTATCCAGCACCATGGGTGCAGGCTTGCGTATTGACAGTGCCTCTGTAAATAGCTAAGAAGCATATTACTACTGGCAGTCTGTTTCATTTCAGACTGCCATCAAAATTCATATAAGTGTGTCACATTTATATGTCGGGCTACTTAGAAATAAGTAGATGTCCAAGACCGTAGGGAATCTGTGCTGATAATGCAGATTTTAAAAATTACCCTACGCAGACGGTAGTCCCAGATAATCTTGTGTAAGCTCTGCTTACGGATGTCTTTTTGGGTTGCCGCGCTGGGTGGAGTAATACTTGTATTGCTCTGTTTAAAAACAGTGGGAGGTAGACCTTGAGTCTCAATATTGAAACCAAGCAAGCAGCCGTAGCCGAAATTGCAGCAGCCATCGCTAATGCACAAACTATGGTTATTGCCGAGTATCGTGGTATCAGTGTTGCTAGCATGACCGAACTGCGTGCCAATGCTCGTAAGGCAGGTGTATACCTGCATGTGTTGAAAAACACATTAGCCCGTCGCGCTGTTGAAGGTACTTCATTCGCAGGCCTGGCTGACCAGATGGTTGGTCCTTTGGTTTATGCGGTATCTGAAGACCCGGTTGCTGCTGCAAAAGTACTGCACCAGTTCTCGAAAAAAGATGAAAAAATCGTGCTGAAAGCAGGCTCATATAATGGTGAGTTGCTTGATGTTGCTCAGGTTACAGAACTTGCTTCTATTCCGAGCCGCGACGAATTGCTGGCGAAATTGCTGGGTATTATGCAAGCACCTGTTTCTGGCTTTGCCCGTGCACTTGCTGCTCTGGCCGAGAAAAAAGCTGGCGAAGAAGCTGCATAATTTTCATCCCTTATATATTTAAATTTTCATTCTCAATTATTGGAGTTTAATAGCATGGCTATTACTAAAGAAGACATCTTGGAAGCAGTTGGTAACCTGACCGTTATGGAATTGAACGACCTGGTTAAAGCTTTTGAAGAAAAATTCGGTGTTTCTGCAGCTGCTCTGGCTGTTGCTGGTGGTGCTGCTGGTGCTGGTGCTGCTGCCGCTGAAGAAAAAACTGAGTTTGACGTAGTATTGACTTCTGCCGGTGCACAAAAAGTTGGTGTGATTAAAGTTGTTCGTGCCATCACTGGCCTGGGTCTGAAAGAAGCTAAAGATCTGGTTGACGGTGCTCCTAAAACCCTTAAAGAAGGTGTTTCTCAGGCTGAAGCCGACGACATCAAAAAACAACTGGAAGAAGCTGGCGCTTCTGTCGAAATCAAGTAATCTCAGTTGTGTTTTACAGGCTGGTAGCTTAGGCTACCAGCCTGCTTTCGCTTGTCTAACCTAAGTGAAGTTTTATAAATATTTACAAAAATACTAATAATTTACTTAATTTTACTATATTTATTTTGATAGTTGTCTGAGTATTTATAAAACCTTACTTGCCAAACCTCCCTACTGGAGACTGTTCATGTCCTACTCTTTTACTGAAAAAAAACGTATCCGTAAAAGCTTTGCCAAACGTGCCAATGTATTGGAAGTACCGTTTCTATTAGCTACACAGTTGGATTCCTATACGCAGTTTTTGCAGATGGAAACTCCTTTTGACCAACGTGCTGATACTGGTCTTCAGGCAGCCTTCCAGTCTATTTTCCCAATTGTTAGTCATAACGGTTATGCCCGTCTGGAATTTACCCATTATGTGCTAGGTGAACCTCTATTTGATATTCCTGAGTGTCAATTGCGCGGTATTACTTATGCTGCTCCATTGCGTGCGCGAATTCGTCTGGTAATTTTAGACAAAGAGTCATCCAAACCGAATGTGGTTAAAGAAGTTCGCGAAAATGAAGTATACATGGGTGAAATTCCACTGATGACACCTAGTGGTTCATTCATTATCAATGGTACTGAGCGTGTGATTGTGTCGCAGTTGCACCGTTCGCCAGGCGTATTCTTTGAGCATGATCGCGGTAAATCACACTCTTCAGGTAAATTACTGTTTTCTGCTCGTATTATTCCTTACCGTGGTTCATGGCTTGATTTTGAGTTTGATCCGAAAGATCTGCTTTATTTCCGTATTGACCGTCGCCGTAAAATGCCGGTGACAATTTTGCTGAAAGCCCTAGGTTTCACACCGGAACAGATATTGAATATGTTCTATGACAAAGAACAGTATTTCTTATCTAGAGATGGTGTGCACACTAATCTGATACCGTCACGCCTGAAAGGTGAGACTGCCAAATTCGACTTGGTCGATAAAGACGGTAAAATATTGGTACAGAAGGGTAAACGCATCAATGCCAAAAATATTCGTGACATTGTTGCTGCTGACATTAAATGGCTGGAAGTTGAACCGGAAAGCCTGATTGGCAAGGTGCTGGCTGCTGATGTCATTGTGCCTGATACTGGTGAGGTACTCGCTAAAACCAATGATGAAATCACCGAAGAATTACTGGCACAGTTTGATATTCAGGGAGTTAAAGAGATTTCTACTCTGTATATCAATGATCTGGATCAGGGTGGTTATGTTTCCAATACCCTGCGTACGGACGAAACCGAGGGTCAGCAGGCTGCGCGTATTGCCATTTATCGCATGATGCGCCCGGGTGAACCACCAACCGAAGATGCAGTAGAAGCGTTGTTTAACCGTCTGTTTTTCAGCGAAGACAGTTATGACCTGTCACGCGTTGGCCGGATGAAATTCAACACACGTACCTATCAGCAAAAATTGCTGGAAGCACAGCAAGAATCCTGGTATGGCCGCCTGATGACGCAGACTTTTGTCGATGCCGATAAAGAAGGCAACCATGTGCTGACCATTCCAGATATCGTATCTGTAATTGCCACGCTGGTAGAATTACGCAATGGTCATGGTGAAGTGGATGATATTGACCATTTGGGTAACCGTCGCGTGCGTTCGGTTGGTGAGCTGGCTGAAAACCAGTTCCGCAGTGGCTTGTCACGTGTGGAACGTGCCGTAAAAGAACGCCTGAATCAGGCTGAATCAGAAAATCTGATGCCACATGACCTGATTAATGCCAAACCGGTTTCTGCGGCCATTAAGGAATTTTTCGGATCCAGTCAGTTATCACAGTTTATGGACCAGACTAATCCGCTGTCTGAAGTAACCCATAAGCGTCGTGTATCTGCCTTGGGCCCGGGTGGTCTGACCCGTGAACGTGCTGGTTTTGAGGTGCGTGACGTACACCCAACCCACTATGGTCGCGTATGTCCGATTGAAACACCAGAAGGCCCGAATATTGGTTTGATTAATTCACTGGCTGTTTATGCCCGTACCAATAAATATGGTTTTCTGGAAACACCTTATCGCCGTGTAGTGGATGGTAAGGTAACCAATGATATTGACTATCTGTCTGCAATCGAAGAAGGCCGCTTTGTCATTGCTCAGGCTAATGCCGATCTGGATGAAGAAGGCCGTATTATCGGTGATCTGGTAACCTGTCGTGAAAAAGGTGAAACCATTATGGCGACACCAGACCGCGTACAGTATATGGACGTGGCTACCGGTCAGGTGGTTTCTGTAGCGGCTTCTCTGATTCCGTTCCTTGAGCACGATGATGCGAACCGTGCTTTGATGGGTGCCAACATGCAACGTCAGGCAGTACCTTGTCTGCGTGCAGAAAAACCACTGGTAGGTACAGGTATTGAACGCTCAGTTGCAATTGATAGTGCTACTGCTATTGCGGCCAGCCGTGGCGGTGTGGTTGAGTATGTCGATGCCAACCGTGTTGTGGTACGTGTCAATGATGACGAAGCTACCGCTGGTGAAGTAGGTGTGGATATTTACAATCTGGTGAAGTTCACCCGTTCCAACCAGTCTACCAACATCAATCAGCGTCCGGCTGTACAGAAAGGCGACGTTATTGCTCGCGGTGATGTGATTGCCGATGGTGCTTCTACTGATTTGGGTGAGCTGGCACTGGGTCAGAATATGACCATTGCTTTCATGCCATGGAATGGTTACAACTATGAAGACTCAATTCTGATTTCAGAACGGGTAGTTGCTGGCGATCGTTATACTTCCATTCATATCGAAGAATTGAATGTGGTATCCCGTGATACCAAACTGGGTGCGGAAGAAATTACCCGTGATATCCCGAACTTGTCTGAACGCATGCAGAATCGTCTGGATGAGTCTGGTATTGTTTACATCGGTGCTGAAGTAGAAGCCGGTGATGTACTGGTTGGTAAAGTAACACCTAAAGGTGAAACTCAGCTCACTCCAGAAGAAAAACTGTTGCGAGCTATTTTTGGTGAAAAAGCCAGCGATGTAAAAGATACTTCCTTGCGTATGCCTACTGGCATGAGTGGTACCGTTATCGATGTACAGGTATTCACTCGTGAAGGCATTGAACGTGATAAACGTGCCAAAGCGATTATTGATGCTGAGCTGAAACGCTATCGTCAGAATCTGACTGATCAGTTGCGCATTTTCAATGATGATGCATTTGATCGTATTGAACGCCTGATTCTGGGACAAAAGGTTAATGGCGGCCCCTTAAAACTGGCCAAAGGTGCAGAAGTTACTAAAGACTATCTGGCATCATTGCCAAGCCGACACGACTGGTTTGATATTCGTCTGAGCGATGAAAGTATCGCCAAACAGGTAGAGCTGATTAAAGAAAGTTTGCAGGCCAAACATGAAGAATCAGATGCCATGTATGAAATCAAAAAGAAAAAACTCACCCAGGGTGATGAATTGCAACCGGGTGTACAGAAGATGGTTAAGGTATTTATTGCCATTAAACGTCGTCTGAAAGCCGGTGACAAGATGGCTGGTCGCCATGGTAATAAGGGTGTGGTATCGCGCATTCTGCCAGTTGAAGACATGCCGTACATGGCTGATGGCCGTTCAGTGGATATTGTGCTGAACCCGCTGGGTGTGCCAAGTCGTATGAATATCGGTCAGATTCTGGAAGTGCATCTGGGCTGGGCAGCCAAAGGTATTGGTGAACGGATTGACCGCATGCTGGCGGAAAAACGTGCGGCTGATGATATTCGTGCTTTCCTTGAGAAGGTGTACAACAGCAGTGGCAAGAAAGAAGATCTGTCGCAGTTTAATGACGAAGAAATCATCAATCTGGCACAACATCTGCGTAAGGGGATGACTGTAGCTACGCCGGTATTTGATGGTGCGGAAGAATCCGAAATCAAAAACATGCTGGCGCTGGCCTATCCGGAAGACGATCCGGAAATCCAGAAACTGGGTTTCAACGATACCCGTACCCAGATGACACTGTATGATGGCCGTACCGGTGAAGCATTTGACCGTAAGGTAACTGTGGGGGTAATGCACTACCTCAAACTGCATCACTTGGTTGATGAGAAAATGCATGCCCGTTCAACTGGTCCGTACAGTCTGGTAACACAGCAGCCACTAGGTGGTAAAGCTCAGTTTGGTGGTCAGCGTTTTGGTGAGATGGAGGTGTGGGCACTGGAAGCTTATGGTGCTGCTTATACCTTGCAGGAAATGTTGACTGTGAAATCAGATGACGTTACTGGCCGTACCAAAATGTATGAAAACATCGTTAAAGGCGAATACAAGATTGATGCCGGCATGCCGGAATCTTTCAATGTGTTACTGAAAGAGATTCGCTCTTTGGGCTTGGATATGGATTTGGAACGTTACTAACCGACACCGGTCGTATGCAGTGTGTAGATACTGCATGCGGCATCGTCAGGAGCAAATATGAAAGCTTTATCAGACTTATTTAATCCGCTGCAAAATGTCAGTGCCGAAGAAGAATTTGACGCAATCAAAATCGGCATTGCTTCGCCGGATACCATTCGTTCTTGGTCGTACGGTGAAGTGAAAAAGCCGGAAACGATTAACTACCGTACCTTCAAACCGGAACGTGACGGCCTGTTCTGTGCCAAAATTTTTGGCCCGATTAAAGATTATGAATGTTTGTGTGGTAAATACAAACGCCTGAAATTCCGTGGTGTGACCTGTGAAAAATGTGGTGTAGAGGTGACTTTGTCCAAAGTGCGTCGTGAGCGCATGGGGCATATTGAACTGGCTGCACCGGTTGCACATATCTGGTTTCTGAAGTCGCTGCCATCCCGTCTGGGTATGGTATTGGATATGACTTTGCGCGATATCGAACGCATTCTGTATTTTGAAGCCTATGTGGTAACTGACCCTGGTCTGACTTCATTGCAGCCGCGTCAATTGCTCAGTGAAGAAGAATTCATCAACAAATATGAAGAATTTGGTGGTGACTTTGAAGCCAAGATGGGTGCAGAAGGCATTCGCGATTTGTTGCGTGCCATGGATATTGCTCATGAGGTGACTGTACTGCGTCAGGAGCTTGAGTCCACCAGCTCCGACACTAAAATTAAGAAAATTGCTAAACGCTTGAAAGTGTTGGAAGCATTTCAGCGCTCCGGTATGAGACTGGAGTGGATGATTATGGACGTGCTGCCAGTATTGCCACCGGATTTGCGTCCGCTGGTACCGCTGGATGGTGGCCGTTTTGCCACTTCAGATTTGAATGACCTGTATCGCCGCGTCATTAACCGTAATAATCGTTTGAAACGTTTGCTGGAATTGCGTGCACCGGACATCATCGTCCGCAATGAAAAACGCATGTTGCAGGAAGCAGTTGACTCCCTGCTGGACAATGGCCGTCGTGGTAAAGCGATGACTGGTGCCAACAAACGTCCGCTGAAATCATTGGCTGACATGATTAAAGGTAAAGGAGGCCGTTTCCGTCAGAACCTGCTGGGTAAACGTGTCGACTATTCTGGCCGTTCAGTGATTACCGTAGGTCCTTACCTGCGCCTGCACCAATGCGGTCTGCCGAAAAAAATGGCTCTGGAACTGTTCAAACCGTTTATTTTCCACAAACTGGAGCAACTCGACCCAACAGTAACCACCATTAAAAAAGCCAAAAAAATGGTGGAACAGGAAGAGCCGATTGTATGGGATATTCTCGAAGACGTTATTCGTGAACATCCGATTTTGCTCAACCGTGCACCAACCTTGCACCGCTTGGGTATTCAGGCTTTTGAACCGATTCTGATTGAAGGCAAGGCCATTCAGTTGCACCCATTGGTATGTACTGCATTTAATGCCGACTTTGACGGTGACCAGATGGCTGTACACGTGCCATTGAGTCTGGAAGCGCAAATGGAAGCGCGCACCCTGATGCTGGCTTCCAACAATGTGTTGTCGCCAGCCAATGGTGACCCGATTATCGTACCGTCACAGGATATCGTATTGGGTCTGTACTATATGACCCGCGACAAAATTAATGGTAAGGGCGAAGGCAGCCTGTTTGCCGATGTGAAGGAAGTACACCGCGCCTATCAGACTCGTCAGGTAGAGCTGGGTACCAAAATTACTGTGCGTTTGCGCGAATGGGTGAAAAACGGTCAGGACGAATTTGTACCAGTAGTAAACCGCTACGAAACTACAGTAGGTCGTGCGCTGCTGTCAGAAATCCTGCCAAAAGGTCTGTCATTCGAGCATATTAATAAAACGCTGAAGAAAAAAGAAATTTCCAAGCTGATTAATGCTTCGTTCCGCCGTTGTGGCTTGCGCGATACAGTGATTTTTGCCGACCATCTGATGTATACCGGTTATGCATTCTCAACCCGTGCCGGCATCTCAATCTGTGTTGACGATATGTTGGTACCGGAAAGCAAACCGCAGTTTCTGGCAGAAGCTAATGCCGAAGTGAAAGAGATTGAAGACCAGTATCGTCAAGGTTTGGTAACCAATGGCGAACGCTACAATAAAGTAGTCGATATCTGGGGTCGTACCGGTGACAAGATCGCCAAAGCGATGATGGATAATCTGTCTACCCAGAAAGTAGTTGACCGCGAAGGTAATCTGGTTGATCAGGAATCGTTCAACTCCATCTACATGATGGCCGATTCCGGTGCCCGTGGTTCTGCGGCACAGATTAAACAGTTATCAGGTATGCGCGGCTTGATGGCAAAACCTGATGGTTCCATTATTGAAACACCGATTACCTCCAACTTCCGTGAGGGTTTGACGGTATTGCAGTACTTTATTTCTACCCACGGTGCGCGTAAAGGTCTGGCCGATACCGCATTGAAAACCGCTAACTCCGGTTATCTGACCCGTCGTCTGGTAGACGTAACTCAGGACTTGGTAGTGGTAGAAGATGATTGTGGTACCAATGATGGCTTTGTCATGAAAGCTGTGGTACAGGGCGGTGATATTATCGAATCACTGCGCGACCGCGTACTGGGCCGAGTGACTGCTGAAGACGTGGTGGATCCGACCAGCGGTGAGACACTTGTGGACGCCGGTACCCTGCTAAACGAAAGTCTGGTGGATTTGATTGACAATTCCGGCGTCGATGAAATTAAAGTACGCACGCCGATTACCTGTAAAACCCGCCATGGTTTATGTGCCAAATGTTACGGACGTGACCTAGCACGCGGTAAACTGGTGAATGCTGGTGAATCCGTGGGCGTGATTGCAGCGCAATCCATTGGTGAACCGGGTACCCAGTTAACCATGCGTACCTTCCACATTGGTGGTGCCGCTTCACGAGCAGCTGCTGCCAGTCAGGTAGAAGCAAAATCAGGTGGTACTGTGCGCTTCTCCAGCCAGATGCGTTATGTAGCCAATAACAAGGGTGAGCTGGTAGTAATCGGCCGCTCATCTGAAATCGTGATACATGATGATATCGGTCGTGAGCGTGAACGCCATAAAGTACCTTACGGTGCTTTGTTGCAGGCCAAAGATGGCGGTGTGGTGAAAGCTGGCCAGACTCTGGCTACCTGGGATCCGCATACCCGTCCGATGATTACCGAGTTTGCAGGTCGTGTTCGCTTTGAGAATATCGAAGAAGGCGTGACTGTAGCGAAACAAACCGACGATGTAACCGGTTTGTCCACCTTGGTGGTAATTGATGGTAAACGTCGCTCGTCTACCCAGTCCAAACTGTTGCGTCCAACTGTAAAACTCTTGGATGAAAAAGGCGAAGAAATTCGCATGGCTGGTAGTGAAACCGCTGTTTCCATGGCTTTCCCGGTAGGTGCGGTGATTACCGTACGCGAAGGACAGGAAGTAGGTAAGGGCGATGTGCTGGCGCGTATTCCGCAGGCTTCATCCAAAACCCGCGATATTACCGGTGGTTTGCCACGCGTGGCTGAGTTGTTTGAAGCACGTACCCCTAAAGATGTGGGCATGCTGGCAGAAGTAACCGGTACTGTATCCTTTGGTAAAGAAACCAAGGGTAAACAGCGTCTGATCATCACTGATGCAGATGGTGTTGCCTATGAGACCTTGATTTCTAAAGAAAAACAGGTGCTAGTACATGATGGTCAGGTAGTTAACCGTGGTGAAGTGATTGTTGACGGTGCGGTAGATCCACACGATATTCTGCGCTTGCAGGGTATTGAAGCACTGGCGCGTTACATCGTGCAGGAAGTACAGGAAGTGTATCGTCTGCAAGGTGTGAAGATTTCCGACAAGCATATCGAAGTGATTATTCGCCAGATGTTGCGTCGAGTGAATATCGCTGATGCTGGTGACAGCCACTTCATTACCGGTGAGCAGGTTGAACGCGGTGATGTCATGATCGCCAATGAAAAACTGCTGGCCGAAGGTAAGGAACCGGTACGCTTTGATAACGTATTGCTTGGTATTACCAAAGCATCGTTATCTACTGATTCCTTTATCTCTGCGGCTTCCTTCCAGGAAACTACACGTGTACTGACTGAAGCAGCAATTATGGGCAAACGCGATGATTTACGCGGCCTGAAAGAAAATGTGATTGTAGGTCGTCTGATTCCGGCCGGTACTGGTCTGACTTACCATCGCAGCCGTCGTCAGAAATGGCAGGAACAGGTAGCTGCTGAAGCGGCTGATAAAAGCGAATAAGCTTGAATTACTGTTGTAACCAAAACAAAACCGCTGAGTGTCTTTCAGCGGTTTTGTTTTGTGTATGAATCCTTACATTGTTGTTTTTCTGATGAATTAAATAGAATTAAAATTTGATTATCTTGACCAGCAATGTTTTGAAATGCTAAAATTGAACACTTTGCCGGCATGGTGTCGGCATGTATTGACTCAACAGGATAAAAGAGAAAATATGCCTACTATCAACCAATTGGTACGCAAAGGACGTCAAGCTCCAGTTTACGTCAACAAAGTACCTGCTTTAGAGGCTTGCCCTCAAAAACGTGGTGTGTGCACCCGTGTATATACTACTACCCCGAAAAAACCTAACTCAGCTTTGCGTAAAGTGTGCAAAGTGCGTCTGACCAACGGTTATGAAGTGATTTCATATATCGGCGGTGAAGGCCACAACTTGCAGGAACACAGCGTAGTGCTGATTCGCGGCGGTCGTGTAAAAGACTTGCCAGGTGTGCGTTATCACACTGTTCGTGGTTCTTTGGACACCGCTGGTGTGAAAGACCGTAAACAGTCCCGTTCTAAATACGGTGCTAAACGTCCTAAATAAGTGGACGCATCGGCAGAATAACTGTCGAGTAAGTGAATATTTACATAAATATTCGTGGGCAATGCCCAGCTGAATAGTTTAAGGAAATTGAAATGCCAAGACGTAGAGAAGTCCCAAAACGTGACATATTGCCAGATCCGAAATTCGGCAGTATCGAATTATCCAAATTCATGAATGTGCTGATGATTGACGGTAAAAAATCTGTTGCTGAACGCATTGTATATGGTGCTTTAGAACAGATTGCTAAAAAAACCGGCAAAGAAGCCATTGAAGTGTTTAACGAAGCTATTGCCAATGCCAAACCGGTTGTAGAAGTAAAAAGCCGTCGTGTTGGTGGTGCAAACTATCAAGTTCCTGTTGAGGTTCGTTCTACCCGCCGTCTGGCTCTGGCCATGCGCTGGGTACGCGATGCAGCTCGTAAACGCGGTGAGAAATCCATGGATTTGCGTCTGGCAGGTGAATTAATTGATGCGGCAGAAGGCCGCGGCGGTGCATTGAAAAAACGTGAGGAAGTACATCGCATGGCTGAAGCCAACAAGGCCTTCTCTCACTTCCGCTTCTAATGCAGAAAGGCAATTATTGTGGCTCGTAAAACTCCTATTGAACAATACCGTAATATCGGTATTTCTGCACACATTGATGCTGGTAAAACCACCACTTCAGAACGTATTCTGTTTTACACCGGCATGACCCACAAATTGGGTGAAGTTCATGACGGTGCGGCCACTACCGACTGGATGGAGCAGGAACAGGAACGCGGTATTACCATTACTTCTGCTGCCGTAACCACCTTCTGGAAAGGTATGGCAGGCCAGTTTAAAGAACATCGCCTGAATATTATTGATACCCCGGGACACGTGGATTTTACCGTTGAGGTAGAACGTTCTATGCGTGTACTGGACGGTGCAGTTATGGTTTACTGTGCTGTGGGTGGTGTACAGCCTCAGTCTGAAACTGTATGGCGTCAGGCCAATAAATACAAAGTGCCACGTCTGGCCTTTGTAAACAAAATGGACCGTCAGGGTGCCAACTTCTTCCGCGTGGTTGAACAGATGCAAACCCGTCTGCGTGCCAATCCAGTACCGATTGTGATTCCTGTAGGTGCTGAAGACGGTTTCGAGGGCGTGGTAGATCTGCTGAAAATGCAGGCTATCGTATGGGATGATGCAACTCAGGGTCTGAAATTTGAGTATGCAGACATTCCTGCCGATCTGAAAGACGTTGCTGCAGAATGGCGCGAAAAAATGGTTGAAGCTGCTGCTGAAGCCAACGAAGAACTGATGGAAAAATACCTTGGCGGCGAAGAGCTGAGCGAGGAAGAAATCGTTGCTGCGCTGCGTGCCCGTACACTGGCTGGCGAAATTCAGCCGGTATTGTGTGGTTCTGCCTTTAAGAACAAAGGTGTACAGCGCCTGCTGGATGCTGTGGTTGAGTACCTGCCCAGCCCGACAGACATCCCGCCAGTAGCTGGTGAAAAAGCAGATGGTGAAAAAGACAGCCGTAAAGCCAGCGATGACGAGAAATTCTCCGCTTTGGCGTTTAAACTGATGAACGACAAATACGTTGGCCAGCTGACTTTCATCCGCGTGTACTCTGGCGTGGTGAAATCTGGTGACACCGTAGTAAACTCAGTTAAAGGCACCAAAGAACGTATTGGTCGTCTGGTACAGATGAAAGCCAATGACCGTGATGAAATCGAAGAAGTACGTGCCGGTGACATCGCTGCTGTGATTGGTTTGAAAGATGTGACTACTGGTGAAACTCTGTGTGATTCTGATGCGCCAATTATTCTGGAACGCATGGAATTCCCAGAACCAGTGATTCACGTTGCTGTTGAACCAAAAACCAAAGCTGACCAGGAAAAAATGGGCTTGGCTTTGAACCGTTTGGCTAAAGAAGACCCGTCTTTCCGTGTGAAAACTGACGAAGAATCTGGTCAAACCATTATTTCCGGTATGGGTGAATTGCATCTGGAAATTATTGTAGACCGCATGAAACGCGAATTTGGCGTAGAAGCCAATGTGGGTGCACCACAGGTAGCTTATCGTGAAACCATCCGCAAATCAGTGGAATCCGAAGCCAAATACGTGAAACAGTCTGGCGGTAAAGGTCAGTATGGTCACGTGGTTATCACTATGGAACCTCTGGAACCAGGTGGTGTGAACTACGAATTCATCGACGAAATTAAGGGTGGTGTGATTCCACGCGAATTCATTCCGTCTGTGGACAAAGGTATCCGCGATACCATGACCAACGGTATTCTGGCCGGCTATCCGGTAGTAGATATCCGTGTACGTTTGACTTTTGGTTCCTACCATGATGTAGACTCTTCGCAAATCGCGTTTGAACTGGCCGGTTCCATGGCATTCAAAGACGGTATGCGCAAAGCTTCTCCAGTATTGCTGGAGCCAATCATGGCGGTTGAAGTGGAAACACCGGAAGACTACATGGGCGATGTAATGGGCGACCTGAACCGTCGTCGTGGCATCGTGCTGGGTATGGACGATGATGGTATCGGTGGCAAGAAAGTTCGCGCCGAGGTACCTCTGGCAGAAATGTTCGGTTATTCAACCGATCTGCGTTCTGCTACTCAGGGTCGTGCTACCTATTCCATGGAATTCAAGAAATACGCAGAAGCACCAAATAATGTAGCCGAGCAGGTTATTGCTGCCCGTAAAGGCTAACTTATTTACCGATAACCTGAAAGTATCTGTGCTTTCAGGTTATCATCGTTCTTTAATTGATCTTTATTCAAGGAAACTTAGCTCATGGCTAAAGAAAAATTCGAGCGGAGCAAACCGCACGTAAACGTTGGCACCATCGGTCACGTTGACCATGGTAAAACCACACTGACCGCTGCAATTTGTACCATTCTGTCCAAAAAATTTGGTGGTGCAGCGAAAGCCTACGATCAGATTGACAATGCCCCGGAAGAAAAAGCCCGTGGTATTACCATTAATACTTCACACGTAGAATACGAAACCGCAGAGCGTCACTATGCACACGTTGACTGCCCGGGACACGCTGACTACGTGAAAAACATGATTACCGGTGCTGCACAGATGGACGGCGCCATTCTGGTGGTTTCTGCTGCTGACGGCCCAATGCCACAAACTCGTGAGCACATCCTGCTGGCTCGTCAGGTAGGCGTACCTTACATCATCGTTTACATGAACAAATGCGACATGGTAGACGACGAAGAGTTGCTGGAACTGGTAGAAATGGAAATCCGTGATCTGCTATCTAGCTACGAATTCCCTGGTGACGACATTCCATTGATTAAAGGTTCTGCACTGAAAGCACTGGAAGGTGATACTTCTGATATCGGTGAAGCTTCAATCATGGCTTTGGCAGATGCATTAGACAGCTACATTCCTACTCCAGAACGTGCAGTAGACAAACCATTCCTGTTGCCGATTGAAGACGTATTCTCAATTTCAGGTCGTGGTACCGTGGTTACTGGCCGTGTAGAACGTGGTGTAATCAATGTAGGCGACGAAATTGAAATCGTAGGTCTGAAAGAGACCCAAAAAACCACCTGTACCGGTGTGGAAATGTTCCGCAAATTGCTGGATCAAGGTCAGGCAGGTGACAACGTAGGTGTATTGTTGCGTGGTACCAAACGTGAAGAAGTAGAACGTGGTCAGGTATTGGCAAAACCGGGCAGCATCACTCCGCACACCAAATTCAAAGCAGAAGTTTACGTATTGAGCAAAGAAGAAGGTGGTCGTCATACTCCATTCTTCGCAAACTACCGCCCACAATTCTATTTCCGTACTACTGACGTAACAGGAGCAGTAAGTCTGGCAGAGGGCGTGGAAATGGTAATGCCAGGTGAAAACGTAACCATCGATGTAGAATTGATTCACCCGATTGCGATGGAAGAAGGCTTGCGCTTTGCAATTCGTGAAGGTGGCCGTACAGTTGGTGCCGGTGTGGTTGCTAAAGTTATCGCTTAATCAGGAAGAATATAGATATGAAAAACCAGAAAATCCGTATTCGCCTGAAAGCTTATGACTACGCTTTGATTGACCGTTCTGCTCAGGAAATCGTGGACACTGCCAAACGTACTGGCGCTGTGGTAAAAGGCCCGATTCCTTTGCCGACTAAAATTGAACGTTTCAACCTGCTGCGTTCTCCACACGTGAATAAAACTTCACGTGAACAGTTGGAAATCCGCACTCATTTGCGTCTGATGGACATTATCGACTGGACTGATAAAACCACCGATGCATTGATGAAACTGGACTTGCCTGCTGGTGTCGATGTAGAAATCAAAGTTCAATAATTAATTGAACGCTAAAAAAACGGACTTGATATTAATCAGTCCGTTTTTTATTTAATTGCAGCAAGAAATCGTCTAAATTTATGGACAATATTTTTAATAATCGAATCAATTTTTTTGATTTAAAATAAAATATTTAATTTTCGAACATCCGCCATGACCGAATGGCCGGCCTGCTTTAATCAGTCTTAATTGCAAGCTAATGTTTCTAACGATGAATAGTTTGACTTTGCTCGATTGGTAACGCTTAAATTAGTGATAAGTAATTGGATTTATATAAACAAAAAGGCCAATACTAATCAGGTATTGGCCGGTATATGAACAAGTTCACTATCGTTCTGTTTAAATCTTCACAATTTTTCTTGCTGAAGATGCATTCGATGCTTAATGATATCTGCCAGTATTTTAATTCCCTTGTTAATTTTTTCTTCCGGAACGGTAACAAAAGCCAGCCGCAAGCAATTATTTTTTTCAGTATAAGCAAAGAAAGTTTCACCGGGAACGAATACTACTTTTTGGTTGATGGCCTCGCTTAGCAACTCAGTAGCATTGATGTTTTCCGGTAATTCAACCCAGATGAACATACCGCCTTCAGGTTGATTCCAGCTAACTTCTTTAGGCATATATTGTGCTAATGACTGCAACATATACTGACAGCGTGTGCTGTAAAGTTGACGGATTTTCGGAATGTGATAGCTGAGAAAATTGTTTTTGCTCAAAATCTGATAAGCGATGTATTGCGTTAGGCTAGGTGTATGTAAATCGGAAGCCTGCTTCAGTTGTACCAATTTGCCGATAAATTGTTTGTTAGCAACTACATAACCCAAACGCAAACCAGGGGTTAAAATTTTTGAGAATGAACCTAAATAGACAGTGTTTTCCGGTGCCAAAGTATACAGACCGGGCAGTCGCTGGCCTTGATAATCCAGATCGCCATAAGGATCATCTTCAATCAGTACTAAGCCGTTCTGTTTTGCTTTTGCAGTTAAAGCCTGCCGCCGCTGTACGGGCAAACGCCGTCCGGTAGGGTTTTGGAAATTGGGAATGCAGTATAGGAACTTCGCCGAGCTTGCCACTTCATCATTGATAGATTCAGGAATTAAGCCTTCATTATCACTGGCAATGGCTACATACTCTGGACAGTACTGATTAAAAGATTGTAATGCACCCAGATAAGTTGGTGTTTCGACCAGTACTTTATCGTTGACATCGATCAAAGCTTTACCTATCAGATCAAGTGCCTGCTGTGAACCGGTCACAATCAGAATTTCATCTGCGCTGATTGAGACTTGATCGCGGTTAGACAAATAATTGGCAATCCATTGACGTAGTGGGCCATAGCCTTCCGTTGGTCCATATTGCAGAGCGCCGTAGATGTCATCGCTCTCCAATACGGTATTAACGGCTGTCTGAATTTCTGCAAGTGGGAATGCATCTGGTGCCGGTAAGCCGCCAGCAAATGAAATCATATCAGCTTGTTCGGTGACTTTCAGGATTTCTCGGATGGTTGAGCTTTTTGAAATTTGCACACGACGGGAATATTTCCAGTGCATAAATTAACTTTCTTAGATGATGATATGCTTATTTTAGCGTTTAAGTTTAGCTGTTATTTATTATTATTTAAATGGTGAATATTAACAATAGTTAGGATGAGGGGTGCGTCAAATGATCTGCATTGCTGTAAGTCATCTTATCAGCAGCAATATTTGTAATGGGTGGGAAATTTGATTATGAAGCTAAACAGAGAAATAGTAGCGTATCGGCAGAAATTTAGGCAAATACGCTACATATTGTTGTGCATTTGAGCTAATCAGACAATATTTACAGGCAGGCTATTTCGCTAGCCAGCAGATCGGGTACAGTTTCGCGTTGGCGAATCAGGTGATGTTCTGTACCATTAACCAATACTTCGGCGCCACGGCAGCGGGTATTGTAATTGCTGGCCATACTGGAAGCATAAGCACCGGCACTTTGAATCAGCAATAAATCGCCGGCTTGAGCAGAAATGGTGCGGTCTTTGGCCAGAAAATCACCGGTTTCACAGATTGGCCCCACCACATCAGCAACAAATTCATCTGCTGTTGTCGGGCAGGTATTAAGAATGTTGTGATAGGCCTGATACAACGAAGGACGCATCAAATCATTCATGGCTGCATCGACAATAACAAAGTTCTTTTCTTCACCTTGCTTGATGTATTCAACTGTGGTGAGCAATCCACCGGCATTACCTATCAGGCTGCGTCCGGGCTCCAGCATTAACTGCAACTTGCGTCCGGATAGCAATCTGCTGACTGCTGTTGCATAGGCAGCTAAATCCGGCACATTCTCGTTCTGATAAACAATACCTACGCCGCCACCTAAATCAATATGTTCTAACTCAATATTTTGTTCGGCCAGTTTGTCTACCAGCAGCAACATGCGTTCCAGTGCTTCAATTAAGGGGGATAAATCGGTTAACTGTGAACCGATATGGCAGTCAATTCCGGTAATTTTTAAATGGGGCAGTGTGGTGGCCAGTTGATAGGCTGCTAAGGCATCCTGATAGGCAATACCGAATTTATTTGCCTTTAATCCGGTAGAAATATACGGATGGGTATGAGCGTTAACGTCTGGATTGATACGTAATGATATCGGTGCGATTTTATCTAGGCCGGCAGCAATAGTATTAATACGTTCCAGTTCAGCTAATGATTCAACGTTAAAACAGCGAATATTGTTATTCAGAGCAAATTCAATTTCAGCTTTACTTTTACCTACGCCGGAAAAGATGGTTTTGCCTGCATCACCACCTGCGAGTAATACCCGTTGCAGTTCACCACCGGAAACAATGTCGAAGCCACACCCAAGCTGAGCGAAGTAACGCAGAATGGATAAATTGCTGTTGGCCTTGACTGCATAACATATCAGCGGCTGTAAAGAGGCAAAAGCTTGCTGATACTGGTTGAGGGCAGCAGCCATTGCCTGCTGGCTGTAAACGTAGAGTGGGGTGCCATATTCAGCGGCTAGAGCAGAATAGGGTACTTGTTCACATTTGAGAGAATCAGTCATGTTTGGGTAGATTTTTCTGGTCAATCGGGTCGATGGTGAGGCCGGTTTGTACTACGCCATATTTGGCTTTATCGCCTTCCTTGGGCAGATACAGGTCACCTTTATAACCACAGGCAGACAGGAAGCTGGCTGCAAGTACACCTAAAAATAAAAAACGAAGCATTAATCTGGCTCTCTATGGTGTAAATGGCAGGTGTAGTGAGACTGCCATAGCGGATAAAACTAGGATTTAGACATATTATATGGCAAGATAACAGTTTGAATGTAATAAATTGTAGAGTTACGGTAAGCGAAATGACCGAAAGTGAATTTTTACAGTATAGCGATGATCTGTTTGGCCACATTGAAGAGAGTATCGATGCCGGTGGCTGGAATCTGGATTGTGAAGCCAGTGGGAATGTGCTCACGGTAGAGGCTGATAGTGGAGAGCAGATTATTGTTAACCGCCACGCTGCTACTCAGGAATTATGGATAGCGGCGAAAAGTGGTGGCTATCATTTTGCCTGCCAGCATGGGCAATGGCTTTCAGCACGGGACGGCAGTGAGTTTTTTGCGGTATTGAATCAGGTATTATCTGCCGCCTGTGGTGATGAGGTACAAATTCCGGTATTAAACTGATTTTTGCTAAGGGGCAATTATGTTACACACCTTGATTAAGCATGATTTAAAAGCATTACAGGCTTTTGTGGCTATTGTGGAATGTCAGGGTGTGACTGCGGCACAGAAGCGGCTGAATATGTCGCAATCGGCCATCAGCACTCATCTGGCTCATCTTGAGGAAAGTCTGGGGGTGATTCTGTGCCGGCGTGGTCGTTCCGGTTTTGCCTTGACTAAGGCGGGACATCAGTTATACGAAGCCTGTACTTTATTGTTACAGGCCACTAATGAATTTCACCGTGAAGTGCAGAATATTAAATGGCATCGTTCGGTATTATCTGGTACGTTGCGCATTGGACTGGTTGAGTATCTCTCAACGGATTTCCAACGTGTTCTCAATCAGGTTATTGCCAGTGCCTATCAGCATTATCCGGAATTACGGCTGTCGATAGATATCTGTGCACCACAGGATATTGAAATTGCTATTGCCAATAATCAGATGGATTTTGGTATTGGTTATTATTACAGCTTGCTGAAAAATTTACAGTATCAGCTGGTATTTGAGGAACGTGAGTATATTTATTGCCATGCTTCGCATCCGGCAGCCAAGGTTAAAGATTTAACCCTGAATTTACTGGCTGAAGACTATCAATGGGTAAAACGCACTTATGCCCGTCAACAAGAAGGAAATGCTTTGTTGAACGGTAATACAACCGCAGTGGCACATAAGCAACAGGCGACGCTGCTGTTTATTCTGGCTGGCAGTCATCTTGGCCTGTTATCGGAAGAAGTGGCCGAGCCTTATGTGCGCAGCGGCGTACTGGTACCTTTGCTGACTCAGCAGGCAACCAATATTGTGAATTATTTTGCGCTAACCCGTCCGACACCAGATCCGAGGGTAAATTGGTTTCTTGGTGAACTCAGTGGGCTATTGCCTTAATGCTAAAATAATAAAGGCGTTGCTGTTAAGTGCTATAACTGATTTTTGGCGGCATAAGGAGTGATAAAGGTATTAATGGTTTTGGCTAGTGCTTTAAATATCGCCTGATGATAGGCCGGTGAATGTTGCATCTACAAAGCTGCATATTCAATGTACGACTGCGCCTCCCGCAATGCTTTAAAATTACCAATGCCGCTATTACGGTGTACGTTGCCCTGATGCAATTCTGCTTCTAAAGAAACTTTTAACGTCAGGCGACAATATAGTCTTTTCTTGAGCGGACGCTCAAGGTTATATCCAAATAGCGGGGTACCAAACAGATTATCATGCCGGACAATGCCAACAAAGGCGCTTAACGGAGGTTTGGAGGCTGAGTGTTCTGTAGCCGGATAAGCGGCAAAATTGTTTAATTGATAATTCATAGGGCGCAGACTGTAAAACTTGATAAAACCAGTGGTTACATTATGCATAATCGGTTGCCGATGCTCCAGTTCGAGCTGGTTTTTCGGTAAATCGGTATCTGCCTGTAGGGCTGCGTGCGCAATGATTGTTTGTGCTGTTTGGGGTAGCCGCTCCAGAAAATGAATACCGCTGGTGGCGGGTGCATTACATGCAAGCACGTATATTTTGCCTGCTGAATCTTTGATGAAATCAAATTTTACCTGACCATGTAGTGGGTTTATGCAGCAAAGTGTTCAACGAACTGGCGAATGTTTATTTTGTGTACCGAATCAAGATAAATGCCGGCACCTTGGCCGACGCGGTATTTAGGGTGTTAGCAGCTATGGGCAACAAGCTGACTATGCCGGATAATGCTGTAGCTACAATATTCTTTACCCTGCATATATTGCAGTGCCACCCAAGGTTGTTGTCGGATTGCATGGATTTGGCTGTATTCAATAGTCAGTGGACAGATCAGGGTACGGGTGGCAAAGCGCGAATACGATGCTTTAAATACCCATTGCTTATCATTTAAAAAATGCTGCAAACTCGGTTTGATTAGTTAGCAAAATCGTTTTGGGAGCAGCAGCCGGCCTAGTTTTGCGTAAGCAGGGCAAAAAAGCCTTTGTGATGTAGTTGCGTTAATAGTAAGTAGGGCTAGTAAAGAGCTGGCAGGGGTAAACCTACTGAATAAGCGCATTGGCAGAAGCCAGATAAAACACCGCTTCGTAATTTGAAATGACAGTATCAATTTTCTGGTGTACCAGCAATTGTATCAGCCACTGTTTAGTCTGTTGTTTTGGTGGGGGCAGACGGGTATAAGTGCATGTATATCTGCTAAAACGGCTTAATGCGTAGCCTAAGCTTTCAGCCATATTTACCCGATAGCCTGCCTTGGCCAGCAGGTGTGCCCATGTCAGACTGTCAGGTGATCTGACCGCCAGAATAAGAATATTATGTATAGCTGATATAGCGCTTTAAATAGAAAATATCAGAATGGATGAGCATTGAATTATTCTGGCTTTTTAGCTCTCTTCAATGATGGTTGGTTTAGTTGTTTATTTATGCTAATAAAAATTATAAAAAACTATATTCTACGACTAGATATTATTTAGTATTAACAAGAGTTTCACATACTGAGCACACCAACTTTATATCCTCTGCGGTAGTACGCCAGTTCACAAATGCCGCACGTATGCCTTTTTCATGGTTAAAAGTGGTTGGTGTCATAAATACAAGGCCAGTTTTATTTAATTTTTGCAGAAATTCAGCGGTATCGCATGCTGCGGTAACTTTGAAGCAGACAATATTTAAACGTACCTCAGCCAATAATTCAAAATAACTGCTTTCACGTATATAGTTGCCAAATTCGTGTGCCAGCTCAATAGAGTTATCCACAATATACCGATACCCTTCTCTACCATAGGCCAACAGGCTGAATAACACCGGTAACGCTTTTAGTCTTCTGGAATTTTCTGGCAAAATGTTCATGAAATTAAAATTTTCCAGTTGATTTTCCAGATAAGGAACGTTGCTATTTTTAAACTGATTAAACTGTAATTTGAAATGTTCCTTTCGCGTGAAAAAGCAGGCATTTTCGTAAGGTACGTTTAACCATTTATGACAATCTATGGCAATGCTATCGGCCATTTCCCAGCCATTGAGTAAATACTGATATTGTGAAGAGCAGGCGGCAAATGCACCAAAGGCTGCATCAATATGAATCCAGCAATTATAGATGTGTTTCAACTCCATAACTTCCGCAATAGCATCAAAATCAGCAGTATTAGCTGTGCCCGCATTTAAAACAAGAATAAATGGTTGGTGCTTGAAATTATCTTCAATAAATAGTTTTAATTTGGCTGCATCAATGGCTTCGCGCTGATTTGAAAGAGTAGGAATGGTAATCAGGTTATTTCTGCCTAAACCGAGCATTGCCAATGATTTTAATACGGATGAATGAGGTGTAGCCGAGATAACTGGCAGGGAGAGGTTTGTCAGACCATCAGCAGCAATATCCTGTTCAAGCTGCGCGCCAAACCACTGTCTGGCCACTGCCAGCGCAGAAAAATTTGCCATGGTCGTACCGGTGACAAATCCGCCGGTAAATGTTCTTGGTAGATTGAATAAATCCAGTAATAAGTCAGTTGTCTGAGTTTCAATACGGGCAGATACATCACCCTCGCCATTGATAGCCTGAGTATTCTGATCGTAAATAGTGGCCAGAATATCGCCCATTATGGCCGCTGGTGTACTGCCGCCGGTAACAAAACCCCACTATCTGGGGCCGCTGGAAGCGACAATAAGCTCTTTAAACTGAGTATTAAATTGATTTAAGGCCTCTAATCCGCCGTGGCCTTGGCTGGGTAGGTCTAATTGCTGCAAACTATATTGATGTGGCTGAGTTAATCGACAACATGTTGGAATACTGTCGAGGTTGTTTAGAAAATCGATAGATTGATTAAAAATATTTTCTAGCAGCTCATCGATAGTAGTTAAGTCGTTTTTTAATATTTTATTCATATTTCTCAATTATATAAATTTGTTGTGAATTGATTAGATAACTTTTTAATTATTGAAGTAATTTAAAACTTAACCAATAAAATTTTTGGATAAAACCATATAAATCTGCTTGGTCATAGTAATAGACTTTTCTGGAAAGATTCAAGCAGACACCTTAAAATTAAAATCTGATTTGTATTCTAAAGCCTGTCTATCGTGAATGAATTTGATTTTATTCGTCAATACCTGCATCGTCAGCAGCAGGATAAGCAACTTATTCTGGGTATTGGTGATGATGCAGCTATCATACGGCCTCGTAGTGGCTATGATTTGCATTTCAGTACTGATATGCTGATAGGCGGAACACATTTTTTTCCGGATGTTGCACCAGCAGATCTGGCGCATAAGGTACTGGCTGTCAATCTGTCGGATATGGCAGCCATGGGTGCCAGCCCACGCTGGGCTTTACTCAGTGTGGCGTTGCCTGAACTAAATAAAGACTGGTTAGCAGCGTTTTGTGATGCTTTGTTTGCATTTGCCGCACGTTTTGGTGTAACACTGATTGGTGGGGATACCACCAAAGGCAACTGGGTATTTAATGTTAATATTATTGGCGAAACCCCATGCCAGCAGGCTTTACGGCGTGATGCAGCACAGATGGGTGATGATATCTGGGTGTCTGGCCTGCTTGGATTGGCTGCGGCTGCTCTGGATATGCACTGGAATAAAGCTACCTTACCTGCAACGGTATTTGCGCAGTGTGAAGAGAGACGACTGCGCCCAGAACCGCGTGTAGCTTTAGGACAGGAACTATTGTCTCTGGCACATGCAGCACAGGATATATCTGATGGTCTGGCGCAAGATATCGGCCATATTCTTAAAGCCAGTAAAGTCGGGGCAGAAATTAATGCAGATTTAATTCCTACACTGACAGCGTTACAAGAGCAGCACGCACTCACCCCGGCGCAGCTCAGACATTGGCTGTTAGCCGGTGGTGATGATTATGAGCTGGTGTTTACTGCCGCACCAGCGCAACGTGAGGCAATCATAGCCGCTGCCGAGAGAACCTGTACGCCTGTAACCCGTATCGGCGTTATTACCGCAGGCACTCAATTACATTTACATGATCATGCCGGTAACGTGATACAACTACAACAACAAGGATTTGATCATTTTGGCTAATACTGAAACAACAATGACACCAGTTACGCCCACATGGCGCTGGCTATGTAAGCATCCTGTCTGCTGGCTAGGCTTTGGCTTTGGTACGGGGCTGGCACCAAAAGCACCCGGTACATTCGGCACATTGCCGGCCATTCCACTGGCGGCATGCTGGCTGCTGCTGGATTTACCTTTCTGGTACAACATTGTATTGGCAGTGCTCTTGTTTCTGGTGGGTATTTTTATTTGTGATTACACCGAAAAAGCATTACACCGGCAGGATTATGGCGGCATTGTCTGGGACGAGATTGCTGCCATGATGCTGATTTTATTCTGTATACCAACGAATTGGATGTGGTGGGGGGCTGGCTTTGCGGTTTTCCGGTTCTTTGATGCAGTGAAACCTTGGCCTATCCGCTGGTTTGATGCGCGTATCCACGGCGGTTTTGGTATTATGCTGGACGATTTGATTGCAGCTCTGTTCAGCCTGCTGGTGTTATTGCTGGCTGTATATCTGCTGGTTTAATCAGGCAGGAGCATTGAAAACAGTTAAACAGCTAAATTTTTAGCCAGTAAGCAGTTAGAATTAAGATATGCTATGCTTTAGCTACGGCTGTTATAGTCATAGCCGTTGATGATAATAAATGAAATATTGATTGGGAAAAGGAAACAGCATGAATAGTCAGCTTTGGTTATATGTGTCAATTGCTGCAGTAATCGGACTGTTGCTTGGACTTGGTTTGATGTGGTTATTTTTGCGTGGCGGTAAACAGCGCCAGCAGTATCAGACAGTGAAAGCCAGTTTTGATAACTATCGCCAGCAGGTAGACAAACATTTTATTGATACTGCGGGTGCTATAGATGAATTGAATCGCAGTTACCTGAAAGTATTACAGCAACTGAACGTTGATGCACAGCAGTTAATGGACAAAACAGCCATGCAGGAGCAGTTGCAGAAACGTGGCAACAAAAGCGTTACTCTGGCATTTATGACGCAGTCTGATAATAAAAATCCACAAACCGATGATTCGTCTGTACCTTATACTGATGTCACCGAAGCCGCAGTCATACCGATTAATGGTATGCCGGATCAGGTGCCTGACCGCATTGGACGAAATGTTGGACATGCACATGAACAGCTTACTCAGCCCAAGCATGTAGCACATGACAATGTAATAGAAGCCAAAGGCGAGGATTTACAGCAGAGTAAATCCTGAGCACCGTTTCTTCAAATGTTATCCATGCTATCAGGCTGTGACGGTATTACTGTCACAGCCTGATATTTTTATCACCCTCAACGCACAAATACGATATTGGCCGGTTTTTTCAGCCGCTGCTTCAGTAGCTTTGGTAAAAGGGGGTGGAAGTACCAGTGCTGTTCATCCAGTCGTATACAGCCGGCCTGTGCTTCTAAGACAACTTCTGTTGCTGTTATTGCTTCGATTTCAGTAAGCTGCAACTGATGCCATCTGCCCCAGTCACAAACAGGTAATAACGGCGCATATTGTAATACCCGCTCATTCTGTTTCTGTGTAGCTGCATCCAGGCGACAGTTGCCGTCACATATTCCCGCTGCCTGATTCGGGCAGGGTTCATTGCGGCCAAGACTCTGGGGAGTGATATCCAGAACTGCCGGACATAAGCCATAACGGCGAGCCCAGTCGGCCAGTGCCCGCTTGGCGGCACGTGGATGCATAAATAACCCATAAGGAGGTTGTGACAGAATACCCTCCTTGAGCGTAATAATCCGAGCCTGTAGCTGGCCATGATGGTTGGCAACAAAAGAAACTGTATACCATTTGGCTGATGTAACTGTTTCGTCAGAATATGGTTGTGCCTGTTGTTGCAGTTGATAATGACCTTGCAGCCATAAGGCATGCAAAATGCTGTTAGCCGGAACAAAATCAATAGCACAGGTTTGTTGCCACTGCCTTTGCACATTTTTATTCTGTAATAGCGTGCAGGTATCAGTAAATGCCCGTTCCAGTACCATCATTACTGTTGCCTCATGTCGCTCTTGTTGCCACAGAACCAAACCCGGGCTGTCTGGTAAAGCATATAAATGCTGGCGTAATTCAGGTTTGAGCCATGCCGGCAAATAACCTGGTTTAATGAGTGCCTGCCATTGTGCCAACCAAACAGGAGCAGTCTTCTCATGTAAACTGCATTGCAGAAATTCTGTTAGTGCCAGTACATCTCCCATTGCGCGATGACGTTCGATAGCGGCAATACTAATCGTAAAACGCTCAATAATGCTATCCAGATTATGTTTAAAGTGTTGTGGATATAATTTGCGTGAAAAGGGTACAGTATCCAGAGTTGGTGCAGCAAAGCTAATATGGCAGCGCGCGAAAGCATGGCGCAGAAAAGTATAATCAAAGCGACTATTATGAGCTACCAGCAGGTGCCCACGTAACAACGGCAACAGTTCTCCGGCAATATCAGCGAAATTAGGTGCATTTTGCACCATTTCATTGCTGATGCCGGTTAGCTGGGTAATAAAATCGCTAATGGGCTGTTGCGGATTCAGCAGCCATTGATGACGACTGATATTCCCATGATGAAAGCGCACAATAGCAATTTCGGTAATCCGGTCGTGCTCAAAGTGGCCACCAGTGGTTTCAAGATCAACAATGGCAACAGGCAAGGGCAGCGTAAACAGAACCGCTGCCAGCTCGGCAAATGCAGCGGCGTCATTATTAGCAACAATACTCATGACGCAAACAAAAACGCAAAAGAGTTGCCATTTTATACCAAAATGTCTTGCTACACAGTCAATCTGCCATGCCAGTAATATTGGCAAAACCTTGGGCATCTGGCCAGACAGATTAATGCCAAAATTATTTATTGCTAAAACAATATATTGCTTATTATTGCTAATTTTTGGATATGACTGGTATTGACAGCGATGCCAATGTTACCTATACTGCACATCTTTCACGCACCCGTAGCTCAGTTGGATAGAGTATCTGGCTACGAACCAGAGGGTCGGGCGTTCGAATCGCTCCGGGTGCACCAGATTTCCGCGCCCATCGTCTAGCGGTTAGGACATCGCCCTTTCACGGCGGTAACCGGGGTTCGATTCCCCGTGGGCGTGCCAGTAAATAAGAAAAAGCCAGTTCAGCAGAACTGGCTTTTTCTTTTATCTCCTGATTGGTTTCAGCGCAATATAAAATTTAAGCTGATTGCAGAATCTTATCACGGTAATCCTGTTACCTGAATCTTGCCGTTAATGCTTAACGTTAACTGAGTTTCACCCGCAGCAATATCCTGAACCGGAGCAGTGTCTGCCGCACGACTTAACATCACCGGCGCCGCATAAGCACCATAATTCTGCGCATCCTGACTGCTACCCAAACTCATACTCACCACTTTGTAGTCATGTCCGCCCAGTTCGTGAGCAATTTGCACCGCACGTTGCTGAAAACGTGCAATAGCCTGCCGCGTTAGCTTTGCTTCATAATTTTGCAGCGTAGTATCCGCTACCTGATAATTAATAGCAACAATAACAGCCAGATTCTGAACATCAGCAGCAAACTTGTTCAGCGCAGATAAATTCGTGCTTTTAACTTGTAGTAGCGCACTGTCCTGCCAGCCATTATCTATGCGTTTATCTTTCTGATACTCAAATTTCGGTTCAGCCGTGCGTGTCAATTGCGTTGTATTAAAATCATCATGCCGGCGTGCCGTAGCCAGAACTTGATTCAGGCGTGTGGTAACAGTATTGCTGACTTGTTGCCTATTGGTTCCCTGCTGCTGAATTTTTAACATCAGCACCATTTCATCACGAGCAACAGTTTGTGTAGCCTGTGCGCTTAACTCAACTATGCCATAATTCAATCCTTCTGCCAGACAATTAAAAGAACTGACAGACAGCAATACAGAGATCACATACGAGAAAAGACGTATATTCATTGGATAAACTCTTGTCGTAATCTGATTAAAACAGATTAGCAAAGCATTAGAATGAATACAACAATTAATTGATAAACAAGAGAAAATATGAACAACAGAAGACAGAAAAAGAAGAAAGTCTGAGATGAGGGTGGCGAGCCAAACCCCCGGCACTGGTCGCTTTAAGATGGGCTGCTTGCTTCCGCACCTGACCCGTTGTCCTAAATAACCATGCGGGGAGACCCGCCACAGCAGCGTATTATACCGATAGTTGTATTAATTCCCAAATTTTTTCGCAATTTACTGGTGAATAAAAAATGATTCTATTAAAAATATAATTATTTCAAAGAACTATACATTCGAACTAAATACGGATTTTAGTTTTACGTGCACCATAATTTGGCTGTAGCAAGGCACATTGCGGATGATTGTGGCGGCTAAAACGGCGCGCACGTCCCGGAATCTGCTGGCAGGGAACCACAACTTCCTTATTGTCCTGTACTTTATTGGTGTTATTCAGATTAGGTTTGGCTACACGTTCGCGCTGACGCGGTGCATCGCGCTCAACCTTAACTGATGAAGCCTGTGAGGCTTTATTTTCTGCCGGTGTCTGTTCCCACCAGTGTGGTTCAAAACCCTCAATCCGCTCAATCAGCAATTCATTTCCGGTTAAATCCTTAATGGCATTAAATACTTTCTGCTCCTGCTCATCCATCAGTGAAATGGCCACACCTTCAGCACCAGCCCGGCCAGTACGACCAATACGATGTACATAATCTTCCGCATTCAGCGGCAGTTCATAATTAATTACAAATGGAAGTTCGGCAATATCCAGACCACGTGCAGCCACATCAGTAGCAACCAGAACACGCAGACTGCCTTCCTTAAACTGTGCCAGCGTTTCCAGGCGGGTTTGCTGTGATTTATCACCGTGAATTGCCTGAGCACTGATACCACGACGGTTTAATTCCCGGTTAACCTGATCGACACTTTGCTTGGTATTACAAAACACAATTACCTGATTCATGTTCAGGTCGCTAATCAGTCGCTGTAACAATGAACGCTTGCGCCCGCTATCCAGAGCAATAATATGCTGTTCCACATTGGCAGAAGTCGTATTTTGTGCCGTAACCTGAATTTCTTCCGGATTACGCATAAAATCCTGAGCCAATCTCTGGATTGCCGGCGCAAAAGTTGCTGAAAACAGCAGCGTTTGACGTTGTGGTGGCAGCATTTGCATGATTTTGCGGATATCATCAATAAAACCCATATCCAACATGCGGTCGGCCTCATCCAGAACCACAATCTCCACCTTATTCAGCTGGATATTCTTTTGTTGTACATGGTCAAGCAGACGTCCTACCGTAGCAATAACAATCTCGCAGCCCTGACGCAAATCCTGCTTCTGAAGTTCCATATTCATACCGCCGAACAATACCGTCTGGCGTAAAGAAAGATTTTTCAGATAACCCTGTACATTCTGGTCAATCTGGTCAGCCAGCTCACGCGTTGGCGTCAACACCAGCATACGTACCGGGTGCATGGCTGGTGAAGTACTACTGTTAGCATAACGTTTCAGCCTTTCCAGACTGGGCAACATAAAGGCTGCGGTTTTTCCTGTACCAGTTTGCGCCGCAGCAAGTAAATCCATACCCGCCAAAGCTTTTGGAATGGCTGCATGCTGAATCGGTGTCGGTTCCTGATAACCCTGATCTGTCAGCGCAGAGACAATTTCCTGAGATAAACCCAGATTGGCAAAAGCATTCATATTAGACAACCTCCAGTTGCAGCTTGCAATGACATGCAACTGTTACGAATTCGATAGAATTGATGACTGTTCAAGTGTCAACATTTTTAAGAAGAGTGCCATAACAATAGATACAAACCATCACGTTATGGTCACAGCAACAATTTAGTCACTTATGTGAAACAATAGTGTATCATCTTTATCAATGCGTTATAAACTTGGCTGTTATCTACCTAAAAATAAATAAAAATTCGTAAAATAATCATCTAGAAGAAATAATTATAGTCATCCATAGCTAGCTACAGCTGGGCATTTATCCCCTTACTAGCAGATAACAAAATTGTAAAATTCAAATAGATAGTATAACTAAACTTTTGCTAAACACCTGGCCATAGGCTTATGCGATAATTGATTTATTAAAGTTAATTACATAGTAAGCGAGCACAGCATCATGTCAGATGAAAAAAGCAAAGCACTGGCTGCGGCACTGGCGCAGATAGAAAAAAGTTTTGGTAAAGGTTCCATCATGAAGATGGATGGTAGCCATACCGACGAAAACCTTGAAGTCATCTCTACAGGTTCACTCGGGCTGGACTTGGCTCTGGGCGTAGGTGGTTTACCCCGTGGCCGTATCGTAGAGATTTATGGCCCCGAATCTTCCGGTAAAACCACCTTATGTCTGGAAGCTATTGCCCAATGTCAGAAGGGTGGTGGCGTATGTGCCTTTATTGATGCCGAAAATGCTTTCGACCCCATCTATGCACGCAAGCTGGGTGTAAAAGTCGAAGAACTTCTGGTGTCCCAGCCTGATACCGGCGAACAGGCACTGGAAATCTGCGACATGCTGGTACGCAGTGGTGGGGTAGATATGCTAGTGGTTGATTCAGTGGCTGCACTGGTACCCAAAGCTGAAATCGAAGGCGAAATGGGAGACAGCCATGTAGGTTTACAGGCGCGTCTGATGAGTCAGGCATTGCGCAAACTGACCGGCAACATCAAAAAAACCAATACACTGGTTATCTTTATTAACCAGATTCGCATGAAAATTGGCGTGATGTTTGGCAATCCCGAGACCACTACCGGTGGTAACGCCCTCAAATTCTACTCATCCGTTCGTCTGGACATCCGCAAGATTGGTCAGATAAAAAAAGGTGATGATGCTCTCGGTAACGAAACCCGCGTCAAAGTTATCAAAAACAAAGTTGCCCCACCGTTCAAACAGGCAGAATTTGATATCCTGTACGGCGAAGGTATAAGCTGGGAAGGCGAACTGATTGATATCGGCGTGAAACTGGGGATTGTAGAAAAAGCTGGAGCTTGGTATAGCTACAATGGCAGCAAAATTGGTCAGGGTAAAGACAATGTGCGCCAATGGCTCAAAGATAATCCCGAAATTGCTAATGAAATTAACCTTAAAATTCGCAACAAAGTTGGCATCACCGCCCAGAACACCGAAGGGCAACTGGATGAAACTGACGGCGAAGCGCCTGCTGAAGAGTAAATTAGTAAAAAGCTGCCCAGATAGAGGCAGCTTTTTACTATCCAGCCACAGCAACCTGTGAGTTGGCTCGGCTACTACACATAAATAGTCCTATAAAAATAAATTTTTTGCTCGGCCAGAAATGTCACCGACAAAACATCCCCCCAGTATCAGATTTCAGAATATAAAAATATATCTATTTAAAGCACTACAATTCATATCGCCTAGTGCCATAAATTAAGTTGTCCTATCCAGTCAAAAATGCTTTTAACCCAGAATTAAGCTATGATATAAATCAGAAAAACAGCAATTCAAAGATTTCCATATCCAAAACAGCGTATAAATACACAGACCAAGTAAAAATCATGATTACCCTAGCTGAATACCAGCAGCAAACTGCCGCCGGCTATACCCATATCCCCTTAGTACAAGAAGTACTGGCAGACATGGACACGCCCTTATCGCTTTACCTGAAACTGGCGAATAAACCATTCAGCTACCTGCTTGAGTCTGTAGTCAACGGTGAGCGTTTTGGACGATACTCCTTTATTGGCCTGCCCTGTGATACCTATTTAAAAATATCTGGTAAAACCACTGAGGTTTATCAGCACGCGCAGCTGGTTGAAAAACATCAGGGCAATCCGCTAGCATTTATTAACGCATTTCAGGCCAGATACAAAACTCCGGATATCCCAGACTTACCCCGGTTTACCGGTGGACTGGTTGGCTATTTCGGTTATGAAACCATCTATCATTTTGAGCAGATTGCTCACCGCCTGAAACAGGCAGACAAACCTAATCCCATCGGTGTGCCAGATATCTTTCTGCTGCTTTCATTAGAATTGGCTGTGGTCGATAATCTGTCTGGAAAAATCTATCTGATTGTTTATGCCGATACCAGTAAAAAAGACGGTTATCAGCAGGCACGCGCACGGCTGGATGAACTGCGTACCGCCCTGCGCCAGAGCGTACAACTGCCGCTGTCACTTGGCAGCAAACAAACTGAGCCCATTGCAGAAACCGGCGAAGAGCAGTACAAAGACTATGTTAAACGAGTACGTGAATACATCCTTAATGGCGACTGCATGCAAGTTGTACCCAGCCAGCGCCTGAGCATGCCATTTCATGATAATCCACTCAGCCTGTACCGCGCTTTGCGCACCCTGAATCCATCTCCTTATTTATTCTATTATCACTTCGATGACTTTCATGTTGTCGGCTCCTCTCCAGAAATTCTAGTGCGGCGCGAACAAAACAGCGTAACCGTGCGTCCGATAGCCGGAACCCGACCACGTGGCCAAACACCTGAGCAAGATCAGGCATTGGCACAAGAACTGATTAACGACCCCAAAGAAGTGGCCGAGCACGTAATGCTAATCGATCTCGGCCGTAATGATGTCGGGCGTGTGAGCAAAATAGGGCAGGTAAAAGTAACCGATAAAATGAGTATCGAACGCTATTCCCACGTAATGCATCTGGTGTCCAATGTAGAAGGTGAATTACAGGATGGTATGTCTAATCTGGACGTACTGGCAGCCACCTTTCCGGCAGGTACGCTTTCAGGTGCCCCAAAAGTACGGGCTTTAGAAATTATCGAAGAGCTCGAACCAAACAAGCGAGGCATCTATGGCGGAGCTGTAGGCTATCTAAGTTTTTCCGGTGATATGGATTTATGTATTGCCATTCGTACCGGCGTTATCCGAAATAACACCCTATATGTACAAAGTGGTGGTGGGATCGTGTTTGATTCCGATGAAGAACTGGAGTGGCAGGAAACTCAGAATAAAGCCAGAGCCGTTATCAGAGCAGCACATATGGTGCAACAAGGTCTGGATAAATAATATATAAATTTTTATATAGCCGCAGAACATTCCAGACTTTAATACAAATTAGTAAAATCACATCTTTTTATAATTATCAAAACCATCTTTTGATCCTTTATCTGTACTAGCTTAAACTTAATCTGACAGACACCACCTACTCATCGGCATTCGTTCTAATACAATGACTGTCTGATGAGTAAAATAAATTCTCTAGGTGCTTTTCTTTAGCCAGTCCTTTTGTCTCTACCCAAGTTTGCCAAGGTGTCTTACCATAACAGTATTTCCCTGAATGTGCTCTTTCCCGATTGTAAAACTCTAGCCAAAGCTCAATATCTTGTTGTATCTCTTTCAGTTCTGTATATATTTTACGTCTAAACATAATATCATAACACTCGGTCTTCATCGTCTTATGGAACCGCTCACATATACCATTCGTTTGCGGACTGTAAGCTTTTGTTTTCGTATGCTCTATATCCTCCAAATTCAGATACAGTTCGTATGCATGACGCTCTTTATGACCGTTATACTCACTTCCTCTATCCGTCAGAATTCGTAAAAGCGCTACCTGCTCATTATCAAAAAATGGTATCACTTTATCATTGAGCATATCCGCAGCAACTAAACTGTTTTTCTCCGTATATACTTTAGCAAACGCCAGTCTTGAATAGGTATCAATAAACGTTTGTTGGTATATTTTCCCAATCCCTTTAATATGACCAACATAATATGTATCTTGTGCGCATAAGTAACCAGGATGCTGGGTCTCAATTTCACCTTGTGCCTCTCGCGCTGCTTTTGCTTTCTCTAAAGCCTGTAGCTGGCTTTCTGTTAACACAAGCCCTTCCTGAGCTACTTTTGTTTCCAGAGCGATCAGCCTTTTTTTGAAGCTTTCTAAATCGTGGCGTAACCAGATTGAACGTACGCCGCTGCCAGAGACCATTATTCCTTGCAGACGTAGCTGATTAGCTACCCGATGTTGCCCATAAGCAGGAAATTCATAAGCCATATTAACGACAGCCTGCTCAATATGAGGCTCTACGCGATTTTTCTCTATAGGTTTTTTGCGACTTATTTCCTGAAGAGCTAATTCTCCGCCCTGTTCATAGAGTTTTTTGAAGCGATAATAGCTGTCGCGACTATATCCCAAAACTTTACAGGCTTGCTGAACGTTACCTAACTGTTTAGCGAGTTCTAAAAGACCTAATTTTGGTTTAATTATTTTTGCAGATTGATTCATTACTGACACTCCATTATTGGTTTAAAATACACTAAATGTCAGATTAAATAAAGACTACTACACTTTATCACATGCTTGCTTGAAATATTTTTTCGCTAATAAGTTATTTTTTTTAATACCACGACCTTCAAAATACATTTTGCCTAATTTATATTGAGCTCTTGCATCACCTTGTTCTGCTTCTTGTTTACAAAGTGGGAAAGCCTTTACATAATTTTCTTCTCTCACTAAAAATACACAACCATCGGCAAAAACGGATGTTGAAAGCATGATAAGTAATGTCATTAATAATATTTTTCAGGATTATCCTTATATTTTTATTCTAAAAAATTTGTTTTATTAAAAACATAATAATGATGTAGTGTCTGTTTATGAGCACAAAGCACTTTTTTCCGAATAAGTCATATAAAAATATATTTAATATATAATTTTTTGAGTTTCTGCTACCCAGTTTCTTTTTTATCAATAAAATTAAAACGCTTCAAAACATCCTGCTCCTACACCTAAGTAAATTTAAGTATCAATTTTTAAAATAAAAATTCTGTATCAGGAATATCTAGAATTATCGTCTCATCAACAGGAAACGTATCAGCATAACCCATCAATGCATTCATCAATGACAAAACAAATTGAGATAAACAAGTAAATTGCTATATAACCCAGAAAATTTAAACCAGAAATCAACAGTAAATTTAAATTGGTTCCAGCCATACTTTAATATCCGTGGGCGGTGCATAGTAGGGCGCAGACGTTACCAGTAGTTCTGCGCCCGCACGAGCGTAATCTGCCACATTTAAGAGCGTAATTCCACCAGCGGCCGACAGTAAACTCTTAGGTTCCAGCATTTGGCGTTGTGCCAATACCCATACAAATTCTTCCGGTGTAAATTTATCTAGTTGCACAATATCTGCCTGTGCCTTCAACGCTGCTAACGCTTCTTCAACATTATCTGCCTCTACAATAACTTTCTTTTCGGGCACAGCCTGCCGTAAGCGCGCCATCATTCCCGCCCAGTTATCCGGTTCTGAAAAAAATGTCGATGATTGGCAAACAGCAAAATCGATTCAGCTAGACCGGCGCGATGCAAAATCCCGCCACCATCAACCACTGCTGCAATAGCCAGCGACTTAGTGCCAGGAATACATTTACGTGTACAGGCAATCTGTACTTGCGGATTAATAGCTTGTGCAATAGCCACCATCTGCGCCATATACTGAGCTACACCACCACACCATTCCAGCACATTCTGTATCACCTTCTAGCCTTGATGCTGCTTCACTGCATCACCTACGGCCGTCAACAGTACCGTACCTGCCTTACATTATCCTCATTCCTAAAATGTGCCACCACCTTTAGCGCCAGCTTCTGCAAAACCCGCAATTGCCACACCACTTATCCGACCAGCTTAGCGACGACAAAACGATATCTACCCACCTTCCTGACCAATCCCTAAAACGGGGGTAGTTAAATCACCATAAGCAATATCATTCAGTAAGAACCTGCCCAGTTCAGTATCAGATAGATAACACATATCTTTATTACCCTTATTGAATTAATTTTTTAACTAAAAAATTTCAAATTGGTATAGTCATCCTAGTGTCTATCCAAAGTGAACTGAAATAGCTTTGGATAATATAGTAGCTATAATAATCACAATTAACCTGAATAAGACATCGCCTATTAAGACAATACCAACTAAAAAGCATTGTTTAGAAAAGCGCAGATATAAAAAAGGCCGAAAACTTAATACTAAATGGAGTCAAAAGCAGCCGGTAATAACTATGGCGAAAGAAAAAGCGCGATGATAAAAGGCAAAGGGGGGTAAAAAGTACCAAAAATAAAATCTTAAAAAACAGTCATATGTTGAAATAGTGAAAAATAAAAGGATGAAGTAGTTGACAGAGGTTTAGGTGAGGCGTATAGTTCGCCTTCTTCGCTGATGACGCGACACGAAACGAACTAAACAGTTTAAAGTAGAACGCAGTCGAAAGCAACGCTCTTTAACAGAACAGATTACCGATAAGTGTGAGTGCGGATGAGCCTCACACTGATTCAGAGAGACGAGATATATAGACATATACTTGTCAATAACTTTGAAGCAGACCAGTGATTTCGGAGGGAACTTCGAGATTGCAACAAGCTAAGATTAAACATAAGAGTTTGATCCTGGCTCAGATTGAACGCTGGCGGCATGCTTTACACATGCAAGTCGAACGGCAGCACGGAGAGCTTGCTCTCTGGTGGCGAGTGGCGAACGGGTGAGTAATGCATCGGAACGTACCGAGTAATGGGGGATAACTGTCCGAAAGGATGGCTAATACCGCATACGCCCTGAGGGGGAAAGCGGGGGATCTTATGACCTCGCGTTATTTGAGCGGCCGATGTTGGATTAGCTAGTTGGTGGGGTAAAGGCCTACCAAGGCGACGATCCATAGCGGGTCTGAGAGGATGATCCGCCACATTGGGACTGAGACACGGCCCAAACTCCTACGGGAGGCAGCAGTGGGGAATTTTGGACAATGGGGGGAACCCTGATCCAGCCATGCCGCGTGTCTGAAGAAGGCCTTCGGGTTGTAAAGGACTTTTGTTAGGGAAGAAAAGCTGGGTGCTAATACCATCTAGTGCTGACGGTACCTAAAGAATAAGCACCGGCTAACTACGTGCCAGCAGCCGCGGTAATACGTAGGGTGCGAGCGTTAATCGGAATTACTGGGCGTAAAGCGAGCGCAGACGGTTAAATAAGTCAGATGTGAAATCCCCGAGCTCAACTTGGGACGTGCATTTGAAACTGTGTGACTAGAGTGTGTCAGAGGGAGGTAGAATTCCACGTGTAGCAGTGAAATGCGTAGAGATGTGGAGGAATACCGATGGCGAAGGCAGCCTCCTGGGATAACACTGACGTTCATGCTCGAAAGCGTGGGTAGCAAACAGGATTAGATACCCTGGTAGTCCACGCCCTAAACGATGACAATTAGCTGTTGGGGTACTAGATGCCTTAGTAGCGAAGCTAACGCGTGAAATTGTCCGCCTGGGGAGTACGGTCGCAAGATTAAAACTCAAAGGAATTGACGGGGACCCGCACAAGCGGTGGATGATGTGGATTAATTCGATGCAACGCGAAGAACCTTACCTGGTCTTGACATGTACGGAATCTCTTAGAGATAGGAGAGTGCCTTCGGGAACCGTAACACAGGTGCTGCATGGCTGTCGTCAGCTCGTGTCGTGAGATGTTGGGTTAAGTCCCGCAACGAGCGCAACCCTTGTCATTAGTTGCCATCATTAAGTTGGGCACTCTAATGAGACTGCCGGTGACAAACCGGAGGAAGGTGGGGATGACGTCAAGTCCTCATGGCCCTTATGACCAGGGCTTCACACGTCATACAATGGTCGGTACAGAGGGTAGCGAAGCCGCGAGGTGAAGCCAATCTCAGAAAGCCGATCGTAGTCCGGATTGCACTCTGCAACTCGAGTGCATGAAGTCGGAATCGCTAGTAATCGCAGGTCAGCATACTGCGGTGAATACGTTCCCGGGTCTTGTACACACCGCCCGTCACACCATGGGAGTGGGGGATACCAGAATTGGGTAGACTAACCGTAAGGAGGTCGCTTAACACGGTATGCTTCATGACTGGGGTGAAGTCGTAACAAGGTAGCCGTAGGGGAACCTGCGGCTGGATCACCTCCTTTCTAGAGAAAAGAAGAGGCTGATTCGCATTCACACTTATCGGTAAACTGAAAAGATGCGAGAAGAGACTGAATAAACTGGGTTTGTAGCTCAGCTGGTTAGAGCACACGCTTGATAAGCGTGGGGTCGGAGGTTCAAGTCCTCCCAGACCCACCACATATTTAAGGACGCGGGGGCATAGCTCAGTTGGTAGAGCACCTGCTTTGCAAGCAGGGGGTCATCGGTTCGATCCCGTTTGCCTCCACCACGACTCTGTAGGAAGAGGGAAGTTAAATCAGGATACTTTGGAAATTAAAGGTAGTTTAGTCTGAGTACAGACGAAGCAGAAGCTAGCTTTAATTTGCGAAGTAACGCATCGATCTTTAACAAATTGGAAAGCCGAAATCAACAAACAAAGATTGAGGCACAGGAATCGGAATCTGGAAACAGATGAAGAAGAAAGTGCTGAAAGAATTGGGTGATGATTGTATCGCTGAACAACGAAAACAAAAGGCGTTGTTCAGACAACCAAAGCAGTAAGCTTTATGAGAGTAAAGGCCTTAGTCATATTCACTAGTCAACGGTGGAGATGGCGAAGTCAAGAGGTTCTTGAAATGATAGAGTCAAGTGAATAAGTGCATCAGGTGGATGCCTTGGCGATGATAGGCGAAGAAGGACGTGTAAGCCTGCGAAAAGCGTGGGGGAGCTGGCAATAGAGCTGTGATCCCGCGATGTCCGAATGGGGAAACCCACCATGTATAAGCATGGTATCCTGCACTGAATCCATAGGTGCAGAGAAGCGAACCTGGAGAACTGAACCATCTAAGTACCCAGAGGAAAAGAAATCAACCGAGATTGCGCAAGTAGTGGCGAGCGAACGCGTAAGAGCCTGTATATGATAGCCACTGAGATAGAAGAACAAGCTGGGAAGCTTGGCCAAAGAGGGTGAAAGCCCCGTATTCGAAATTTCAGAGGTGGTACTAAGTATACGCAAAGTAGGGCGGGACACGCGAAATCCTGTCTGAAGATGGGGGGACCATCCTCCAAGGCTAAATACTCATCATCGACCGATAGTGAACCAGTACCGTGAGGGAAAGGCGAAAAGAACCCCGGGAGGGGAGTGAAATAGAACCTGAAACCTGATGCATACAAACAGTGGGAGCGGAGTAATCCGTGACTGCGTACCTTTTGTATAATGGGTCAACGACTTACATTCAGTAGCGAGCTTAACCGATTAGGGGAGGCGTAGGGAAACCGAGTCTTAATAGGGCGATTAGTTGCTGGGTGTAGACCCGAAACCGAGTGATCTATCCATGGCCAGGTTGAAGGTGCCGTAACAGGTACTGGAGGACCGAACCCACGCATGTTGCAAAATGCGGGGATGAGCTGTGGATAGGGGTGAAAGGCTAAACAAACTCGGAGATAGCTGGTTCTCCCCGAAAACTATTTAGGTAGTGCCTCGAGTAAGACACTGATGGGGGTAAAGCACTGTTATGGCTAGGGGGTCATTGCGACTTACCAACCCATGGCAAACTAAGAATACCATCAAGTGGTTCCTCGGGAGACAGACATCGGGTGCTAACGTCCGGTGTCAAGAGGGAAACAACCCAGACCGCCAGCTAAGGTCCCAAATGACAGATTAAGTGGTAAACGAAGTGGGAAGGCCGAGACAGCCAGGATGTTGGCTTAGAAGCAGCCATCATTTAAAGAAAGCGTAATAGCTCACTGGTCGAGTCGTCCTGCGCGGAAGATGTAACGGGGCTCAAATCTGTAACCGAAGCTGCGGATGTCAGATAACTGACATGGTAGGGGAGCGTTCTGTAGGCCGAAGAAGGTGTGTTGAGAAGCATGCTGGAGGTATCAGAAGTGCGAATGTTGACATGAGTAGCGATAAACAGGGTGAAAAGCCCTGTCGCCGAAAACCCAAGGTTTCCTACGCAACGTTCATCGGCGTAGGGTGAGTCGGCCCCTAAGGCAAGGCAGAGATGCGTAGTCGATGGGAAACAGGTTAATATTCCTGTACTTGATTCAAATGCGATGTGGGGACGGAGAAGGTTAGGTCATCGATCTGTTGGAATAGATCGTTTAAGCCGGTAGGTGGAGCACTTAGGCAAATCCGGGTGCTTAACACCGAGAAGTGATGACGAGTGTCTACGGACACGAAGTGACTGATACCACGCTTCCAGGAAAAGCCACTAAGCTACAGTTTGAATGAAACCGTACCGCAAACCGACACAGGTGGGTAGGATGAGAATTCTAAGGCGCTTGAGAGAACTCAGGAGAAGGAACTCGGCAAATTGATACCGTAACTTCGGGAGAAGGTATGCCTCTGATGGTTAAGGATTAACTCCGTAAGCCGTTAGAGGTCGCAGAGAATAGGTGGCTGCGACTGTTTAATAAAAACACAGCACTCTGCAAACACGAAAGTGGACGTATAGGGTGTGACGCCTGCCCGGTGCTGGAAGGTTAATTGAAGATGTGCAAGCATCGGATCGAAGCCCCAGTAAACGGCGGCCGTAACTATAACGGTCCTAAGGTAGCGAAATTCCTTGTCGGGTAAGTTCCGACCCGCACGAATGGCGTAACGATGGCCACACTGTCTCCTCCTGAGACTCAGCGAAGTTGAAATGGTTGTGAAGATGCAATCTCCCCGCTGCTAGACGGAAAGACCCCGTGAACCTTTACTGTAGCTTTGCATTGGACTTTGAAGTCACTTGTGTAGGATAGGTGGGAGGCTAAGAAGCAGAAACGCTAGTATCTGTGGAGCCGTCCTTGAAATACCACCCTGGTGACTTTGAGGTTCTAACCCGGATCCATCATCTGGATCGGGGACCGTGCATGGTAGGCAGTTTGACTGGGGCGGTCTCCTCCCAAAGAGTAACGGAGGAGTTCGAAGGTTACCTAGGTCCGGTCGGAAATCGGACTGATAGTACAATGGCACAAGGTAGCTTAACTGCGAGACCGACAAGTCGAGCAGGTGCGAAAGCAGGACATAGTGATCCGGTGGTTCTGAATGGAAGGGCCATCGCTCAACGGATAAAAGGTACTCCGGGGATAACAGGCTGATTCCGCCCAAGAGTTCATATCGACGGCGGAGTTTGGCACCTCGATGTCGGCTCATCACATCCTGGGGCTGTAGTCGGTCCCAAGGGTATGGCTGTTCGCCATTTAAAGTGGTACGTGAGCTGGGTTTAAAACGTCGTGAGACAGTTTGGTCCCTATCTGCAGTGGGCGTTGGAAGTTTGACGGGGGCTGCTCCTAGTACGAGAGGACCGGAGTGGACGAACCTCTGGTGTACCGGTTGTGACGCCAGTCGCATCGCCGGGTAGCTAAGTTCGGAAGAGATAAACGCTGAAAGCATCTAAGCGTGAAACTCGCCTGAAGATGAGACTTCCCTAGGGATTTAATCCCTCTAAAGAGACGTTCGAGACCAGGACGTTGATAGGTCGGGTGTGGAAGAGTGGTAACACTTGCAGCTAACCGATACTAATTGCTCGTGAGGCTTGACTCTATCATTTGAAGGACTTCATACATGAGAGCATGTACAGAAGAAATGATAAAAGCTTACTGATGAATACACATCACCAAGATTAAGGCTTTCTGATTTGACAGTTTAATGTCTGGCGGCCATAGCAGGTTGGTCCCACGCCTTCCCATCCCGAACAGGACCGTGAAACGACCTAGCGCCGATGATAGTATGGATGCCCATGTGAAAGTAGGACACCGCCAGACTCCCCATAAGAAGAACCCGGTTGAGAGATCAGCCGGGTTTCTTGCTTTGGCTAAAGGCTAGAAGGCAATGAATATAGATGCCTGCTAGCAAAACATAACAGCAGCCTT
>NZ_MDVC01000056.1 GCF_002777425.1 Snodgrassella alvi
CCGAATAACCCGAATAACCCGAATAACCCGAATAACCCGAATAACCCGAATAACCCGAATAACCCGAATAACCCGAATAACCCGAATAACCCGAATAACCCGAATAACCCGAATAACCCGAATAACCCGAATAACCCGAATAACCCGAGCGACCCGAATAACCCAACCCAACCAGAAAAAGGTAATAATTCATCAAAACTAAAACCTACTTACCGAAAAGAAGTTCCTCTGTATGCTGCTGTTGCTGCCCAACTCCGGCAAACTGATATCATCATGCTGGGCAATATGCATCAAAGGATTGGCACCACACCAACACCAGATGAACGCATGAGCTGGGGACGCATCATTTCTGGTCGAACCGATATTCGACAAGACGGTATTCCTGATGTCCACTCCACCGGCAACTATGCCGGCGTGCAACTTGGTAGTGACATCTGGAACAATCAAGGCTGGCGGATAGGTGGTTATTTAGGTTATATCTATAGTGATATGAATGTTGATGGCTTTGCCAGCGGCATATATGGCAAAGTAGGCAAAAACACATCAAAATCCTACTTCCTCGGAGCCTATAGTAATTATGTTTATGCTAACGGTGCCTATCTTGATATCGTCCTGCAAGGCGCACACCATCATGTCGACATCAAACCCAATGGTAATAACAATAGCACCCAGAAAGGCCATGGTTTCACCGCATCAATCGAAACAGGTAAACCATTTACCCTTAGCAACAGCAACTGGGAAATAGAACCACAAGTACAAATAGTGCATCAGTGGCTAGATTTAAACGACACTGATATCAGCGGCCGCACCAGCGTCAGCCACAATCATAATAATGCATGGCTGTTCAGATTAGGTGGACGCATGCAAGGCAGCTACCAACTTAACAAAGGTATCCTGCATCCCTATGCCCGCGTTAACTTATTCTATTCGCCTGATGGAGCAGATCGAACCACCTACAACACCAATGTTGCAGCAACAACATTGCATTCCGGTGCTTCGCATACCAGCACAGAACTGGCTATAGGTGCCACTTACAATATTAATGAGAGAATAAAAATGTACAGCGAAATCGGCCATACTTGGTCCAATGGCGGTAATGCGCGAGTAAAAACACCGATAAGCGGTTCTCTAGGATTGAAAGTTAACTGGTAACCAAGCAAATAACCAAATACAACATCATCAAGGTCAAATCCATTTTGATGGATTTGACCTTTACCTATTCATTCAGACAGCTAAGATATCAAATATATTGAATTATTTAACAACAATTACCCTATTAAAAGCATATTAACTCAATACATGAGAATAATTGAACCAACTTAAATACTTCAAAGCAAATTTTAAATCACAAACAGAAAATACCGAATAGAAGTCATCATTACAGCTTGCCATCTTCTGCGTAAAAATACATTGAAACAAACGGAGGAAATAATCATGTATCAGCCGCATGAATACCCAACACGCACAGCAATGAACACAGCTCTTGCTACTGCCATCAGCAATAACCTACAACAAGCAATTGTCCAGCGCTCTCAAGCATCACTGGCACTTTCCGGCGGACCTATTGTTATAGAGCTGCTCCAGATATTAAGCCGCACACCTCTACCTTGGGAAAAAATCTATATCACCTTAGTAGATGAGCGTTGGGTAGACAAAGAGCATGAAGACAGCAATGAGCGTTTAATGCGTACGCATTTATTACAGAATCAAGCCAAAAATGCACATTTCATCAGCCTTAAAACCATAGCCGATGCTCCCGGTGACAGTATCGATGAAATCCATACCCGATTACAGCAAGCCCTGCCCTTACCAATAGACGTACTGGTATTAGGAATGGGTGAAGATGGCCACACAGCATCACTGTTCCCCCATGCAGAAAACCTCAGCAAAGGACTGGATATGCATTCCAACAGAATGGTTATTGATATGCAGCCTCTCACTGCCCCACATAAGCGTATTTCATTAACCCTGCCGGTTATTCTCAATAGCCATCATCTATATCTCCAGCTAGTAGGAAAAAAACAGCAACAGGTATTTCAGCAGGCATTAGCTGGCAACGATACAGACCAAATGCCCATCCGAGCTGTATTACAGCAGCAACCAAAAATACAGATTTATCTGGCACAATAAAAATGCGCCAGCAAAGCTGGCGCAATATCTAAAATCAAACTCCCTTTTACCACGAATAACGGTAATTCAGATTAACTCCGAATTTCTGTTCGGTTTTCTGACCATTGGCATAATTAAGCTTAAAGTCAGCATGATTATTGTGATCAAAATCTACCCCCAGACCAGCTTCATACAAACCACTGTTACCAGCACCTGCAATACGCAGATTTTCATCATCAACAACAGCATGACCCAGCCCACTTTTATCATGCATCCAATATGCACCTACATAAGGATTCAAACTTATCTTATTCAAAGCAAATGAAGTTTTAACTGCGGCTCCCAGCTTACTGCGATAAAAAGTAGTACTGTTGGTATACTCATCACCAGATAACCGGCCAACCGTCATCCCGAGCTTCGGCGTAACCACCCACTTATCAGCCAGATTGAAATCTTTGCCCAACTGAGCATTCAGACTATTCGCATGCCATGTAGAATTATCCATCTTACTGGCAGACGTTTTCAGATGGCTGTATCGGTAAGCCGCATCTGCGAACCAACCGCCAGCATTTTGCCAGCCAACATAAATACCAGTAGTTATCGCCTTCAGATTACCATCTTTATAATTGCCATTAAAGTCCACACTTGAATGCCCTTGTCCCACAAAAGCACCCAGATACGTCTGATTCTTATCACCATCACCCAATGGCAGAACATGATCATAACCTAATTGCAGACTGTAAGACTTCTGCTTGAAGCCTGCCGTAGCTAGACCATCACTGGTGCCCGTACTATCAAAATGATCATTAGCATAATTACTGTCCAGCCACAGATTATTATTACCCCGAGACTGCGATTTCAGACTAGCAAGACGCGCATTCAGCGGTTCCTGTAGTTGATACACAAACTGATTGGCAGCCTGACGCATACTGATCAGCGAATTGGCAAAATCACTGATTTCATAATCAGAACCATGATGACCGCCACCAGAAGACGCTGCGCCCTTATCATTGCTCAAAACCCATTTATTATCATCTTCCTGATGGAAGAAATAACGGTATTTACCCGCATCTACATAATCCTGCACCATAGTGAACGAACCATCACCACCACCCTTGGATTCAACCAGCGTTACCTGACCATTCGGTGTTTTTGGTCGTTTACGGCTATCAGATACACTGATCTTATGCTCACCATGTACCTTACCTTCAATCACAATCTTATCCGCCTGCCGATCAGCCAGACTGGTATTCAGATTAAACAAACCATTACTACCGCTCAGATCACCATGAATCGTCAACGTCTTGAATTGGCCACCTTTACTAAAAGAAATACTGGAATCGTGAATATTCAGCTCATCCAGCTCACTATTACCATTAATCAGCCAGGAAGAACCATTCTTCAGATTAAACGTTACTTTTGGTGCCAGCTTTGGATTCTGATCAATATAAATGCGCCCAGCCAATTGCGAGTTATCTGCAGTTAAAGTAAGTGGTTGTTGCGCCGCAACTGTTTCATCACCTATTGCATCATCATCCTCAGCACCTTCTATATAAGTGCGATGGTCATTAATACCCAATAAAGCATCCTGCCCAATCAAACTGCTATTTTTAATATTAAAGACGTGTGGAGCAGCTACTTCCTGATTAGTAGCTAACATGATACCAATACCGGAATTTATGGTACTGCCATCAATATTAACTGCACTCCCATTATTCAGAAAAAAACCAGCGCTGAATGGGTTGGTAAAATTTATTTCCGTATTGGTAACATTGGCAATACTGTGATTTTCCAGATTGTGATTTGCCACATCAATACCGACATTCCCATACCCATTTCCTTGTATTTTCATGTTATTTATATTAACTATAGTATCCTGATCTTCCTCCATACTTTCGACACGGATCGCAGATGAATAATCAGCATTCTTACTTAAATTTATAACAGAATCATGAATATCGGCCACACCAAGTGAAATGTAATATGCAAGTGAATTAGGTGCAGTAATAGTAAAATCTGCCTGAGAATTCAGATTACCGCCATTAAGATCCACTCCTATAATACCCTCATTAAATTCTTTCGGCTGACCTTGCAAGCTAAAATGAACATTCTTAGGTATCACAAACTGTGCATCTGCTTTCTCTGTGTGAAAACTTACGCCTGTATGTTCTACATCCTGTCTGAATGGCCCATACGCAACATTATTTAGATACGATGTATCTACCGTAATTTCAGTATTCGGAGAAAATTCCACCCGTGGCGGTTTAGTAGAACCGGGCAAATCATAAACATTAAACACTGTAAAACTTTGGACACCAGTATCTCCCGGGATATCATCGTCCTCGAATAAACTCTTGAATTCCTCTACAGTGGGTATTCCATTTCGATATTTCCCAGATGCAACAATGACCTTATTACCATTATTCACATCTGGATTAACTTCACACGAATCCAAAGCAGGGCAAATAGTATCAGCCATACTATAAGCCGACAAACATCCTAGCACCACCAGCATTAAAGCTTTAAGTTTCAATGGAGGATAAACTGATTTCATCACTAATTAACCTTAATAGATATACAGTAAATCATATTAGCACAACTTGTTAATTAATGTTAAATTAAATATTTCTACACAGCTTGATAATGATAAATATTTTTTTGGCATCTTAAGCTGCGAATAATAACTGTAAATATCCCATAGTTAGTACAAAACTGACGTAGAAAATCATGCTACTTGTTTTAGTGTTTTATACTCAATCGGCGTCATATTATTTAGTGCTTCATGAGGTCTTTCAGTGTTATAAATTGTTAGCCATTCTTCGGTTACCTTCCTTGCCTGTTCCAGATTATTAAAAAGATATAAATCCAGTACCTCTGTACGGTACGAACGGTTAAATCGTTCAATAAAGCCATTTTGATATGGGCTGCCGGGTTTGATGTAATCTATGGTTATACCATGTGACTTTGCCCAGTCGATGAATGTTTTTCCGGTAAATTCCGGTTCATTATCCACTCATATTTTTAGTGGACAACCATAATATTCGGCCAGCTTATCCAGATAACAGGTAATTTACCTGCTGGTAAACTAATCGCAATATCAATGCCTAACGTCTCACGATTAAAGTCATTTATCACATTGAAAGTTCTAAAACACCATTGATTTCGACTACTATCACTCATAAAATCCATTGACCAGCACTCACCTTGTTTATTGGGTACTGATAGCCTTCTGGGCTTCGTGGAGGAATGTGTTGTTTACGCTTTACCCTGAGATTAAGCTTTAACTCACAATACACCCGGTAAACACGTTTATGATTCCATTTATAGCCGAGCTTTCTGATACGATTAAAACACTTGGGAAAGCCCCAGCGTAAATGCCTGTCAGTGATAGCACTGAGTACTGACACAATCACCGAGTCATCCGGTAATTTAGGTTGATAATAGTAAGCACAGCGGCTTAAGCCAACAATTGCGCAGCTCATGGCAATAGCAACAGGATGACTTTCTTGTAATTGCACAGCCCAAGCTTTACGTACCTTAGTATGCACTAGAGCTTTTTTATGATTTCCTCCTGAAGCTGAGATTTTAAACTGAGCTCGGCAAACATTTGCTTAAGCTTACGGTTTTCAGCTTCCAGTTCCTTAAACGTTTGATATCGGAGGTTTCCATACCACCGTATTTTTGCCGCCATTTATAAAAAGTCGAGTTGCCGATGCCATATTTACGGCAAAGTTCTTTAACAGGAATACCGGCTTCAGCTTCTTTTAAAATAGATACGATTTGATGTTCAGTCATTTTTTTCATGATTAAATCCTCTGTGGGTTAATAAAGAGAATTTTCTACTTTGGAGTTGTACTATTTTAGGAGGTGCTTACAGTTAGTACAGAACGTGGTATCACTTTATGCACTAAAAAAACGGGAAGCTGGAAATCTTTAGAGGTGGTATAAAAATTTGCACATTTGGTTTCAGAACAACTTAGTTAAATATGCAACTAAGATTAATAACATTGATTAATAACATTATGACAGAGACTTATCACAATTCTGTCACAGCAGACAAACCAGAGGAGAAAGTGGTTACAGTAGAGAGAATGCGTAAAATTTTGAAATACATAGAAGAGAATTGGTGGGTCGTGAGCGATTCGAACGCTCGACCAACGGATTAAAAGTCCGCTGCTCTACCGACTGAGCTAACGACCCGAGAGCGCGCATTTTAGACATGAGTGGCGCGGCTGTCAAGCCCTTTGTCGTTGTTTTTCATCTGAGGCAATATGGCGCTAAAAGTACTGCCACTGCCAACCACACTTTTAATCTGTAATTTACCACTGTGTTCAGCCAGTGCATGTTTGACAATCGCCAGACCGAGACCAGTACCACCGCTCTGGCGTGAGCGGCCGGAATCCACCCGATAAAAACGCTCCGTCAGGTGCGGAATGTGTTCAGCAGCAATACCCGCACCGGTATCACTAACCTGAAAAATTGCCTGCCAGGAATCATGCTGACACTGTTCACTTCTTAATCGGATGGCAATAGTTCCCTTTGGCGGCGTATAGCGTACAGCATTAAACAACAGATTGCTGAAAGCATTATACAAATCCTGCTGAATACCATTTACCCAGATGTCTGTAGCCAGCTCACAGACAAAGGAATGTTTACCTGCGGACAGAATTCTGGCTTCATGCACTACCTGTTCTGCCAGAGCAGTCAGATATACTGGCTGTCTGTGTATAGAGATATCGGTTTGGTTTTCCAGACGGGATAAGGTCAGCAGATCGGCCAGCAGATTACGCATGCGTGCGCCTTCTTTACTCATCAGGGCAATAAATGACTGGCGCTGCTCCTGAGGTAGTTCCGGCATATCGGTCAATGTTTCCAAAAAACCATTGATAACAGTCAATGGTGTCCGCAGCTCATGTGAAACATTGGCCACAAAAGCAGTGCGGGTAGCATTTAGCTGTTCAGCAGCAGTAATATCCTGAGTAATAATCAGAGTTGCCTGTTCGTCAAACGGCGTGCGAATAATATTTAATATTCGGGGTAATCCACTACCGCTATTATCAATAGTAAGCTTCATATCCCCTGACTCCGGTGCCTGTTCACTCAGGAATTGCTGAAAATGGACATTTCCAATCAATTCAACCAGTATTCCATTACTGTCACGCTCTGGATTCAGATTAAAATGCGTGGCAGCCACATGGTTCAGCCACTGAATGCGTCCATCCAGCCCCAAAATCAGTACGCCTTCCGGTATAGTCTCGGCAATGCGGTTAAAACGCAGTAAGGCCACGCCCAATTTCTGTTTGCGCTTTTTGCGACTTTTAGCCTGTAACATCAGCGTATTGAAAATATTCTTCCAGATACCAATGCCATGTGGCACATTGCGTAGCTTTGGCCGCTCCAGCCAGCGCACCAGTTTGATTAAATGATACCAGTAGCCTACCAACCACAAAAAAAGCAAACAACACAGACCTACCAGCATTAACTGCACGCCACCTATGAGCAGTGACAGTACTACTACTGCTATCAGGGTAGCCAGTATTAAATACAAATGATGACGCAGTTCAGACATAAGGTTGCATATTCCAGCCGAATATGAATTTAGTTATTATTGCTGATTACAGGGAAAAACGGTAACCACTACCACGTACTGTCTGTATTAGGTGTTCATAACCAACTGTTTCAAGCCCGCGTCTTAAGCGGCGAATATGAACATCTACCGTGCGTTCCTCAATAAACACATGATCACCCCACACCAGGTCCAGAAGTTGGCTACGGGTATATATCCGATCGGGATGAGCCATAAAAAAATGTAATAATTTGAATTCGCTTGGCCCAAAAGCGATAATTTTCCCGTTTACCTGCACCCGCTGCTGCTGTGGATTTAGTTCCAGATCATGAATATGCAGTGGTGTACTGGTTTTTTGCGGAGCACGTCGGCGCAGGAGTGCATTAATACGCGCAATCAACTCTCGTGGTGAAAAAGGTTTAGTAATATAATCGTCAGCACCCAGATTCAGCCCCTGCTCCTTGTCTGTTTCTTCACCTCGTGCCGTCAACAGAATAATCGGTAAATCACGAGTCCTGTTTGTATCACGCAAATACTTTATAAACTGTAAACCAGAAACCCCTGGCAACATCCAGTCTAACAAAACCACATCAGGTAACTGCGACTGCAATAGCGGCAATGCCTCTTCTACACTGGATATACTTTGTACCGTAAAACCGGCTTGCTCTAAAGTAAATTGAATCAGAGTGGAAATTGCATCCTCATCTTCCACCACCAATATATTGACCATCGTCATAATCATTACCCTAAACCAGATCAACAACTGTGACAGATTAATATAAAGATTCAAAAGAGTAAAACCAATCATCCATATATTAGCAAAGGCATAATTATAAAATTTAATCCGTATGACTAGCTGTATTTTCGTTCACACTAGCCTGATTGTTTTATAAATTGCTACCGCTTACTTTTTCAGCATAAATCAAAACTATAATAAAGAGCTGAAATAATCATCTAATTCTGTTTTAAAGTGCAACTCTAAATAATATTTTTATTTGATTTGCATTAAATAAAGGCTGATTTGAGTAAAATTTTTGGCATAAATTTTTGTTATTGAAAGATAAATTATTCAAAACGATATAACTAATCAAATATAATTATTTTTTGAAAATGCCATCAATCTTTTATCCTTATACCTGAATTAATTAATGATTCCATACTAAATTAACAAATTTGTAGGGCAGTGCTTTCTTTTAAACTTTTCTGCCTCACATAAAAAAGGTTGAAATATAGGAGTTTTGGAAGGAGAAAAGGGCAAAAATTTGAAATTCAGCTTTTGAACCTATTTGCACGAAAATTGCGCAATTTTTGGAATATTTTGGGCAAATTATAAATAATTCTTAAACATTATTTAAACTGTTGTGCAATGTCGATTTCAAGCGTTTATATGGCGTATCTATGTTTATTTCAAGTGTATAGTGGTGCATAAATTAAATCGCATAGTAGCCTTGTTTTTTATCATTATTTCTCTGTTTTACTTGCAAGTGTTGAGAAAACTAATTCTATTGCAGAAAGCATGGGACTATTAGGTTGGTTTGATTTGTTTATAATTAGCAAACTAAACAAAATGTATAGTTTTTTGTTTAGTTTGCTAATTAATTGGTTATATCAAAGCATGAATTAGTACGGTTATCGACTAAACAAAAAACATTTATTTAGTCGATAACCGCTATCTAGTAAAAAATTTGCTTAGATTTAGATAGAGTAAGCAAACAGTTAAGTAAAAAACTTTTGCTTAGGCTTTTATCGCTAATTTAAAGTTTTTCTTATTCATTTCTTGCATAATTATTAAATATATTGACCAAACCATTCAACTCTGTTCGTAACTACGTCCTAAAATAGTTATACTGTCATTAGCCATTATTCTTGATGGTCAAAAAGAGCTATTGGGGTTATGGATGGCAGAAATGAACGAGCTAAGTTTTGGCTATCCATGCTAACGGAGCTTAAAACCGAGGGGTAGAAGATATTTTAATTGTTTGTGTGGATGGATAAAAGGATTTAATATTTAAAGCTTATTGCTGAATACATATTTTGCTCTTTTTTGTTGTGCTTGTTTATCAAACTCCTATTACAAAACTGTATCAGTTATTAGGGTCTGTTCAAGTTACCCATGATACTGAAGAGTATATGTCTCTTAAATATGACACTAATTCGGCAAGTGCATAAAACGGCTTCATACCTTTCGTATAAAGCTGTTTTTAAATGTCTATTTATAAAAAAATGAGTTATTGTATTATATTCATAACATATTAGAATATTATTAACGGCAAGAGTAACAACTACAAACGGCATAAAACCATATTATCACGATGCATTACTTCTTCCTCAGCTACATAACCCAAAATATCTTCAATCATATATGAGGGCTGGTGCAATAATCGTGATATTTCTCTGTCATTATAATTAATCAGACCACGAGCAATTTCGGTACCAGTCTGATTACATACAGAAACTAACGCACCACGATCAAAACGACCAGCAACATCAATACAACCTATTGATAATAAACTAGAATTATGCATTGTAAGTGCTTGAACTGCACCACCATCAATAGTCAATTTACCCACCAGTTGTAACTGCCCTAATAACCACTGCTGACGCGCATTCAGCCGGTTATCATCTGGTGTAAATAATGTACCGACCTTGTTACCATTAAGCAAATGCAAAAGCACATTATCGGCATGTCCATTGGCAATACAGGTTGCCGCACCACTCAAAGCAGCCCGTCTCGCAGCCAGTACTTTGGTATACATTCCCCCCGTACCCACACTGCTACCTGCACCACCGGCCATACTTTCCAGACCCGGATGGTTGGCTGCAATTTTATGAATAAATCTGGCATTGATATGCTGGCGCGGGTCGCGGTCATACAATCCATCCTGATCTGTCAGGATAATGAGTATATCGGCTTCAATCAGATTCGTTACCAGTGCCCCCAGAGTATCATTATCACCGAGCTTGATTTCATCAATGGTAACGGAATCATTTTCATTAATAATCGGTACCACCCCCTGCTCCAGCAGGGTACGAATCGTACTGCGAGCATTCAAATAGCGGGTACGATGACTTAAATCATCGTGAGTGAGTAAAATCTGAGCTGTCTGGATACGCAGTGACTCAAATGCTATTTCATATGCCTGTGCCAGCCCCATCTGTCCTACAGCCGCCGCCGCCTGTAATTCGTTAATCGCTTTGGGGCGTACCTGCCAGCCCAACCGTTTCATTCCTTCTGCAATCGCACCACTGGAAACCAGTACTACCTGAATACCACGAGACCGCAATTGTGCAATCTGCTGAGCCCAGTTATTCAAAATATTCTGGTCTACCCCATGTCCGCCATTGGTAACAAGGCTGGAACCTACTTTTACCACCACACATTCAGTTTGGCGAATATCAAATTCTGAATTATCCATGTTTACCATGCAGTTGTTATTTCAACGATTTAATTAGCTATTTTACCTGTGGTTATGACCTTTGATAAGTGGGTTTAGCAGTTACAAAAACAGCAGCCATTAAGGCTGCTGTTGGAAAAAAGCAAAGTGATTTAACTATGCAGCAATGCCTGTACGCACCAGGCCATCACACCATCTGGCAAAATACCCCATAGCAGTAACAGCAAACCGTTAACGGATAAAACCAGCTTGCCCAGAAAGGTCATGTTAAAAACAGGCTCTGCAACGGAATCGGGTGTATCAAAATACATGGCTTTAACCACACGCAGATAATAGAAAGCACCGATAAGTGACATTACTACTGCATACACAGAAACCCACAGATAACCACTGGCGAGTAATGCCTTGATAACCGCCAGTTTGGCATAAAAGCCCATCAACGGCGGAATACCGGCCATGGAAAACATCGCCAGCAGCATTAAAAATGCATACCAGGCATTTTTCTGGTTCAGGCCAGCCAGATCGCTGATATTCTGACATTCAACATCTCTGCCGGACAACAGCATCAGGATGGCAAACGCTACAGAAGCCATTAAAGCATAGGTGATAGCGTAATACATGGCTGCGGTACAACCAGTTTCTCCAGCCAGCAACGCCAGCAGAATAAAGCCCATATGCGCTACTGTTGAGAAGCCAAGCATACGCTTGATATTGGTTTGCATAATGGCAGCCAGATTACCCACCAACAATGAAGCAATACCCAATATCAACAGTAATTCACGCCAGCTTTCCCATTGAGTGAGCAAGCCATAGACCAGAATGCGGAAAGCAAATACTGTTGCGGCAATTTTCGGTGCTGTACCTACTAGTGCGGTGACAGCAGTAGGCGAACCTTGATACACATCTGGCACCCACATATGGAAAGGCACGCCGCCCAGTTTAAATACAATGCCGGCTACTATAAATACTACGCCCAGCTTTAATAACCACGGATTGGCACTGCCTTCACTGGCAGCCAGCACTTGCTGTAACTGCAAAGTACCCGTTGCGCCATAAATCAGTGAAATACCATATAGCAGCAAACCAGAAGCCAGCGCGCCGAGCACAAAATACTTCAGCGCTGCTTCAGCCGCACGGCCATTGTCGCGTTGCAGGGCAATCAGGGCATACAGTGCCAGTGACAGCAATTCCAGCCCTACATACAGGGTAAGGAAATGGCATGCTGAAACCATGATATTCATACCCAGTAAGGCAAACAGGGTAAGTGTATAAAATTCGCCCTGATAGATATTTTTGGCACGCAGATAAGTCTGGCTGTAAATAAACAGGGCAATAACCAGAACATACATACATAACTTGGCTAACTGCGCCATGCCATCCAATACAAACATATCATGGAAAGCATATTGTGGCTGTTCCGTCCAAACCAGACACTGTACTACTGCCGTTAATATCAATCCGATAATTGACAGGGTACAGGTTATCCAGCGTTGTCTGTCATTGAGCCATAAATCCACCAGCAGCACTGTAAACAGCACTACAGTCAGCACCAGTTCCGGTACAGCGGGAAATATTGTTAAATCTGTCCAGTTCATTCACATTTCCTTACAGTTTGCTTTGTGCCGCTTGGACAATTAAATCATTTGCTGCCTGATGGACAACGGCGATAAATGGTTCGGGATACAAACCAAAACCGAGTACCGCTATAGCCAGAATCACCAGAATAAGCAGTTCGCGTTTATTCACATCTTTTAATTGCTCAACTTCGGGGTTTTTGATGGTGCCAAAAATAACTCGTTTAAACATCCACAGGGTATAGGCTGCACCATAAATCAGGGTTAACGCTGCCAGAGCACCAATCCAGAAATTGGTTTTTACTGCGCCGACAATTACCATGAATTCGCCCACAAAACCGGAAGTACCGGGCAAGCCGGCGTTGGCCATGGCAAACAGCAGCATGAAAGAGGCAAATACCGGCATACTGTTTACCACACCACCGTAAGCAGAAATATCACGGGTATGCATGCGGTCATACATTACGCCAATACTCATGAACATGGCAGCCGAAACAAAACCGTGTGACACCATCTGCATGATGGCACCTTTAAAAGCCCAGTCATTCAAATACCCGCCTGTAAACAGGAAGAAGCCTAAGGTGACAAAACCCATGTGACTAATGGAAGAATAAGCCACCAGTTTTTTCATATCTGTCTGTATCAGCGCTACCATACCAATATAAATCACCGCTACCAGACTCAGTACAATCATTACCGGCGCAAAATAACGTGCAGCATCCGGCAGGATAGGCAGAATAAAACGCAGGAAGCCATAACCACCGATCTTCAGGGTAATGGCAGCAAGTACCATTGAACCGCCAGTAGGTGCTTCTACGTGCGCATCCGGTAGCCATGTGTGTACTGGCCACATCGGCACTTTCACCGCAAAAGACAGGAAAAAGCCGATAAACAGCAAAATCTGCGCAGTCATGGCAATGTGTTTGATGTTGTGCCATGCTTCAATTGAGAAACCGCCAGTCTGCATAGACAGGTACACAAACCCTACCAGCATCAGCAGCGACCCCATCAGGGTATACAGGAAAAACTTGATGGATGCGTATACGCGTCTTGGGCCACCCCAGATACCGATAATCAGATACATCGGAATCAGCATGCCTTCAAAGAACACGTAGAACAGAATGGCATCCATGGCCGCAAACGCGCCATTAATCAATCCCGACATAATCAGGAAAGCAGCCATATACTGTGCCGGCCGCTTCTGAATAACCTGCCAGCCAGCCATCACCACCAGTAAGGTTGTGAAGCTGTTCAGAATCACAAACAGGACAGACAGGCCATCAACACCTAATGCATAGTTGATGTTGAGACTTTCAATCCAGAAATGAAATTCTGTGAATTGGAAGCCACCATTTAAACGGTCAAATTTGAAAAACAGCGGTAAGGTGATTAAAAAAGAAACCAGCGCACCGATTAAGGCCAGCACTCTGGCTATACCAGCATGCCTGTCTGAACCGGTCGCCAGCACTACGATGCCGGCCGCTACAGGCAGCCAAATCGCCAAACTGAGTAAGTTATCGTACATATTTATAGCCTAAAGATACCAAGTTGAATGCCTTCAATTAACCGCCGAACATCGTTTTCAGCAACGGCCAGAAAGTCCACGCTACCAGCACGAACACACCAACCACCATTGCGGTTGCATAGGTATAGATGTAGCCGGTCTGAATCCGTCGTACCAGTGCTGCAACAGTAGCAACCACGCGTGCAGTACCGTTAACGATTAATTTATCAATGATGAAAACGTCGCCTACTTTCCAGAACAACGTTCCCAGCAGGCGGCTGCCTTTGGCAAAAACGTTATAGTAAAGCGCATCCAGATAGTATTTGTTATCCAGCAGGGTATAAACCGGACGGATAGACGCCACGATTCTGGTCGGAATCTGTGGTTTTTTCATGTAGAAGAACCACGCCAGTACTACCCCGGCAATCACCAGCCATAACACAGGAGTAGTTAGGCTATGTAAGGCCATGGCAAAGATGCCGTGATATTCCTCTTCTACAGAGGCCAGCGCCGGATGTGCCGCACTGTTAATGAATATCACATGCTGGTAGAAATCACTAAACAGCATCGGTTTGATGGCCCACATGCCGACAAATACTGAAGGAATAGCTAGCAGAATCAGCGGAATAGTTACCACCAGCGGGCTTTCATGTGGATTATCCTGTGGGCGCAGACCATGGTGCTCTTCGCCATGATGATGCTCGCCATGCCCGGCTTTACGCCATTTTTCTTCGCCGTGAAAAACCATAAAATACAGGCGGAATGAGTAGAAAGCGGTCACAAACACACTGGCTACCAGTGCGACATAGGCAATACTGCTGAAAGGCAGGTTTGACGCTTTTACTGCATCGATAATGGAATCCTTGGAATAGAAGCCAGAGAAGAATGGTGTACCAATCAGCGACAGGGAACCAATCAGCATGCAAATCCACGTTACCGGCATATACTTGCGCAAGCCGCCCATATGACGCATATCCTGATCATGGTGCATGCCCATAATCACACTACCGGCCGCAAGGAATAACAGGGCTTTGAAGAAAGCATGGGTCATTACATGGAAGACGGCAATATTATAGGCTGAAGCACCGAGTGCTACGGTCATGTAACCAAGTTGTGACAGGGTGGAATAGGCAATCACACGCTTGATATCGTTCTGAATCATGCCCAGAAAACCCATAAACAGCGCGGTAATGGTACCAGATACCATAATCACACCCAGTGCGGTATCAGACAGTTCATATAGCGGTGACATACGTGACACCATGAAAATACCGGCTGTCACCATGGTAGCGGCGTGAATCAGCGCAGAAATCGGAGTCGGACCTTCCATTGAATCCGGCAGCCACACATGCAATGGAAACTGTGCAGATTTACCCATCGCCCCTACGAACAGCAGAATACAGGTAACGGTAATCAGTGACCACGGATGACCAGGAATCAGTTCGATGGTGGCATTTTTCACTTGATCAATATGCTGGAACACATCAACATAGCGCAGGCTGCCGCCAAAATAGGCCAGTATCAAGCCAATCCCCAACACAAAGCCAAAGTCCCCAACGCGGTTAACCAGAAATGCTTTCAGGTTGGCAAAAATGGCACTATCACGTTTGAAGTAAAAACCAATCAGCAGATAAGATACCAGCCCCACTGCTTCCCAGCCAAAGAATAGCTGGATAAAGTTATTACTCATTACCAGCATCAGCATGGAAAAGGTAAACAGGGAGATATAGCTGAAGAAGCGCTGATACCCATCATCATCACTCATGTAACCAATGGTGTAGATATGCACCATCAGTGACACACTGGTGACAATCACCAGCATGGTGGCGGTAAGGGTATCAATCAGGAAGCCAACTGAAAAGTCCAGTCCGCCCATGGTCAGCCAGGTATAAACATTTTCATCAAAAGGCTGGCGGGTGCCGTTCATAAAGCCATAAAGCACCCAGGCAGACAACGCTGCAGAAATGGCCACACCAGCAATGGTAACGCTATGTGCTCCCCTACGACCAATCAGCTTGCCACACAAGCCGGCCAGCAGTGAACCGATGAGCGGAGCCAAAGCAATAATCAGATAAATAGACATAATTTTCTCTTGTTCCTCTCACCCGTTAGCCTTTGAGGCTATTCAGATCCTGTACGTTGATGCTCTGACGGTTACGGAAAATCAGCACCATAATCGCCAGACCAATAGCAGATTCTGCCGCAGCGACTGTCAGAATAAAAAAGACAAAAATCTGTCCAGCTGTGTCACCGAGATAACGGGAAAAAGCCACGAAATTAAAGTTCACCGCCAGCAGCATTAATTCGATTGACATCAGCAGCACAAGTACGTTTTTGCGGTTCATAAAAATACCCATGGCAGAAATGGCAAATAATATCGCGCTGAGAACCAGATAATGGGTTAAGGTAATCATGCTTTTTTCTCCCCTTCTGTCACTTCTTCACTGGTTTCGGTTACTGGTGTAGTTACTTCAGGTTGCATTTTCACCATACGGAAGCGGTCTTTTGCCTGTACTTTAACCTGTTCGGCCGGATTGGTACGGCGTGGATTATGCGTTTGTCGGTGTACCAGTGCAATGGCTGCTACCATCCCCAGCACCAGTAATATGGCAGCCAGTTCGAACGGTAACAGATAGGTAGTGTAAATCTGCATACCTAAGTCGCGTACATTACTATAATCGGCCGGCAACGGCTTATCTGTTCCCAGATGTGCTAGATCCAGCTGCGGATTCACCAGAATCACAATCAGCAGTGCGGCGGTGAGAATACCTACCAGTGCGGCAATAGGTGCATGGCGCCAAAATCCGGCGCGCATCTGTTCAATATCAATATTGAGCATCATGATGACAAACAGGAACAGTACCATTACTGCTCCTACATAGACCACTACCAGCACAATGCCCAGAAATTCGGCCTGCATCAGAATCCACATCATGGCACTGGCACAGAATGTCAGCACCAGAAACAAAACTGCATGTACCGGATTTTTGGCAATCACTGTATTTATTGCGCCAAGCAGAATAACCGCGGCAAATACATAAAACAGTATTAATGGTAAATTCATGACTACCCCTTAGCGATACGGTGCATCTGCGGCTTTGCATTTGGCGATATCCTTTTCATAGCGATCGCCAATTGCCAGCAACATGGGTTTAGTGAAATACAGATCTCCGCGTTTTTCACCGTGATATTCGAAAATCTGTGTTTCTACAATGGCGTCTACTGGACAGGCTTCTTCACAGAAACCGCAGAAGATACATTTAGTTAGATCGATATCATAACGGGTTGTTCGCCGTGTACCGTCCTCGCGCTTTTCCGACTCGATATTAATCGCCATCGCCGGACACACAGCTTCACACAGTTTGCAGGCAATACAGCGTTCTTCGCCATTGGGATAGCGCCGCTGCGCATGCAGACCACGAAACCGAACCGATTGTGGGGTTTTTTCTTCAGGGAAATAAATGGTTTCTTTACGTGCGAAAAAGTTCTTTAAGGTTACTTTCATGCCCGAAAGCAACTCGGTCATCAGAAAAGTTTTAATTATATTTGCCATATCAGTGCCTCTCCCTGTTTAACGCCATAAAGACAGGGGTGAAATCATCCATAAACCCAATACAATCACTGCGACGATGGTTACCGGAATCAGTACTTTCCAGCCCAGACGCATAATCTGATCGTAGCGGTAGCGCGGGAAAGTTGCCCGTATCCACAGGTAAAAGTACAACACCAGCGCCATTTTCAGGAACATCCACAGTACGCTTGGTGTCCCAATGAAGCCCCAGCTTTGCGGGAAAGGTGATAACCAGCCACCAAAGAACAACAGTGCAGTCAGGGCAGCTACCAGAATCATGAATATATATTCGGCCAGGAAAAATAAGGCGAAAGCAAAACCAGAATACTCAACATGAAAACCAGCAACAATTTCCGACTCACCTTCGGCCACATCAAACGGAGCACGATTGGTTTCGGCCACTGCGGAAATCAGATACACCACAAATAATGGGAACAAAGGTAACCAGTTCCATGAAAAAACCGAACCACCGGCATAACCTTTGGCTTGTGCCATCACAATATCGTGAAAATCCATGCTGCCGGATACCATTATCACCCCAATCAAGGCAAAACCCATCGCTATTTCATAGGATATGGTTTGTGCCGAAGCACGCATGGCGCCCAGAAAGGCATATTTAGAGTTGGAAGCCCAGCCGGCAATGATGACACCATATACAGACAGAGAGGTAATCATCAGGATATAGAGCAAACCGGCATTGATTCTGGTTAGAAACCAGCTTTCACTGAACGGAATCACTGCCCAGGCAGCAAATGCTGGCATCAGTGACATCATTGGCCCGATATAGAACAATGCCTTATTTGCCTGTGATGGGCGGGTGACTTCTTTAAATAATAGTTTTAATACATCAGCGAATGGCTGAATTAAACCATAAGGGCCGGTTACGTTTGGGCCGACACGCAGCTGCATATAACCGATAACTTTACGCTCAAAATAAGTCAGGTAAGCCACGGTAAGAATCAGCGGCAACATAATGATGACTATTTTGACGATGACAGACACCAGTAAGCCGAAGTCGTTACCCAGTAATTGTTGAAACCACGCTTGCATGATTATCCTTTACTCAATTCAACAGTGGTCAATAAAGCACCCAATTGCCAGTTACTCTGATGTAACGGCAACAACAGTACGTTTTCCGGCAGGGTGTCGTCAGCAGCCACGGTAACGGCCACGGTACTATTTCCCTGTTTGGCCAGTGCAGCATCACCATCAGCCAGCCCCAGTGCATTCAGCGTAGCACTATGAATCCGCGCGATGGGCACTACGGCATGTACCGTGTTTTGCAAGGGTGCAGAACGACGCACAATGCCATCAGTAGCATACAGACTCACTCCGCCAACACGTACCAGACTGATATCCGGATCAGTGCTAGCAACCGGTTGAATATGGTTATTCAATAAGGCCGGTAACTGATCTTTGGCAAGTGCATCAGTCAGAATTTGCTGGGTGTTTTCATATTCAAAACCCGGCAGTTCAAGCACGTTGCCCAGTACACGCAATACTTTCCATAATGGTCTTGCTTCACCATAGGCTCGTACCACGCCATGGAAGGACTGCAAACGACCTTCCATGCTGATAAAGCTGCCGGATGTTTCGGTAAACGGGGTAATTGGCAGCATGACATCGGCCACTTCACGCAATACTTCACTGTCGTACGCGCTGAATGCCATCACTGTCTGCGCCTGTTTTAGCGCGGCAAGAGCCGCAGCACCATTGGCGACATCCATATCTGGCTCGACATTAAGCAACATCACTGCCTGTTTTGGCTGCGCAATCTGTGCAGCAATGGTGTGTTCAGCTTTTCTGGCAGCCACACCAAGCACTTCGGCACCAATACTATTAGCAGCCTGTGGCAATACCCCGAGAATGCTATCGGTAGCCACAGCCAAGTCCTGTGCCGCAGCATAAACAGCAGCGGCATCCGGATGGTTCAGTACATCAGCACCGAGAATAATGCTGGCTTTTTGCGCCTGTAATAACGCCTGCCCTACTTCGCTGTTAAGTGCATCACTCAGCCAGTCAATCCACTGATACGGATGCAGGCTCACTTGTGCCAGCAAAGGCATAAACAGTTCTTCATCAGCAGCGGCCAGAATAGCTACTTTGGTACCGTTTTTGGCCGCCTGACGAATACGGGCTGTGAGTAGTGGCTGTTCCTGCCGCAAACGTGCACCGACTACTAGAATCACTTCGTTTGCTGCCAGTTGTTCGATGCTCTGCCCCAGCCATTGGGCGCCTTCAGCAGCGGCAGCCAAACGGCCATCCTGCGAACGCAGGCGGCTGTCTACAGCAGTGACACCAAGACCATCAGCCAGTTTACGCGCCAGATGCATTTCTTCAATAGTATTGGCCGGATTAACCCATATACCAACCCCATCGGCACCGAAGTCATGGCTAACACCATGCAAGCCTTTGGCCACATAATCCAGTGCGGTTTGCCAGTCGACAGTATGCCACTGGTTATCCTGTTTGATTTGTGGCTGAGTTAAGCGCTGCTGATACAGCCCTGCATAGGCAAAACGGTCGCGGTCACTAAGCCAGCATTCATTGATGGCTTCATTTTCTAGTGGCAGCACACGACGCACGGTATGGTCTTTAGTCTGAACAATCAGATTGCTGCCCAAGGCATCATGAGCGGATATGGATTTACGCCGGCTTAGCTCCCATGAACGACTGTCATAGCGAAATGGTTTGCTGGTTAAGGCACCAACCGGACACAAATCAATTACATTACCAGATAGCTCAGTTTCCAGTGTTTTACCGGCAAATGGGGTAATTTCGGAATTTTCGCCACGATTTTTCATTGCCAATTCCTGTTTGCCGGCAATTTCTTCGGTAAAGCGAATACAGCGGGTACAGTGTATACAGCGGCTCATTTCCGCAGCAGACACCAGTGGCCCCATTTCCTTGCCGACTACAGCATGTTTGGCTTCGGTATAACGGCTGGCGCTTTTACCATAGCCCATTGACAAATCCTGCAACAGACATTCACCGCCCTGATCACAGATCGGACAATCCAGCGGGTGGTTAATCAGTAAAAACTCCATTACCCCTTTCTGGGCATCTTTAGTCAGAGCGGAGCCGGTTTTAACTACCATGCCATCGGTAACCGGTGTAGCACAGGCAGGTAACGGTTTGCGTGATTTTTCCACCTCAACCAGACACATGCGACAGTTAGCGGCGATAGACAATTTTTTGTGATAGCAAAAATGCGGAATAAAGGTACCGGCCTGATGGGCGGCTTCCATCACCGTACTACCCTGCTCGACAGAGAGTTGTTTACCGTCAATTTGAATTTGTAACATAGGTTCGCAATCCTAATTAAGCAGATAGTGCCTTAGCACCAGCGATGTTCTTTCATGGGTTTGCCGTGTTCGATATAGTGCTCAAACTCGGAACGGAAATGCTTCATAAAGCCCTGTATCGGCATCACGGCAGCGTCTGCCAATGCACAGATGGTGCGTCCAGACATATTGCTGCCAATCGATTCCAGCAAATCCAGATCCTCCGGCCGACCTTTACCAGAGGCAATACGGTGAATAATGCGATACAGCCAGCCAGTTCCTTCACGGCAGGGCGTACATTGGCCGCATGATTCTTCAAAATAGAAATAGCTCAGCCGCTCCAGCGCTTTTACCATGCAGACATCTTCATCCATTACGATTACCGCACCAGAACCCAGCATCGAGCCAGCCTTGGCAATGGCATCATAATCCATGGTCAGTTCCATCATGATGTCAGCCGGCAATACCGGTGCAGAAGAACCACCCGGAATCACCGCTTTGAGTTTTTTGCCATTACGCATGCCACCGCACATTTCCAGCAAATCTTTGAACGGTGTACCTAACGGAACTTCGTAGTTACCCGGACGCTCGACATGGCCGGATACGGAAAAGAGTTTGGTTCCGCCATTATTGGGAATACCCTTATCGGCAAATTGCTGGCCGCCATCACGAATAATGAACGGCACTGAGGAAAAGGTTTCGGTGTTATTGACAGTGGTAGGCTTGCCGTATAAACCATATGAAGCCGGAAAAGGTGGTTTGAAGCGTGGCTGGCCTTTCTTGCCTTCAAGAGATTCCAGCAGCGCAGTTTCTTCGCCACAGATATAAGCACCATAGCCATGATGGGCATGCAGCTCAAAACTGAAATCGCTACCCAGAATATTCTGTCCCAGAAAGCCAGCTGCACGTGCTTGTTGCAGAGCAGCTTCAAAACGCAGATAGCTTTCAAAGATTTCACCATGAATATAGTTATAGCCAGCAGCCGCACCCATGGCATAGCCACCGATAATCATGCCTTCAATCAGCGCATGCGGATTGTAATCAATGATATCGCGATCCTTGAATGTGCCCGGCTCACCTTCATCGGTATTGCAGACAACATATTTGGTGCCCGGAAATGAACGCGGCATAAAGCTCCATTTCAGCCCGGTGGGAAAGCCGGCACCACCGCGACCACGCAGGCCTGAAGTTTTAAGCTCGGCAATAACATCATCTGGTGGCATTTTTTCATTGATGATTTTTTTCAATGCCTGATAGCCACCACGTGCTATATAAGCTTCCAGCGTCCAGCAATTGGGGTCAGAAGTATCAACCTGATCGAAAATCACGCCATTCTGGTACATTGCCATCAGTTCAACTCCGCCAGTTTCGCTTCAATGGCCTCTTCGCTCATAAAGCTACACATTTTATGATTATTCACTAACATCACCGGCGCATCGCCACAGGCACCCATGCACTCGCCTTCTACCAAGGTGTATTTACCATCAGCAGTAGTTTCACCATAGCGGATACCGAGACGTTTTTGCAGATACTCACCAGCATTCACGCCACCACGCAGGGCACAGGGCAGATTGGTACATACGGTTAGTTTGTATTTACCAACTGGCTTGAGGTTGTACATATTATAAAAAGTAGCCACTTCCAACGCCTGCGCTGGTGGAATGCCAATATAATCAGCTACCTCTTCAATAGTTTCAGGCTGCAACCAGCCCAGCTCCGTCTGCGCAATTCGCAAGGCAGACATAATGGCACTGCGGCGCTGGTCGGCCGGGTATTTTGCCAGTTCTGTATCAATCTGTTTTAAGCTATCAGCGGACAACATTATCTATCCACCTCCCCGAATACAATATCCTGTGTACCAATAATGGCAACCACATCCGCCAGCATGTGGCCGCGCGCCATTTCGTCCATGCCCTGCAAATGGGCAAAACCCGGAGCACGGATTTTCATCCGGTAAGGTTTATTGGCACCATCGGAAATCAGATAGACACCAAATTCACCTTTAGGATGTTCAGTAGGCACATAAACTTCACCTTCTGGCACATGCATACCTTCAGTAAACAGTTTGAAGTGGTGAATCAGTTCTTCCATCCCGTCTTTCATGGCGGTACGGGGTGGCGGTGCCACGGTATGGTCGTCAATAATCACCGGGCCTGGGTTGGCTTTCAACCAGTCCACACACTGGCGGATAATGCGATTGGCCTGACGCATCTCATGAATACGGCACAGATAACGGTCATAACAGTCGCCATTGAGACCCACCGGTATATCAAAATCTACATTAGCATAGGCATCGTAAGGCTGTTTTTTGCGTATATCCCATTCAATACCGGAACCACGCAGCATGACGCCGGTAAAACCTTTTTGCAGGGCGCGTTCTGGTGAAACCACGCCTATACCAACAGTACGCTGTTTCCAGATACGATTGTCGGTGAGCAGATTTTCATATTCATCCACACAGGCAGGGAAACGGTTGGTAAAGTCTTCAATAAAGTCCAACAGTGTGCCTTCACGGCTGGCATTGAGTTTTTGCAGCACTTTGGCATTGCGGTATTTGCTGGATTCATATTTCGGCATGAAATCCGGCAAGTCTCGGTATACACCACCGGGACGGAAATAGGCAGCATGCATGCGTGCACCTGACACCGCCTCGTAGATATCCATCAGGTCTTCACGCTCGCGGAATGCGTAAAGAAATACCGTCATGGCACCGATATCCAGTGCATGCGAACCTATACCCATCAAATGATTAAGAATTCGGGTAATCTCAGCAAACATCACGCGGATATACTGGGCACGAATGGGTACTTCGATATTAAGCAGGCGTTCAACCGACAGGCAGTAAGCCTGTTCATTACACATCATGGATACATAATCCAGACGATCCATATACGGCAATGCCTGCAAATAAGTCCGTGTTTCCGCCAATTTTTCCGTACCACGATGTAACAGGCCGATATGCGGGTCAGCACGAACGATGTTTTCACCATCCATTTCCAGAATCAGGCGCAATACGCCATGTGCAGCCGGATGCTGCGGCCCGAAGTTAATGGTGTAATTGCGTAACTTAGACACCGTACTGCTCCTCTCTCACCACGCGCGGGGTAATTTCACGCGGTTCAATCGTTACCGGCTGATAAATAACGCGGCCTTCGGCCTCGTCATAGCGCATTTCAACATAGCCGGAAACGGGAAAATCTTTGCGAAACGGATGACCAACAAAGCCGTAGTCAGTAAGAATACGACGCAGGTCGGGATGGTTGTTAAACAGAATGCCAAACATGTCAAACGCTTCACGTTCATACCAGTTGGCTCCGTTATAGATATCGACTACAGAATCGACGGTGGGAAAGTCTTCGGCTTCAGCCCAGACACGGACACGGACACGCCAGTTATTGGTTACAGACAACAGATGGCTGACAACGGCAAAGCGCTTACCTTGCCACGGTTCATCTTTGTAGCTCTGGTAATCAACACCACACAGGTCAATCAGCGTTTCAAATTTCAGTTCATCATGGTCACGCAGGGTTTGCATAAGCTGATGATAATCAGCCGCATCACAATCCAGTGTTAGTTCACCACGGTCAAGACAGTAACGTATCTCAGCGCCGAAAGTGGTTTCACACACGGCTTTCAGTGTTGCTATATCTGCCATATTTTCCTCACTTTCATACACGCGCAATCGTGGCGGTACGTTTAATTTTCAGCTGCAACTGCAACAGGCCGTAAACCAGTGCCTCTGCGGTGGGCGGACAGCCGGGTACATAGACATCAACCGGCACAATGCGGTCGCAGCCACGCACCACAGAATAGGAGTAATGGTAATAGCCGCCACCATTGGCACAGGAGCCCATAGACAATACCCAGCGCGGCTCGGCCATCTGGTCGTAAACACGGCGCAATGCGGGAGCCATTTTGTTGCACAGGGTACCGGCCACAATCATCAGGTCAGACTGGCGTGGTGACGGGCGAAAAATAATACCAAAACGGTCAAGGTCATAGCGGGCAGCACCGGCCTGCATCATCTCTACGGCACAGCAAGCCAGACCGAAAGTAGCTGGCCACAATGAACCGGTACGCACATAATTAAGTACGGTATCGGCAGTAGTTGTGACAAATCCTTTTTTTAAAACGCCTTCTATTCCCATTCCAGAGCGCCTTTTTTCCATTCATAAACAAAGCCGATAACCAGAATCAACAAAAACACCATCATTGACCAGAAACCGTATGCGCCCAGTTCTTTGAACACAACAGCCCAAGGCACCATGAAAGCTACCTCAAGGTCAAACAGGATGAATAAAATGGCTACCAGATAGTAACGCACGTCGAATTTCATGCGTGCATTTTCAAAAGCTTCGAAACCGCACTCAAACGGCTCCTGTTTCATTTTGTATGGACGATTCGGTCCGAGTAACAGGCCAAGAGAAATAAACAGAACACCGGCGGCAAAGCCAACCAGTACGAATATTAAGATGGGGAAATAATTCGCCAGCATAATTGCGCCGACCTTATGCAAATATTGGTAAAATTGATGTATTGTAACTAATTTCGAACGTTATTAAAAGCGCGTATTACATTAATCAGTAATAAAAAAATAATATTTTCAATAAGATATTGATAATAATTATCATTAGCATTATTTAAAATATTACTTTTGATTTCTCTTTTTTCTCCTCAGGTAAAATAATAAAAACACGTCATAAAATTTTTCTATTAATTCCTGCCGGTTACAATTTTCAAAGCTATATATCACTTTATAAAATGCATATTAAATAAATGAAATAACAAAGCTTGCTTATCAAGTTAACTTTCATAAACTTTATTAGTCATAAAATAGCGTTTGTTAATATTACAAATTTTAACAAAAAATATTTATTAACAGCAATATAATGTAACCACTTGAAAACAAAAAGGTATCAAAAATGCAATACCATCCAGTTCACTCGCCTGCTGAGTGTCACGATATAAGCGACATTCGAAGAGAAATAGATCATATTGATTATACTGTGATTCAGTTACTTTCTGTCCGTTTTAACTATGTAAAGACAGCCAGTAAATTCAAAAAAAATACTACAGATGTTCAGGCCACAGAGCGTTTTAACAGCATGCTGGAAAAGCGCAAACAGTGGGCTGATGAGTTGGGGTTGAATGGAGAAGTAATTAAAACATTATACGCCGATTTGGTTAAATATTTTATTGCCGAAGAATTAAAAGAGTTTGAACGCAAATAATTAAAATTATTTACTTCCACTCAGCCAATCTCTTGCACGCCTATTCTGCTTCAGCGCGCCGAAAATCACGTATACGGAATCCCAATGCAAACAAAGCACCAAAGTAAAGAACAATACCGGCAATAATCAAAGCACTTAACTGGCCAACTTTTGCCAAGCCATTACTATGCCAGTTGAACGGTAGACATTGCTGTAATACCCATAGGCCAGTACCCATAATAATCAGAGCCAGAATCAGACGCACCAGAAAACGCCCCCAGCCCGGACTGGGTGTATACAGTTTCTGCCGCCGTAACAAGGTAAACAGCAGTGCCGCATTAATACAGGCACCCAAACTGATGGCCAGAGCCAGGCCGACATGATGTAGTTTCCAGACAAACAGCAGGTTCATCAGCTGCGTCATGCATAAAGTAAAAATAGCGATTTTTACTGGTGTTTTGATGTTCTGGCGGGCATAAAAGCCCGGAGCGAGTACTTTAATCAGAATCAGGCCAATCAGTCCCACAGAATAAGCCACCAGTGCGCCTTGCGTCATCAGTGCATCATATTCATTGAATTGCCGGTACATAAACAAAGTGGCGACCAGCGGAAATGATAATACGGCCATGCCCACGGCCGCAGGCAAGGTAAGCAGCATGCACAAACGCAAACCCCAGTCCAGCAAGGCAGAAAAACTGGCAATATCATTGGTAGCCGAGTGTTTGGACAGAGTAGGCAAAAGAATGGTGCCCAGAGCTACGCCGAGTACACCTGTCGGCAATTCCATCAGCCGGTCAGCATAATACATCCACGATACTGAACCTGATTGCAGATAGGAAGCAAAAATGGTGTTAATTACCAGAGATATCTGAGCCACTGAAACACCTAAAATGGCCGGTGCCATTTGCTTTAATACCCGATTAACGGCCTTGTCCTTAAATTTTAGCTTGGGCATGGTAAGAAAACCCAGCCGGAATAAATAAGGTAGCTGATACAGCAACTGCAACAACCCACCTACGAATACTGCCCATGCCAGAGCCAGAATAGGCGGATGAAAATAAGGCGCCAGCCATAAGGCAAACAGAATAAAAGAGATATTCAGAAAGGTAGGTGTAAAAGCTGGAACAATAAACTGATGATAGGTATTGAGTACGCTGCCAACCAGTGAAGATAGCGAAATCAGAAAAATATAGGGAAAAGTAATACGTAATAGCTGCACTGATAGAGAAAATTTATCTGCATCCTGCTGAAAACCGGGTGCAGAAATATAAATCACTACCGGCGCTGCCAGAATACCAATGGCAGTAACAATAATCAGTACAAATGAAAGCAGGCCGGCCACGTGCTGTACAAATGCCCGGGTAGCCTCTGGTGAACGTGTTTCCCGATATTCTGCCAGTATCGGCACAAAAGCCTGTGAAAACGCACCTTCCGCAAAAATACGCCGCAGCAGATTTGGCAGTTTAAATGCCACAAAAAAAGCATCAGTAGCCATACCTGCACCAAAGCTGCGGGCAATGATGGTGTCGCGAATGAAACCCAACACACGTGACAACATTGTCATGCTGCTGACTTTAGCCAAAGTACGCAGTAAATTCATCGGTAACGCCAATTGAAAAACAAAGGCGAAAGTGTACACTGGAATGTGAGCCGATTCTATACAGTGGACTAACCACGTTAAATCACTTTATTAGCCCGGCAAAATATATGCTGTGCGACCAGGAATGTATCCAGACAATAATTAACAGTTTACAAATGGTTCTGATTATGGTTAAAAGACTGGATGTATTTCTGGAAGCAGAGATTTTGATTAAATTAAAATGATTTAAGGAGCACCCTGTGAAAGTAGGTTTTGTTGGCTGGCGCGGTATGGTGGGTTCGGTATTAATGCAGCGCATGCAGGAAGAAAATGATTTTCAAAGCATTGCAGATGCGTATTTTTTCACGACATCGGCAGCCGGTGCAGCAGCACCGGATTTTGGTCAGACAGCAAAAACTCTGCTGGATGCGCATAATCTGGATGCTCTGGCAAAAATGGATATTATTGTTACCTGTCAGGGTGGCGACTACACCAAAGCAGTACACCAGCCTTTACGTGAACAGGGCTGGCAAGGTTACTGGATTGACGCCGCATCCACCCTGCGCATGAGCGATAAAGCAGTCATCGTCCTCGACCCGGTAAACCGTCCGGTTATCGATGCAGCACTGGCAAATGGAATCAGGGATTTTGTTGGCGGCAACTGTACCGTATCACTGATGCTGATGGCGCTGGGCGGCTTGTTTGAGCAGGATTTAGTGGAATGGGCCACCAGCATGACTTATCAGGCAGCATCCGGTGCGGGCGCACAAAATATGCGCGAGCTGATTAGTGCCATGGGTGCGATTGAAGCACAGGTCAGCACTGAATTGTCTAACCCGGCCAGTGCCATTCTGGCCATCGACCGCAAGGTAGCTGACTTTTTGCGCAGCGATGCCTATCCACAGGCACAGTTTGGCGTCCCACTGGCGGGTAGCCTGATTCCATGGATTGATGCTGATCTGGGTAATGGCCAGTCCAAGGAAGAGTGGAAAGGTGCGGTAGAAACCAATAAGATTTTAGGCCGCAGTGCACACCCGATTGTTATTGATGGATTGTGCGTGCGCGTGGGGGCAATGCGTTGCCACAGTCAGGCATTGACCGTGAAACTGAAACAGGATTTATCAGTCGCTGAAATTGAAAAAATTCTGGCGGCCGCCAATGACTGGGTAAAAGTGGTGCCTAATGAAAAAACTGCCTCCATGCACGAGCTCACACCAGCGGCAGTAACAGGCACATTAACTGTACCAGTAGGCCGTATCCGCAAGATGGGTATGGGTGGCGAATACATCAGTGCCTTTACCGTAGGTGACCAGCTTTTATGGGGTGCTGCTGAACCCATCCGCCGCATGTTGCAGATTGTTTTGCAAAGCAGATAACCATCAACTGGGCGAAGCCAATACGGCCGAAGCCCAGCCTCAATCACTTTTGATTGCAACAGGACAGCTTGGCATTTAACTGTCCTGTTTTACTGTCTGTGCCATAACTGCAATCAGCTCAGGTTATCCCAGCACTCTGTCCAAAAAAATCAGCCAGTCTACTGTTTCAGACTGGCTGCAAACTATGGCAGTTTCTACTTTAACACAAAACGGTTACTGCACCAGCTCACTATGTTCTTTGCTATTGAGTATTGCTTTATCAGTTTGATGCAGCCACTGGCTGGTTAAAGTACCCGCAGTCATGGCACCGCTGACATTCAATGCCGTACGCCCCATATCAATCAATGGTTCCACGGAAATCAGCAAAGCTACCAGAGTAATTGGCAAGCCCATTGCCGGTAGTACAATCAGCGCAGCAAATGTAGCACCACCACCGACACCAGCCACACCTACAGAGCTAATGGTTACCATCCCCACCAGTGTCACAATCCACCATGGATCCAGAGGATTAATACCCACAGTCGGCGCAATCATAGTTGCCAGCATAGCCGGATACAGACCGGCACAGCCATTCTGACCAATGGTCGCACCAAAGGAAGCAGCAAAACCGGCAATAGATTTTGGCACACCTAAACGCTGCGTCTGCGCCTCAACATTAAGTGGGATAGAAGCTGCACTGGAACGACTGGTAAAGGCAAAGGTCAGTACCGGCCATACTTTCTGAAAATATTTACCCGGATTGATACCAAATATCCCCAGCAACAGACCATGCACTACAAACATCAGTGCCAGCGCCAGATACGATACCAGTACAAAACCACCCAGCTTGACAATATCCTGCATATTAGAAGCTGCTACTACTTTGGTCATTAAAGCCAGTACACCATAAGGTGTTAACAGCATCACTACCCGCACCAGCTTCATCACCCAACTTTGTAACGTATCAATCGCCAACAACACTCGTTTACCCTTAGGTGCATCATCCTTTAGCAACTTCAAAGCTGCCATACCCAGAAAAGCAGCAAAAATCACCACACTAATAATAGAAGTTGGATTGGCTCCGGTTAAATCAGCAAAAGGATTCTTCGGGATAAATGACAGCAACAATTGTGGTACCGATAAATCGGCCACCTTGCCCACATAATTCGTCTGAATTGCATTGAAGCGCGCTGTTTCAGCCTCGCCCTGAATCAGCCCGCTGGCAGTCAGTCCAAACAGACTGGTCAGCAGCGTACCAATCAGCGCAGCAATAGCCGTAGTAAACAGTAATACCCCTATCGTCATCAGACTGATCTTGCCTAGCTGGGTTGCATTATGTAGCCGAGCCACAGCACTGAGAATTGAAACAAACACCAGCGGCATTACTACCATCTGTAACAGCCGTACATAGCCATTACCAACAACATCAAACCACTGTACAGAAGTATCAATCACCGGACTGGATGTGCCGTAAACGAATTGCAGCCCCAAACCAAATACAATACCCAGAATCATACCCAGTAATACTTTTCTGGATAAACTCCACTCAGTGGCATGCGTACGGCTCAGCACCCATAACAACAACGCGAACACAACTGTGTTCGCGAGCAAAGATAAATTCATTTTATACTCCTGCGCCAGCAGCACATCGGCCAGCATTTGATACATAGTGCCAGTCAAGGATACGCAAAAGCCGCCAGCTTGTGAAATAGCCCTTATGCATTCACTTATGCTTTTTTGTTATATGCAAACTAAATATTAAGTAACATAATTTAGCTCAATACATCTGCCTGATAACAACATTTTTTTGTTATCATGCACTTGTTCTGGTGACACAGAACAAATATCCTGTTTCAGATTTCTATACCGTCTATAACTTGTTTGATTGGTCACGTCCATGTCTGTCTATACCAGCGTTAGCGATGATGAAATGCGCAGCTTTCTGCGCGATTATCACTTGGGTCGGCTTATTAGTTTGCAAGGTATCGCCCAGGGCATTACCAACAGCAATTATTTTGTTACCACTACACAAGGGCGTTATGTACTGACGGTATTTGAGGCCATGACTCAGGCTGAACTGCCCTACTTTCTGGATTTAACCCAACATCTGAGTGCCAATGGTGTGGCCTGCCCTGCTCCGATCGCACGAATCGACGGCCGCTTGGACAGCACACTGGTAGGCAAACCCGCCTGTCTGGTGACCTGTCTGTCTGGTAGCGATACCAGTAGTCCTTCCGAACAGCAATGTTTCAATACCGGTGCCATGCTGGCCAAAATGCATCTGGCCGGAACCGATTTCCCGTTAACAATGAATAATCCGCGCTATACCACTTGGTGGCACGAAGCCAGTAGCCGATTATCATCATTTCTGGATGCGGAAGACGAGCGGCTGTTACAGGCAGAAATTGCTTTTTTTGATGAAAATGAGCGTACCGATTTACCTGCCGGCATCATCCATGCCGATTTATTCCGCGATAATGTGTTACTGGATGGCGAACAGGTAGCTGGCTTTATTGATTTCTACTATGCATGTAACGGCAACTTCATGTATGACTTGGCCATTGCCGTTAACGATTGGGCACGGCGGGCAGACAACCATCTCGACCACAACCTGCAACAGGCATTTATGCACGGCTATGAAAGTATACGACCGCTAACTGCTGCCGAACGGGATTACTTTCCGATTGCACAGCGGGCAGCCTGCATCCGGTTCTGGGTTTCCCGCCTGCTTGATTATCATTTCCCGCAAGTAGGAGAAATTACCTTTATCAAGGATCCAAACGTTTTCCGCGATTTATTGCTGAGCCTAAGGACTTAATAAGCGCAATTCAAATTGCCTGTGTACTGCCTCAGCAACCAGTAGGATATATTGAGACGGTTCAAGTCTGTTTTAATTTCCACCTACATTTGTATCAACATATGCCAATGCAAGCAAAAATTTAACTATCATAATGATAATAGCATTAAATGTACATTTAAAATGGTGTCATTAAGCAATAGTTGCCTCATTGCCAAGCAAATTAATTTAATCATTCCATTTCTTAATATAAACCTAGCGCGTCCGCCAGCAATGTTCAGTTTAAGCACTGCAAAAGTGTTTCCCATTTCTTACAACTTAATTTATATCACTAATCACAGGCAGGCCGATAAGCACAGCCACTACTTCACACTGGTGTTTTATATCAATAAACAGCTATTTGTGGCTTAATTTAATAAGGCAAAATTTTTAAAGAAAAAATGAGTGATAAAATTCACTATCACTCACTACAATCATGAAACCAAAGAAAAATTTAAAAATTCAATTTCATTCCTAATAGCTTTTACCAAAAATCGTTCCCTTTACAACAAGTAAACAATATTTGTGATTAAAAATCAAAACGGTATCCCACATTTACTTGTTTTCGATCAAACTTATTACCCAGAGAATAAACCACGTCACCATAAAAATTATGCCTTTGATTTAACTGTATATTGATACCAATACCGTTATCCCACCAGTTACCACCAAAATCATATTTCTCTCTTGCAGCATGATTAAATGTGTAAGACGTTTCACCACCAAATTCTTTCAAATAGCCGGTTTTAAAATAAATATCTACTGGATTTTCATTATTTTGTATTGTGTAACCTAGAATAATATTTGCGCGTGCAATCAATGAATTATAACTGCCTAATTTAGTTGTTAAACCATTGGTTGCATTAATTGTGGCACCATTCTGATGAGAAAAAGTAACCTGAGCTTGGGGCTCTAAATACCATCCTTGTGCATTTTGTCTTGCTGAAGATAGCTGAACACGTTTGCCAATTTCAGTTCCAATTGAAAAGCCTTCAGTATTACCATGACCTTTAACACTATAGCCCCCGCCAGTTAGACTATTGAATTTGTTAGACATATACATATACTTCACTAAGCCATCCATATAAAAACCGTTTTGGCTTTGCAAGGTGGCATAAAGTGCTACAGAATAACTTTTAGTATTGCCATCACCAACATTATGATTCACATCGCCTTTACTTAGACCACCCATAATACCGTAATAAATATCTTCGTTATTGTGACCCAGTTTTCGATCAATACCAAACTGCAAACCATAGTAATTCATGTCGAAGTCAGATAAACGTTCGTCATTAAACGAGCTTAATTTACCTGTATAGATACGCCCCCACGCTGCACCATGAGATGTATTATTTGTGCGGATTTGTCCAATTCGTTGCAATAACGTCTGTGTTTCAACATAGCTCATCAAATAATTTGAGTTAAGAATACTGGCTGCGTTTTGCGCGGTATGCGTTAATTGTGGTTTTGGGGAAACTGGTTTGTTTTGGCCGCCATTATCATTTGTATTGTTATTGTCGTTGTCATTAGAAGCTGCAGACCCTGACAATACCCAATCTTCAGTGCCGGCACCACGATTATTACTGACTTTGGTTAACGTATTAAACTGATAGGCACCAATATCAAAAGATGGCGCAGACAAACCAAAATTAGCCCCACCGCCTTCTGTTTCAACCAGTGTGAGTTTTTCATTACCCGTCACTGTGGCCACACCGGTTTTATTATCAATAATGGCAATTTTATGATTACCTGCTGCTTGTTGCGATCCTGTTATTTTAAGCAAGTCATGCGCAAAAGTTTTACCAATTGCAGTTCGCATTTCAAAAATACCATTACCCGCTAAAGAACCAGAGCTCAATGTCATTGCATTTGTGCCATCAAGAGAGGCGGGCAAACTAGGAGCCGCATAGGCATAACCAAAACTCACTTTGGCATTATCGCCAAGGATTAATGAATCAATACTTGAACTGTCGGTCATTTTCCACTGGCTATCATGACCGGAAATGGCCAGATTAATCTCACCTTTATCTTTTGAATTAGATAGCACATTATTTTCCATAGAGGTTAATAACGTTGAGCCATTAGCAAGCTTAAAATTAATGACCCCTTTAGTAATGTCGTCGCTACCTTCAATTAACTTGCTGGCAGATGAATAAACATCACCTTTGATATTAGATTTGCCAGCAATGTCCACCTTTCCAGCAAGTGCTTCTATTGCATTATAATGTTGATTGTCCTCAGAAATTATCCGGTTTTCATTCAAGCCACTGTTAATCTCTAATTTGCCATCTACTTGCTGCATACTAATTGACGTACCATGATCAGTGGTAAGATTAACCCCATTCTCTAAATAAATAACGCTGCCACCATCAGGCTCAGGATTGCCGTTTTTAAATGGGATTTGGTCAAAGACAATACCATGAGCGTTATTACTGCCAGACATCTTAATAGTAACTTTATCCTTAAAAGTTAATTTAGAACCTAACGCATTAGGCTTATTATTCCTTTGAGAATAAATACCATAACTATCTTGGCCAGAAGCAGTAATTTTTACTTCTTTATTAAATGTACCTGTTGATGAGGATGCTGCCGAATTATTGTAAGTGCGAATACCGATAAACTGGCCATTTTCTATACCAGTTATAGAGACCTTTTTTTGAAATAAACCGCTTCCTTTACTTGCAATATAAATACCTGAACCATCTTTCAAACTTACGTCGAGTTCACTATTGGCAATAACATTAGCTGATATTATATGCAAACCATAAACAGAATTATAATTACCAGCTGCATTATTCCGAATAATAAATTTATCAGTACTACCCGTCTCACCGATGGTTAACACCTTGCCATTTTTTGCACTAATCGCAATACCGCGACTATTCATATCAATGTGTGGTGCCGTAGCAGAAGTGGTTTTTATCTCAACATTGTCATCATTAGCCGTAATACCCGTGTTGGTATAATTTCCTATATTAGAATCATCGATAGTCATTGTGGCATTAGCGAATAAAGGGATTATAGATAACGTTCCCACTGAAATTTTAAATAATAAAATATCTGAATTTACTTTTTTCATTGAATCAATCAAAAACAAAATACCATTAAATTTCTCAAAAAATTTACATCAATCTTATAATTATGTAAAAATAATAACTTAAAAAACATCATATAATCAAATACATGCCTATATTTATAATATTTTTATGCAAAATATCTTTCGATTTACGCTGATATTTTTCTCGGCCATCGCCACCCCCTATGTATTAGCTAACTGATTAATATTTATTGTTAAATATCGCCCACACCACCATTAATAAGTATTTTTGATCCCAGCAGAAAAGATGATTCATCCGCAGCCAGAAAATAGCGGCTTTGATTATCTCAATCGGTTTACCCAAATGCCCTAGTAGTACTAAGTTCTTAATTTATTCTGTAAATTTTTTACTGCATCTGAATTAATGGTATTCAAATTCATATGCGCTGGGGTATCGGTTGGATCTGGTACTAAACAATTGAAACGAATATTTCTGAATATCCGTTCTCCTGACAGTGTTCTGACTAACGAACAGAGAACTGCTTTACTCGATGCATAAATACTGCTTTATGGCAGGCCGATTTTAGTACTTACCGTACCACTCAAAATAACTGCACTGGGATTAGCCAGTATTGATATACACCGCATCTAATCTGGAACAGATTTCAGTTAATTTTTCGGCCAGATACTTCCGTTCTTCAAAGTCAGGCATCACTTTGAAATATTAATACATTTCCACCTAATCCTTTTTTAGCTTCTAACAGCCTGTTTTTATTTCTACCGATTACGGCTACATCAGCACCTGCGGCTATAAATTCTCTGGCCGTTACCAGCCCTCCCATTACTTGCGTCCGTAATGAGTACATATTTGCCTTCTAACCTTTTCATATTTCCCCTTTCAAAATTAAACTCAGTATAATTTAACTAGTTTACTTATGAAAGTAGGTACCAAATAGATACTCTTGGAAAATAATTATGCATAATGAAAAAGATATAGATAAAAATTTTAACTGCCCTATGGTTAAATTCATCAACCTAATTTCAGGAAAATGGGCTATTCCCATCCTCTACCGTTTAATCATCACGAATAAACCTATCCGTTTTGGTGAGCTAAAACGTGCAATTTCGCCAATTACACAAAAAGAATTAACCAAACAACTAAGGCTATTTGAACAAAAAGGATTAATTAGCAGAAAACTATATCCCGAAGTACCACCAAAAGTGGAATACCAGATAACAGAACTCGGTAAAACTTTAAAACCAGCCCTAAATTCAATAGCCCACTGGATGGAACAACATGAAAAAGAGTTGCTCTAATTAACTGACTTACATGCAAATCATTAAATCACGTGATATCACTTTTTAATTTAATAATAATTACTTCCATAAATTTATCAGGGGATATATCTCCTGAATTATCTTCACATGATATATTAATTTATTAGTGACACATTCATGACCCTTGTCATCATTCAGACAAGCATCTAACTTTTTACTTTTCATAACGTTACCAGCTTTATGAGCAAATAGAAACCTGTTATGGCCAGTAACTGGAAATTTATCAATAGCCATAGACTTAATCTTTGTTTCATCCGAATAATGCCTTCTTATTTACTTATCTTCTCTGGCATTTAAATCTAACAACAATTTAACCGTACCATCAGTATCTTTTTTTATACGGAACTCTCTCGCCCATGTTTTCTGAGTCATTTTTTTAGATTCATCGTTTCCTCTAATAGTTGATTCAAAATTGATTGAATAGATAATATTGTTTTGAAAAGGATAATCAAAATTCAGACACTCTCCAATTTGAACGTAATATTTTTTCGGTGAACCAAAATTCAACGGATCAAAATAATCCTTCACCCTGAGTTGCCCGACACCTTCCTGAAATATTTCTGTCGTTATAATATCAAACTGCTTATTCTTATTAAAAAAGCTAACCTCGCTTCGTGGTATACTGATACATGGCTGGCCATCTTTTTTTAAAACAATATCCGGTTTATAAACCATCGGACGATGAAAATAACAGCCTGTTATGGCCAGTAACTGGAAATTTATTAAGAGCCATAGAATTAATCTTTGTTTCATCCGAATAACGCCTTTTATTTACTTATCTTCTCTGGCATCTAAATCTAGTAACAATTGCACTGTACCGTTAGTATCCTTTTTTATACGGAATTCTCTATCCCATGTCTTTTTCGTCCAGTTTTTTGTTTCATCGTTTCCTCTCACCGTTGTTACAAAACCTATCGAATAAGTAATATTTTCTTGAAAACGGTATTCAAATCGCAAGCACTCGCCCACCTGAACATGATACTTACTTGCCAAGCCTAAATTTTGAATATCATAATACTGTTTCTCCCAAAGTGTTCCGATACCTAACTGAAATACATCTGCTGTAATAATATCAAATTGCTTATTTTTATTAAAAAAGCTAACCTCGCTTCGTGGTATGCTGATACATGGCTGGCCATCTTTTTTTAAAACAATATCCGGTCTATAAACCATTGGACGATGAAAATAACAGCCTGTTATGACCAGTAACTGGATATTTATCAAGAGCCATAGACTTAATCTTTGTTTCATCCGAATAATGCCTTTTTATTTACTTATCTTCTCTGGCATCTAAGTCTAATAACAATTTCACTGTACCATCAGTATCTTTTTTTATACGGAACTCTCTCGCCCATGTTTTTTGTTCATCGTTTCCTCTGACTGTTGATACAAAATCGATTGAATAGGTAATATTTTCTTGGAAGAGATATTCAAAATGCAGACACTCTCCTGCCTGAACATAATACTTAATTGGTAAATTAATGTTTTGAATATTAAAATACATTTTCCGCCAGAGTGTACCTACTCCTTCCTGAACTATTTCTCCCATCAAGATATCAAACTGTCTATTACTATGAAACCGTGTTTCACTCACCGGTATATTGATACATGGCTGGCCATCTTTTTTTAAAACAATATCCGGTTTATAAACCATCGGACGATGAAAATAACAGCCTGTTATGACCAGTAACTGGAGATTTATCAATAGCCATAGACTTAATCTTTGTTTCATCCTAATAATGCCTTTTTATTTACTTATCTTCTCTGGCATCTAAGTCTAATAACAATTTCACTGTACCATCAGTATCTTTTTTTATACGGAACTCTCTCGCCCATGTTTTCTGTTCCCAATTTCTTACTTTCTTGCTTCCGTTAACAGTAGATACAAAATCGATAGTGTAGAAAACATTATTTTGGAAATAGTAATCAAAATGCAGGCATTCTTGGGCCTGAATATAATATTTCTGAGGCAAATTGTAATAATATTTCACCCAATTGGGTCGAATGCCTTCCTGCACCACTTCAATCATTATAATTTCAAACTGTCTATTACTATGAAACCGTGTTTCACTCATCGGTATACTGATACAGGGCTGCCCATCTTTTTTTAAGACAGTATCCGGTTTATAAACCATCGGACGATGAAAATAACAGCCTGTTACCAAAGGTAATAGAAAAACCATCAGTTGCCAGTGACTTAATCTCTGTTTCATTTAAATAATGCTTTCTTATCACTTGGATTCTCTAAAAATAAGTATAAACATTGCCTGTAAATATCAAGCCAATAAAGCAACTTAACCTCATCATATTTAAATTGCATATCTTTATTCTCCTCTTTTGCTTGGCTATACCATGCATTTAACCCATATTTTTCCAAAACATAATAATCGGCAATAATTGCAGCCTGTTGTTCCATACCGTAATCAGATAATAATTTTCCGGGCGTCAGTTTATATTCATACGGTGCCATCCAACTAAAAGCACCTTTACATATAACACACATTCCCATCTGATATTGCCAGACATGGGTCATTTCATGCATAAACCAATGGATACGCCAAATTTCTTCTATTGAATAATCTTCTTTAAACGCACCTTCCGGCCAATATATTGCACCTCTTGGAGTAACGGCATATCCAAACTTACTCTGAAAAGGCAGACAGGTATCATTGTAAACCCTTACTGAAGTCACCGTTATCGCTGTTTTAAATAGCGATGTCACCATGGTAATTTCTCCCGGTGTCAGTAATCGGGATTCTCCTTTTTTAGTTGTCAATTTTATTCCCTCCAAACTTCCGAGCCCAAACATCTGGCGTCCAAAAATCCACCTAATTCATCCTGCTGCCAGAACCAGCCGTCTGCTGATAACGATTGCCACACTAGCTGTGGCCAATTAGCCCATGGCAGATAACGTACGCCGCGCAGATCGCTCTCCGCTAGCTGATGCTGGCCAGTTAATTCGCGGTATACAGTCTGATTACTGACCTGTGCGCTGGCAAACCAGCCACCCCATTTTGGGCTGTGGATTGCCCATAATTTATCCAGTTGTTCGGCGAGGTCTTTTTTATAGAAAATTTAAATGAAATAAATTTAATTATTAACTAAATTTAATCGCCCATACAATGATTGCAAGCAATGCCAGTATAATTACAGTGCCTTTCTCAAGATGGTTTCTGGCAAATTTGAAATGAACTATCTGCATAACAACTAATATCAAAGTTAAAATAGTCATTCCAATCGCCGTATTTCTAGAACTATCTTCTGGCAATTGAACTATCGTACTATCCATTTCCTGCATCCACTCATATCTATTATTAGAAGTACACAATAATATTAAAAGTCCTGTAATATAAATTATATGGTATATAACCATATTAATTTTTTTCACGTTAGTAACCTCACAAATCTTGGCCAGAATTTAACAATAAAATCACCATATGATGTATTTTTCTTTATTCTCTCAATGGATAAACCTATGCCTCGATTATAGCGAGCTCCCACAATTTTTATTTGTTCCTGAGATAAATTAGGTAAAGCGGACTGAAAACCGTCTCGCCTGATAAGTTGAAGCAAATGTTTTCCAACGATATCAATATTAAAGATATCTTTTTGTAAGCAATTTGCCAGCTCTCTTAATTGAGATGCTCCCATTTTATTCGAGTCTAATCCCAATGTTTCTGCTGCAGTTCTTAATTGCATGCTTACTGCTCCAAATGATGTTTTAGTTGGAGGACTTGTTAACGTAAGATGCCTATCAATCCAATGAAGACCACTCCAGTCAAAATCTCTCACTTCGAAAGCCACTCTATCAATAAAATTAGGATCACCGCCTACCTCAATCCAACATACTCCAGCTAACAATGGTGATGGAAGGTTGTATTTTGCAGCAGTTAATTTAATAAAATCTTTGTTATGCTTAACCCATCCATCTTTAAATGACTGGATATAGTGAATCCCCCCACCAGCTTTCTTAGGCCAAAGCTTCCAATATATTACATCTATCGTACCCCATACAGGAGAGTTATTTGACTCATCACCAGAGCAAATTTTGGTTTTAGACATAACTTTTTTCTATCCCAAGTACACTTTCAGAATGTATACATCTGGCGTCCAAAAATCCGCCCAATTCGTCCTGCTGCCAGAACCAGCCGTCTGATGATGATGAGTGCCACACTAGCTGCGGCCAATTAGCCCATGGCAGATAACGTACGCCGCACAGATCGCTCTCCGCTAGCTGATGCTGGCCAGTTATTTCGCGGCAGGCGGTTTGATTACTGATCTGTGCGCTGGCAAACCAGCTTACCCATTTTGGGCTGTGGATTGCCCACAATTTATCCAGTTGTCCGGCGAGATCTTTTTTATTGTTTCCCGTTGGTCTCACATAGCCGGCAATCAATTGTGCCAGCCAATAGAGCCAGCCCAATGGTTTATCCAGATTGCGTTGCAGCCAATGCTGGTTAACTGTCTGATAAATCACCAGTGGATAGGAACGACCAATACTGTCGGTGGAAGGACTTATTACGCCGATTACCCAGTGCCGCCCTGAAAATGGCAATACCCCGGGTGACAACACAAAACTCCATGGCAGGGGATGTAGTATCGGGCTGTCCTGCCCAAAATCCGGCGTTAGGCGTAGCCAGACACGTGAGTCCTCGGCAGAGGGTGTTTCTTTGGTTTGCAACCACGTCTGTTTATCCAGCCACACACGCCAATCGTCGATTTCGTGACCATGTATCCGATAACGAACATAATCGCCACGGTCGGGTAATTTGCCCCAGATTGCAGGTGAGGAGATGCGCGAAATTCCTATCATGGTGTGGCTCCTCCTACCGGACAGGTAAAGCCACGCAATGGGTTATTGGCACTGAACAGATTGAAATCTACACTGGAGGAAACTTCGAGCACAACGCGGCGACCATCAAATTTAAATTCAACCAGATGACGACTGTCGCTCATGCTGCTGATGATGCGACCTTGGTTGAGTAGCCGGAACAGTGCCCAAGGACCGCTGGTAATGATGGTTGAACTATCCTGCCGAATGCGTGGGTTGGCGGTAATTTCCGCCATTGAACCATTACGCGGGCCCGGCCAAGTAATATGCAGAGGACGTACCGGACCATGCATGTAACGCAGTGATTGACCATCAATATCAATGATGAGGTCGGTAATATTGGGGTCTAGCTCGACTACTTTGATATCCATAGTCCACGACATTTTACGCGCACCCTGTTCTTGAAAGAATGCTTCACGGATTTGTTTGGCCTGCTGGAACGGTGCCAGACTCGGGCCGGGTAATGGCGTGTTGCTGCCTTCCGCCTGCTTGTAGCGCCATGGATTGGTTGTTATGTCTACTTGTGCAGCAAGCTGTTTGTTGAAAAAGTCGTCAAGAAGGCCACCGCTGGCAAACACGCGATTGAAGTCGTCGGCGCTGACTTCCTGACTGCTGGCCACAAATGGGTAACGGCCATCAATTACATTACGACAATTGCCGCCAATCATGGCTTCCATCTGCCGGCTAAGCACTTCTCCGGAAGCGAGATTTAATTTACGTGCTCCCTGAGTTGTGAGGTCGAACAGGATGTTTTTCAGTGGAGCCGGCATTTTAGCTGCTTCTAGCCGCAATTTTTCGGCTGCATCGATTTTCGGAGGTAATGTATTGGTGGCCAATGCGTTGTCAGCTATCATCAGCTGGTTGTAATACTCATTGAGCAGGCTGAGTACACTATCCAGTTTTTGTGGTCGGCTGCCAGCATTACTATTCTGGATATCGGCCACGCCGGTTACGACTTCGCGCAATGCAGCAAATCGGTTGTCAACCAGTGTTTTTTCCAGTTGTTCTTCTGGCCGTATATTTTTTAGCAGTTTGGCCGTTTGTACTGCCTCACGTGCATTGCCCGATAACCGCTGTTCGGCTCGTTCTGCCAGAATTTTCTGATTATTTTTTGTGTCCAGTGGTGGTACCAGTGTTGTCTGCTCAACCACTGCTCTGGACAATCGCATTAACGGTGAATCCGGTGCGGCAAATGTGCGCAGGGTTTGCAGATCAAAAGCCAAACTTGGGCTATTGTCGGCACCGGTGCTGTTTACGCTATGGATATCTTCCAGAAAAGTTTGCCAGCGCGTGGTGTACTCTGTCAGATACAGGCGCCGTACTTCCTTTATTAAAGGGTCTTCTGCTCCTTTAACCTGTTGTACCAACTGCTGCGCACGCTCAGCAGTTTTTTTTTGAGAAGTAGCAGTTTCCCGCCCCATAACCCATTCATCATCAGCATAAGCAGCGGCAACGAATTCTGAGATGCGCTTATCAAATAACTGGCGATATCCCTGTACGGTAAACAGACCGGGGATGCCACGATCCAGCGGTGAGCCACTGGATCGAACAAAGATGGAACCGGCATCTGCACCAACTGCGCGGACAATGGTAAAGTCCTCTGGTGCCTCATCGTTCATGGCAACCTTGGCGCGGTCATAGATACGCTTGGTGCTGGTGCTGCCTTCGAGCATTTCCCGCGCACTGCGGATCAAGGCATCATTTTTGGCAAAGGGAGAGTGTACAATACGGCTACCATCGAACAGTACACCAAGGTGTTCATAGATACTGGCACTCCCGCCAAAGGCAGCAGTACCATCGTTTTGTTCCCAATCTTTCAGCACCCATGTCTGAATTTCGCCAGCATTGAATTTATCCTGATGCTCGGTATCCAGATTCAGCAACAGGTAAACGCGCAAAGCATCATAGGTTGCTTTGGTATCTTTCTGCGCAATTGCAGTGGCTAATGTCCTTTCTACGCCGCGAACAATAGATGGCAATAATAACTGGTCAAGCAGCTGGTCGTAAGTAGCAGCTGCACTGTTGATAACTGGCGGCACGCTATACAAGCCATAGCGGAAGCTGATTGGCGGGTTATCTGGATCAAGTCCTGGGTACGCAGCCAGTTCTCGGGCAGAATTCAGGATATCCGGCACGGCTTCAGGGGTTGGTTTGCGCGAATAAGCGCGAACTTTTTCAGTCAGCTGAGCTGTTTTGGTATTGATAGCAGAAAGATAATTGCCATTTTTGCCGTAGCTGACGTACATACCCTGAACCAGCCAGAGAAAGATAAACAGCACCAAGGTATGCCCAGCAAAACGCATTACTCGATAACGCATTTCCCATTGCAGGTTAGGCTGTACCAGATTCGGCTCCTGAAATACCAGTTTGGTCAGCAAATCATGCAGAAAATAGCTGCGATTACCGGTTGGTGTCACAGTATTCGCATAAAGACTGTTTTTTTCTGTGAGCGCCGGATCTCGTTTAATAGCCCGCCATAACCGTTGCAGCGGTGACTGACGATCGGCTGTAGCGTTGGCTGGAGCCTGAGCTGCACTGGTGAAATAAACGCCACGGAGAGTATTATGCAACTGAGTAGCATCAAATTTGGAATCAAGAAATACTCGTTCAATAATATCCAGCAATGGTTCAGCCAGTGCGGTAAATTCCTGTGACAGCGCATAAAGATTACACCGCCGCTGCACATCGTATTCTTCCTGTAACCGGTTATCTACGCCCTGATCCAGTCGTTTTGCCAGTAATTTCAACTCGTCTTCGCAGTTTGACCGTAATTTATCCTGATTGTTTTTTTGTTGCTTCTGATCATACGGTAGAGTAAAACCCCATATCTGCGCACGGCCTTCGGTGGTTAGATAATTAAAGTAATCGGTAAAGCCCGGCAATAAATCCATTTTGGTAACCACTAGGTATACCGGAAAACGAATGCCCAGCTCGCTACGCAGCTCTCCCAGCCGGGCTCGTAATGCGGCGGCGGCGGCAATACGTTCGGCTTCGGATTTACCGGCCAGATCGGCCACATTAATTGTAAGCAGTACTCCATTGATAGGCGCACGCGGCCGATACTTGCGTAGCAAACCAAGGAAGCCGCGCCACTCCTCGGCATTACGGGAAGTGGTTTCTGCTGAACCGCCATCATCATGGCGGACATAGCGACCAGCGGTATCAATTAATACGGCTTCATTGGTAAACCACCAGTCACAGTGCAAAGTACCACCTTTACCGGGTACGGCAATTGCCTCAGCCGATTGCCCCATTTGTTCTGCTAAAGGAAATTGCAGACCAGCATTGAGCAGTGCTGTGGTTTTTCCATCACCTGGCGCGCCAACAATCATATACCAAGGCAATTCATACAAATAGCGCTTACCCTCAAAGAGCCGGCGCAGGCCGATTCCTGGCTTGCCAATCCGCAACTGTTTCAGCTGTTCAATGGCACGAGTTACAATACTGGTAACAGCACGCTGATCTTCACGAGCCTCTGAAGCGGCAGACTTGTCTCCACGCGGGCGCAGAATCTTTTGCAACAGCTGCTCATCTACGCGTAATGCCTGCCAAAGACGGTACAAGCCATAAAGGGCATAACAGAATAGAACAATGCCAATCAGTGCGGCGCGAACCCATGCTGGTGCAAAAGGCCGCACCTGACCATATGCCAAGAGTGGTGCAGCTTTCCATATCAGTACACACAATGCTGCAACCCAGATAACTGATAGCGACCATTTCTTGAACCAGAGGAACAGCAACGCGAACAGGAGCAGTATGGTGACTACACGCGAGGATACTGATGCAAACGGATGCAGCCCACCAAACGCCAGCAATGGCCCTACAAACCAGATGGCCAGTGCTAATACGATGACACCAAGAATCGCCAGCATGCGACGTGAAAAAAGAAAATCTAGAATTTTTTGCATGTTATTTGCTTTTGCTATCTATCTTGCCGGATTTTTAATAAGGTTTTCTGAGGATATGATTCCTCTGGTGAAATATTACTATCGCTATTTGCTTATTTATTCATCACAATATTCTTGAACTGATACTAAGTTTTCCCTGACTTAGATCTGCATTCACTACAGACTTCTGTGGGAAAATTTTTAACAACTGCTGTCGCACGGCTATTTTCTGTGTTCTCAGTAAATACAATTAGCAGCTGATGGCCTGCTTGAACTACGGAAAACGGTATCAGTATTTTGCTATGCTGGAAATAACGGCTTTTTACTAGCTGTCGTAATGCTTGCGCTGCTGTTACTTCATCCAGATAACTGAGCTCCAGTAGTGCCAGTTGAATTGGTGTAACGGTATTATTTACAGGCATGATGTGTAGATTGATACCGTCTACTTTGATTATCAATTTCTCCATCCGGCGATCAAGATTACGACTGACAATAGTATGTACCTGTTCAGCAGGAATGCGCTCGACAGTTGCCTGTACAGAAAATTGTTGCTCAATGAATTCAATAAAAGCACGTTCATCCACATTCATACCTGATGCTATACAAATAGCACCAGTTAAACCAAGCCAAATGCATAAAAGATGCTTCAATACATTATTCAACAATCGCATTATTACGCCTTTCTAATGGTGGTAATCAGCCATGATATAAATGAAATACGCTTTACACACAGCCGATGCCAGTAGACATATAACTTAATTTATACACAGCTGTATCTTCATTCACCACTATTTCACTCTGTGACTAAAATATCCACTCTCCGATTCTTTGCTCTGCCTTCTGCTGTGTTGTTATCGTCTACTGGTGTACTATCACCCAGACCCACAATCTTCAGCCGTGACTCAGCCACACCGTTGTTTGTTAACAATGCAGCTACTTCTGCTGCTCTTTTTTCAGACAGAACCTGATTAGAAGGGAATTCAGCCGTATGAATGGGCTGGTTATCAGTATGTCCCGTCACTGTGACTGTACCGGAAACTTTGTTTATTTCACTAGCAACTTTATCCAGCACAGGTATTATTTGAGGATTAACGGTTTTTTTACCGGGCACAAACATAAAATCACCAAGGAATGTCACCTGACTTTGCTGTGCATTTTCGTTGACACTCACTAATCCACGTTCGATTTCATTTTTCAGCAAGGCTTTCAGGCGCAATACTCTGGTAGTAGCTGGTGGTGGCACAGCTTTACCAATAGCAGCAATTCGTTGTTGCAATCTTGTATCTGTATCAACAATCTGGAATTTAAACCATACAAAAACCGTCAATAGCAAACACATGAAAAATGCTGCACTTATCCACACTGGCACCACGCGCAGCCGACGAAATTTGCCTGAAGCCTCAGCTAACCAGTGTGGCGACAGGTCGCGGGCAACTGGATCGCGGCCACTGTTAATGATGGACAGTAATTGCTGACGAATCAGATCAAGTTGTTTACGACCATCAGGGCGCACGCTGTAACGCCCCTCGAAACCCAAACTAAGAATGCGGTAGATTACTTCCAGTACGTCACCATATTCCTGTGGATTCGGTGACAGACGGCCAATCAATAAAAATATTTTTTCGCCACCATAGCTTTCATTATGAAAAACAATCAGCAGACTTTTTCGTGCCCAGGCCCCCCCACCGCCCCAGGAGGTTTTGTTAGCAGCTTCATCCAGTGCCGTGCACAGGCAATAGCGTACCGCTAGCACATGCTCGCGCCGTAAATTGGCCTGATCACACAAAGTCTGATAGATGTGAACTTCGCGAATAAGCAGCTCGCGCAGACTTTCAATTCCATTATCGTATGAATCAAGTTGAGATGGCATATTTGCCAGTGTAAGTAGCAGTGGCTGTGCAGCTTCCAACAAAGGATTATCAGCTGCTTCAATGGCCGCCAAACGTAGCTTGCTGTCTGGTCCTGCATCAATATTGGCTGCTAATTTTGCTGTTTGCTGTTCACCGAACCATGATGCTTCGGCATGACGGTCAAACTCATATCCGTTTGGTTGTTGTGACAGTGGTTCCGAGGTTGGTGATTCTGGTGTACGTTGTCCCATAACATCTGAGTTATTAAGAGCAGTATTAAATTCACTCATTGATCACGCACTCCCCAAAGTTCAATCAGCAAGCCGGGAAATTCACCAGCAATGTGCATGGCCAATCCACCATAATGTGCGATGTGTTCCCATAAAGGTCCATCACGCAACAATTCGAAATAAACATAACCAGCATTGAATGGAATCTGCCGTGGTGGCACTGGCAGTGCTTGCAATATCATGCCTGGCAGGTGGGAGCGGATCAGTTCCGGCAAACGGTCAGAAGGACCAATTTTAGTTTGGGCAGAAAACTGGTGAATCAGAATATCTGGTGGTATTTGTGCCTTGACAGCCAAAACCAGTGCATTAAAGCCACGCAGTTCGGTTGGTTCAACTACGGCATTCTTGACACCATAAGCCGCATTTTCCAGACGAATATGCTGGGCACTGCGAATCAAAACGGCATTCAGTAAGTGCTGCACATCATCGACAACAGGTTTCAGACAGTAGTAAGGTGCCTCATGTCGGTAAGGTAGATGTTTTACTGGGCGCCGGGTATGTGGTCTGACAAAGGTAGACAGCTCACCTGCCATGCTGAGCAGCTGGCGATAAATAAATTCTGGCGAGGTTGCAACAACGTTGATCATATGATCCAGCAAGGGCTCATAACGATTAAGAATTTGTAATAGCAGGTAATCCGAAACTTCAGCAGCTTCCGCACCTTTGCCTTGATTGCCAGTTAACCGATCTGCCAGCGAATCGGCACGCATATGCGTCAGATCACGGATCTGCGATAGCCAAGTTTGCAATAAGGTACTGGCTGTATACTGAGTAACTGGTGGAATCACGGTCATGTCGATTACCGCGCCACCGTCTGCATTCAGCGTAGTAATTCGTGCTATCGGCAGTCCAATCCAAGCATCAGTTAGCGCTTTTTGTGGCATTAGCCGCAGACGCAAATGACTTAGTTGTACTGCTTTTGCTCCGAGTCCGATTGAATTTGCATCGCGAACATCGTTCTCAAATACTGCGTAACGAGCCAATGACTCGGGATTATCTTCAAAACTGGTTTCTTCGCTATTCGGCGTGCGAATCGGCAGAGCCAGATAAATAAGCTGTTCGAGGTGCTCCGGCTGAATAGTCAGCGGTGGCGGCAATGGCGTATGCTCAGGCGCATCAAAAGGAGTACCGTCAGCAAATACGCCAGTGACGCCTTTCAGTACTAGTTTTCCCAGCTTTAATGCTTCGTTATCGATATCGTAATGGCTAAATCCCCAGAAGAACGACGATAACGGCACACTGCGACAATGTGCAAAGTGCTCCAGATAACGTTCTTGTTGCTGGAAAATCTGCGGTAGCAGAAATTGCCCTTCACTCCAGACTACACGGTTGTACCAACTCATTTAGAGAAATTCCTCTGCTTTAATCCAGTTCAGTGACCACAATGGCCCTCTGTCCAATATTTATATCCAGCTTTGCTTTTTTCAGTGGCCACCATTCCCGATACCATGAGGCATATGGTGCTTCGGCAAGACGATAAGTTTCACGCCACTGTGAACGCGCTAGTCCACGGTAACCTGCCAGCACGCCAATAACAGCGGTTTCAGGATTGGTTTTACGACGAATAATCCTGACTTCTCCTGGTCGCAGGATAAATTCATCACTTACAAGCAGATCGTTACCAAGTACTGCTTTATCATTGTCCTGCAATGAGTAAAAATCTGCTGATGTAAAAGCGTTATCATTCTTTAATTCGTAAATGCGTACCTGTATGGGTGCAGCACGACCTTTTTCATCAGGATTGACATTGTCAGCTGCCTCAATATGCAAATCAAGACGGGTTTGTTCCTTGACATCCTGAACCGACCTGCAACCAACTATCCCCATTAAAAGAGCGCAGGTTACGAAAAGACTGGCAATTCGACATAATTCCCGATTACGCTGATATGTTCTGTTCAACTTTCATCACCATTCATGGTAATGCCAGATAGCTTTCTTCCGACAAAATAGTTAATATCATCAGAGAACTATGCATAGTTCTCTGATGATCCTTATTACCTTTGGTAAACACATGCCTCTTGTGCAATATCTGCGAGAGACATCACATGGCCTTATACTTCTTTATTGGCCTTAATGTCATACTGAGCAGTTACAGTGCCGCCACTGCCGCCCTGCTGATTTTGTACGACATATTCCTGTTTCACTTTTGAAAAAGACAGCCGTACCATTTCACGTGGATTCTGCTCATCACTGCTGCTACCAGCAGGCATAACACTGGATACTATCAAATCATTCAATGTGAGTTTTAAATATTCCAGAGGTGTTCCACCAGCCTTACGCATCACCAGCTTGGCTTCCGGTATATGCTTACCACTCAGACAATATTTCATCAGGTTAGGGCTGGCACGATCGATATAATGCTCGAACTGCAAATCATGAACCGTTGCACGACCAGTTCCTAAACCACTACCTGAATGCATGGAGGATTCCTGAGTAATACCCCAGTTCCAGTTCAACACCTGAATTTCATTTTTGTGTTCAGAATCTGGTGACTCTCCATCAATACCATCAATTTTTAAAAAAATGTCGTGTGCCATATTGGCTCCTTTTGTTTACTATTAAAAAAGTACTGCATCATCCGCATTAGCGTCATACACGACTATCGCGGAAATATTATTTATTTCTAAATTAGATTACTGACATTTGAGTTTTGCCAGTAATCCGCCCTGTGAATCTTTGGAATAAACTGTCCAGCAAACTTTCATCGTAGAATCAATGCGTCGTGTAAGCTGTACCTGATTATGGTTATAAGAGCAGCTCAGCCAAAAGCCTACGCCATCTACATCAAGCTTACTGTCAACCTCCCAAGCCGGATAATGCTTTTTTCCCTTTACTACAGTAGGTTCTGGTTTTAACTGAGCTAAATCAACAGGTTTTCCACTATAAACTCCTGCGCCATCTAGCCTTAATAGGGTATCTTTGTACTCAGAAACCTCCCAATTTTGGGGTACTATTTCCAATTCTGGCGTGTCAGCTTTTACCTTCACCAATTCAGGACAAACCAATTCATAAGCACTTGCAAACTGGCCTATGCCTAGCAAAATAGAAAGCAATAAATCTTTACTTAAAGTTATGATTTTTAATTTCATTTTCTTCAATGCAAAAGAATTATTTATCGTTTAGCAATATTACTGACATTCGAGTTTTGCACGTATTCCTCCTTGTGAATCCTTGGAATAAACTGTCCAGCAAACTTTCATGGCAGAATCAATGCGTCTGGTAAGTTGCACTTGATCACGGTTATAAGAACAACTAAACCAGTAACCAACACCATCCAGATCAAATTTACTGTCTATATCCCAAGCTGGGTAACGCTTTTTACCTTTAATGGTTATATATTTTGGTTTTAGCTGAGCCAAATCAACAGGCTTTCCACTAAATATCCCCGCACCATCTAGTCTTAGTAAGGAATCCTTGTATTCAGAAACTTCCCAATTTTGTGGTATTAGTTTTAATTCTGGTGTAGCAGCTTTTACCAAAACTGAGTCAGGGCAGATAAGTTCATAAGCAATAGCAGATTGCTTTATTCCTAGCCAAAATAAAACCAACATAATTTTACTGAATATCCTACCTTTCATTTCATTATTCCTTTTCAATAATGTAGAAAGCCTCAGCATTGTTACTAGCATCTGGATATGTTCCATCCCTCTGCATGCCACCTTTTTTTCTAAGTGGACGAGCTGAAACAGTTGGTTTCCTTTTATCATGAGCCCATTGATCCATTACATAAACATAATTGGCATCCTGTTTAAGATAAAATGCCGCATGCTTATCTTGACTCCCTGTCGGATATTTACCATTAACAAAAGTGGCAATTGCCGTGCCTTTTTGGATATTTGGATTGCCAAGCACTTTTGCTCCTGCTTTCCATGTTTTGGTCAAACCTACATTTACATAAGTTTGAACCAGTACAGCACATTGCCCAGTTCCCACTAATGCATGATTCTTCAAACTATCAACTGCACTATAAACAAAAGGCATATTTACTCCTTTGAGCCTTATCAGGGCAAAGCACTGTTTTGCCCTGACAGAGTTATAGAAATGTTATTCTGCTGTAGTCTGCTTCACAGATGGCAGCTTGGTAACCAAACGCAAGGAACCAGTTAACCCTTCCAACTGGAAATGTGGACGCAAGAAGAATTTGGCATCATAGTACCCTGGATTGCCTTCAACCTCCTCTACCACTACCTCAGCAGCAGCCAGTGGACGACGTGCTTTGGTTTCCTGTGAGGAATTCACTGGATCAGCATCAACATAATTCATGATCCACTCATTCAACCAACGCTGCATATCCTCGCGCTCTTTGAACGAGCCGATTTTGTCGCGCACGATGCACTTCAGGAAATGGGCAAAGCGTGAGCACGCAAACAGGTATGGCAATCGGGCAGACAGGTTGGCATTGGCGGTGGCATCTGGATCGTAGTATTCCTGCGGTTTTTGCAGTGATTGCGCGCCGATAAAGGCAGCGTAATCAGTATTCTTGCGATGAATCAGCGGAATAAAACCATTCTTTGACAGTTCTGCTTCTCGACGGTCTGAAATGGCGATTTCTGTCGGGCATTTCATGTCCACACCACCATCATCAGTCGGGAATGTATGACATGGGAGGTTATCAACAGCACCGCCGGATTCAACACCACGGATCATGGTGCACCAACCAAAAGATTTGAATGAACGATTAATGTTGACACCCATTGCGTATGCGGCATTGCTCCACACATATTTGCGGTGATCGGAACCGTCAGTATCTTCCTCAAAATCAAATTCATCTACCGGATTGGTCTTAATGCCATACGGTAAGCGAGCAAGGAATCGCGGCATGGCCAGACCAAGGTAACGGGAATCTTCGCTGGCACGCAAAGAATTCCATGGTGCATATTCCAGATTCTGGGTGACGATTTTGGTTAGGTCGCGCGGATTGGCCAATTCCTGCCATGAATCCATTTGTAGCACTGATGGCGATGCGCCCGCAATAAAGGGCATGTGCGAAGCAGCTGCTACTTTAGCAACGGAACCAAGCAAATCAACATCTGGTGGGGTATGGTCAAAATAGTAATCGGCAATCATACAGCCATAGGGTTCGCCACCAAGCTGACCGTATTCTTCTTCATAAATCTGCTTAAACAATGGGCTTTGATCCCATGCTATACCTTTGAAGCGCTTCATGCTGCGCCGTAAATCATTTTTAGACAGATTCATGAAACGGATTTTCAAATGCTCATCTACTTCGGTATTGGACACCAGATGAAATAAACCACGCCATGATGATTCCAGTTGCTGGAAAGACTCATGATGCAGAATCAGATTAATCTGTTCTGACAGTTTGTGATCAATCTCGGCGATGATGGCCTCAATACTCTTGTAAGCATCATCACTGATGGTCACTGAATGCGATAGTGCCTGCTCGGCTAATGTCTTGACTGCCTGTTCAACAGCTTTGGCAGCCTGATCAGTCTTGGGTTTGAATTCTTTGGTTAGCAAATTGCTGAATTCGGATTGTGCCACCGGGCGTTCTGCCAGTGCGACATCTGATTGTTGTTGGGACTGTGTAGCCATGAATACTCCTCAATCAATACGTACAAATACTTTGAACGCGGGTTATTATTCGGTATCAGTTGATGTAGATGCTGCGGTGTCATCTTCAACCGTAGGCTGAGGCTTGGGTGCTTTAGCCAGAGCCTGTAGCAAACTTGGATCCTGCAATAACCGGTTAACCAGATTCTCGGCACCGGATTTACCATCCATATAAGTTTGCAGGTTGGCCAGTTGTGTTCGTGCATCCAGCAATTGTTTAAGCGCATCAACTTTTTGTGCCACTCGTGCCGGTGAGAAATCTTCCATACTTTCAAATGTGATATCCACCATAAGCTGCCCTTCACCCGACAGGGTGTTTGGTACAGCGAATGCTACGCGTGGCTGGATGGCTTTCATCCGCTCATCAAAATTGTCAATATCAATGGTTAAGAATTTGCGCTCAGCAACTGGTGGCAGGTCTTCTGCCGGTTTACCGGACAAGTCTGCCAGTACAGCCATTACAAATGGCAGCTCAATTTTTTTCTCGGAACCATAGATTTCAACGTCGTACTCGATTTGCACCCTTGGCGCGCGATTGCGCTGAATAAATTTCTGGGCGCTGTTGTTAAATACCGCCATGTCTACTTCCTTTACTATTGTCAATCAATACCGGGCTGAACCGGCCATTAAGTCTGCTGCGTTGTTGATGTTTCGTCAGCTAATCGCATCTGAAAAACAATGGGATCTTCAGTACGGGTTGGGTCAAGACTGATATCGATGCATTCCAAAGCACTTTTTTCGGTTAATGCCTGCAACCAATAACGCGACAGCGCTGGCAAGATGTGCTGATCGATATAGCCAATCAGTAAACGAGCGCCAGTTTCATGCATCGGACAGTGCTGAACGATGTGATTTACCAGTGCTTCGTCGTAGTGCAATGCAATACCGTGCTGCTCCTGCATTCGTTGCACAATACGATCCAGATGCAGGCGTGCAATACTGCTCAGTGCTTCATCTGCCAATGGAATGTAGGGAATAACCGTCAACCTTCCAATAAAAGCAGCTGGAAAATGCTTGCGTAACTCTGGTGTCAGTACCTCTTTCAGAGTAGACCAGTCAGGAGCAAGAGCCGGATCATCATATAGTTGGGAAACCAGATCCGAACCCACATTACTGGTCATCAGGATAACGGTGTTCTTAAAGTCAATATTCAAACCTTCACCGTCTTCCATCATTCCTTTGTCAAAGACCTGATAGAAAATTTCATGGACATCGTGATGCGCTTTTTCAATCTCGTCCAGCAATACCACGCTGTAGGGTCGACGACGCACAGCCTCGGTCAGAACACCACCTTCGCCATAGCCAACATAACCAGGGGGCGCTCCTTTTAAGGTAGACACGGTGTGTGCTTCCTGAAATTCACTCATGTTGATCGTAATCAGATTCTGCTCGCCACCATACATGGCTTCAGCCAGTGCCAGCGCAGTTTCTGTTTTGCCAACACCTGAAGGTCCCACGAGTAAAAAAACACCAACAGGTTTATTAGGATCAGTTAATCCACAACGTGCTGTCTGGATGCGTTCTCCAATCTGGATCAGTGCCTTATCCTGACCAATCACCCGTTGCGCCAGATTATTTGACAGATTCAGAACTGCTCCCACCTCGTCTTTGACCATTCGGCCAACTGGAATACCAGTCCAGTCCGATACAATAGCCGCTACCACGCTATCGCTAACCTCTGGAAAAACCACAGGCACATCGCCTTGTAACATGCGCAAAGCTGACTCAAGTTCAGATAGGTGTGCCACAGCATCCATATCGTCGCTGTTTTGACAGCGCGCCCGAGCAGCAATCAATTTCTCAACTGCTTCAAGTTCCTGTTGCCAGCGTGCTTCTTCTGTTTCCAGTTCGGCAGATAATGCAGCGATGCGTATCTCAACGCTATTTAGATCCCCCGCATACACGCCAATACGTTGCTGTTTACTTAACAGCTCCAGTTCTGTCTGTGCTGCTTTTAACTGCTGTCGCAGATATTGCACACCGTTGGGTGGTGTATGCAGAGACAGACCAACCCGGGCACAGGCGGTATCCAACAGGCTAATGGCCTTGTCGGGTAGCTGGCGGGAAGGAATATAACGATGAGACAGTTTAACCGCAGCACGTACTGCTTCATCCAGTACGATTACACCATGATGAGTTTCAAACGTTGAAACCAGACCACGTACCATGTTAATGGCTGCTGCCTCTTCTGGCTCGGCAACCTGAAGTACCTGAAAACGACGAGTCAATGCTGGGTCTTTTTCAATGTGCCGTTTGTATTCGCTCCAGGTAGTAGCACCGATAGTACGCAATGTACCCCTAGCCAGAGCGGGCTTCAGCAAATTGGCTGCATCACCAGTACCAGAGGCACCACCAGCTCCCACCAAAGTGTGGACTTCATCAACAAACAGAATAACCGGTTGGGCTGAGTGTGTTGCTTCCTCCAGCACTGATTTTAGTCGTGACTCAAATTCACCCTTCATACTGGCACCAGCCAATAATGCACCGACATCTAAAGCCAGCAGGCGAACTTCAGCCAGACTAGGTGGCACTTCACCCTGTGCAATTGCCAGTGCAAATCCTTCTACGACAGCAGTTTTACCAACCCCTGCTTCGCCAGTCAGCAAAGGGTTGTTCTGCCGGCGGCGCAGCAAAATATCAGTCATGGTTCGTATTTCATGCTCACGACCGATCACTGGGTCGATCCGCCCCTGTTTTGCCTGTTCCGTCAGGTCAGTACAATACCGCGCCAGAGCAGATTTACTATCTTGCCCATTAACAACAAGCGACTGACTCGCTTCACCCGGCGTTGCCGGTGCATAGCCTGAATTATCATAGGGACCATCTTGCGACTCTGGCGACCCGGAAATCAGTTCCGGTAACAATTCAGCCAGGTTTTCCTGAGGAATTTTGGCAAACGCAGCAGAAATACCAGTCAGTACACGACGCAAATCCGGTGTCATAACCAAAGCTGCAAGTAGCCATGCTCCACGGATTTTGCAGTCATTGAATGTCAGTGTGGCATGAATCCAAGCACGTTCAATGACCTGATCAATATGGTGGGAAAAGTCACTAATTGAACTTGCTCCTGCTGGTAGTAGGAGCAAATTACGAGAGATATCCTGCTCAACCTGTGCGAGGTCAACGTCAAAATGCCGTATTACACGCATTACATCCCCATCATTTAATTGCAAAAGCTGATGCACCCAATGCACTAGCTCAACATAGGGATTTCCACGCAGTTTGCAGAAAGTTGTAGCTGACTCGATAGAGCGAAAAAGTGTTGTATTCAGTTTACCAAACAGTGTTTGGCGAGAAATATCCATACCAGTTTTCCAGCATTCTTTGGTTATTTATGAATCTAACAACTCAAAATAAATTTTGTTTACATTATAAACATTTTTAAAAAAATATTAAATTCTTTTAAAATTTATCATGCTTAAATTTAGGATGCAAGAATAATTCTTGATTAAAAACCTCAAAACAATGATAATTAATGTATATATGTCAATAGTGTGTGTGCTATATTTAACGTATTTACACATAAACAACGCGTAATTACAAACAATTAATATAAAAATTTTCTAAATCTATTTATTTTAATTGTTAATGTAATGAAAAGTGAACCCATAACCTCTGGCAAAAGCAGGGGTAAAAATGAAATTGCTCGGAAAGCGTTATGAACAGTACGCTGCTATTACGCCTCGACTACTGCCGAGGAATCAAGGTTGGCAAAATTTATGAATTGAATGACTTTGCATTTTTTTTGAAAACTGCAATTTATAACATCCATATAGAAACGCCTCCCACAGAAGGTTTGGCACTGTGCATTCAACCCTCAGCACAGGGTTGGCAACTACTCAACCAGTCCGCGGACGTACTTTGCAGAGTGAATGGTGTCACACTTGCATCAAATCACTGGTGTCATCTGCATGAAGGCGATATTCTTGAATGGGGATTATCGATCTGGCAAGTTAACCCCAGAGAACAGGCTGCTTCAGAATATCCATCAGAAACAGTCAAAAATTTCAAGGATTTTGAAGAGATAACCCCATTGGAACTGACCTGGTTTGATCCGAATATGCAATCAGTGCAGCAAGAAGAAAATCCCTTTGATCTGGTCATGCCCAGCCTACTATATGAAATGCTGGAAAGAACTGAGCCAAAAACAACAGCTTCATTAATGGAAGAGTCTCCAGCCGACGCAATTTTTCTGGAGTTATTACAGGAATATCGTCAGGCACTGGACACGCCACAACTATCTGGCAATGACCATGTCTGGCAGAAAAGACTACTGCAAAATGATATATCCAACTCTGCTTCCCCTGTCAGTCTTGCCGATCTTTCTGGCAATATTGATCCACTGATGACATTACAGGACATGGTCTCTGGACCATTACATATTGATGATATTTTTAATGGATTGGATAGCCTGAGAGAAGCAGAACTATTCCATACTGAAGAACCTCCAGAAATCTTGCATTTGTTTGCGCCGGGCTGGCAACAGCAAAACAGTCATACTCATATGCCGCCCACGCTAACCAGAAAAGAACATCATGCCGTTAGTGTAGACAGTCATTACCGCATGTCACAATCTCCCAATATTCACCAAAAGGATTCTGCTGATGATAATTCCCAATCGCAGTGATGAACACTCATTAACGCTTCAACAATGGATGGCCAATCGATCACTAACTGCTGTCATGCAGGAAACTGAGCAACAAATTAAACTTACTCCAACAGATCCTGCCCAACGCTGGTTATTGTTTCAATTGCTGTGCTTGCAGGGAGACTGGCAGCGAGCACTGAAACAATTACAGACATGTGCACAGATGCAATCCGGATTTGAACAACAGGCACATGCCTATAGGGGTTTGATTACCTGCGAGTTGTATCGACAGGAATGCTTTGCTGGCCGCAAGCGACCGGGATTTATCCAACAGCAACCTGCATGGGTTGATCAGTTACTTGACGCAATTGCTCAGAATTATTCTGGAAATGAAACACAGGCTGATGAAATCAGGGAAGCAGCATTGAGTTCAACCAAAGATGTTTCCGGTACTGTGGAACCGGGTGGTACATTTGCCTGGATTGCAGATAGTGATACATGGCTGGGTTCTACCGTTGAGCTGGTCATTGGTGGTATCTATACTTGGCTACCTTTCGAACAGATACGTTCCATTACTTCTGAACCACCCAAAACTATCCTTGATCTGCTCTGGAAACCGGCACAGTTAACTCTGAAAGATGGATCTGAACACCCCGTTTTCCTGCTAGCCCGCTGTTGTGGTTCGGAATCGGCCAGTGAACCATTAATGTTATGTCGGGAAACTATCTGGCAGGAGCATGGTAGAACATCCGTACGGGCATTAGGACAGAAAACCTGGCAAACGGATCGGGGCGATGTGGGAATACTGGAGATAACTTCATATACCTTTGAAACAGACAGAGAAGCTGCACATGGCTGAACAATTTCCTCCATTACGCCCAAGAGCACACCTGTTACCAACACTGTTTGACCGCCTGCGAGATGATGCACCAACCCGCAAAACTGAAGTGTCTGATAACTACACTGTCTCTGCTGACCGCTTGCGGGAAATTGTCCAGCGTGATCTGATGTACCTGCTCAACACCACTAATCTGGAAGGTGAAATCGACCTGCATCAATATCCACAGGTTGCTGCCTCTGTAGTCAACTACGGTGTTCCGCCAATAGCTGGTCAATACATGCATGAACACAAGTGGACTGATATTGAAAGAGCCATTCGCAGGGCAATCCTGCGTTTTGAACCAAGGCTGGAAGCTTCTTCATTAGGTGTCGCACCGTTAATGAAGGACGAAACAAAGCTAAACTACAACGTCCTGTTGTTTGAAATACGTGGCCGAATCCTAACTGAACCGTATCCGACATCTTTCGTTGTGCAAAGTGCTTTTGATCTCGAAACCAATAGGATAAGTATCATCTAGCAGATAATTATGGATCCATTATTACTCGAATATTACAACAAAGAACTCACCTTTATGCGGGAAATGGCGGCAGAATTTTCTCACCAGCATCCCAAAATTGCCAAACGTCTGGGTATGCAGGGTATTGAAATAGCTGATCCTTATGTAGAAAGGATGATTGAGGCTTTCTGTTTTCTCACTGCGCGCACACAATTAAAAATTGATGCCGAGTTTCCCCGCTTTACGCAACGTTTGTTGGAAGTTATCTACCCGAATTACATTACACCAACGCCATCGATGGCTGTTGCACAGCTGCATCCTAGCCACACAGAAGGTGATTTCATGCAAGGATTCAAGGTACCCAGACATTCCTCTTTCCGTGCCGGTATCCCTGTTGGAGAAAATACAGTCTGCGAATTCCGCAACAGTCAGGAAGTAACTTTATGGCCAGTACAGATTGTTGAGGCCAGACTGACGGGTGCACCACCCGACATGCCATTGTTGAACCGCTATCTACCGGCACACACTAAAGTTGCAGGCGCATTACGCCTGACCTTGCGTACATTCGGAGAAGTAAACTTCAACCAGATTGAGGGTTTGGATCGTCTACCCATTTATCTGTGCGGTGAAGACAGAATTGCTTCACACCTATTTGAATTGCTGCATACCAGTGCCGTAGCAACAGTAGCTGGCCAGCCAGGAAATTTCACTGGGTCACTGGACATCAATGTACGTGATGCTGTCGTCCATGAAGGTTTAGAACCAGGACAGGGTTTACTTCCACTTACATGGGATGTTTTCCATGGTCACAACCTGCTGCATGAGTATTTCAGTTGTCCAGAACGCTTTTATTTTTTCACGCCAACAGGTTTGTCCACGGGTTTGCGTAAAATTAATAGTAACGAAGCTGAAATTGTTATCCTGCTGGATCGCATCCCCGATAGCTGGCTTATTAATCAGACCAGCATAGAACAATTCGCTCTGTTCTGCACACCATTGATTAATCTGTTCCGCAAACGTACAGACCGAATAGAACTGGACACAGCCTGTACAGAACTGCATCTGGTACCAGATCGGTCACGGCCACTTGATTATGAAATCTATACTATAGAAGCAGTACATGGGCTAAGAGCAAAGACCACAGAAGAACTAACTTTCCGGCCACTTTACCATACCCTTAACAACGATGAGGGCAATTATGGCCGTTATTTTTCCCTGCGTCGGGAACAGCGTAAACTATCCAACAATGCACGTAAATACGGCACACGTACCAACTACATTGGTACAGAAATTTTCCTGTCACTGGTTGACCAAAATGAAGCGCCGTATCCAGAATACCTGCGTTACCTGTCGGCCACAGCGTGGCTGACCAACCGCGATCTGGCAACACTGGTTCCCCGTAATGGTGTTGATGATCTGTCCATTGATGATTCCGTACCGGTTGAGAGCATCGGCCTAATCCGCCCACCGCGTCCGCCACAGGCACCATTTGCCGAACGCGAACTTGCCTGGCGTCTGATCCGGCAATTATCGTTCAACTACCTGCCACTATCTGATATGGCACATCGACCTGGAGGTCAGGCATTACGAGACCTGCTACGACTATTCGTACCAACACATGACAGCCCGCAGTTGCGCCAGATACAAAGCCTGATCGGAGCCCGAACAGAACCAGTTACCCGACGTCTGCCGGGAGCAGGTCCTCTGGTTTACGGGCGTGGCGTCAAATGTGAACTGACTGTTGATGAAGACGGATTCTCAGGCACTAGCCCTTATCTGTTCGGTCTCGTTCTGGAACACTATTTGTCACGGCACGTCGCCATCAATACTTTCACACAAACTACATTACACAGCATACAGCGTGGTCAGATTGAACTCTGGCCGGTACGAATGGGTGGAAGGGGCGCAATCTGATGAAGCAGATCGTCGAACCGCCGAACACACCTCAAAACACTTGGCATAATACTCTGAATCAGGCCAGTGAAACTCCTTGGCGTTATGGCTATCTGAGTCTGATGCGTCGTTTTGGTGCACAATACCAGCTTCAACTACCAATCGGTCATGCTCTACGACCACAGCAGGAACCATTCCGGCTAGGACAAACACCATCCTTGATCTTTGCACCACGCGAAATCGCCAATGCGTCACTAACACCAGAAGGAAAATTTCGGATCCAGTTGTTCGGGCTCGGTTTATGGGGAGCTAATGGGCCTTTGCCGATACATTATACTGAAATTGCCCTAAGCCGGCGTGACAGTAACCGTGACACCACACTAGTCGATTTTGCAGATCTGTTCCACCATCGTTATCTGACACAGTTTTATAGTGCCTGGCAAAGCGCACAGTCTGCTGGCGGTGGACTGGATAGGCGTGAAGCAGAAAGTTTTTCGTTTTTTGTGGCCAGTTTATGTGGGCAGAGTCTGGAAGAGATTGCCGACAGCACATTATCATCTCATCCCAGACTGGCAGCCGGCGCACATCTGGTACGCGAAGCTCGTAATCCAGACGGCATCACATCAACGCTGTCACATTATTTTGGCGTACCATTTAACCTACAGGAATACGTATTGCACTGGATTCCTGTTGCCCCTGAAGAACGCACCCAACTGGGTATTCCAGGACCAGCATCCGTTATGGGAGAAGGAGCACTGATAGGACAGATGGTACCGGATCGTCAGCACAAATTCCGCCTCATCATTGGCCCACTAAATCTGGATAACTATCTGCATTTTTTACCTAATGGACATGATTTACCCAAATTAATCGAATGGGTCAGAGCATTTGTCGGTTACGAATACGAGTGGGAAGTTCAACTACAGCTTAATCCTCGCTCGGCACCACCTGCACAGATTGGTTCCGATCAGCGTCTTGGCTGGACAACCTGGCTAGGCCAGTCGATGAATGATCTTCCAGTTACCGGCATGACCTATGAACCAGAACAATATGCCAGTATCAGACAGCTGTGAGAAAATAATGAGCAACAAAAAATCCAAACAGAAATACCAGTACACTGATCTGCTCGCACCAGTTACTGATGAACAACCCTGTGGCAGCAACCTTGAATACGATCCAGAGTTTCTGCTACTACTTTCCAAATCCACAGAGCAGCCAGAAACACAATATGGCGATTTCGTAAACAAGCCAGAAGGCATCAACTGGAACGAAGTCGAGCGTGATGCATTGCGATTGCTAGTACGTACCAAGGATATTCGGGTTTACATCTTACTTCTCCGCAGTAAAATCCAGTTAAGTGGTGCCGCAGGGCTCTTAGAAGGATTAGGCCTGTTGGAACAGGCATGCAGCACTTACCCACAGGATATTTACCCACAGATTGAAATTGATGAAAATGGAGATGAAGAAGATGCTGCACTGGTTCGTAGTAATGCTCTGGCTGCGTTGACAGACCCTCAAGGCGTGATGGCAGATATTCGTAGTATTATTTTGTCCAGCAACGCCGCGCTGCGATTACAAATTCGGGATGTTGAACGCTCTTTGTCGATACCACGTCCAGCTGATGCACTGGCTCCTGATTCTGTCCGGCGGCAATTGGTTGACTTACGTCTTCGTAATACTCCAGCCCTGACAGCACTAGATGAAACCATTCCTATTCTTGAGAAACTGCAAATCTGGATCAATGAAACACTGAAGAATGCAGCACCAGATTTAAGCCCACTGAAAAAATTATTGAGCTACCTGCAGGATAATGACAATCGCTCTGCTCCAAAACGGGAGTGTATTGAAGAAAATAATACTCAATCAGATACTCCGACCATAACTGATGAGTCGCCTGCTGTACAAGCAGCAGAACTAGCCACTTCATTTCAGGACGAAGTCATAACAGACGAAATACAGGAATTTCTGCCATTAACTATTACCAATCGCTTTGATGCATTGCAACACATTGAAGATATTCGCAACTGGTTTGAAACCCACGAACCAAGCAGCCCAACCATCCCGTTGCTACGTCAGGCTGAACGCATGGTAGGCAAACGTTTTTCGGAAGTGGTCAATGCAATTCCATTGGAATTACTACAGAAGTGGGATGATTCCGAATCTTAAAACCAAATATTTTATACATTATTTATTGATATACAGCAGTAGTTCAAAATATTGCATTTAGAGAATTAATAATATATGACTACCAGTTCATTATATGAGTGCTTTAGTAACATATTAAAAGAACCGATAATGTGAGTTTCAAGACTGGAAATATCTAAACATTTTTCTGGTATTCTTACATTCTCAGATCAAGCTATTTAAAGAGTAGTGAGTCTTTGCAATCTCTACCTTTTTATTAATTAGTCAATAAATAAAAACAGGACTGAATCTTTTATGCGGATTCAGTCCTGTTGTTTGTCTGGGATTAAATTATCCTAACGTTATTACTAATTAACCTTTAACCCCATTGAGTTATTAACAGATTGTAACTATCCCTTAAAATAGTACAGCTCTGAAGTAGAAAATTCTCTTTATTAACCCACAGAGGATTTAATCATGAAAAAAATGACTGAACATCAAATCGTATCTATTTTAAAAGAAGCTGAAGCCGGTATTCCTGTTAAAGAACTTTGCCGTAAATATGGTATGGCTAATTCACTCTATATAGAGTAAGCACAAATACAAACAGCAGCACTAAGGCTGCTGTTATGTTTTGCTAGCAGGCATCTATATTCATTGCCTTCTAGCCTTTAGCCAAAGCAAGAAACCCGGCTGATCTCTCAACCGGGTTCTTCTTATGGGGAGTCTGGCGGTGTCCTACTTTCACATGGGCATCCATACTATCATCGGCGCTAGGTCGTTTCACGGTCCTGTTCGGGATGGGAAGGCGTGGGACCAACCTGCTATGGCCGCCAGACATTAAACTGTCAAATCAGAAAGCCTTAATCTTGGTGATGTGTATTCATCAGTAAGCTTTTATCATTTCTTCTGTACATGCTCTCATGTATGAAGTCCTTCAAATGATAGAGTCAAGCCTCACGAGCAATTAGTATCGGTTAGCTGCAAGTGTTACCACTCTTCCACACCCGACCTATCAACGTCCTGGTCTCGAACGTCTCTTTAGAGGGATTAAATCCCTAGGGAAGTCTCATCTTCAGGCGAGTTTCACGCTTAGATGCTTTCAGCGTTTATCTCTTCCGAACTTAGCTACCCGGCGATGCGACTGGCGTCACAACCGGTACACCAGAGGTTCGTCCACTCCGGTCCTCTCGTACTAGGAGCAGCCCCCGTCAAACTTCCAACGCCCACTGCAGATAGGGACCAAACTGTCTCACGACGTTTTAAACCCAGCTCACGTACCACTTTAAATGGCGAACAGCCATACCCTTGGGACCGACTACAGCCCCAGGATGTGATGAGCCGACATCGAGGTGCCAAACTCCGCCGTCGATATGAACTCTTGGGCGGAATCAGCCTGTTATCCCCGGAGTACCTTTTATCCGTTGAGCGATGGCCCTTCCATTCAGAACCACCGGATCACTATGTCCTGCTTTCGCACCTGCTCGACTTGTCGGTCTCGCAGTTAAGCTACCTTGTGCCATTGTACTATCAGTCCGATTTCCGACCGGACCTAGGTAACCTTCGAACTCCTCCGTTACTCTTTGGGAGGAGACCGCCCCAGTCAAACTGCCTACCATGCACGGTCCCCGATCCAGATGATGGATCCGGGTTAGAACCTCAAAGTCACCAGGGTGGTATTTCAAGGACGGCTCCACAGATACTAGCGTTTCTGCTTCTTAGCCTCCCACCTATCCTACACAAGTGACTTCAAAGTCCAATGCAAAGCTACAGTAAAGGTTCACGGGGTCTTTCCGTCTAGCAGCGGGGAGATTGCATCTTCACAACCATTTCAACTTCGCTGAGTCTCAGGAGGAGACAGTGTGGCCATCGTTACGCCATTCGTGCGGGTCGGAACTTACCCGACAAGGAATTTCGCTACCTTAGGACCGTTATAGTTACGGCCGCCGTTTACTGGGGCTTCGATCCGATGCTTGCACATCTTCAATTAACCTTCCAGCACCGGGCAGGCGTCACACCCTATACGTCCACTTTCGTGTTTGCAGAGTGCTGTGTTTTTATTAAACAGTCGCAGCCACCTATTCTCTGCGACCTCTAACGGCTTACGGAGTTAATCCTTAACCATCAGAGGCATACCTTCTCCCGAAGTTACGGTATCAATTTGCCGAGTTCCTTCTCCTGAGTTCTCTCAAGCGCCTTAGAATTCTCATCCTACCCACCTGTGTCGGTTTGCGGTACGGTTTCATTCAAACTGTAGCTTAGTGGCTTTTCCTGGAAGCGTGGTATCAGTCACTTCGTGTCCGTAGACACTCGTCATCACTTCTCGGTGTTAAGCACCCGGATTTGCCTAAGTGCTCCACCTACCGGCTTAAACGATCTATTCCAACAGATCGATGACCTAACCTTCTCCGTCCCCACATCGCATTTGAATCAAGTACAGGAATATTAACCTGTTTCCCATCGACTACGCATCTCTGCCTTGCCTTAGGGGCCGACTCACCCTACGCCGATGAACGTTGCGTAGGAAACCTTGGGTTTTCGGCGACAGGGCTTTTCACCCTGTTTATCGCTACTCATGTCAACATTCGCACTTCTGATACCTCCAGCATGCTTCTCAACACACCTTCTTCGGCCTACAGAACGCTCCCCTACCATGTCAGTTATCTGACATCCGCAGCTTCGGTTACAGATTTGAGCCCCGTTACATCTTCCGCGCAGGACGACTCGACCAGTGAGCTATTACGCTTTCTTTAAATGATGGCTGCTTCTAAGCCAACATCCTGGCTGTCTCGGCCTTCCCACTTCGTTTACCACTTAATCTGTCATTTGGGACCTTAGCTGGCGGTCTGGGTTGTTTCCCTCTTGACACCGGACGTTAGCACCCGATGTCTGTCTCCCGAGGAACCACTTGATGGTATTCTTAGTTTGCCATGGGTTGGTAAGTCGCAATGACCCCCTAGCCATAACAGTGCTTTACCCCCATCAGTGTCTTACTCGAGGCACTACCTAAATAGTTTTCGGGGAGAACCAGCTATCTCCGAGTTTGTTTAGCCTTTCACCCCTATCCACAGCTCATCCCCGCATTTTGCAACATGCGTGGGTTCGGTCCTCCAGTACCTGTTACGGCACCTTCAACCTGGCCATGGATAGATCACTCGGTTTCGGGTCTACACCCAGCAACTAATCGCCCTATTAAGACTCGGTTTCCCTACGCCTCCCCTAATCGGTTAAGCTCGCTACTGAATGTAAGTCGTTGACCCATTATACAAAAGGTACGCAGTCACGGATTACTCCGCTCCCACTGTTTGTATGCATCAGGTTTCAGGTTCTATTTCACTCCCCTCCCGGGGTTCTTTTCGCCTTTCCCTCACGGTACTGGTTCACTATCGGTCGATGATGAGTATTTAGCCTTGGAGGATGGTCCCCCCATCTTCAGACAGGATTTCGCGTGTCCCGCCCTACTTTGCGTATACTTAGTACCACCTCTGAAATTTCGAATACGGGGCTTTCACCCTCTTTGGCCAAGCTTCCCAGCTTGTTCTTCTATCTCAGTGGCTATCATATACAGGCTCTTACGCGTTCGCTCGCCACTACTTGCGCAATCTCGGTTGATTTCTTTTCCTCTGGGTACTTAGATGGTTCAGTTCTCCAGGTTCGCTTCTCTGCACCTATGGATTCAGTGCAGGATACCATGCTTATACATGGTGGGTTTCCCCATTCGGACATCGCGGGATCACAGCTCTATTGCCAGCTCCCCCACGCTTTTCGCAGGCTTACACGTCCTTCTTCGCCTATCATCGCCAAGGCATCCACCTGATGCACTTATTCACTTGACTCTATCATTTCAAGAACCTCTTGACTTCGCCATCTCCACCGTTGACTAGTGAATATGACTAAGGCCTTTACTCTCATAAAGCTTACTGCTTTGGTTGTCTGAACAACGCCTTTTGTTTTCGTTGTTCAGCGATACAATCATCACCCAATTCTTTCAGCACTTTCTTCTTCATCTGTTTCCAGATTCCGATTCCTGTGCCTCAATCTTTGTTTGTTGATTTCGGCTTTCCAATTTGTTAAAGATCGATGCGTTACTTCGCAAATTAAAGCTAGCTTCTGCTTCGTCTGTACTCAGACTAAACTACCTTTAATTTCCAAAGTATCCTGATTTAACTTCCCTCTTCCTACAGAGTCGTGGTGGAGGCAAACGGGATCGAACCGATGACCCCCTGCTTGCAAAGCAGGTGCTCTACCAACTGAGCTATGCCCCCGCGTCCTTAAATATGTGGTGGGTCTGGGAGGACTTGAACCTCCGACCCCACGCTTATCAAGCGTGTGCTCTAACCAGCTGAGCTACAAACCCAGTTTATTCAGTCTCTTCTCGCATCTTTTCAGTTTACCGATAAGTGTGAATGCGAATCAGCCTCTTCTTTTCTCTAGAAAGGAGGTGATCCAGCCGCAGGTTCCCCTACGGCTACCTTGTTACGACTTCACCCCAGTCATGAAGCATACCGTGTTAAGCGACCTCCTTACGGTTAGTCTACCCAATTCTGGTATCCCCCACTCCCATGGTGTGACGGGCGGTGTGTACAAGACCCGGGAACGTATTCACCGCAGTATGCTGACCTGCGATTACTAGCGATTCCGACTTCATGCACTCGAGTTGCAGAGTGCAATCCGGACTACGATCGGCTTTCTGAGATTGGCTTCACCTCGCGGCTTCGCTACCCTCTGTACCGACCATTGTATGACGTGTGAAGCCCTGGTCATAAGGGCCATGAGGACTTGACGTCATCCCCACCTTCCTCCGGTTTGTCACCGGCAGTCTCATTAGAGTGCCCAACTTAATGATGGCAACTAATGACAAGGGTTGCGCTCGTTGCGGGACTTAACCCAACATCTCACGACACGAGCTGACGACAGCCATGCAGCACCTGTGTTACGGTTCCCGAAGGCACTCTCCTATCTCTAAGAGATTCCGTACATGTCAAGACCAGGTAAGGTTCTTCGCGTTGCATCGAATTAATCCACATCATCCACCGCTTGTGCGGGTCCCCGTCAATTCCTTTGAGTTTTAATCTTGCGACCGTACTCCCCAGGCGGACAATTTCACGCGTTAGCTTCGCTACTAAGGCATCTAGTACCCCAACAGCTAATTGTCATCGTTTAGGGCGTGGACTACCAGGGTATCTAATCCTGTTTGCTACCCACGCTTTCGAGCATGAACGTCAGTGTTATCCCAGGAGGCTGCCTTCGCCATCGGTATTCCTCCACATCTCTACGCATTTCACTGCTACACGTGGAATTCTACCTCCCTCTGACACACTCTAGTCACACAGTTTCAAATGCACGTCCCAAGTTGAGCTCGGGGATTTCACATCTGACTTATTTAACCGTCTGCGCTCGCTTTACGCCCAGTAATTCCGATTAACGCTCGCACCCTACGTATTACCGCGGCTGCTGGCACGTAGTTAGCCGGTGCTTATTCTTTAGGTACCGTCAGCACTAGATGGTATTAGCACCCAGCTTTTCTTCCCTAACAAAAGTCCTTTACAACCCGAAGGCCTTCTTCAGACACGCGGCATGGCTGGATCAGGGTTCCCCCCATTGTCCAAAATTCCCCACTGCTGCCTCCCGTAGGAGTTTGGGCCGTGTCTCAGTCCCAATGTGGCGGATCATCCTCTCAGACCCGCTATGGATCGTCGCCTTGGTAGGCCTTTACCCCACCAACTAGCTAATCCAACATCGGCCGCTCAAATAACGCGAGGTCATAAGATCCCCCGCTTTCCCCCTCAGGGCGTATGCGGTATTAGCCATCCTTTCGGACAGTTATCCCCCATTACTCGGTACGTTCCGATGCATTACTCACCCGTTCGCCACTCGCCACCAGAGAGCAAGCTCTCCGTGCTGCCGTTCGACTTGCATGTGTAAAGCATGCCGCCAGCGTTCAATCTGAGCCAGGATCAAACTCTTATGTTTAATCTTAGCTTGTTGCAATCTCGAAGTTCCCTCCGAAATCACTGGTCTGCTTCAAAGTTATTGACAAGTATATGTCTATATATCTCGTCTCTCTGAATCAGTGTGAGGCTCATCCGCACTCACACTTATCGGTAATCTGTTCTGTTAAAGAGCGTTGCTTTCGACTGCGTTCTACTTTAAACTGTTTAGTTCGTTTCGTGTCGCGTCATCAGCGAAGAA
>NZ_MDVC01000057.1 GCF_002777425.1 Snodgrassella alvi
GGGTAATCCTGCCAGCCGGCAAACTGACTGCAATATCAATGCCTAACGCCTCACGATTAAAGTCATCTATCACATTGAAAGTTCTAAACCTGCGTTGATTGCGACTGCTGTCACTCATAAAATCCATTGACCAGCATTCACCTTGTTTACTGGGTGCAGATAGTCTTTCTGGGCATCGTGGAGGAATGCATTTTTTACGCTTTACCCTCAGATTAAGCTTTAATTCACAATACACCCGATACACCCGTTTATGATTCCATTTATAGCCGAGCTTTCTGATACGATTAAAACACTTGGGAAAGCCCCAGCGTAAATGCCTGTCAGTGATAGCACTGAGTACTGACACAATCACCGAGTCATCTGGTAATTTAGGTTGATAATAGTAAGCACAGCGGCTTAAGCCAACAATTGCGCAGCTCATAGCAATAGTAACAGGATGACTTTCTTGTAATTGCACAGCCCAAGCTTTACGTGCCTTGGTAGGCACTATAGCTTTTTTATGATTTCCTCCTGAAGCTGAGATTTTAAACTGAGCTCGGCAAACATTTGCTTAAGTTTACGGTTTTCAGCTTCCAGCTCCTTTAAACGTTTGATATCGGAGGTTTCCATACCACCGTATTTTTGCCGCCATTTATAAAAAGTCGAGTTGCCGATGCCATATTTACGGCAAAGTTCTTTAACAGGAATACCCGGCTTCAGCTTCTTTTAAAATAGATACGATTTGATGTTCAGTCATTTTTTTCATGATTAAATCCTCTGTGGGTTAATAAAGAGAATTTTCTACTTCAGAGCTGTACTATTTTAGGGGATAGTTACAGATTGGTGGGGGCTAATGAAATGTGACCTTACAGGGAAGGATGTTGGCAATGCAACTAACTTACCTATGTCGGTACCTGTGGTACGTATTATGGTTCCCGGTATCTATATGTTCCGCTCGATGTATTTTGTACAGCAAAACGATATTATTAATGCCATTAACTGGGTAGCACAAGCTATGCTTATCGTTCTTGCTTTGCCATTAGGTTTGGTACTGGCACGAGTATGTAGTGATAAAGGATGGGCATTTAACCAATTACCTGCTGATGAGCAGAAGTAATATATTTCCTTCTCGCTGCTTTCTGCTTGTTCAATTAATTACTTACGCAGATAGTTAAAAATAAATAATGATAAGTTTAATAGAAAGTTGCTTATATATCTGGAAATAAAAAAAGATATCTAATTACTTAGATATCTTTTTTTCGGAATTCTGGTGCCCAGGAGAAGACTCGAACTTCCACACCATTGCTGGCACATGGACCTGAACCATGCGCGTCTACCAATTCCGCCACCTGGGCTTATTTGCTACTGCAACTATTAGATTGCTGCGTTCAGCGAATTTGGGCATTATATAGTCTTGGTACAGATTGTCAATAGCTATGTAGGCATCAATAATAACAGTTATTGATTAACAATGGGATTTTTTACAAAATATGCTGCGTACAGTATCTAAACTGTTCAATTGACTGCTTATGACATGCAATTTGGTTATTGAATGCATCAAATAATTCTCTGGGTTAATAAAAAATTACCGCAATTTTAGTTGTGATGGCGCACAGGGTGATTTGATACTATCAATTAAACTGGCGATACAGATCGTGTTTTATCAGGTATTAATACATTTTATACTGTACAAATTATATGGGAATAATTTAATCGCTATATATAAATCTTTTTATATATATTTTTGTCTGTTTGCTTGCTTTGTATCTAATTATAGTTTTACGGCTGCTCTGGAAGACCAATACATAATGTCATACTTTATTTTTATCATTTTGGATGGCTGTAAAGACTTGCTATTTAAATATTGCTCAATTAATTTATTCTAGTGAACAACGCGTACATATGCTGGATAAAAATGTAATTTACATTTCAATATGTTACCAAATAAATATTTGATATTTAATATTATTTATAGGAAAAATTCCAGATTTAAGGATTTTACTAATATAGGAAATAAAAAAAAAGATATCTAATTACTTAGATATCTTTTTTTCGGAATTCTGGTGCCCAGGAGAAGACTCGAACTTCCACACCATTGCTGGCACATGGACCTGAACCATGCGCGTCTACCAATTCCGCCACCTGGGCTTTTGCATATATTGCGACTTTCAGTTAAAGTATGTCTTTAACTGAGGAAATGCATTATATATTCTCTAAAGAGATTGTCAATACCCTATGAAAAAAAAATCTGATTTACGCCATCAAGACCCTTATTTAGAACGAGAATTACAACGTTATCTTAATCCCCTACCCAGCCGTGAATGGATTATTGCCATTTTGGAAAAAATTGGCATTCCAGTCAAAATGACTGAGCTGGCACAAAAACTCAATATTACTGCCGAAGAAACAGCTTTTTTTGAACGTCGTTTAAACGCCATGGCACGTGATGGGCAGATTTTGATTAATCGCCGTGGTGCTGTTTGTATAGCCAATAAGCTGGCACTGGTTAAGTGTCGTATTGAAGTACACAAGGATGATTTTGGCTTTGCCGTACCGCTGAATCCGGCGGATGGCAGCGATTTTGTGCTTTATACCCGGCAGATGCGTGGGTTGATGAATGGAGATATTGTCACAGTACGACCAGCGGGTACCGATCGGCGCGGCCGGCGTGAAGGTCAGGTTCTGGATGTGATTGAACGCGCCAATCAGGATGTGGTTGGCCGGCTGACTATTGAACATGGTGTGGCCATGCTGGTTCCTGAGGACAAGCGCCTGGGCGCAAGTATTGTGTTACAGCCGGATTCGCTTGGTAAAGCCAAAGCCGGACAGGTTATGGTGGCCAGAATTGAGTCATATCCGAATGCAACACAGGCAGCCGTTGCGCGTGTTACTGAAATTTTGGGTGATTATGCTGACAGTGGTATGGAAATTGAAATCGCTGTACGCAAGCATCATTTATCTTATCAGTTTAGCCATGATTGTTTAGCTCAGGCCGCTAAAATACCTGATCATGTTAAGGCTGCTGAGCGTAAAAACCGGGTAGATTTGCGTGAACTACCGCTGATTACCATTGATGGTGAAACTGCTCGTGATTTTGACGATGCGGTATATGCGGAAAAAATTGGCCGTAATTATCGTCTGGTGGTAGCCATTGCTGATGTTAGCCATTACGTTTATCCCGATGATGCTATTGATAAGGATGCACAGGAACGTGCTACGAGTGTGTATTTTCCGCGTCGGGTAATTCCGATGCTGCCAGAAAATCTTTCTAATGGCATCTGCTCGCTTAATCCAAACGTAGAGCGCTTGTGTCTGGTATGCGATATGGTGATTACTTATGCCGGTAATATTAAAAGCTATGAGTTTTATCCGGCTGTAATGCGTTCCCATGCACGACTTACTTATACGCAGGCATGGGACTGGATTAGTAATGACCAGTTTGATGACCCGATGAAAACGCATGTGCTTAGTCTGTACCAGCTGTATCAGATTTTACTGAAAAAACGCCTGCAACGTGGTGCTGTAGAATTTGAAAGCATAGAAACACAGATGATATTTAATCAGCAGGGCAAAATTGAGCGTATTGTGCCAGTTGAACGTAATGAGGCTCATCGCCTGATTGAGGAATGTATGCTGGCAGCCAATGTTTGCGCTGCAGAGTTTCTCAAGCACCACAAGCACCCTGTTCTATACCGCAATCATGCTGGCCCTACCAGTGAACGTTTAGGTACTTTGCGTGAGCAGCTGGCTTTGCTTGGCTTGCAATTGAATGGTGGTATCAATCCTACGCCAAAGGACTATGCGGAGCTAAGCGAAAAAATTAAAGACCGCCCAGATCGTAATGTAATTGGCGTGATGTTGCTGCGCTCTATGCAGCAGGCAGTATATGAACCACAGAATATAGGTCATTTTGGTTTGGCCTATCCGGCATATACTCACTTTACTTCTCCGATTCGGCGTTATCCCGACCTGACGGTACATCGTGCCATTAAGGCAATTTTACAGCACAGGCAATACCAGCCAAAATCGTGGACTGAGTTAGGCGTACATTGCTCGCTGGCGGAGCGTAAAGCTGATAATGCCAGCCGTGATGTTGAAAACTGGCTGAAAACCTACTATATGCAAGACAAGATTGGTGAAGTGTTTTCCGGTACGATTTCGGGTATGGCAAACTTCGGCCTGTTTGTTACTTTAGATAATGTTTACATTGATGGTATGATTCACATCAGTGATCTGGGCGAAGATTATTTCAATTTCCATCCTGAACTGATGGCAATTATTGGCGAACGCAGTGGTATTAGCTTTAAGCTTGGTGACAAGGTAATGGTGAAAGTAGCCCGCGCTGATCTGGATACCAGCCGGATCGATTTGGTACTGATTAGCACCAGTAGTGGCAAGCGGCGTCAGAAAAACAATGCACAGAAAATTCAGAAACAGCTTAAAGCTACTGCTAAAAAACCGCGCAAGGTTGCCAATACCAAGCAAAAAGATGCTAGAACTAAAACAGCAACAGGCCAGAATTCCCGTTCAGCCCGTACTCGCAGTAAGTCGTCAGGCCGCAAAAAATCCTGATTTTTGTCGGATTGGTACTAATTAAGTTGTTAGCTTAAGACAAAATATTTGTCTGCTTTCCAGCAAGTTGGTATGCAGTAAATAATAAAGCCTTTATTATTTGGCCTATAAAGGCTTTTATTAGCTACTTTCTCAGTGACAGCTTTAACCTGTATTCTTAAAATTTTTTTGTAATTCATGCTCAATGTTACAACAATTGTATGATAGGTTTTTATAAATATTCAGGTTTGCTTATTTTTCTGGAAAAATAATATTAAAGGAATTGGGAACCACTTGTATTTTTATTGAGTTATGAATGTTTTTAGGATTTAAGCAGATATGTGTATTGTGCTCTTGCATTACATTATTTCGTATTAACACTGTATCTTAAAGTGCATACTTGTATTGGTTTTAATTATTTATTTTTCCTATTTTCTTACCGTGCCAGGTTTATTAAGTAGTAATGGTTTTATTGATTGGTTATTGCCACGGATATCACGAAATAAAAAAACTGAAGCCTGTAATAACAGACTTCAGTTTTTATTGGGTATTTATCTGTAATAGGTTAAATACTTTTCAAATATAGGCTGTATTCAAGCTTTACAGCTTATTTGTTTTTACCGGTAGCAGAAGCGATAGCCAGATTTTCGTTACGATTCAAGGCAACGCTGGTAACGCCTTCTGGGAATACCAGATCAGACAGGTGACGGATTTCACCGGCACGGATGGTAGCAACATCCAGCTCCAGTACAGCCGGAACGTTTTTCGGCAAGGCATTCACTTCTACGCTGGTAGCCAACAGGGACACACGACCACTCTGCAATTTTTCCGCTGGAGAAATAGCTGCATTCAACAGGTGCAATGGAACGCGAATGTTGATGGCTTTATTTGCATCAACAGCCTGAAAATCAATATGCTGTACCTGCTGTTTAAACGGGTGCATCTGGAAATCACGTACAATAACGTCGTAAGCTTTACCATTAACATCCAGCTTGATGATAGCAGTATGGAAAGATTCTTTTTCCAGTGCATACCATAAGGTACGATGATCTACAGTAATAGCTACTGGCTCGGTACCTTCGCCGTACAATACAGCCGGTACTTTGCCTTCGCGACGCAGGCGGCGGCTCGCACCAGTGCCCTGAGCTTCACGGATTTCTGCTTTAATTTCGTAAGACATAACTACTCCAAGGTTAAATGCCATCATCGGCCGCGACCAGCTTAAGATGGCTTGGGGGTATTAAGGGAGAAACATTGCTCCCGGGATGGCCACATCCTCATTAAAGAGATATGACACAGATTCTTCGTTGCTGATACGGCGTACAGTTTCTGCGAGTAAGCCGGAAATGCTTACCTGACGGATACGTTCACATTTCTGTGCAGCTTCTGATAATGGAATGGTATCAGTTACTACTACCTGATCGATTTCTGATGAGGCAATACGTTCGATTGCTGCGCCGGAAAATACCGGATGCGTGGCATAGGCCAGTACGCGTTCTGCACCACGCTCTTTTAGTGCTGATGCAGCTTTACACAGGGTATTGGCGGTATCAATCATGTCGTCAATAATCAGACAGGTACGATTCTGGACTTCGCCAATAATGTTCATCACTTCGGCCACATTGGCTTTTGGCCGGCGTTTATCAATAATGGCTAAATCAGTACCCAGCGTTTTGGCCACAGCACGGGCGCGTACTACACCACCGATATCAGGGCTGACTACGGTCAGATTGTCAATGCGCTGCTTTTCAATGTCGTGCACCAGAATGGGGGTGGCATAGATATTGTCAACCGGAATATCAAAAAAGCCCTGAATCTGGTCGGCATGCAAGTCAACCGTGAGTACACGGTCAATACCGGCAGAATACAGCATATTGGCTACCAGCTTGGCGGAAATCGGCACCCGAACTGAGCGCGGACGGCGATCTTGGCGTGCATAACCGAAATAAGGTATGGCAGCGGTAATCCGGCCGGCAGAAGCACGTTTGAGCGCGTCGGCCATGGTGAGGATTTCCATTAAATTATCATTGGTTGGTGCGCAGGTAGGCTGTACGATAAATACATCGCGACCACGTACATTTTCCAGTAATTCAATTGCGATTTCGCCGTCTGAGAATTTTCCTACTGAGGCTCGTCCCAGAGAAATATCCAAATGTCTGGCTACGTTATTAGCCAGCTCTGGGTTTGCATTGCCGGTAAACACCATCAAACTGTCGTATGCTGCCATTTCTGTTGTACCTGAGTCCTGTTTAGGTTTGGTTTGGTTTGTATGAGGTAGATTAAACATTTAATCCAAGGCTTTCATATCACCACTGACGCTGGTGTATCTGTCATTTAAACAAGTGGGGAATATTAACCGGACAAAGTAGTTTTACTCTTCTTTCTCTCAGTCTTTATTCATTTACGCTACTTTTAAATTCAAAAGCAATGACCACCGCTTTGAAAAAGATTTTCCAGTGTGCACTGGTTAGCTACAAGTATCAGGGCTGAAACAGATTTAATCAATGAATTTTGCTGATACCTGATAGCAGCATGGCAAAATAGTAACACTATTTTATTACTACGATTGAATCTGTATTGTGTTTTCAACCCCTCAACTGGTTTGCTTAGCACAAAAGTGAAAGCTGTTTATACATACTGTAACATCATTATGCCTGTGTGAAATCCAGTATACTGGTTTTCAATCCATCAGGCTGAACCGGTAAATTATATCACTTCTATCGATTTACACGTGCTCTTACGTAACAATTTGTCATTTACACATTAAATAAGCGTGTAAGTAAACTTACACGCTTATTTGAATTGGCTGGGGAGGTAGGATTCGAACCTACGCATACCGGAATCAGAATCCGGGGTCTTAACCACTTGACGACTCCCCAAAAGGGTTTACTGCTTAACTGCTCAATATGTGGCTGGGGAGGTAGGATTCGAACCTACGCATACTGGGATCAAAACCCAGTGTCTTAACCACTTGACGACTCCCCAATGCTTTTTGTATTAAGCAATTGGCTGGGGAGGTAGGATTCGAACCTACGCATACTGGGATCAAAACCCAGTGTCTTAACCACTTGACGACTCCCCAACAACACACATCATTGATAAAACGGATGCCTCGGTATCGAAGCAACACAATACGCCTGATGCGCGTGAGAAACTTTATTGTAAACAGCTTGTGCGGCACTCTCAGAATCAAATGACAAAAATACGCATGCACCAGAACCACTCATCATTGGTGAACCGTATTCAGCCAAAACATCAAATGCTGCCTTTACCACTGGATACTCAGCAAAAACAACGCTCTGCATATCATTGCGCCAGTGCTGTCCTGCTTGAAAGTCTGGCATTATGCGTGGCTTGGAATCTCGTGTCAAGTCTTTATGTGCAAATATTTTCGGCGTACTAACGTGCACGGGCGGCTTGATAATCACATACCATTGTTTTGGCAGGAATATAGGACTTAAATCCTCACCAATACCACGAGCGAATGCACTTTGGCCAAAAATAAAAAATGGCACATCTGCGCCCAGTTGTACCCCCAGCTGCAATAGTTGTGTCTTATTTAGGTTAAGCTGCCATAAGCGATTGAGTGCAATTAACACTACTGCTGCATCTGCACTGCCCCCTCCTAGTCCGCCACCGATGGGAATCTGTTTGTCCAGCCAGATGTCCACACCCTGCTGTATCCCTGTATGACTGCGTAGTAACTGTGCTGCACGTACGCACAAATCCTGCTCCGCCATGATGCCGGCAACTGGTGTATTCAGTGTTATGGCGCCATTACTGTTTACTCTGAGCCAGATTTGGTCATACAACGCGATCAGGGTAAAGATGCTTTCGAGTAAATGATAGCCATCAGCACGCCGGCCGACGATGCGCAGATCAAGATTCAGCTTGGCTGGTGCCAGAAAGTGGTGAGCATCGGCTGGTGGATATAAATTATTCATATTCTGCTAATTACTCAAATCAGGAAGTCTTTGACGCAATTCACATTGCGATGATGTCTGGCTGGCCGTATCTGTGTATTCATCAAAAACCAGTCTGATATCAAAACGCGCGTTATTTAATTGAACGACATGTGGATTACGGCTGCCATTTTGCAGCTGGCGCTGGATAATCCAGCCAGACTGTTTGAGCTTGCCATCTGGCAGTAACTGATAAGGTTCATCTGCAATCCAGTAACCCTGCACCCACTGATTCAGATGATCAAATGGCAGCGCAAAACCAAGCATACGCTGGCTTAATTCTTCTATGCTGGTGGCAGTGGTAATCTGCCCTTTGCTGTCTTCCGCAATTACTCCTGTGTTGTCACGACACAGAACACCTACGCTGTTACCCAATGGTGTTTTGACCTCAATGGTTTGTACTGTACCTAAATTCTGCCAGCTAAAGTTGGCATATGTACCTTTGCCTTGATCTTTGATAGCCAGCCTGCCGGAACTGTCAAAAGCGGAGACAGTATGTTCATGACCTGCCTGCCAGTCTGTGGCTGCGGTTATTTTTTTCGACACCAGGCTGCTACAGGCACTTAAGGCTAAGCTAAGGATAGCTGTGGACACATAGAGGCGTTGCCTATGAAAAAATGAATACATTATTTTCCGTTGCGGTAACTGTGATGTGTTTATTGTAACGGTATTAACAGCAACTGTATGTACTCTGAGCTGTTAAACTTCTGCTTACAATCTGCATATAAATCAGTAGCTGCCGTTCACACAATATGTGTATGGCAGCTTTTTTTGCGGTATCACCAGATAATCTGGCTGACAGATTAAATTAAGCCACTAGAGTTACCAAGTCTATTTACTGGTCTGTGGCTGCGAGAGCAGACAGGCTGGCCGGATCGACAGCAAATTTTTTTAAAGTCTGCTGTAAAACTTTTTGGTCTGAATTTTTATTGGCCAGCCCTTGAGCCCAGATTTGCCGTGCCTGCTCTTGTTCACCCATTTGCCACAATACTTCACCCAGATGTGCTGCAACGGTACTTTCCGGTGATGCCTGATAAGCAGAGCGCAGGAGCGGTAAGGCTTTTTTTGGTTCACCATTAAGGTAATAGGCCCAACCCAGACTATCCTGAATCACCTCAGATTCTCCGTCTAACTGATTTGCATGTTGCAGAATGGTTAGCGCTTCAGTCCAGTAACGTTTTGGCATATTGAGCATGGCATAACCCAGGTTATTCCAGCCATAAGCACTATCAGGTTTCAATTTAGTAAAGACACGAAAATCTTCAATTGCTTTTTTCGGCTGATTCAGATTTTCAGCATAAGCTACACCACGCATATACGTGATCAATTCCACAGATTTGCTGTCATGAGTGGTATCGACAAGCTGCTGCGCCTCTTTCAGATGCTGTGTCAGTCTACGTACATAAGCTTTTGGCTGAAGTATTTTACGGTCGATGTTAATTGAAAGAATAAGTACATCAATGTCATCAAAAAATTCTGGTGCTTGTTGGCTCTGATTAATGCGCTGCAACCATTGCTGTGCTGCTGGTATGTTGTTTTGTTCTACTTCAATCAAGCCCATCAGACAGGCTTTATCGGTGGCAAATTTGTTATCTGTCACTTTATTTAACCATTCTCGCGCTTCAGCAGTATTTTTATTTTTATAAAAATAAGATGCAGCCTGAAGTGCTGCTTCACTGCGCTGGCTAACATTACCTACTTGAATTGCCTTATTGATGTTATCGATAATAGCTGATGTATTTGCCTTATTGACATCTAATGTACTGGCCTGTCGCAGATAAGAATCTGCATCCGCCTGAGCCATTTCTGTTTTTACTGCTGTCAGGGGCAAGCTGGCTGGCTTGATTCCATGCTTGCTCAGAATCTGGCTCAGAACTTTATGCTCGCTTTTTTTATTAAGCCAGCCCTGAGCCCATATCTGGCGAGCCTCGTTTTCACGTCCCAGTTGCCAGTAAACTTCACCCAGATGGGCAGCTACTTCACTTTCAGGCTGATGCTGATAGGCATATTCAAGTAAAGGCAGGGCTTTCTCTGCATCACCATTGAGAAAATAAGCCCAGCCCAAACTGTCATTGACAGCCGGAGACTGGCTGCTTAGGGAATAAGCCTGTTCCAGTAATTTCTGGGCTTCCAGCCAGTTGGCTTTAGGCATGCTCAGCAGGGTATAACCCAGTGCATTGAGACCCTCCACCTGATTAGGCCTCATCCTGACATAGCGGCGCATGTCTGCCACGGCTTTTGCCGGCTCATTAAGTTTATCTGCATATAATAGCCCGCGCAGCAGTAATAATGGCGGAACATCCAGTTCCTGTGTTTTGGCATCGCCCTGCTCGGCTTTCGCCAGCATTCTGTTGAGGTATTGCTCATACTGACGGTTTGTAAGCGAGGAGCCGTTTATAAAGGTTTGCAGACGCAGCAAATCTCTGGAATTGAAAAATGTGCCCTGTTTATTGGTAGACTGAGCTTTATTCAGCCATTTTTGCGCTGCTGCCCAGTGTTCTTCTTCGGCATCCAATGAGCACATCATGAGTGCCTGATCAAAGGCAAACTTCGGATCATCTGCTTTTGCTGCCCATAAACGGGAAGCAGATAAATTATGCTCATCATAATAGCGCATGGCTACCATCATTGCCACTTTACTGCGCTGATTGCGATTACCCAGTTCGGCGATTTTCTCTGCGTACGAAGCAATGGTAGCTGTGTCTGCTTTCTGGCTGACGGCCAGATAAGCGGCCTGTAAATACAGGTCTGCACTTTTACTTTTGACTAGTAATGGCTGCAAGGTTTGATATGCTTGCTGCAATTTGTTATTTTTAATCAGTAATTCTATATAAAGACTTTGCCATTTAGCTGGCATGGTATCCACGCCAGTTTGCTGATAAAAATCCAGCAGGTATTGTGGCTGTTTGAGATTGATCAGATTCAGAGTGAGCTGAGTGGCCGGAAAGATATCGGTATCCAGACGAAGCAGCGATTGTAATGCTTTGATGGTTTGCTCTTCATGTGCACCAGTTACGCCATAGATGGCATCTGCAATCAATGCTTCCGCCATTTCGGGATGCAGAACTGCCTTTTTGTGAATTGGAGCATTCAGTTCATCAGTGGCATTCAGATTGTTTAAGCGCAATTGTGCCAGTTTTAAAAACAGCCGGCGCAGCTGATAATCATTGACATGAGACAGAACTGCATCTGTATTTTTCAGCACTTGCGGCACATCATTTTTTGCTATGGCCAGTTCCCACATCAGGCGCTGTCTGGCTGGTGTTTCAGTTGGTTCGATTTGCTGCCAGCGATCAGCAATGGTTTGCGCCTCTGTAATTTTGTTGGCACCCAGTGCCATTTCCATGGCTCGCTCTGCTACTTCTGGTTCCTGCGTATGTTCGAGCATGCGCATGTCTGCTGCCAGAGCCTTAGCGGTTTTGCCCTGCGAATAGGTAAGTTCGCTGGCAAACAGGGTAAAAATGTCATTGGCACGTCCGGCAATGGCCAGACGCCGTTGCAGGGATGCGGCATCATCTGGTGCGGTAAGCTGACTTACGCGTTCAATTCTGGTTTGAATCAAAGGTACGGATGTCTGCCGCTCCTGAGTACTATTTGCATTGGCCATACTTGCAGCCATTAAACTCAGAACGATCGGGGTAATGCGATGAATCCAACGAGGCATTAAACTTCTCCATGTATGCTGATCAGTTGTCGTATACACTGACTCATGAACAAATAACAATTCTGTACCGGCACAGGCAGATTTTTACTAACTTCTGTTGAGATAGGCTGCCTTAGAAATGTCTGCTACCCATTTAAAGACTAAATTATTGGGGTAAAATAGTTTGCTACTTTAACACAGACATTTTTAACTGCGCATGACTTAATGCCAATTTTATCTGGTTATAGCCTGCATAACTTGTGCTTTCAAATTTATTTTCATGATGCTATTGTATCGATTTTATTCTGGATTTTATCATTAAATCATGCCTGAACTTCCTGAAGTAGAAACCACTCGGCGTGGAATTGCTCCTTTTATTGTGAATCAGACTGTTTCACAAGTAGAAGTGCGTCAACCGCGTTTGCGCTGGCCGGTGATGGATAATCTTGGCTCACAGCTTGAGGGTGAAAAGGTTTTATCAGTTAAACGACGGGCTAAATATCTGTTAATCGAGCTGGCTTCTGGCACATTAATCATTCATCTGGGCATGTCTGGCAGTTTGCGGGTCTTTACTGATTTCAGTGCGCCGCCTGTGCAAAAGCATGATCATGTGGATATTGTTTTTACTAATGGTACTTTGCTGCGTTTTCATGACCCCAGACGCTTTGGGGCTGTGTTATGGTTTGTTGGCCTGATTGAGCAGCATCCATTACTGGTTAATCTGGGACCAGAACCACTAAGCACGGATTTTGATGCTGACTATCTACAGCAAAAACTGGCTAAACAGAAACGTGCGATTAAGTTAGCAATCATGGATAATAAAACGGTTGTTGGAGTAGGCAATATTTATGCCAATGAGGCACTATTCCGCACCGGCATTCATCCAGCCACCACTGCCATGCATTTGGACAAAATGCAGGTTAGCGCGCTGACTGAAGCAATCAAACAGATATTGCAGGAAGCGATTGGTGCCGGGGGCAGCACCCTGCGCGATTTTGTGAATAGTGCTGGTCATAGTGGCTATTTTCAGCTACAGCATGATGTATATGGGCGAGCAGGAGAGCTGTGCCGGCAATGCGGGCATCCGATTGAGAAAATGGTTTTGGGTCAACGCAGCAGTTTTTACTGTCCCCAATGCCAGCGATAATGATAAATAACAATGACAAAATCAGAACATACTTCTTTGTTTACCCGCTGTGCGCGTATTTTCAAACTGGCTCTATGGTTGAGACAAACCATTAAGCGTGTAAAGCGCTTCAAGAATTTAAGCGCCACTGAGTGTAATAATGAATTAATTTCAATTGCGCACAATTTATTGCATGTACTGCACGTAAAAGTAAAATCCGAACAGGCTGTACCAGATACAGCCAGCATGCCATGGCTAACTGTTGCCAACCATGTTACCTGGCTGGATATTTTTGTATTGATGGCCTATATTCCCGGTGGCTTTATTGCCAAAGAAAGTATCAAGTCGTGGCCGGTATTGGGTAAATTGGTTACCAATGGGGGCACGGTTTACATTAACAGGCTGTCGCGGCAGGACATTAACCCAGTAATTAAAGCTATAGTACAAGCACTGCAAGAAGGTAAAAATGTGCTGTTTTTTCCTGAAGCCTATACATCCGAAGGTTTAACTATGCTACCGTTTAAAGCTGCTTTGTTTCAGGCAGCCATTGATGCCGACAGGCCAGTAATGGCTGTAGCAATACGCTATTATGATTCTCAGGGACAGCGCACGCCTAAAGTAGCCTTTGCCGGCAGAACCACCTTACTGCGCAGTCTGTGGAATATTGTTTCCCTGCCGGAAATCATGGTGAAAGTTGATTTTGCTGCTTTACTAAACACTGCTGATAATAAAATTACTGACCGTTTCAGCCTGAAAACTCAGGCCGAAGATTTTATTCAGACCAAAGTACTCAGCGATAGCCCGATAACATCCACAGCATCGGCAGATAGTACATCTTCTCAATAACCATGGACTGATATTTAATTCAGAAATAAATTATCTTAATCTATGGTGATAAACGCTGTTTAATCCATAAGTTATTTTGTAGTTCATACTGGATACGGTCATGTAAACGGCTTGGCCGCCCCTGCCAGAATTCAATCAGTTCAGGCTGTACGATATAGCCACCCCAATGAGGTGGCCTCGGCACATTCAGCAAATATTTTGCGCTCAGTTTTGCCGCTCGTGCCATCAGCTCGGTTTTGCTACTGATAACGGTACTTTGTTCACTTGCCCATGCACCGATACGGCTGCTATATGGCCGAGAATGAAAATATGCATCGGAATCGGCTGCGGGTAATGGCTGCACCACTCCTTCCACTCGTACCTGTCGCTCCAGTTCCGGCCAGAAAAATGTGAGTGCCGCATAGGGATGCTGGCTTAAAGCGCGGCCTTTGCGGCTATGATAATTGGTAAAGAATACAAAGCCGTGAGCTGTTACTTCTTTTAACAGCACAATGCGCGCATTGGGGCGGCCATACTGGTCAACTGTAGCGATATTCATGGCAGTGGGTTCATTCACTTTGGCATGCATGGCTGCCGTTAGCCACTTTTGGAACTGTTCCAGCGGGTTGGCACAGCAATCGGCCTCATTGAGTGACTGTTTGCTGTAATCCTGACGAATATCGTGCAAATCCAGATTATTCATAGTATTTATTCTTGCATGCGAAAAATTTATTTATACTGCCACCAGATCTGATTAGCTGCTTTTTCGACACCAATAGCGTATAATTGACCACTTTAACCGCTTTTATTTAATCAGAATGTAAAGTCTGGTTGGTAATCATCCTACCCGCAGTAGCGGGCAAACGCAAATTACTTCAGGTAACATGTCTTTAACCGTTATCGGACTCAATCACCAAACTGCCCCTGTTTCTGTGCGTGAACGTTTGGCCTTTCCGGCTATCATGCTGGCGGAGGCCTTAACTGCGCTTGGCAGTGAGACGGAAATTGCGGAAGCGATGATTTTGTCTACCTGTAACCGTACAGAAATCTACTGTATTGGTGATGCAGCCACAGCAATACACTGGCTCTCCAGCTACCATCAATTACCACTGACTGAATTTTCGCCCTATTTATACCAGTTCCATGACAAAGATGCTGTGCAGCATGCCTTTCGGGTAGCATGTGGTCTGGATTCAATGGTTCTGGGTGAACCGCAGATTCTGGGACAATTGAAAGAGGCTGTGCGCACAGCGCGTAGCCAGCATACGTTACACCAGCATCTGAACGCGTTATTTGAGAAAACCTTTGCCGCAGCAAAAGAAATTCGCAACGAAAGTGCAGTTGGTGAAAACTCGGTGTCTATGGCTGCTGCCGCAGTAAAAATGGCTGCCCAGATTTTTCCTGATATTTCTGCATTGAATGTCTTGATGGTGGGCGCCGGTGAAATGATTGAGCTGGTGGCCACTTATTTTGCCGCTGAACATCCGCAGCGCCTGACGGTACTCAACCGTACACTGGCGCGGGCACAGGAATTATGCAGCAAGCTGAATGCACAAGCGGATGCACGCATTTTAACTGCTTTGCCTGAAATTCTGGCTGAATACGATGTAATTGTTTCTTCTACTGCTAGCCCATTTCCGGTTATCGGCAAAGGGCTGGTAGAACGTGCGCTCAAGCAGCGGCGCGGCATGCCGATGTTTTTGCTCGACCTGGCCGTACCACGCGATATTGAAGCAGAAGCTGGCGAACTGAACGATGCCTATCTGTATAGTGTCGACGATATGGTCAATATTGTGCAGCACGGTCAGGCTGCACGGCAGCAGGCTGCTGCTGCTGCTGAAAAGATGGTTGCCAGCAAGGTAGCTGAATTTATTGCCTGGCAACAAACCCGCAGCAGCGTGCCTTTAATCTGTGCATTGCGCACTCAGGGAGAAGAACTGCGGTGCAAGGCTGTAGCCAAAGCGCTGCGCCGGTTACGCAAAGGCACATCTATTGAGGAGGTGTTGCAACGTTTAAGCCACGAACTGACCAACAGTCTCCTGCATGCACCGACCAGAGCATTAAATAAAGACAGCCGGCAGCACCCTGAACTGGCTGAAGCCATCAGCCTGATTTATCACCTGCACGGCCAGAATCGGCAGCGTTAGCACGTTATTCAGCATCCAGCTTCCATTACACCTGTCCAACTTAGCTTCAATTGACTAATAACTTATTTTAATACGGAACACCAGATGAAACCTTCATTGATAAACAAGTTACAGCACCTGACTGAGCGTCTGGAAGAAGTAACCGCTTTGCTGGCTTCTCCTGACGTCACCAATAATATTGACGAGTATCGTCGCCTGACCCGTGAACATGCCGAACTCACTCCTGTGGTAGAAACCTACCGCCAGTATACGCAGGCTGAAACCGATTTGTCGGCAGCAGAAGAAATGCTTGCAGACCCTGAATTAAAAGAATTTGCAGCCGAGGAAATCAGCAACGCACGAAGCCAGATTGCACAACTGGATAGTGAACTGCAAAAACTGCTGCTACCAAAAGATGAAGATGACGATAAAAATATTTTTATTGAAATCCGTGCTGGTACCGGTGGCGATGAAGCAGCTCTGTTTGCCGGTGATTTGCTGCGCATGTACACCCGCTTTGCCGAACGCATGGGCTGGCAGGTAGAAATTGTCTCTGCCAGTGAAAGCGATCTGGGTGGCTATAAGGAAGTCATTGCGCGTATTGCCGGTATGAATGTTTACAGCCAGCTCAAGTTTGAATCCGGCGGACATCGGGTTCAACGCGTACCCACCACCGAAAGTCAGGGCAGAATTCATACTTCTGCCTGCACTGTTGCCATCATGCCCGAAGCTGATGAAGTAGCCGAAGTACAATTAAATCCCAATGATTTACGTATTGATACCTTCCGTGCTTCCGGTGCCGGTGGCCAGCATATTAATAAAACGGACTCAGCAGTGCGGATTACCCATCTGCCTACCGGAATGGTGGTGGAATGTCAGGATGGCCGTTCGCAGCATGCCAATAAAGCACAGGCGATGCGTGTACTCGCCTCACGTCTGTATGAGCAACAGAAACATGCAGCCCAAGCCAAAGAAGCGGCGGAACGCAAAAGCCTGATTGGCAGTGGCGACCGCAGCGAACGCATCCGTACCTACAATTACCCACAAGGCCGGGTAACAGATCATCGCATTAACCTAACCCTGCATAAACTGGACTTTATTATGGACGGCGATTTAAGTGAACTGACACAGGTACTGATTGCCGAGCATCAGGCTCAACAGCTGGCATTGCTGAGTAATGCCAGCTAAAGTAGTTACAAAAAGCTGTTCTGGACACCAGAATAGCTTTTTAGTTTACATCGCTGGTAGCCATGAATTGAGGCTGCTGCCATAGAATAAAAACCAGATTGCAGCAATGGCTAGCACAATGCCGGCGGCATTCAAACCATTAATTTTTTCTTTAAACATAAAAGTGCCAATAATGGTAGCCAGCGTAATCACCCCCAGATTCATGCCGGCAAACACCAGCGAAGGGTCTTGCTGAAACTGCTGATGAGCACGGATATAAAAAAGAATATTGGCAAAGTTCAGACCGCCTAATAATAAACCGGCCAGAATACTGGCCGCATTCCAGACCGTTCTGCGCAAACACAGATAACCTGTAATCAGAATAGCAGCCAGAATAAATGTCACCTGTAAAGTTGGTGCAAAGGCCGTCCCACTTTTGGACATCTGTTTAAACAGAATATCTGTTGTGCCATAACATAGCCATACGCCGAACAAATAGCCAGCAGTACTAAAAAAACCACCCTGCCCCTTACCTTTAGCAGGATTCTGCCGATACAGTAGTGTTAGCAGAGCCATCAGAGCCAGCGCAATACCAATAATCTTGTTGCTACTCAGGTTTTCACCAAAAAATACGAATGCAGCCACAATGGGCAAAAACAGTGACAGGCGCTGTGCTGCATCGGTTTTAACCATCCCGGCCTGCTCAATAGCCCGCCCCAGCACAATAAAGCCTAGCGGCAAACCAATCCCCAGTGCCAGAAAAATAATCCAGTGACTGGTGTACATATGCCAGTTGACAAAATCCGGGCGCAGAAAAAACCAGTTACACAATGCAGCTACCGGATAATTAACCGCTACAGCCTGAGCAATATTCACTCCGCCTCTGCGCGCCAGTTTTAATAATACTGAGACCGAAACACTACACAAAATACTAATAATTAAAAAATGCATTTCCCCTCCTAAAACAAAATAAATTTAGGCCTGCTTAGCCAGCTATTCAGGAATTTAAAAATCAAAATCCGCCTGTATCCATAATTGCGCCATCAGCCTGTCTTCGTCCTCACCTGTTTGCTTAGCCTGCCATAATAACTGTTCCAGCTTGCGCCGGCGCAAGGCACATAAACGCAGCACATGCTGCTTCTGTGTATCAGATAGATGCAACCAGTATAGACGCTCATCCCGGCTACGCAGACAGCCCTTGCAATAGCCCTTGTGATCACTTTCGCACACACCACGGCAAGGGCTCGGAATAATAAAAAATTCTAACTGTTCCATTGCTCAGATTCGTGTGAGCCACAACAGAATAGCAATCGTAACCATTCTCTGTGTCTATCGGCCATAGGTAGATAAGGCAAACAATAACTAGGGTGCATACTCTGACATAAATTAGCCACTTTAACACGGGTAGACAGTCTGATTTTGCTAAATATTCCACGAAAACCAGAGTAAATGTTATAATTCAAGGTTAATTTACCATCCAAATAGCAAATACAACTAGGTTACACACTCCCATGAGTAAAAAAATTCGTAATATTGCCATTATCGCACACGTCGACCACGGCAAAACCACACTGGTAGACCAGTTATTGCGCCAGTCCGGTACTTTCCGCGCCAATCAGCAGGTAGACGAACGGGTGATGGATAGCAACGATCTGGAAAAAGAGCGTGGCATTACCATTCTGGCTAAAAATACCGCCATCGAATACGAAGGCTTTCACATCAATATCGTTGATACCCCGGGACACGCTGACTTCGGTGGTGAAGTAGAACGTGTACTGGGCATGGTGGACTGCGTGTTACTGCTGGTAGACGCACAGGAAGGCCCGATGCCGCAAACTCGCTTTGTGACCAAAAAAGCATTGGCACTGGGGCTAAAACCTATCGTGGTTATCAACAAAATTGATAAACCAAGTGCCCGTCCAAGCTGGGTTATCGATCAGACTTTTGAATTGTTTGACAAACTGGGCGCTACTGACGAACAGCTCGACTTCCCCATTGTATACGCTTCCGGTCTGTCCGGCTTTGCCAAATTGAATGAAGAAGACGAATCCAGCGACATGCGCCCGCTGTTTGATACCATACTGAAATACACTCCCGAACCATCAGGTGATGCGGATAAACCACTGCAATTGCAGATTTCTCAGCTTGATTATGATAACTACACTGGCCGCTTGGGTATTGGCCGTATTCTGAACGGGCGCATTAAACCCGGTCAAGTAGTGGCCATCATGAATGAAGATCAGCAGATTGGTCAGGGACGGATTAACCAGTTACTTGGCTTCAAAGGTCTGGAACGCATTCCCCTGCAGGAAGCTGAAGCGGGCGATATTGTTACCATTTCGGGTTTGGAAGATATTGGTATCGGTGTCACCATTGCCGACCGTGAACAGCCTCAGGGTTTACCCATGCTCAGCGTGGACGAGCCTACACTGACCATGGATTTCATGGTTAACACCAGCCCACTGGCTGGCACCGAAGGCAAATTTGTCACCAGCCGCCAGATTCGCGAGCGTTTGCAAAAAGAATTACTTACCAACGTGGCTTTGAAGGTTGAAGACACCGCTGATGCAGATGTTTTCCGCGTTTCTGGACGTGGTGAACTGCACCTGACCATTCTAATTGAAAATATGCGTCGCGAGGGCTATGAGCTGGCGGTTGGTAAGCCTCGTGTGGTTTTCCGCGAAATTGACGGCGTAAAATGCGAGCCATACGAAAATCTTACCGTAGATGTGGAAGACAACACTCAGGGCGCGGTAATGGAAGAATTGGGTCGCCGTCGTGGTGAACTAACCAATATGGAAAGTGATGGCAAAGGACGCACCCGTCTGGAATACCGCATTCCTGCGCGTGGCCTGATTGGTTTTCAGGGTGAATTTATGACCATGACCCGCGGCCAAGGCCTGATGAGCCACGTATTTGACAATTATGCACCGGTAAAAGCTGAAATACCCGGCCGCCGCAATGGTGTACTGGTATCGCAGGAACAGGGTGACGCCGTGGCCTATGCCTTATGGAATCTGGAAGACCGTGGCCGCATGTTCATCAATCCGGGCGAAAAAATCTACGAAGGCATGATTATTGGCATTCACAGCCGTGACAACGATCTGGTAGTTAACCCGCTGAAAGGCAAAAAACTAACCAATGTCCGTGCCTCTGGTACAGACGAAGCAGTACGCCTGACGCCACCGGTACTGATGTCTTTGGAAGCTGCGGTCGAGTTCATTGATGATGATGAACTGGTAGAAATCACCCCGCAAACCATTCGCCTGCGTAAACGTTACCTAAGCGAGCAGGAACGGCGCAAACACTTTAAAAAACTGGATTAATTCTGGTTATTTATCTAAAAACAGGCAGCTTTTACCGGCTGCCTGTTTTTAGATTAGTGTAAATATGCAGATAAACAGAGCTTTTGTCTTTAAAATAAATCACCCTATAAAGTGTGCATTTGCCAAACAATACAGCATGAGCAGAATAATATAGCTCCATGTATCATTAATTATTTCAGCCAATTTTTTGGACTTTAGAATTCAACGCTAATATACAAATACCATTTCAAACTGTTAAAATTACTAATTGTTAACTTTCTGATTACACATTTTTTATTTTCACAACAGAATTTACTCTTGTTTGTAAAAACAGCATCCCCCATTTCAATATTCGTTATTTATTTTGTGAGGACTAATTTGCCATGACCGCAGTATTGGTAATACTGGCTATTGTTTTACTGTTTATAGGCTTGTTGGGCACATTCATGCCGGCCTTACCCGGATTGCCCTTAATGTTCGGCGGCGTATGGTTACTGGCATTAAGTAGCGACTATCAGATAATGGGTGCAGGAACATTGATTAGTCTGGGTATTTTAACCATACTGGGCTGTGCCATGGATTATATGGCCGGCATGCTGGGAGCCAAACACAGCGGCGCGAGCAGAAAAGCTATTTGGGGATCGTTTATTGGTGCCATTATAGGCATGTTTTTTGCTCTGCCCGGCATGATACTTGGCCCCTTGCTGGGTGCAGCCGCTGGCGAATTTGTAGCCAGACGTAATCTGGTGGCCGCTGGTAAAGTGGGATTTGCTACGGTTATCGGCTTGGTCCTTGGCGTAGTAGCCAAAATTGGCTGCGCATTCGCCATGCTGATAACCATTGCTGTCATGTATCTGTATTCATTATATTGATGCCGTCTGTGTTCTCGCAAAAAAATTGTGGCTATGGTATCTGAACGAGTACTGTAGCCATTTATCCGCTTTCCTGTACCTGTTCACACCCATCTGGATGTAATTGCCTGTCAGTACAGGCTTGTCTTATCATAGCTTGCCCATAAGTATTGACAATCAAATTAATTATTACCTGTAAAACTGAAATTATGCCCGCTGTTGCCCATTTTGCATTGCCTAAAGTCAGTCAGACTGTATTCTGGCCAGATTTAAACGCTGGTAGCTTGCCATTGCTGCTCAGCGAACATTTACCGGAAAAAAAACTGAAAATCATTCTGACTGCCGATGCTGAGCAGGCCATTCGCATTCAGTCAGCCTGGCAGTTTTTCGACCCGTCAGCACGGATAGTATTTTTTCCCGACTGGGAAACCTTACCCTATGAACATTTTTCCCCTCATCAGGAACTGGTATCCGAGCGCCTCAGTACCTTATGGCAATTAAAAAATGGGCTGGTTGATGTTTTACTCCTGCCTCTGGCCACAGCAATGCAAAAAATTGCGCCGCCTTCATTTCTGCTGGGTCGCACTTTCTGGCTGAAAGCTGGTCAGCAATTGGACGTAGATGCTCTTAAGCATAGCCTGATTGAAGCTGGTTACAATCATGTTACGCATGTTGTGGCAACAGGTGAATTTGCTACTCGTGGCGGTATTTTGGATATTTTTCCTATGGGTAGCGATATACCGTTTCGACTGGATTTATTCGATAACGAAATTGATACCATTAAAACCTTCGATGCTGACAGCCAGCGCACATTAACCAGTGTAAATGAAATCCGCCTGCTACCTGCTCATGAATTTCCTACCGACAGCGATGCACAAAAAATCTTTCGCAGCCGCTTTCGTGAAGAAATCAGCAGCGATGCCCGCAAGGCCACTGTTTATACCGCGGTATCCGAAGGCCATTTCGGGGCAGGTGTTGAATACTACCTGCCTTTATTCTTTGAAGAAGAATGTGTCAGCATTTTTGACTACATCAATGCAGACGCCATTCTGGTTTGTCTGGGTGATATACATAATGAAGCCGCCCGTATCTGGCAAGACGTCAAACAGCGTTATGCCTTAGCACAGGGCGATCCAGCCTATCCGCCTCTAGCGCCCAGTTACTTGTATTTGAGTGAGGATCAATTTGGCGCACGCATTAAATCTTACGCACGTCTGGTACCTCAATTAAGTGAAGACAATATTTATACCCTGCCCCGTGTTGCTGTTGACCGTCAGGCAGATGATCCACTGCATGCATTGAAAAATTTCCTGCAACAACATTCTTACCGAGTGCTGATTTGCGCTGAAAGCCTCGGACGACGTGAAACTATGTTGAATTTTATGCGTGAGTATAATTTACAACCTAATGTCGTAAACGGCTGGCAGGATTTTCTCAACAGCACCACCAGCCTGTGCCTGACAATTGCGCCATTAAGTTATGGCTGCCTGTTGCCAGAACAACAACTGGCCATCATTACTGAAGCTGATTTATATCAATATATTGTGCGCGGTCGCCGTACTCGGCGCAAACACAGTGCTGTTTCCGACGGCATGCTACGCGATTTAGCTGAAATCAAAATTGGCGACCCAGTCGTTCACGAACAACATGGTATCGGTCGCTATCAAGGACTAGTTACACTGGATTTAGGCGAAGGCGCTAGTGAAATGATGCTACTGGAGTATGCGGAGGGTTCACAGTTATACGTACCTGTTAGCCAACTACAGTTGATTTCACGTTATGCAGGCAGTGCTCATGAAAATGTCAGCCTGCACAAACTCGGCCATGGTGCCTGGGATAAAGCACGCCATAAAGCGGCTGAAAAAGCCCGCGATACTGCCGCAGAACTATTAAATCTGTATGCCCAGCGAGAAGCTCAACAAGGACACCGTTTTAGTTTGAATGAGATGGATTATCAGGCCTTCGCCAATGGCTTTGGCTATGAAGAAACCGAAGATCAAGCGGCTGCAATTGCCGCCACCATTAAGGATTTATGCGCTGAAAAACCTATGGACCGGCTTATTTGCGGCGATGTAGGCTTTGGTAAAACCGAAGTAGCCTTACGCGCAGCCTTTGTTGCCGCCATGGCTGGTAAACAGGTAGTGGTTCTCGCACCAACTACACTACTAGTAGAGCAACATGCACAGAATTTTGCTGATCGCTTCGCTGATTTTCCCGTTAAAGTGGCACAACTATCCCGTTTTAATACTAGCAAACAGACACAGACTACGCTGGCCGGTTTGGCTGATGGCACAGTAGACATCGTAATTGGTACACACAAACTGGTACAACCAGATGTACATTTTAAAAATCTGGGACTGGTTATCATAGATGAAGAACATCGTTTCGGAGTACGTCAGAAAGAACAGTTGAAGCGTTTACGCGCTAATGTCGACGTGCTTACTCTCACCGCCACACCTATCCCACGTACCTTAAGCATGGCACTGGAAGGTTTGCGTGATTTTTCACTTATTACCACAGCGCCTAACCGCCGTCTGGCGGTAAAAACTTTTGTCCGTCCTTCAAGTGATGGTTTGATACGCGAAGCTGTAATGCGTGAGCTGAAACGTGGCGGTCAGGTTTTTTTTCTGCATAATGAAGTGGATACCATAGCTAACACCTATGAAAGACTGAGTACCTTACTACCCGAAGCACGCATTGGTATTGCTCACGGTCAATTACGTGAACGTGAGCTTGAACAGGTGATGCGCGATTTTCTCCAGCAACGTTATAACATTTTACTGTGCTCAACCATTATCGAAACTGGAATTGATATTCCCAATGCCAATACCATTATCATTGAACGGGCAGATAAATTCGGCCTTGCTCAGCTACACCAGCTACGCGGCCGCGTGGGCCGCTCCCATCATCAGGCCTATGCTTATTTACTGGTACCGGAAGCGATGACCAAAGATGCGCAGAAACGTCTGGAAGCCATTGAAATAGCCGATGATTTGGGTGCAGGCTTTACTCTGGCTATGCAGGATCTGGAAATCCGTGGTGCAGGTGAAATTCTGGGCGAGGGACAGTCAGGTGAGATGATCCAGGTAGGCTTCACTCTATATACTGAAATGCTAAAACAGGCTGTACGTAACCTGAAAAAAGGCCGCGAACCTGATCTAGATGCGCCATTAGGCATCATCAGTGATATCAAACTGCATAGCCCTGCTTTACTGCCAGAAAGTTATTGCCCCGATATTCATGCCCGTCTGGTGCTTTATAAACGTCTGGCCAGCTGTGAAACCGAAGCTGAGATAGACCAGATACATGAAGAACTCATCGACCGTTTCGGTCTGCCCGAACCAGCTGTATCTACTCTGATTGCCAGCCATCATCTGCGCATTGAGGCAGCCTGTCTAGGCGTCGATACTATTGATGCCAGCAGTGAAACCATTACGTTTACCTTTGGCAAGCATCACCGTATCAATCCGGCAACGATTGTGGCTATTATGCAAAGTGACAAAAACTACCGTCTCGTTGGTGCAGACAAACTCAGGGTGAATATTGCGATTGAAGATGTTATGCAACGCGTACAGATAATTAAAAACATCATGAAGCAGCTTGCTGTTGATATGGCTAAATCAGACTGATAATAAAACTTTAAACTTTCTATAAATTTCACCATAAAATTAGCGGTAATACAGCCCAGGCCGTATTACCGCTAATTAGTATTATCTAAGCAGACTGGCAGCGTAACAGGTATTAGCCACAAGTAGATTTCAGCTCACCTTATCCAGTGCAAACAGCTCAGTACCATGCTGTTTTAGCCATAAACGCGCATTAACTGTATCGGCTGTATATTCGGCCACCATCGCCCAGAATGCCTTACCATGATTGGCATGACGCAAATGGCACAGCTCATGAATGCAGACATAATCCACCACAAAAGCAGGTGCACCAATCAAGCGCCAGTTTAAGCGGATACCAGTACGTCTGCGGCACACCCCCCAAAAAGTACGCGCCTGACTTAAAGCCATTGCTACCGGTTGCAATTGCATTATCTGTGCCCAGTATTGCAAGCGCGATAATAATTCGGTTTGAGCAGACTGTTTTAGCCATGTACCCAAAGCCGCATGTGGTAATTGTGCAGCCGCCAGTGGCAACAAAAATCCCTGCTGTGCATGCCATTGCACACGCGTAAGCACAGCCACCAGCGTATAAGAATAAGTCTGGCCACGAAACCAGATATATGCGGGTAAAGTCGTTGAGATTTGTACAGCCTGTTGCCATAACTTCTTAATAGAAGGCTCATGAGCACTTAACCATTGGTACAAAGACTTCATCGATACAAATGATGGTACATTAATATCAAGCAAACCGTGCGAAGCTGTACGTACAATAATATTTTTCCGCGCAGTACGTCGCAGCTTCAGTCTGATGGCACAGCCATCCGCAGTTGTATGAATAAATATCGACATAACAACTAATCTGTCACAACCCTGTAAAAAATAACTTCGTTATAGACTACTATTTTTACATACCAATACACAAACCCATTTATTCTGTTTTGTGTACAACCACATCAAACCAGAATCAGCCGAAAAAAGCAATTTAACATTTGACCGTCATTACCAATAAATTCATAATCACCTGAAAGAATGGCAATATTAACCCTGAGTTTGTCTGCAACAATAAAACAGTAGTTTTTACCACTTTGCATAATAGCCACAATCGTAGCTGGATTGATACGGTGATGCTTCAAAGGTAAACGTAATGATTTTACTGCTGGCATCACAGTATCAATGCCCAGCCTAGCTGCTTTGATGCGTAGATGATGATGGCTGGCAATCAGACAAGCCGTTAATGCTGCAATATTGGAGTAGGCGTTTGCGGGTTTTGCGGTGCGAACGGGCCAACACCCTGAATCTTAATCTGCTGATCTTCTATCCATTGTTCACACAGTTTGATTAATTCTTCTGGCGTGTGTGCGTCTTTATAATGAATCGGTGCGCCAATCACCACAGTTACTTTACCCGGATATTTAAAAAAAGAATCTTTAGGCCAGAATTCGCCGCTATTTAAGGCCACTGGCACCAGATTCATATGCAGCATCTGAGCCATACGCGCTGCCCCTTTTTTATAATGCCCGCGGTATCCGGGTTTAATCCGTGTACCTTCCGGAAAAATACAAATCCACATCCCTTTTTGACGGCATATTTTACCCTGACTGATAATCTGAGCATTCGCAGCTTTGGGATTATTGCGGTCAATACCTATTGTGCCGCGCCATTTCAGTGCCCAGCCAAATATCGGGATGCGGAAAAGCTCACGTTTGGCAACAAAGGCCAAATCAGGAAAAAAGCAAAGCATGGCCAGGGTTTCCCAGCCGGATTGATGTTTACAGCATACAATACTCGGCTCATGCGGAATATTCTCCCGGCCAATTACTTCATATTTCAAGCCAATAACGTGCTCCAGCATCCAGAACAGCACTTTTGCCCATGCGGTAGTTGTCCATGTAATACCTTTGGGAATAAGCATGGAAATAATAACTACCACCAGCCATACCAGCGAAAATACACATAAACAAAACCAGTAAATCAAATTACGTAACAACAACATGTTATATTATTCCTCGGCTGCCTTTTCAGCCTGTGTGCGACAAAATTTGGCAAAATCCAGCAAATCGTCATACACCTGTGTATCATCTGGCAAAGTCTCCATTTTCAGCGTTTCTTTGCCTTTTCCTGTTAACACAAGCACCGGATGTCCGCCAATTGCTGCGATTGCCTGCATATCGCGAATGCCATCCCCTACCAGCCAGGTATTTTCAGCCTTCATATGCAAACGGTCGAGAATGTCCAACAACAAACCCGGTTGAGGCTTGCGGCAGTTACATTTGGCATTATTGGTATGCGGGCAAAACCAGACTCCGCTCAGGCGGCCACCGGCTTTCTGAATATGGGTATGCATTTTGCCATGTACTTCATTAAGCTCCTGCATACTCACCTGATCGCGTCCGATTCCAGACATATTCTCGGCCACTACTACGGTGTACCCACTTTGAGTTAAAAAGGCAACAGCATCCATACTGCCGGGTAAAGGAAGCCATTGGTCAGGGTCGCTAATTGGCTGCGGCCGCATTGCATTCAGCACACCATCACGATCAAGAATAATTAATTTGCCTTTTCCACTCAATGCCATAATGATCCTTACTGGTTTGGCTTCAAACTTTGACGCCACTGAATCAGGGCACTATCAAATACTCCGTCAAGCAAAACCTGATTTTTATCATTTATTTCTACATGATAAAAACTTTCCAAAGCTGGCGTATTCAGAGTTTGCACGTAGTCTTCCATAAAACGGCCATAGCCTTCCTCATCATCCTCATAGTAATAAAGCGAAAAACGGCGTCCTTCATCATTGAAATCACTGTCTTCCAGACAACCAGCCATATTATTCAGAACAAATTCAGCTCCGCTCATCACTTGTGCCTTTAGCGCAGCCATGTCTTCTTCTGCCGCCTCATCCCATTGCGGGTTATATAATCCACGGCGGACAATCCATGACCAGTAATAGCCCATATGCGTAGCAGCATTGGCCATAGCCAGCGCTGGCGGATAATCTTCTTCTGTATGAAACACTACATTATCAAATATCATGATTTGACTCTCATCCACTATAAGAACGGACTGTACAAACAGATATTACTCATTCAGCAAAGCAATGTCGGCCACTGCATTCATCTGGTGTGACAAAAACAGTAACAAAGCCAAGCGATTATTTCTGATCGCTTCATTTTCATCCATTACCATCACATTAGTAAAGAATGTATCCACCTTTTCTTTGATACCAGTCAACTCCGCCAGTGCCTGAACAAAATTCTGTTGCTTCAGGGCTGCCTGAATTTTTACGGCTACCTGTTCAGTTGCCTGATACAGGTTCTGCTCATCCTGTTGCTGTAAAAGTGTAGTTGTCATAGCAGGTAAAGCAGAAATATCGACTTTTTTCAGCAAATTGTGCACACGCTTGTTCGCGGCTATTAATGCAGTAGCCTCATCCAGCTGTTTAAACTGAGTTACAGCAGCCAGCCTCGCTTCCAACTCACCCAGATTCTCCACATTACCAGCCAGCACGGCAGCTACCACATCCTGCGCATAAGTATTCTGTAACAGAATGGCCAGACGTGCCTGCATGAATTCGGCTACCTCGCTCACTGTATTAGCAGCCAGTTTGCCAGCAGGAAAAGTATCAAATGCAGCCTGTAATAGCGGTGTTAGCGCCAGATTATGCTGCATCAGCATCCGCAGAATACCCAGCGCACTGCGGCGCAATGCGTACGGGTCTTTGTCTCCTGTTGGAATCAGCCCAATACCCCAGATACCCAGCAAAGTTTCCAGCTTGTCAGCCAGAGCCACTACTGTACCGAGTAAATTATCCGGTAATGCATCATTAGCAAAACGCGGCCAGTAATGTTGCTCAATTGCCACAGCCACATCGGTATCTTCACCATCATGCAGTGCATAGTATTTACCCATCGTACCCTGCAATTCAGGAAATTCACCAACCATATCAGTAAGTAAATCCGCCTTAGCCAGCTCGGCTGCTCGAGCTGCCTTATTAACATCAGCACCTAACAGCGGTGCAATTGCTGTCGCCAGCTGGGTAATGCGCTGCACTCTTTCTGCCTGACTGCCCAGTTTATTGTGGTAAACGACATTTTGCAGACGGGATAGACGGCTGGCCAGAGAGGTTTTCTGATCCTGAAGGTAAAAGAACTCAGCATCAGCCAGACGTGCACGCAGCACACGTTCATTGCCATGAATAATATGAACCGGATTTTCAGTCTGTAAATTGGATACCAGCAAAAAGCGGTTAATCAGTTTGCCTTCACTGTTTAACAGCGGGAAATATTTCTGATTCTGCTGCATGGTTAAAATCAGGCATTCCTGTGGTACCTGTAAAAAGCGCTCATCAAAACCTGCCTGCAATACTACCGGCCACTCAACCAGTGCCGTTACTTCATCCAGCAAACCTTCAGCATAGGCCACCTGCGCATGCATTGCTTTCTCAGCCTCACTTAAACCCTGTTCAATGCGGGCACGACGCTCAGCAAAGCTGGCCACAACCTTACCTTGTTCCAGTAATTGTTGCGCATAATCTGCTGCATGGTTAAATGTAATCCGACCCTCACTCAGGAAACGGTGACCTAATGTCCAGTTCTGACTGCTTAATCCCAGCACACTGCCGGCAACGGTTTCAGTACCGTGCAGCATAACCAGCCCATGCACTGGCCGGACAAAGGTATAAGTACTGCTACCCCAGTGCATTACCTTGGGAATAGGCAGTTTCTTAATGGCCAGATTCAGAATATCACTTAACAATGCACTTAATGGCTGGCCAGCCTGAGTATACTCATAAGCAAACACCATCTGTTTGCCATCATCAATCTGGCTGAGCTGGTTAATTTCTACCTGATTACTGCGGGCAAATCCCAGCAAGGCTTTGGTAGGTTCACCATCTTTCATGCCAGCAGCCACACTCGGGCCTTTTTTCACCATGCGCTGGTCTGCCTGCACTGGTTTAACATTCTGTACCAGAACACCTAAACGTCTGGGTGCAGCAAATACCTGATAATCAGCCACACCACTGATGAGTTGTGCTTTCTCCAGTCCTTCAACAACACCAGCAGCCAGACTTTCGCCCAGATTATTCAGAGCTTTTGGTGGTAATTCTTCGGTACGCAGTTCAATTAATAAAGGAGCATTCATGCAAGTATTACTTTCATTCGGTTCAGGCTGTCTGGCCGTTAGTATTTTTTTTCAGTAACGGGAAACCAAGTTTTTCGCGGCTTTCCACATATTTATGCGCAACTGCACGGCTTAAAGTACGTACACGGCCAATATAAGTGGCGCGTTCAGTCACAGAAATGGCACCACGTGCATCCAGCAGATTAAATGTATGCCCGGCCTTGAGTACCAGCTCATAGGCTGGCAGCGCCAGACTGACATCCTCTACGGCCAGCAGGCGTTTGGCTTCCGCTTCATAATGGTTAAACTGCGCCAGTAACCATTCTGCATTACTGAACTCAAAATTATAAGTAGACTGCTCTACTTCATTCTGATGGTATACATCGCCATAAGTCACAATCTGCCCGTCCTGAGTTTTAGCCCAAACCAGATCGTAGACATTTTCAACGCCTTGCAAATACATGGCCAGCCGTTCAATGCCATAAGTAATTTCACCCAGAACCGGTGAGCAGTCCATACCGCCTACCTGCTGAAAATAGGTAAACTGTGTCACCTCCATGCCATTGAGCCATACCTCCCAGCCCAATCCCCAGGCACCCAGGGTAGGATTTTCCCAATCGTCCTCAACAAAGCGGATGTCATGCTGACGCGGATCAATACCCAGCTCCTGCAAAGAGGCCAGATATAACTCCTGAATATTATCCGGTGCCGGCTTTAACGCCACCTGAAACTGGTAATAATGTTGCAGGCGATTCGGATTTTCACCATAGCGGCCATCCTTAGGGCGGCGGGATGGTTGCACATAAGCTGCAAACCAAGGTTCAGGACCCAGAGCGCGCAGACAAGTGGCCGGATGGCTGGTGCCCGCGCCCACCTCCATATCCAGAGGCTGCAACACCACACAGCCATGGCGAGCCCAGTAATTCTGTAAAGTAAAAATAATTTCTTGGAAAGTCAGCATGACGGGAAATTTCTGATAGTCTGCAAAATTGTCTATTTTACTGTGCTTGCCAGCAGTTGAACAGCCATCATCACGTTCCTGAATAACCTCCTGATGAATAATAAAATCAAAAAACACTTGCACCTTCTGGCTGGCGGTGAAACGATAGCCTTTTCATTTATTAATTCCATCTCTCAAAATGTATCGTGGCGAACGCTTTAACGCATATTCTCATCTTATCGGCTTTATCCTTGCCATTGTAGGTACAGGATTTCTCCTAATCAAATCTGCACATTATGGAGATACTTACCGCATTGTAAGTTCAGTTATTTATGGTGCCAGCCTGATACTTCTATATGGTATATCAACCCTGTATCATTCTGTTCCTTCACACCGCGCCAAGGCAGTGTTACAAAAATTTGACCACTGTGCCATTTACCTGCTCATTGCCGGTAGCTATACCCCTTTTACCCTCACAACATTAAACGGTGGCTGGGGTTGGTCATTACTCGGTGTATCGTGGGCACTGGCAATATTTGGTATCATTCAGGAAGTGACTATTGGCCGCAAAAGCGAAACCCGCATCCTGTCACTGATTCTTTATCTGTTGATGGGCTGGCTGATTATTATTGCCATCTATCCGCTGACACAGCGCATGTCTTCACCGGGTTTATTCTGGCTGACTAGCGGCGGTCTGGCATACAGTATCGGCATTTACTGGTTTATCAATGATGAAAAAATCCGCCATGGACATGGCATCTGGCACTTATTTGTAATGCTGGGCAGTCTGGCACAATTTATCTGTGTTTATGCCTATATCTGAAATTACGCTAATACAGATACCTGAATACTAATGCCACAAACACCAACTCTAATTACAAACGATTAAATGAAAGAAATTTTAGTGAAGATATACCTGAAAACCTTGCTTGTAAGTCTGTGCATCCTCACTCTGGTTGCCTGTAGTGGTGAAAAAACCACGCAATCTGCTGCTTCATCGGAACAGGTAAAAAAAGAAATTATTATCGGTACTACCGTAGGCGACTTTGCCGATATGGTGCGTGACCAGGTGAAGCCCGAACTGGAAAAACAGGGCTATAAGGTACAACTATTGGAATTTACCGATTATGTTCGTCCCAATCTGGCGCTGGCAGATAAATCTATTGACATCAACATTTTTCAGCACAAACCATATCTGGATGATTTTGCCCAGTCGCGCCATCTGGCAATCATACCGGCTTTTCAGGTTCCTACCGGCCCTCTGGGCATATATACCGGTAAGCTGGATGAATTGAGTGCAGTAAAAAGTGGTTCCAGCGTCTCCGTACCCAATGACCCCTCCAATCTGGCACGTGCACTGGTTATACTGGACAAGCTAGGCTGGATTACCCTAAAAGCCAACATTAACCCCCTTAAAGCCTCACTGGCTGATATTGCCAGCAATAACAAAAACATCAAACTGGTACCACTGGAAGCCGCCCAATTACCACGCTCCCGTCACGATGTGGATTTTGCAGTGATAAATGGCAATTTTGCCACCAGCTCAGGCCTGAAATTTACATCAGCCCTGTTCCTTGAACCCGGCTATACCTATGTTAACTGGGCTGCAATTCGTGCTGCCGACAAAGACAGACAGTGGGTAAAAGACATAACAGCCGCATACAACTCAGCTGCATTTAAACAGTATGCGTTCAAACGTTTTGCCGGTTACAAATATCCTGAATCCTGGGGCATACACGGCGACAAAACCGCATCAGTACCCGTACAATAATTACCCGAATCAGCCCTGAATAGGCATTTCGTTACAGGCGTCGATAACGGAATGCTTTTACTACCCATAATGTAAACAAACATGAAGCCAAACAATTTTATCCCCAGCGATGAACTACCATTAGAACAGAAAATCAATCTGGAAACTGCACGTATTAACTGGCATGAACTCCAACCTCATTTTGCCCGTGGCAGCTGTATTTATGTTGCACCAGAACTGGACTTAGTCAATATTGCACACATGATAGCCGCAGACGACAGCACAACCATTGCACTTTTGATACATGAAGGTAAAATTGGTAAAGTCAGCGATATCATGGCACAGCAGTATTTTGATTGTAACCAGCCAATGTGGGCTGTTGTGGTAAGGCCATATGTGCTGATCCAGCCAGACAATACTATTGTCGAAAGCAAGTAAGCCAAAAACATTAAAACTAATATTTATAATAGAAAGAGAACGTCATGCAACGTCACAATCAGGGCTTTACACTCATTGACTTGATGATTACTGTCACCATTATTGCCATATTAGCTGTAATTGCCTATCCATCCTACAATAACTATGTGATTAAAGCTCGCGAACAAAATGCCCGTGCTGATATAGTGCGGAATGTCAATAAGCTGGAACGCTATTACGCTAAAAATAAAACCTTCAGTGGTTATACGGATACGCTCGAACAAGATAAAAGCGCAACATATTTTACTTTTGCAGGCACCTATGAGCCTGATAGCTATCGTCTGGTGGCTACACCAACAGCAGCAAATAGTGGTGCGACCAGAGCGGTTGTCTATGACAGTTTACATGGCATGTTATTGTGCGAAGATTCTTCCGCAGCAAACTGTGATCCTTATTAAACCCGCGTTCATGCATTTTATACTACTGAAAACCGTATAGTTTTCAGTAGTATATTTACTTTACTAACCTTACATTTACCTATCAAGTTATATTAATAGTTGAAAAATTACGAAAAGATTCAATATTTAACTTTGTAATCTCAAGCAAGTAATTAAGTTCTTGACAGAAAAAACAAAGAGCAGACATATGGAAATGCTGAAATCACTCCTGCTAATATCAACCACTCTAACACTGGCCAATTCAGCACTGGCGGCCAGCCATCGAAATATTGCTGATAATGATGGGCTTGATGATGCTGAAAGAATCATCATTCAGATGTACAACCAGCAACAGCAGATTGAAAGAGAAATCGACAAATTATCTGCATCGTTTTTTCAGGATGATAATCAGGTTAAGCTGTTTAAAAACTGTAAACAGCCAGAATGTCATCAATACAGTGAAACTTCAGCTTTCAGCCTCGATCCGAATCAAAATTTTACTTATCAGAATCAGATTAGCAGAGATGGTCTGACCAAATCTGTTACTCGAAGTGGCAAATTTAACCATCGCAAGAGCAAACAAACGTTGATACTGAATAATGCTGATGGCCAACCAGATGTGTATCTGCATCAATAAATTCCCAGAATCTCAGAATGACATTTATCCAGAAAACAGCAGATCAAATAAAAAGGCAATGAAAAAATCATTGCCTTTTTATTTAACTATTTATCAGGTAAATTTTATTTATGCCTAGATTTAGATGAATTCACTACAGAGCGTTCAATTATCTGATCCAATTTATAAACATACTGGCTGGCAGTAGCATCATCCGCCGCACCGGCCGGTTTTACCTCATAGACATTCAAGCGTAATACCTGATTTTCTGCCGGATTAAACTGCCAGCCATCAATCGTGCCGGCAAAATTACGCCATACACCAGTTTTAACCTTCACACCCTGATCATTATAGAAAACTTCACGAACTTTCAGGCATTGAGCTGCGCCATTATCCGTCTGACAGGTTTGTGTCTGCGGACTTATTTCCCAGAACACTACCGTAGGCTGGCCATACTGGGCAGTGGCTGTAGGCACACCACGCCAGAGCAGATGTTCACCTCGTCGATTTTCAATCCATAACTGCGGCTGAGCATTCTGGGCATTTTCAGTGTTAAGCAATCCGGCATGCAGTTTCTGCCCATTCATAAAAGCAATAATCGCTGCATCCTGTGCCATCACATCAGGTGCACAGGCCATCATGGTACTCATTGGTGCCTGAATTTGCATATCCTGTCCGCTTAGCTGGTAAGCAGAACCAATAGAATTACACCCGCCGGAAACATTTAGCCGCTGGCCAGCAAAACTCAGTTTCAAGGCTGAATTCGTCTTGAAATTAGCCAATGGCCGGCCATGTCGATCAGTAGCTTCTACTAGCTGCCATTCATAAGCGCCTAACTGCTGCACACTAGCAGCACGCATATTAACTTTATGGTCAGATGTATGTGCACAGGCAGTAAGACTGCCGGCAATCAGGGCAGTTACCACCATTTTTTTGATAGTCATAAGTATATCCTTGCTTAAACGACACAACACCTGCACATTAAAATAAATCTACGTATAAAACAACTATCATGTTTTATATCACTGCAAGATTGGCTATTATGCAACAGCGGCAACAAATTCAGGAAAATCAGCATGCAAATCGGTATTACTATTATCGGCGATGAAATTTTGAATGGTTCGCGTCAGGATGGCCATTTTATTTTTTTCAGACAGTTACTTCAGCAGCACGGGCTATATATGGCCTGGGCGCAATATTTACCCGATGATCGGGCAATAATCAGCCGGCAGTTAAAGCAGTCATTTAAAGAAAAAATACCTGTTTTTGTCACCGGAGGCATAGGGGCCACACCAGACGACCATACACGTCAGGCCTGTGCCAATGCTTTAAACCTGCCATTAACACCTCATCCCGAAGCCCTGAAAGCGATTGAAGCCATTTCAGTCAAACATGGTGACACATTAGGCAGCCCTGCTCATTTACGACGGGCAAAAATGGCGGATTTTCCTCAGGGAGCGGCACTGATTCCGAATCCGTTTAACAACATCGCCGGCTTCTCAATCCAAGAACATTATTTTTTACCCGGCTTCCCCAAAATGGCACACCCAATGGCTCAATGGGTATTAGACCAATATTACCGGCAGAGCTTTTTCCAATACAAACTGGCCACTAAAGCCGCATTAGTTGACGGCATACCTGAATCGCGAATTGCGCCACTGATGGAGCAGATTGAACAAAAATGGCCGGGTATCAAAACTTTCAGCCTGCCCACCATCCGTGATGATTTACCAGCTAATGAACAAATACATCACTACCGGCTCGAATTTGGTTTGAAAGCCTGGGGTAAAGACTGCGCCACTCTGCCAGAAATCTGGGAAGAGGCTGTACAGAAACTGAAACAGCTTGGCGCCACCCATATCACTCCACTGGATAAAAGCAGTGAAGGCTGAATCCGCATCCGATATAGTGGATTAATATCAGGATAAATCCTGTAATTTATAGAAAAATTACCTGTTTAAATGCTAAAAAAAAGGGTTTAAAACTATATCCATCGTGCTGACAGGCTGAAAAAACCATACTTTTACCACTTTACATGCAAAATGGTTTTGTATTTGCGTTTCATTTGTCAAGCAACTAGAATTCCAGCAACTTACAACAATATCTGGTTTAGCGGTTATCCGGATACCGGTATAGAGCCAGTCGATAGTGTACTAAACCCATCAATCGTACACCTTAGCAACAGGTATAAATTTATTCATGACAATACTGAACAAATACAATTTTTCTGCCGGTCCTGCAATACTGCCAGAGGCCGTATTACAAACAGCACAAGCTGAAATGCTGGATTATAACGGTATCGGCAGCTCAGTCATGACCATGAGCCACCGCTCAGATGCATTTATCAGTATTCTGTATCATGCCGAGCAAGACTTGCGTCAGCTACTGCATATTCCAGACAACTATAAAATACTGTTTATGCAGGGTGGAGCCAGTGCTCAATTCAATATGGTAGTCATGAATCTGGCCAATGGCTTTAAACGGGTTGATTCAGTCGTTTCCGGCAACTGGAGCCGGATTGCCCATAGCCAAATGGGCAAACTTTCCAATGCCGAAATACACTTGGCAGCACATGGCGGCGATTTGTATAACTACACCGACGTACCTGCTCCCGCAAGCTGGGACGTTGACCCGGATTCAGCTTTTGTCCACTATTGCATTAATGAAACCGTACATGGCCTGCAATACCGCGATATTCCAAAACCAGACGGGATGCCGCCAATTGTGTGTGATATGTCGAGTGAAATTCTTTCACGGCCGATTAATGTTGCCGATTTTGGCGTTATTTATGCCGGTGCCCAGAAAAATATCGGTCCGTCAGGAGCCACCATCGTTATTATTCGCGAAGATTTGCTTGAACGCTGCTCCGAACGAATCCCCGACGTATGGAATTATCAGAGCCATATCAGCCGTCAGGGGATGTATAACACGCCCGCTACCTATCCGATTTATATTTCCGGTCTGGTATTCCGATGGCTACAGGCTCAGGGTGGAGTGGAACAAATGCAGGCCATCAATACCATGAAAGCTGAAACCCTGTATTCTGCTATTGACAACAGCAATGGCTTCTATACCAATAATGTGCAACAACATGCCCGTTCGCATATGAATGTCATTTTCCATACCCCGGAAAAAGAACTGGACAAAATATTTGTTCAACAAGCTAATGCCCATGGTTTATGTGCGCTACACGGCTATAAATCAATTGGTGGCATGCGCGCCAGCATTTATAACGCTATGCCCATTCAGGGCGTAGAAGCTTTGGTAAGTTTCATGCAGGAATTTCAGCGCCGCTACGGCTAATTTCCCTGATTTTTTCTTCAACCGGTGTAGCGGCAAGGTGCTACACCGGTTTTCAGTTTTATCCTGAATCAATCATTATTTTGCACTATAAATCATTAATTTGTACCTATTTTTTCTCTTAAAAGATGCAACTTCCGCCTTACCCTACTGAACAGTTTTAGGACGGTATCGCTCCAACAGCATATTATTGAATTTATTTTCAGGGTCTAGCCGCGCTTTAAGTTTAAAAAACTGCTCTGCTTGTGGATATGCGCGCTGAAACTGTTCAGGAGTTGCATGCAACTGATAAGGTAAAAAATAACTACCGCCGTTTGCCAGTACAGCATCTATTAACTCTCGAGTCCACATACCTACCTGCTCTTTACTGCGTCCATCAGTAGCCTGCTGATAATAAATAACAAAAGCAAATACCTCAGTTCTTGCCCATGCCAGCAGCGAACCGCTATCGGGATTTGCATGCCTAATAGAAATATTGACAACATTAGCCCGATGTTTTTTCAGGATAGCAACTAGCTCAGGATAAAAATCGTCAAACCGCTCTACTGGTATAAAATATTCTTCCAGAGCAAAACTTTTATTTTTTTCAGCAATAGGTTCTAAGCTGGCTACATCATAACTGGCCTCATAATTACGCCACATCACCGGTTGCTTTACATAATGCAGATCATCACGTAATTTGCGCAACTCCTTGCCCAAATCAGATGCAGCCACAATTTTCAGTTTTTGTTCCTGCTTGCGTGAACGTTTAAAGGGCGGTCTTAACCTACTAAAAATAGTTAGTGGTTCTTGCGTTTGTTCAAAAGTGACTACACGAACTTTTTTAAAATCAGGCGGATACATTATAGCATTGTGAAATATTGCGGCCTTATCAGAACGAACATGTTGAGAGAAGTACTGAGAATACTGTGTAATTGGCATCACTCTACTAATCCGTTTTACCTTAACATTATCAGCAAGCCGTAAAGTTACTTCCGTGATAACGCCCAAGCCACCATAACCACCAATAGCGCCATAAAATATGTCCTGATTTTCTTGCGGACTGGCTATTACTACCGAACCATCAGCCAGTACAATTTTGAACTGCTCAACAGACAGGATAATAGGCCCTTCACCAATATAACGACCATGCACATTCACACCTAATGAACCGCCAATGCTGAAATTGGCATAGCTTTGCATGATTTTTACCGATAATCCATAAGGATCAATTAATTCCTGTACCTGACGCCAGCTTGCACCGGCCTCAATGGTTAACAGCTTCTGTTCAGGATTAAAAGCAATCACATGATTTAGCTTGCGCGTATCTATCTGGAGCGCACCCGGCATCGCCGTTTGTCCGCCCATGCTGTACTTGCCTCCAGCGATGCTGATTGAACCTGAAGTGCTTTTAACCAGCTCGGCGACTTGTCGGGTAGATTCTGGCTGCACGACAGCAGCTACTTGTACTGGTGTCATCCCAGTAACATCATTTACAACCACGGCATGTGTTTTAAACGACAGCAACAGGCAAAGACAGCAATACAACAAATTTAATTTTTTCATTATCAAGTAATATATATTTGATATAGCCAAAGCCGATTAGCAATTTTATCTGTGCTAAACAAGTAAATAAAAGATATATATTATCTATATTTAACAAAAATCAAATATTTTCAGCCAATTGCAAAAAATTTGATGACTTTCGCTTTTACTTAATAATCTGAGTATCCACATAATCCATACTAATATCCTGATAACAGGCACGGTGAGTCAGATACCCCCCTGCACCAAAAAATCTACACCGGCTTTTGCCACAGCCAATATTGTATCCGCACGCAGATTATCTAAAGCCTCAGTCTGATACTGTACTTTACACCTGCTTACTGCCTTGTGCGGTTCTTCTATCGACATATTACCTAGCAATACCAAGCCGATATCGATACGCAACTCCCAGAATATCCGCTTCCACCGCTATCAGATGGCCAGCATCAACTTGGGCTTGACGCACAGTGGTCACAATAGCATTTCCGTGCCAAAGCAATATAATTATCTTTAAATTAAAATAACAATATACAGACCTATGCAGTAATTTCAGCTACAGCCCATTTCTTACTGCATAATTTGGAATTGCGTATACGCCAGCACCACCACCGATAGCTGGTCACACTGATGTATCTCAACTGTATATCATTGGTAAAACAGCCACCCATAGCAGACTGCATGGCACTAATCATATGGCCAGTAATTCCTCCGCTTGAATGTGTTGTAATCCAACGGATTGCCGCCGCTGTTATTGCAGCACCACCACAACAATCTCTGGCGGAACCGCTAAATTTGGATACAAATCTGCCCAATTTCCAATAGCAGGAGCTTTTACCATCCGTACACACCGATTTGTATCCAAACAGCCCAATCTGAATAAACTAACACTGGAAACCCCGCCTTACTGCTGGAGCAAGCTGACCTTAATCAGCAAATAAATTGGGGGATGCATTTTATTCTTGACCGGCAAGAGAAGTTATAAGTGAACTTTACGTTGCGCACACTGTTTTCTGGCTGCTTCAACTGCCTGATTGAGTCTGGCTTCAGTAAGCGAGCCCAGCAATGCCTGCTGAAACCCGCATCTGGGGGCCCGTACCTGTGTAAATGGTACACCACCAATCCCATTGCCTAATTGCTTCATCCAGGCACGGCTATCTGTACCGGTATAACGATACAATGGATATCGTACAGGCACTCGCTGAGTAAAACGTTGTAAATTAGCATCAGTATCCAGAGCCACCCCTACCACAGCAACCGTACCTTTACCAGAACGTTGTTGCTGCTGATACCAGCGTGACAACATGGGCATTTCTTTCCGGCAGGGCGTACACCAGGTTGCCCAGATATTGACCACAAGTATCGGCTTATCCTTTGGTAAAACTGCAGCCTTACCCTGAGGCCAGCTTTGCAATTCTGCGGCCTGTAAACGAATACAACCTAAAAACAACACACTAAATAAAAATATTTTTTTTAAAAGCCCGGCTGACTGAGACATATCCTTACCTGAATATTACATTTTAATAGCATTAATTATAGAATACTTCATATATAATTTAGCAGCACAAATAATAGGGAAGCAGTTAGCTTTCATTTCTATTCTTCTATCCTGCAGCAATCCACTGAATTATGTAACTAAAATCAGATAATCCATTTACATCAATCACAAAAATCAGCTTAACCCTTAAAATAATTAATAATACTTGTCAAAATTGAAAGTTTCGTCCACACTTCCAATTTAGATTTTTCATTTCTTTAGAAGTTCAGGGATAATCATGACAAATACCGTCATACTGTACCACAACCCGAATTGTTCCAAATCACGCGCTGCTTTGTCCTTACTTCAGGTACGCAACGTCGACACCAAAGTTATCCCCTACCTGACCGAACCATTAACCGAGGCACAGATTCGCGTACTGAAACGGAAACTCGCGATTAACTCAGCACGGGAAATGATGCGCAGTAAAGATGATCTCTTTAAGCAACTGAATTTGCGCGAAGCCGATGAAGATACGCTGATAGCAGCCATGGCAGCACATCCTATATTGATAGAACGGCCAATAGCAGTAATTGGCGAACATGCCGCCATAGGGCGCCCGTTAACTAATATTGAAGCTTTACTTGAACAGTAAATGAACACCGGCACTAATTTTGGTTTCTGGTACTGTTTGCGTAGCGTTATCGTTGCCGGTAGCCTGTTTGTTGGAACCAATTTTGCCATTAGTGTTGCTACAGTCTACCAATTCAGCCATCCGCAAGTACTTAGTGAGGCCGATGCAGCAATCGTACTTGGTGCAGCAGCATGGGATAAACGCCCGTCTCCGGTTTTTCGCGAACGCATTAATCATGCTATCAATCTGTACCGTACCGGCAAAGTAAAAAAAATTTTATTTACTGGTGGCAGCCCCAAGAGCGGTTTTATGACTGAAGCCGCAGTTGGCCGGCGCTATGCAATCCGCCACGGCGTAGATGCCAGTGATATTATCTACGAAAACCATTCGCGTGATACCTGGCAGAATCTGGTTAATGCACAAGCTATTGCCGAAGATAATGACTTAGACAGTTTTATCATCGTCAGCGACCCCTATCATCTGGCACGTGCCAACTTTATGGCGCGCGATCTGGGTTTGAATGTTCAGGTTTCGCCTACCCCCACTACCCGTTATACCGCCACTCAATCTAAATTGCGTTTTCTGGCACAGGAAAGCTATACACTTATGATGTATCAATGGGTAAAACTTCTGGCACATTTTCCGCAGCTTATCCATAAGTTACACACCAAATTCTTGTAATTATTTCGAATTCACTATCTTCCTGTATAAACTTATTCAGAAATCCCCGCTTTGACAGAATCAGCACACTTCACCTTTTATTACAGGTATTTATAAACTGAAATCTGTTACAGCAAATTTCGCAAGGCTAAATAACTTCACAACTACTTCTCCCTGTATGTCATAAAAATACCGGTAAGCATAGGCAGTCATTTTTTTCCATAGCCGACAATACTGGCTAAAAAACCACCAAAGGCCATTAACCCTGTCGGGCAATCGATAGTATGATTAATCCCTGACATCGAATCATTCGACATATTTACTATTAGCAAAGGCTCAAATCATGGATCGAAACCAGCAACTCTTCGAACAGGCAAAAGCCATCATTCCGGGTGGAGTGAATTCTCCGGTACGCGCTTTTGGCAGCGTAGGCGGCATTCCCCGCTTTATTAATAAAGCACAGGGAGCATATGTATGGGATGAAAACCAGAACCGTTATATCGATTATGTTGGTTCATGGGGGCCGGCTATTGTCGGACATGCGCATTCAGAAGTAGTTGCCGCAGTGTGTCAGGCTGCCGAAAAAGGCCTGTCTTTTGGTGCGCCCACTGAGAATGAAATCCGTATGGCCGAGGAAATTCGCCATATTATGCCCAGTATGGAGCAAATCCGTCTGGTCAGCTCTGGTACGGAAGCCACCATGAGTGCCATTCGTGTGGCCAGAGGCTTTACCGGACGCGACAACATCATCAAATTCGAAGGCTGTTATCATGGTCATTCCGACAGCCTGCTGGTTAAAGCCGGTTCCGGTCTGCTAACTTTCGGCCATCCCAGCTCAGCCGGTGTACCTGAAGACTTCAGCCGCCACACTCTGGTTCTGCCTTATAATGATGTAGAGGCACTGCAACAGATATTTGCCAGCCAGGGCGACAATATTGCCTGTGTGATTGTTGAACCGATTGCTGGCAATATGAACATGATTCCAGCCTCACCAGAGTTTGTTCAGGCGCTGCGCACCCTTACTGAACAGCACGGCAGCGTCCTGATTTACGATGAAGTAATGACCGGTTTTCGTGTTGCTCTGGGCGGCGCACAGTCAATTCATGGCATCAAACCCGATTTAACCACAATTGGCAAAATCATTGGCGGTGGTATGCCTGTTGCTGCTTTTGGCGGTCGCGCAGATATCATGGCCTGTGTTTCACCATTAGGTGCGGTTTATCAGGCAGGTACACTATCCGGTAATCCGGTATGTGTGGCAGCCGGACTGAAAACACTGGAAATCATACAGCGCCCCGATTTTTACACCACCCTAAGCGCACGCACTCAAGAGCTCAGTAATGGACTGGCAGCAATAGCCCATGAAGCCAATATTCCATTCAGTACTCGCAGTATCGGTGGCATGTTTGGCTTTTACTTTACCGCCGAGCTGCCAAATTGTTTTGCAGACATGCAGCACAGCAATCAGGTATTGTTTAAAGCGTTTTTCCATGCCATGTTGTCACGCGGTGTGGCATTTGCGCCATCCGCATATGAAGCCTGTTTTGTCTCCGCTGCTCATAGTAGTGAAATCATTGCCGATACCCTCGGTCTGGCCGCAGAAGCATTTACCGAAATTGCACGCACTGTCTGAATATAATAATTATTACCGGCGTGCACCTCATTTGGGGCAGACGCCGGTATTTTTTACCTGCTCAGCAAACCAACCTTAACTGATAGCCATGCATTTCCAGTAATGCTTTTCTGTTCAAGCACAACACACCCGTTTTTTCATATTACTGAATCTATAGCGCTCTACTTAATGAACGCAGTACTTAATTTATCGGTCAATCACGCTGATAGAGTTTCTGACTAGAATACCTCCTGAGCAAGCCGCTTGATAAAGTGCGTACACACAAGATTTGTGTCATTGTTTGCCATCGACACTCTCGTTATTTGCTGCAAGCTATAAATCCAGTTTACTTATAGCCAATTGTCATAACTATAAATTATCTATTTTTCTACCTTCTTCCTTGCCTACCCTTTTAAATAGTGATTCACAGCAAATATGCTTTTTACCGCCCTTACATTTGTTGCAGTCACGTTCATATCCATGATTTTTCTGCTATATTTTCAGTACAATCAGTTCTTGGCAATGGCTTTAAATTTAAAGAATAAAATTAACAAAACCATAAAATATAATAGATATATTATTATATAATTACAAAAAATTAACAATAAAAAACAATTAACTAAGTCTCGCCTAAGTATTTAGAGCCATACTGTGCATTAACAAGAACCGAGATGGTTATTGTCCCAAATTACTTTTTAATGGAGATCTGTCATGAAAAAAATTACTGCTGCTGTTGTAAGTGCTATTTTCGGTTTAACTGCTGCTGCTTCTTTTGCCGCTCCTGTTGCTGCAACCACCACTACTACCACTAACACTTCTGCTTCTACTACATCCGTTAAACCAGCTACCACTTCGGTTAAACCTGCCGCCAAAGTTGTTAAACCAGCTGCGAAAAAAACTCACGTAAGAAAAGTACATGCTAAAAAAGCCCATACCAGAAAAGCAGATGCCAGCATGACTACTACCAAGCAAACCACCACCACTACTGAAATCAATTAATCAGCCAGCTGGTTAACATTAGAATAAAACCGTTTCAGGAACACTGAAGCGGTTTTTGTTATCATAGACATCTCTAAGCCTGATTTCATACAGGCTGCTTATCAGTCTATGTGGAAAAATGTTAACCCATGCGAATTCTACTTCTTGAAGACGACAAAATGATTGCAGAAGCGCTAAGCGACATGCTTCATGGTGCCGGTTTTGCTGTCGATTGTGTTACAGACGGCCTAGCAGCAGAAAGTGCATTACAACCAGATATCTACGATATCGCCTTACTGGATATCGGTGTACCCAAACAGGACGGCTTAAGTGTGTTGCGCCACCTGCGCGCCAAAAACAGCGATTTACCCGTCATCCTGATTACTGCCCGTGATACCGTAGAAGAACGCATTAATGGTCTGGACAGTGGCGCCGACGACTACGTGATCAAACCATTTGCTCCTGCTGAATTACTGGCCCGTATCCGGGCTTTATTGCGCCGGCGCAGTGGACATGTCAATCCTGTACTGAGCAATGGCATTATCACATTAAACCCGGCCACCAGAGAAGTTAGCGCCAATGGTCTGGTTACCCGCCTGTCAGCACGGGAATACGCTCTGCTTTACAGTTTATTGCTGCAACCGGGTACCATACTGTCCCGGCAGGAACTGGAAGAAAAAATTTATGGCTGGAATGAAGAAGTGGAGAGCAATGCCGTGGAAGTGGTCATTCATGGAATTCGCAAAAAGCTCGGCAGCAATGTCATTAAAAATGTGCGAGGACTGGGATGGCTAGTGGATCGACGCGGATAGTATCATCACTACAATGGCGTTTATTATTGGTTTTAACCATTGTGGTCACCTTTATCGCCATTATTGGTGACATTCTTGCCTATCAGACCGCTTTTCGGGAAACTCAGGATTTGCAGGATGCACAACTGGAACAGATTGCGCACTTACTTGACCCGCGCAGTGCCATATTGCGCAGAGATAAACCAGAAGACCTCAACTTTCCCGAAAGCACCAGAACACTGCCCAAACCTCGTATTCTGGCACAAACCCTTGATTCACCCTATCTCAATATCCTGATGGGTGATGACAATGCTGTACAGAATTTGCAGCAACTACAAGATGGCTTTCACAACTTTACCACCGTAGCCCGGCACTGGCGAGTTTACATCCTTAGTCGCGAACACGAACGCATTATTGTTGCCCAGCGCACAGCATACCGTAATCATATTGCCAAAGACAGCGCACTGAGTGTAGTGTGGCCATTTCTTATTCTTATGCCTATCTTATGGCTGTTTACCGCCATCTGGATTCGCCGCCTGTTCCGGGCAACACAGGAAATGAGTACCGAATTAACTGCACGTAATGCCAATGATTTATCACCACTGGATACCAGGCACGTACCCACTGAAATCCGCCCTTTCATCACCGCACTAAACCGTCTCTTCAGCCAGCTACAGGCTGCAATTGAACTTGATAAAAAATTTATCAGTCATGCAGCACATGAGTTACGTACCCCCATCACTGCACTTACCATACAGATAGCCCGTTTTGACGAACCAAATTTAACCATTCAGGAACAGCACAAACTTATTGGTCAGATCAAAGCCGGTATAGCACGCACCGAACAACTGCTTACCCAGCTATTATCCATGGCCAGAGCACAACATCAGCAACAACAGCACCTTATGCCGAATAATGTCTGTACTGCCTTGATGCCCTTACTACGCGACCTGATTGCAGAATTACTTCCTCTGGCTGAACAGAAGCAGCAGAACCTGAGTGTCGACATCGGTGAACACATCAAACTGCCCATCAGCAGCAATGATTTACAAACCATTCTGAAGAATATTCTGGTTAATGCCATCAAATACACACCCGCTAACGGTCATATATGTATTCAAACCAGACCAACCACAGACAACCGGCTGGCTTTATGGATAGAAGACAGTGGCTATGGTATTTCTGAAACTGAACGAAAGCTGATATTTGAACCGTTTTACCGCATTCTGGGCAATAATGAAAACGGCAGCGGCTTAGGACTGGCCATCGTTAAAACCCTGTGTGACCAATGGCATATAACCATTCAGCTGGCAGACTCAAACCTGATAAATAGCCAACATAAGCCGGGACTGGCTGTTGGGCTGATATTTAACATCTATAATCAATAAATTCAGACAAAACCCTGCCACTTACACCGGTTCATGTTCATTAAAACCAGATAGCATCAATAACAACCTTTATTTTCCCCTAAACGGATACAGAATAAAAACTTAAATACTCATTGACCCAAGCAATACTCAAAATATTTTTCTGCAAGGCTGATTGCAATCAAATGACCGATAAGATTTCTGCAAATTACTCTGTGCGCCAAATCTGATTTCATTAAGCATAAATTAAAAAGACAGAAGCTCACATTGAGCATTCTGTCTTTTAAAATTGGCAAATTTTTCCCTGTCCACCAACAGACTGATTTAAAAACCGGCCAGTAGCTTACCAGTGTTTGGTACCAAAAATTTTGTCACCGGCATCGCCCAGTCCGGGGATAATATAGCCATTATCGTCCAGATGATCATCCAGAGCAGCGGTATAGATTGTCACATCCGGATGTGCTTCATTAACCGCTTTAACGCCTTCCGGAGCTGCTACCAATACCAGTGCCTTAATATCCTTGCACCCCTTCTTCTTGAGCAAGTCAATGGTTGCATTCATTGAACCACCGGTAGCCAGCATGGGGTCAATAATCAGTGCCGGACGTTTATCCATCTGACTGACAAATTTTTCAAAATAAGGTACCGGCTCCAGCGTCTCTTCATCACGCTGCAAACCTACTACGCTGATTTTAGCCGTAGGAATTAAATCCAGTACTCCATCCAGCATACCCAGCCCGGCGCGCAGAATAGGCACCACAGTAACAGTCTTGCCTTTAATCTGGTAAGCATCAATCTCACCACACCAGCCCTGCATTTTGACAATCTCTACATCAAAATCGCGACTGGCCTCATAAGCCATTAACCGTGCCAGTTCTTTTGTCAGCGTGCGAAAACGATAGGTACTGCAATCCTCTTCACGCATCAATGACAGTTTGTGCTTCACCAGCGGATGGTCAATCACATTGATATTCATAGCCTGTTCCAAAAATAATTCCTTTAACACTTAAATCAAAATAGTTAGCGAGAAATTCCCCGAACAGAATTCAGTCAGACAGAAGCCAGTAAAGTCTGCAATTCACCTGCTTCATACATTTCCAGCATAATGTCAGAACCACCAACAAATTCACCTTTTACATACAGTTGCGGAATCGTTGGCCAGTCAGCATATTCCTTGATACCCTGACGGATATCATCATCTTCGAGCACATTAACAGTATAGAAATCCTTCAAGCCGGCCGCCTGCAAAATCTGCACAGCACGGGATGAAAAACCACACTGTGGAAACTGTTTTGTCCCTTTCATGAACAATACAACCGGATGTTCGGTAACAAGTGTTTTAATTCTTTCCTGAGTACTCATGTACATTCCTTATTTCATTTACTTAATGCGTGTTAGCACAGCGGCAAAAAAGCCGTCTGTATGATGTTCACTGGTATTCAACTGCAAATAATCACCCTGCATGGATGGCAAAGCAATACCCTTGAGCAATGTATGTACCGGCTCAATATGCCAGCCTGTATTGGCTGCCAGAAAATCATTTAACGGCTGCTGATTTTCAGCCTCTAGAATACTGCAAGTAGCATATACCAGTCTGCCACCCGAGCGTACCAGAGCAGAAGCAGCCTGCAAAATCGATCGTTGCTGTTGCTGCAATGCCTGTACATTGTCACCACTCTGACGATATTTTAAATCAGGATTGCGCCGCAAAGTACCCAGCCCGGAACAAGGAGCATCCACTAAGACACAATCTGCCTTACCTTTCAAGCGGGCAATACGCGCATCATTTTCATTATCAATGCGTTGCGGATGGATATTGGTCAAACCTGCACGCACCATACGTGGTTTCAGATTAGCCAGACGTTTTTCGGCTACATCCAGCGCATACAAGCGTCCGCTGCCTGCCATCATCGCGCCCATTGCCAGAGTCTTACCGCCAGCACCAGCACAGAAATCTACCGCAATCTGCCCACGTTTTACGCCAGTTAACAGAGCCAGTAACTGGCTGCCTTCATCCTGTACTTCCAGCACACCATCCAGAAACAACGGGTGACGGTTTAATGCCGGCTTATCATACAGTCGGATTCCCCATGGTGAATAAGGAGTAGCTTCTGCGCGTAAGCCTTCTGCCTGTAGCGCAACCAAAACCTTATCACGTTTACCTTTCAGGGTATTAACCCGCACATCCAGCGGCGCTGCCTGCATCACACTGCGGCCATAAGCGATAATCTGATTCTCATCCCAGTCCTGCTGCTGCAAACAATCAATCAGCCATTGAGGCAGCTCGGCAGCAGTTGTCAGCGTAGCAGCAAAATCAGACTTATGCTGCTTTAATTCAACCAGCCACTGCTTCTCTTCAGCATCACATAAGCTTTCTACAGCATGAATACTTAAACCGCGCCCTAAAACCAGCGCTGCCAGAGCAGCACGGCGTGGCTTGTTATGAGGTCTGGGCAGCATTTTCTGGATTTTTTGCAAGTGACGAATAGTAGCAAATACAGTTTCGGCTATTTCATGCCGGTCACGTACACCCAGCTTGCGCTGGCGCCGGAAAAAGGTCGACAACACAACATCTGCCGGCTGTCTGAACGTTAACACCTGAGCCAGAGCAGCAGCTGTCAAATCAAGTTGTTGCGCATTTATCATAATTTCTTAAATAGCCTTCCCGTCAATTTGGCCACCTTTCAGTTGCAAGGTATAAACCTTACCATTATCCATATAGCTAATCTGTACCGGAATATTCTCAAACTGCGGTGCAAAAGCATATTCCACCACATCATCACCACGACTGATACTATACTGGCTGATATCAATTTGCCGGCCATTAACCAGCAGTTGTGCATTGCCACGACTACGAACTGCATCCAGCAGGTAAACTTTTTTACCATTAGTCAGATAGGTATTTGCGGGCAATTTACCGTGATTAAAGCCTAGTTGCCAGCCAAGTGCAAACATATCGTATACCGGTCCGTTTACCACCATATGCTTACTGGACTCAGAAACCTTACCATAATCAATACCCTGTTCAGTAAAGCGCGCCTGTGCATAAGGTTTACCAAAGCGACTATCCGTATAGGAAAGCGGATTCAGGGTAGAACCATTTACCGTACCAGTAGAAACAAACTGCATCTGGTAAAAAATCAGATTAATTTGGGTATTAATCCGGTACTGCTCACCTTGCTGTACAAAGTCCATGCTTACCGGCAAACCATAACTGTCTACAAACTGCAATTGTGCCCGTTGCGGTAAATCGGCAGCCCGTGTTACTGGTAGCAATAGTAAACTTACCCAGACAAGCAATATATCCAGCCAGAATTTTACTTTCATACTTCTCTCATAGCATACTAATTTTTCAGGAAAACCGAATCATCTATATCAGCCATAGACAAATTATTAACTCGATTCCCCTCTACAACCAGCTTGCCAGCAACAAAATCAGCCACTGCCTGTGGCAATAACTCATGCTCAACCCGCAATACCCGCTGTGCCAGAGTATCAGCAGTATCATTACCTAGTACAGGCACAACGCCCTGAACAATAATCGGGCCGCAATCCAGTTGTGCAGTGACAAAATGAATGGTACATCCTGCTACCCGGCAGCCACTGTCCAGAGCCCGCTGATGCGTATGAAGTCCGGGAAAAGCAGGCAATAAAGATGGATGAATATTAATCAGCCTGCCGGCATAATGTTCACAGAATTCAGGCGTTAAAATACGCATAAAGCCTGCCAGTACCACCAGATCCGGCTGATAGGCATCAATCCGCGCCATAAGAGCGGTATCAAACGCTTCACGGCCGGCATAATCCTGATGGCAGATTGCCTCAGTGGCCACACCATGCTGTGCAGCCCATTGCAAACCAGCTGCATCAGCCCGATTACTGATTACCGCCACCACTTCTGCCTGCGCAATATTCGCCTCCACTACCGCCTGCATATTACTGCCACGCCCAGAAATCAGAATCACAATTCTTTTCATACCGCTTATTTTTCTCCTGCCAACAGAAAATCTAGCCCAAAGATATCATTTCCAACTGTTCGAGGCTACGCCCAAGAAACCGTTCCCCGATTGTCTGGAATCGCAGGGGAATATCACTTACATAGAAACGGTATTGCGCCTCCGTGTGATCCGGATTAACCAACTGCTGCTGTTGCAGTGCCTGTGCCGTTGCTTCTGCTGTCGTAATTGCTGAATCAACCAGTTTCAGTTCAGGTGCTTCCTGCCGGATTAATGATTTGAGTAATGGATAATGAGTACAGCCCAAAACCAGTGTATCCACATCTTCCGCCAGAATCGGCTTTAAATATTCTCTGGCTGTTAATCGTGTTACTTCATGATCCAGCCAGCCTTCTTCCACCAGTGGCACCAATAATGGACAGGCCTGTGAAAATACGCGTGTTTGTGCATTCTGTTTATGAATCGCCCGGGCATAAGCATTACTATTGACGGTGGTACTGGTGGCAATCACACCGATGTGATTATTCCGCGTTGTTTCCAGTGCAGCCTTGGCACCGGCATCAATCACATCCAGTACTGGCATGCCGCCGGCCAGTTGCCGTATCTTTTCCCGCGCCACAGCAGCTATGGTATTACAGGCCACAACCAGAGCCTTAACATCATGCTCCAGCAGAAACGACACAATCTGTTCAGTATAAACTTCAATTGTGTGTCTGGACTTCACCCCATACGGAACCCGTGCCGTATCACCAAAATAAATAATATTCTCATTAGGCAGCCGTTCCATCAAAGCCCGAACCACAGTCAGGCCGCCTACCCCGGAATCAAATACACCTATCGGGCGTTGTTGTATTGCAATCATTTGTCTCTTCATCTGTAGCCATGACAATTCAGCACACCACGTACTGAATCAGTCACAGACCAGTCATCATTGGGATTATAGCATTGACCTGAAAATATACTCATAGTACAAATCCGGCCAGACAGGCTTAAAACCGGCTTCTGACCTGCAACCTGACAAACTGGCAGAACTTTACTACTTTCACTCTTACAAACTTTATCGCATAATAAACCCGTTTTATTAATTAAACATACCATGTCTGCATCTCAAATCCATGAAATTGTTCTGGCCGGCGAAAACGATACCTTGAATCTGGGTGCCCGTTTTGCCCAGCATATCAGCCCACCTTTAATCATCTGGCTAATAGGAGACTTAGGTGCGGGCAAAACCACCTTTACCCGCGGCCTGCTTAACGCACTGGGCTATCATGGCGCAGTTAAAAGCCCCACATACAATATAGTTGAAACCTATCCATTTAACGGATTTCACCTGCATCATTTTGATCTATACCGTTTTCAAAGCCCGGAAGAATGGCTGGATGCAGGACTGGATGAACTCATCACCGCAGATAGCATTGTCCTGATTGAATGGCCGCAACTCGGTGGTGATCTGGCTCCGTCGGCTGATATCATCCTGAACATTATTGCTAATAGCAGCGGCCGCATAGTACAGATGAGTGCCGCTACTGCCAATGGCACACACACACTAGACAAAATTACAGAATAAACCATGCCTAACCATATCAGCCGCCGAAAACTGTTACTTGCTTCTACCGGCACGCTATTAATCAGCCTTACCCCGTTTGCTCGCGCCGCCAAAGCTGGCGCAGACATCGTGGCTTCACGCATCTGGCCAGCCACAGCCTATACCAGAATGACGCTGGAATCTACAACACCAATCCAGTTTAAATACTTTCAACTCAAAAATCCTGACAGACTGGTTATCGATATTCAAGGCTCAGCCACCAATCAGGTCTTGCGTGAACTGAGCAACAAAGTCATTCCCATGGATCCGTATATTGCCAGTGTTCGCATCGGGCAATTCAATCCAGAAACCATACGTATCGTGATGGACTTGAAAACGACCGTCAATCCACAGATATTTTCGTTGACGCCAGTAGCCAATTTCAAAAACCGGCTGGTAGTGGACTTATACCCCACTGCTACGGTGGCCATGGAACAAGAAAAAAACGATCCATTAATGGCACTCTTGCAGGACTATAGCCACGGCAAGGTCAACAGTGACGGCACCACACGCCCACAGGCTACCGCTTCCACGCCTCCGGTGCAAAAACCGCCTGAAAGTAAACCGCCAGTTATCAACCAGCCCCCAACATCAGGCAAGCCGAATAAACTCAACCGCCAGCCCGTTATCATGATTGACCCGGGACATGGTGGTGAAGACCCCGGTGCCACAGGCCCGTCCGGCTTGCATGAAAAAGATGTGGTACTGGCTATTGGACGCGAAGTAAAAAAAATACTGGACTCCTATGGCTACAAAACCTACATGACCCGAAATGAAGACATATTCATTCCGCTAGGTGTGCGCGTAGCCAAAGCGCGTAAACTCAGAGCCGATGTATTTGTTTCCATCCATGCTGATGCATTTACCAATCCATCTGCCAAAGGTACCGGTGTATACGCCCTTAATCCCAAAGGTGCCACCAGTGCAGCAGCCAAATATCTGGCACAAACCCAGAATGCAGCCGATTCAATTGGTGGCGTAAGTTACTCTACCGATAAAAATGTCAACAACACCCTGTTTGACCTTACCCAAACAGCAACCATCAACGATAGCCTGAAACTGGGCAAGGATGTTTTAAATCAGCTTGGCAAAATCAATAACCTGCATAAGGGCAGTGTCGATCAGGCTAATTTTGCCGTTCTGAAAGCACCAGATGTCCCATCCATACTGGTTGAAACCGCTTTTATTTCCAATCCGATTGAAGAACGGTTATTATCAAGCAGCAATTTTCGTCAGAAAATGGCCAATTCCATTGCCAGCGGTATTAAAGATTACTTATCTACAGCAGTCTTGGCACGTCGTTGATAGCAATGAATCATTTACTTCTTATACATTAATCAATACAGCAATTCTGGTATAAATGGCAAATGAAATGACGCTTTTACAGCCTGAATATCAGTTTTGCAACAGCTATTAAACTTCTCTTTTCGACGTTTAATTACTGGATTGACTGACAGTCTGTTAGTATTTTTATTACAGTACAAAATAGCGTTTTTATTAAATGATAATTTAATTTATCGCGCCTGAGTGCTTCGAGAAATTAAATATTATTGATTTAAGCTGCAATACAAATTACAGCTTAATGATTGAATTAGATTGAAAATAATCTAACATTGAACACATGACAGGAATATTGAATACCGATTGCAGAATGTATTTCAGCCTGCAATCGGTAATTCGCAGATAAAAATATAATGATTAATTGCTGCTCAGAAATAAAGGCTAACAAAAAAGCTGCAAGATAAATCCACCCTATAAAAAATTTTGTGCATTTGCCAATTATTGGACTACTCTATTAAACAAAGAAAAGGTAAATACACATAGACGAAAAAAAGACTATGCCAGATAACTTTAAAGCCTTTAATAGTTTAATAGTTTTTTGCGTTTTCCGACTAACAGCTTGAAAACAGCTATAGAAGAAAGGATTTATTATTTTTACATTTTGATACAGGCTAATAATGCAATATTGCGCGGCCTTGCTTCATTACCACCATTAAAATCTGTAGAAAATCTATGAGTATGGTTGCCATTTCCATCCGTTCTGAAGAAATGGTTATGGTTTCCTGAATTATTTGTATTTCCCCATCTCTCGGTATTACCTCCGTTAGATTCAAAATTTACCCCAGCCCCATTAGTGCTAATAGGTACTCCATGACTATGTTCCCCGTTGTATGCTGTCCAGCCTGTATGATCATGCCAGCCAGATTCTAATGTTGTACCATTATGGTTATGAGCTAAATTTTGGTCTGGTTGCCATGTGCCTAGAGCGCGACCACCATCTATGTTGCGCCCATCATCCCATACTCGAATAAATTCCCCGCGCAAATCAGGTAAATTAAAGGTAGTTTTCCCATCGCCAGCACCATATATTGTGCCAATTGCTGCAAACAAATTAGCATATGTCTTGCGTGATATAGCTGCACCGTTAGCTTTTAACCAGCCTGTAGGTTCTGTATTTTGGGCAAAAAACTGAATAGCGCCAGCCGGTGTAACATTAATATCAACGGTGCCATCAAATGGAACACCATTTATACTGCGCGCTTGCTGCAATTTTGCCGCGGCCTTTGCAATCCCATCTTTATCTAATTTTAATTCATTGAGGATACGACCTTGATTAGCTGATAATGCCGATAGCCTATCCTTGCTTATCAATGAATCAAGAACCTTTGTAATACCGGCAGATTCACCAGTAGCATCAGCAGGTTTATTCATTGATATCAAAAATTTAATAGCTTCCAAAACCTGATTATTTGTTGCTTTTTCTGGTTTTATTTTGGCAGCAGTCAAAATAGCCAATAGCTCAGTCTGCACCTGATTCAGCCAGCTAGCCGGCAATACAGTGCCCAGTTCGTTTATTCCATTACCATCATGAAACAGTCCGTCTTGCGTATCAATTGGATACATTTTTTATTTGTCCTTATATGTAAATCGTATGTCGGTAAATGCTGGTTTCAGCTCTTTTAATACAGTTTCAATAATGACATCACCATATGCTGTCAATCTGTCGCCAGCCGTTGATATCCCTGCACGAAAGCGGGTTGCGCGACTATCAGCATTTTTAACGTTTACCCACCATACCCACATAATGTCTTCACGCGACAGTCTGTCACCGGCACGACTGATACCCACCCGGAATGGCTGCGGCTCGGTTATGGTGATGTCGTAGCCAATTGAAGCGGCCATCTGCATAAAATAGGGAATACTCAAGCCACCGGTTTCGTTAATTTTGGTGATCACTGCCAGTATTCTTTGCTGGCCGTTTTTGCCGGTGCTGTCCAGATTGAGCAATTCCTCCCAGCGCACGATGTAATTTCCCGATGTGCGTGGGTCAATAACGCCCAGTTTACGACGGGCAGCATTTTGTATTTCATCCAGACAGTTGCCATCAATTGCGGCGGCATTTCTTACTGCCGGTGCAGTACGGTTGTATGTAACCGGAGGTAATAATCCCAATAAAGTATTGACGTAACTCATAGCAAACTCACATCAACCTTACCCAGCATAAACCATTCAATCTTTTTGCTTGTCTCTGCGATTAGATTAGCTGCTGGCTGAGTCATCTTGCGATCGGTCACCCCAGACACATCACTGATCACCGCTTCCAGCTGGGATGCAATCACGCTATCACCAGGCTTTAAAGCACTGAAATGCTCCTGCAAGGCTTGTCGGATATCTGCTGTCGCCCTGTCAAGGTTTGCATCGGACAAGCGCACTTTAACTTTAATATCAACTCTGGTGACATCTGGCTTGATAACAAAGCTGTTTTTAGCCGTTACCGGTCGCACTGAATCAATATAAGCCTGTACTTTGCTGACTATCTCATCACTGGGTAAATTATTATTGCTGGTAATGACAATATCTACCGTACCAAGCCCGCGGCGTAATGGGTATACATATGCACTGGTAACGCCATCCACGCTCAATGCCCAGGCCCGATAATCATATTTATTGCCTCCGGCAGGTGGCCGACGTAATAAATCCAATAAACGGTTCAATAATGAAGTATCGCTTTCAACATCAGTACCGCCGGTAGCTTGTACGATTTCCACATCGCTGGATATACCTATCGGTGCAGCCATAAATTGTGCTGCTTTATTATGCTGATTTGATGCAGAACCAGCCTCATGCGCCTGTATGGATAAAACAGCAGTACCCTCTTTACCAATCACTGCCTGTTGCTGCACAGTATATAAATGCTCACCACATATAATTTGTAATTTTGCTTCAATTAATGATCCCGGAATACCACGAGCAATAGCTGTTCCGCTGGCGGAAGTAGCATTTTTACGGCGTATACCACGCAGATTACAATGTCTCTCTAGAAATTCTGTATCCGCAGTATCCGGAAAAAACTGTCTTAATATCCATGCCTGATGAGCATATTGTCCCGTGGCACAACTGGCCAGACTGCTGGCTCGAATATAATTATCACTATCTGAAGAAACATCAGCTTGGGGGTTTAATGAAACCATATCACGCAAAATAGCGTGGCGTATTTCCTCAAATGTTGGAATATTGTGCATTTTCAAAATCCATTTAATTATTTTTTTAAATTACTTTAACCGGACACTCAAATATAAATTTTTCTCCAGTTAATTGCGTTATCTGTATATTCAAATTCAGCATGCCATTATGTGGTTGCATGGTGGCGACAGAAATATCTGCCGCACGCCCATCATCAATAATTGGCTGTAAAGCCTGTTGCGCATACTGTTTGGCTAGCAAGCTAACTGATTGCAAATCTTTTTCCCGTTCAAGCGTATACAACAGTGAGCCCAATTTTTTATCCGCCCAATAACTACCCAGCGGTGTCATCAGACGCAGATAAACTGCATTTTGTAAGTGATTTATAATCTGTCCGGTGTAATCACCTGTTCTGGTGTCTATTTCTCTATCCATAAACTACTCCGGTTATGTTATTGTTATAGTTTACTAAAATAACTATTTTTATCTGAAGCTGAAGAGCTTCAGCAACTATCAGACAGGCTTGCCCACTCTGACTGCATGATCATGCCCGGCCAGGCTGATTCCACTGGCTTTAACATCGCCGACAGTGGTATAGCTACCGTTAGTTTGTACAATATTGCCTGAAAATGTTGCTCCTTGCCCTCCTTTGATATCCAGTCCGCCATTACCATTGATTTGGCCTGCGGCAGTGATTTCCTGCGAGCAATTAACATTCTGGGCACTGATATTCACTCCCGCCTGAGCATCGATATTAATGCCAGCCGCTGCCTCAATTTTTACTCCTGCCGGTGCTTTAATATTTAAAGTTTCACAATCAATCTCAATCAGTTTGCCATTTTTTAAGGTAATAGAGGCGCCAGACTGGTTATAAACAGCTACTTCTCCTGCAGCCAGTGCTTTAATCCGGTATTCACCATGCTCAGTGGCAATAATAATGCCATGACTGGTCTGACCACTTAGGGGCAAAACAATGGCTTCCGAGCCCACGGGCGGATTACTAGTAAAACCAAATTGCTGTACCTGCTCCACATCCTGTAAAATCTCATCGGCCAGAGCTGCTACCTGAGCAGATTGTATCGGCTGAGAGGCATTTACCCGTGTCAGCCGACCTCGAAAAGCCTGCCGGACTGAGCTGGTGGTATTATTAATTGTCGTTCTGGTTTTATTTACCAGCTTCGCAACATAACTCATCTGACTCTCCAATTAAAATTTATTCCAATTAAATGTATACGCTGTTATATTTTGACCTGTTTAATCTGCCGGTTAGTCACACCTTTACGTTTTCCTTTACGTGATCGTGCTGCTGCGGATTTTTTAACATAAGCATCCGGCGTCCATATTCCATCCTCTTTTAAGCGCAGTTCAGTCAGCGTGCCGCCACTTCGATTCAGTAAAAAACGACGTCCCATCAGAAAAAAAATGGCATCTATCTGCTGGTCTTCATCAATCACATGCACACGTTGTCCGGGTTGCCACAGCAGGCCATCCTGAGTTTTATGATCTGCAACCGTAATGGTTAAAGTGAAACCTTCCAGACGCCAGTCAGAAAGCATTTTTTTTGCCTGCACCTTCAACTGTTCCAGATTTTCTGCATCACCGATTACTACTGTTTTCGGCTTGTATAAAACCATTGTTTCGTCTTTGTATACCCATTTCAAATCGTGTTTTGACGAATTGGCATAACGGGTGTGACTTTGGCCAAGAAAGGTAACTTCCGAGTAACGATTTTCAGTACTATACTCAATATGAATACTTTGAATATTACTTCGGCGATCATTTTTACTGTGGCACAGGGTTGCCACTGGCGGGCTGGCGTAATCAGCACCACCAACAACCAACGTACCATCTGGTTCCAGCCACACATGCAGGCCTGCCTTATAGGCAATTTTGCTCAATGCCTGCCATGCAGTTTCCCCGGGTTCGATATCTACTTTGTCCAGAACTGGATTTTTTTCAGCCTTTAATATCACTTTTTTGATTTGTGGCCAGGGTTCAACTATCTTCTGTGCGGCAGCTAAAACATTCATTCCTTTAACATTAATTTGTTTAACACTGCAATCCACCAATAAACCGGCAAGGTCACGGCCATTAAAACCGATACTATGATTGTTTTTATCAACCATTTCATTCTGATGGCCAATAATTCCGGTCATAACCAACTGGTTATTAATCAACACTTCACATTGCAAAGAGCTATAGTCGGCCAAAACACCCTGATTTTGGGAAACATTGGTTTCAAAACTGAAGGCATCAGCAGGAATCAGAAAATCACTGTCAATATCATAGCTAAGCCAGTCTTTATGTTCTTTCCCCCCTATTCGCACTACCACTTCATTGCCATATGGATAAGGCAACATTTCAGTTTCATTTAACATAATAATTAATCCACTCATTACGCTGAATAAATGATGGATGGCACAAATGAGGATTAAGGCGCATTAATTCATTTGCCCGCTCAATATCCCGATAAAGTAAATATGCCAACTGATGAATGGTGCCGTTAATATCTGCTTTTCTGGTACGCATTGGCGGTTTCTGATTAATGACGGCCAAAGCATAGTCATTAAATTGTGCGGCCATATTGGCCAGCAACTGAATCATTATCGTTGTTTGCGTATAAATATTGGCAGCATTAATGCTTTTGACATTATCAGCATAATCATAAGTTTCACGTAAAATATCTATTAATTTTTGAATACGCAGACGAAGATTATTATTTATATACAGCAACTCATTTGCTGTCACTATGTCACTATTCGCTTCAATCATCGTGACAGTATTCTGCATCAAAGCACCAATACTCAAGAATTGCAGAATCTGGGCAATCGGTTGCATCTGAATATCAGCAATCTTTTGTACATGATTGATCGCCTCTTCCTCAGTTTCCTGTCTATCCTGACTATACAGAATATTATCAGGCAATTTATTCAGGCCATCTACACGGTTACTGACAGAATCAAAAGTCTGTCTGGTACTTAAACTGCCAGTAGCAAACTGTGTATCACTCGCCAGACCTGTTGTCACCATTGTGGCTACAGAATGAATCAGCCTGCTGACGTCCTGACTGTAAGATGCAGAAGAAAAAGCTTTACTGGTCAAATATTTTATAGGATCAAGATCAAAAAAGCGGCGAACACTGCCAGCTACGCCACACAATGCGGCAAATACACCATTTGTACTGCCCCATAAAGACGAAACTCCCTCCCGAACGCTTAACAGCGTTTCAGAATAACCCAGTAACTGCTGTGTATACTTTTCCAGAGTATTCTGTATCTGTTCTAACTTGGCTAACCACTGATTCTCAAATAAAAATATCGGAGCTGACTCTTTTGCTTCAAAAAAAGTGATATCCAGTGCAACATAATTAACTGAATCAGCTTCAGTACGAAATGACCAGCTTGCAGCAATCATATTTTGTAACAGGCCTAAAACCGGATGAACCAATGTGCCTGCACCTGGTTCTTCCAGCACAGCCAGTAACTGTGATAACTGTGTATCAAAGCCTGCACCAAAATAGACAGCAGCAACCTGACATTGTCGTCCCTGTGTACCCAAATCCTCAATATCGGTTCCATTTGCAAACGGACGGCCATGCCGTACCAGTGCTTTCTCATTTTTATCACTGATAGAAATGACATCAAAGGCAACATTTTTGTAACTGGCCTTTTGCAGATTATTCTTCCACATAGTCATTATTGTGCACCTCCACGGTTATACATCTCCATCTGATTGCGTGAAACCAGATTGCTAATCACTCTGCCATCAAGCGTCACCGTAAGATTATTCTGAATAACCTGTTGCTGGTTCGAGAGAATAGTAGCTATTTTGTCTAAACGTATACCCAACTCCTGTACAATAGCCTGAAAAGCATTTTGAAATTCAGCACTTTGCTGTACAAGCACAGACTGCCCAGCACCAGACTGGCTTTCTATTGCGGGTAGATTAGCCGGAATATTTCTGTACGAAAGCATCATCGCAGCAGATGGCGTCATATTGGCACTTGTTATCAGCTGATCCTTTTCACAGGCAAACACTGATTGCCCATATAATGCAGGATTGAATCCATAGGCATGCCGAAAATCTGGTGTATACGGCTCGCTGCTCCCTACACCTGTTGTGGCTTTTATTTCTTCGGTATCCTTATTTTGCGCAACAGCATCGCCTACCTTCTCTCCCATGATGCTGCCGCCAATTCCGCCAAGTAGACCGCCAATCAGCCCTCCCACCGCAGTACCTATACCAGGTAATATTAGTGTTCCGATTGCTGCACCAACCTGACCTCCAGCCCAGGTTCCAGCCAGACCACCAGCGGTACTGGTTGCATTTTTTATCTGAGCCGTCTTCTTTTCTTCATGGGTTAAGCTGTCATCATTCTGAATCGCATATACATTATAAGCGCCACCAAGGACAGCGACTGCGGAATTACCCCTGCCTAATAACTTGCCAGGAACTCTAGCCGGAATCTTTCTGCCTTTCACCCCTGTTTTCCGACCGGCTGGCGTTTTTGTGCTTTTGTTTCTGTTCGATTTTCTTCTTTCTCTGTCAAAATCACCCCCTGAATCAATATCGATATCGCCTCCTTGACCAGACAAAGTACCCAATGCTTTCAGTGCAGTTGCTGCACTACCGGCGGCAGCGGCCAAAGCGGTTACAGCAAAAGTAAGAGTAGGAAATTCAGCTGATAACTCGGTTAACCTGGTTTGAAAATTAACTAACGGTTCTACTACATCACTTCTGCCCAAAGTAGCCAGAGCATGATTCTTTTCCTGCTGCCGCTCCGGATCCGCAGATAACACAGCTAACTGTTTGGCAGCCAAACCATCAGCATCTTTCTGCAACGCGTTTATTTGTGGCAGCAACAGATTATTATTCAAATTGGCATTAACAGCATCTCTGGCATCTACAGGAATAAAAGATAACAGCTTATTCTGACGAGCTTGCATCTGTTGCTGGGCATGTACATCGCCAGCATCGGCTTTTTGCTTTAAATTCTGGTAATTCCTGTCTTTAGCAAGAATATCACTGCAAACTTTAATCAGGGATTGAGCATCATTTAAGCCCTGTTTACTGCCCTGTTCCCTGATTTTATCCCAGTCAAGATATTTGCCTGAAACATCAGGGTCTTTAATTTTACTCAGAGTACTGGTCAGTTCCGGATTAGCCAATGCTTCCAGAAAAGCTTTAACGCTTTTACTTGCATCGTCATTAGATTCTGACTCTTTTGATGTAGCCTGTAAGGTTGAAATTAAATAATCAATTCCTCCGGTATCCGTTAGCCCCGCCTTTTTAGCAGAAGACAATAAATCTGGTAATTCACCCTGCAATTGGGCAATAGTAAATTTACCCTGACTGCTTGATGCAATAATATGATCAGAAACCGAGTTATAATCCTTAGCCTGCAAACCATAGTCTGCCAATGATTTGTACAGTCTGGCTGTATTTTCATGATCATACTCACCGGCGCTGGCAGCTGATCCGACCATGGTACGATGGGCATAAGGAATAGTTGCCTTAACCTGATCCAGAGTCATGTCCTGCTGTAACATATCAGTAAACAGATTCAGCGCAGCCTGTGATGTACCACCATTTCTGGCTACCAGCCCCTGAACCAAACCCTGAATTTCTTTTACACCCTGAGTTTTAATCCAGTCTGCTGATTTACTTTTATCAGTACCATATGCTTTTACTGCAGCCTGAATGACAGCTGAACGTAATTTTTTCTCATCATCTATTGCTGGCTTAACTGCACCGTAGACAGCTTTTCCTCCCTTGATAATTTCGCTGCCGACTGTTTTGGCCGCTCCCCATTTAGATGATTTTTTTTGTTGTTCTGCAATAGTTTTTTGTATTTTAGAACTTTTTTCTAATTCCTTATTTAACTCGCGAATACTGTTACGAGAAGCTCTGGTTGCATGCTGAATTTGCTTTTGAGCCGCAGTAGCAGTAGCGGTAAAATTCTTATATGCATTTTTGCTCTTGCCAATTTCCCGCTGTATTTCCTGTTCAGACCGTATTTCCTTCCGTAATCGCATATCCGCAGCACGTTGTTGCTCTCGCTGAACCTGCTGAATAATTCGGATTTGTGATTTACCGGCTTTCTCACTTTCCCTGACTACAACAGCAGCTGTACGCTTGATTTGCTGTTCTAATTTTTTTACCTCCTCAGTCATTCTGGTAATGGAGGCCTCCTGTTTTGCTAGCGACTCCTGATTTGAAGACATGTCAATACTCTCGCCTAATTGTTGATTATATTTATTTTGACTGATTAAAAATAATTGAAAGAAGTGAATATGCCGGAGCAGCCCTATGCAAAAAGCCCTGCCATACAGCAGGGCTTTAATCAATCAGGCTGATTAGCTAACAAACTATCTTTAACTGGCTGGAATGGTTTTGGCTTTCTTTGGCGTAAAGAAATAATAACATTATCATCATCATTTTTTATGCCCATACTCTCCAGAACAGTCTCAATCCAGACAGATACTTCAGCATGGCACATCATGCTAACCATAGCCGGCGTAATCATTGATTTAGCCAGCAGAATACATGCCTGTCGATAATTTTTATGAGCTATTGCATAACTACGTTGCTGTCCGCTTCCTCTGATGCCGCTGGGTCTGACTGGCCAGCGGCAATCGATTTTGAACGTAAAGATTCCATACTGGTTAAAATTGACTGATAATCTTCTGAGGCAAGATTGTGCAATAGAAATTCAACGCTCAGATTCTCTGCATCAATACCAGAAACTTCCAATTGTTGTGCCCAATAAGCCAGTGTGGTCAAAATGGCTTTTTTTGCTCCTGATACATCTTCAATCAAACCGGTTTCTTCCAGTACTTCCAGTGCCTTAAGTTCATCTGCCAAAGTCAGCGGCTTAACAGTATAATCAAAATACATCTGGCCATTGTACGCCAGACCATAAACCAGTTTTCCAGTCTCTTTTAACATTATTCTACCACTTTATCCAATGCAAACATTTCAATATCACGACGCGCTTCATTTTCTACACTGTATTCTTCCGAACATTTAGTGCTGGTACAACCTATATAGCTGATACGTGCTTCATCTGCATTACGAGGATAAATAGTAATTTTTGCATTGGTAATGTTGTCCCAGTCAATACCACTTTCATCCAGCGGAATGGCTGCACTGACACTCATTGTGTATTCTGTTACACCATCTGCATAACCACGCACTTTGCCGGACTTGTTCATGGTCTTAACTACTTTACGTCCGGTAGTCACTTCCGGCTTGAAGCTGATAATTTCCACCTCACGACCATTTACTTCCATAATTACCGCGCCGGCATATTTAGCGCCTGTTTTATTTGCCATATTTTTTCCTTTATATAGACAAGGTGTTAACCTTGAAACTAACACCTTATATGATTAATTTATAAGTACAGATCCACACGTGCAGCCAGTACATGTAAGCCATTGACTACATCAGCAGGGATAACCGCATCCAGGCGGTTTGGATCATTTGGATTACGCTGTACAATCAATTTATCTTTATTTTCCAGAACTGCCTCCAGAATTTCTGCATTTTCACACTGATATAATACATCCAGAATTTCTGAGCGTACTCTCAACGGGGTACGTTCTGAAAGCTTCTCACGCGGAAAACGTAAGGCGATACGTTGGTTAACAGCATCGCGTACATAGTCAAGTGTACGAATCGTAGTGATATCCAGCAATGCTGGATCATCTGTACCCGTGGCATTTTTCACATAGGTAGATACGGCACGCATAATCTGCACCCGATTATTCACGATCTGCAAAGGCGTCAGCCCGTTATACAAAGCACTATTAAACTCAGCAAACAGAGGCCAGTTGGCATCAGCCGTTTTCCTCAGCCCTTTTATTTCCAGTGTATTGAGTGGACGAGCCGGATCATTTTCACCAGCAATGACAGCCGCATAACCTGCTGCAATAATGGCGTTGCCTTCCATGGCATTTTTATACCAAGCTATGGTAATACGGCCACTATTGATTTCATTAGCAAAAGTGGTGCCAGTACTGAGTGTACCGCGCCAGCCCATCACCCCGATACAGCCACGCTTTTCAATCGCATTGGATACCAGATCAATATGATCAGATAATTTTCTGGCATTTAAATCATCAGAAAAAGCACTACAGATAATATGGTAATGTTTGCCGGCTACCTGCTCAAGGGCAGCACCGATATCCGGATTTCCATGACCATCCTGAAATGGTTCTATATCCAGTAAAGCTTCCTCTGAGTTGGCACTGTTTCCACTAAAAGATGCCATTAAAGCAATTTCATTACCAATCGAACCCGTATTTCTGGCTGTTAGTATGATTTTATCACCATTAGCATCGGCGCTGGCCAGTGTGCTCGCTTCATTAATAATGTCAACCATTCTCTTCACAACATCAGCAATGGCCTCATCATTACTTACTCGAGTCTGGCAATCAATTCCACCAATGGTTACTGTCAGAACGCCAGAATTATCTGGTAAATATTTAATGGTGACACTTGCCTCAGCAGGAGTACTCTGCCCAGCATCATCAACACCAATTACCGTTAAATCCAGATAGGGGTTATTAATAAATGCCTGTTTTACACAATAATGTGCCCAGGAACCCTGACCAAACAAGTTAGCAGCGTCAGCATCACTAAATAATTGTACTGGGGTCAATGCCGGCTGTTTGCTCTTTGACAATCTAGATGCAATCAGTAACATTTTTTGCGGATTGGCTGGCAAGCCTCTTACTGCAGTACGCGTATTAAATTCAATATACCGACCTGGTACACGAATATCATTGCGCACAGTATCAAACTGAATATTATCAATCATTCCTTTACTCCTGTTTCATTTTTTAAATTTTCCGTTATCATTATCAGGTCACCATCAGCTACCAATCGGCGGTAATACAGACTTGCTGGAACCTTAACCGGGTTAGTTGTTATATAAGAATTAACGCGATTTTCCTTTGGCACGCGTAAACCATCTGCTGCATGAACGATCATCTTCTCTTTCATATACACTGGTTATCAATCAGTTCTGTATACTTTTATTTTTTATATTTAATACTAAAGAATCAAATTGTGCTGGCGCTTCAGAATGCTTGCCGGCAAACAGACTAAATACATAATCCGGATTATTTATATCAGTGGTGTATTCTGGATAATGATCACTTTCAATTCCATAAATATCACACACCGCTTCAAATTCAACCGCGACTATATCCAGATTTTCTGTATTGCTATCAAGTGGAGAGATAAACAGTGGACGAACCGTTTTTGGTTGCAAACCAAAGCTGTTTAATTCTTCATTTAATCTCTGCCCCGCAAGCAGACGTAAAACCGCATAAACCAAATCATTTATATTTGCACTTGGATGAAGCTGTGCATCTGTAATACGATTACATATACACACCACATAAAACCCGGCACTCAGTTCAAAACGTAGCCGTTCTGAACCTTTTGCTTTTATCTGTGCCTGATTAAAGGTTAACAAAATAGCCGGTTTTTTTCTTATTTTGGTTAAAACCTCTTTATTTTCCAGCCCGCCGAAATACAAACTAACCTCATTAACCATCGAGCCCAGCCCTTGTTTCAGGCGTGTGATGATTTCACTTTGGATTTTGTTTAGCACAGCTAATTTATTTACTCCTTTCTATAAATTCAATGTATTTAATTGGCATAAAATACACAAATATGGCTTATCTGTTTCTTAATCCGATTCATACTGTTTAAAACAGATTAATCGGGATAATGGCTTATAATAATTACGCATTTATATAAATTTATCTTTATAAAATAATAATTTTTTCCTGCTTCCCCAGAAATTTCATACAAATAATTAAATCTGGCTGTTGAATATAATGTTGTAACAGATATGAAGCAGGGTGTGCCTATTATCCTGATACTCAGACATACCAAGGCAAGCAACAGATACTTGCCAGAAAATGATGATATATGTCTATTTTTTGTCAGATTTTAAATTGTTCTGGCTTCTTCCCACATTTTAAATACATTGTCCTGCTGAATTTGTAAAATGTTGGTCAGAAAATTCCACCATAACTCGTTTGCCAATGCAAAGCTTTGCGTTTTCAAAAAATTTTTATAAATATTTTGAAAAAATATAGAAATTTTACTATCTAATTCTTCTGTACTAACTTTGTTACTCTTCTGGTTTGCTTGGCATGTTAGAAATTAAACCTTTCTGATACTTTAATAAAGCAGCTCGGTACTTCCTCCAAGCAAGCAACCACTTTTCTGCTTCTTGCCTTTCTTCTTCAGTATCGGAAAAATCAAGCATATCTTGATACGCTGCAATTTTTTCAGCGGCAGTAGATAACAACGTATTAATTATCGCCTTTCGTTCATTATCTATCTGCTGCTGTTTCTGTGCCTCTGCTTCTGGTGACATAACCCATTTATTTTCTTTTTCTGACCAATGATGGAAAGAATCAGGACAAGGGGTAGTTGTTACTGTTTCCGGCAACTCACCCGGTTCGCTGATTTTAATTTCCTGGCCGGTTTCTTTAATATAAACCGTTTCACCACGATGGTCTTCGATATATTGCCATGATTCACCAGTCCATTGCGCGATATAACCGACTTTAAACTTTGGTTCATCCGCCTCAATGCATAATCCTGGTATTAGATAATGACCATTACCTTCTAATGGGTCTAAATCTGCTGTAGTCATACCAACAAAATAGTTGTTTTCGTCAAGTTGGCATACAGGAATTGTGGGAGCATATATTTTCATTTTTAATCCTTAAATTTTGATACAAGCTAATAAATTTACGTTTCGCGGGCGATTTTCATTTGCAGTAGGCACACATAAAGATGCATCAAAACCTATTACTGTCAGGTAATTTGAACTACCTTGATTAGCTGATCCTCCTTGTATATAACATTCAATCGACCTAAATGCCCCTTTATTTCTATCATATATGTTACCTAATGTTTGAACATGTAAAGGTTCAGATTCTCCTGTAATGTTACGGATTGCATCTGCCTGTGTGTCACCAAATATCCGGCCTGAATCAACCCTACGCCCATCATCCCAACCGCGTAAAAACTCTCCACGCAAATCCGGCAAATAAAATGTGGTTTTCCCGTCTCCCGCACCAAATCTAGTGCCAATGGCTGCAAACAGATTGGCGTATAACGTACGGGATACGACTGCACCATTGGCTTTTAACCAGCCTACCGGTGCTTCATCCATGGCAAAATACATAACTGCGCCTGCGGGCGTTGCATTAATATCTTGCGTACCATCAAATGGCACACCATTAATTTTCCGAGGGTTATATAATTTAAAAGCTGATCCTGCATTACCAAAAGTATGCTGATTACCTTTGACATTTACACCCGGTAAATCAATATCTCTGGTTCCATCAAACACTACGCCACCAATTTTGCATGGCCTGAATAATTTAGATGCAGTGGCCGCATTGCCTGATGTACTCTGATTACCGGGCTTATTCACCCCAGGTAAATCAACATCTGCCGAACCATTAAATGCTACACCACCAATTTTGCACGGCTTGAATAACTTAGACGCAGTAGCTGCATTGCCTGATGTATTCTGATTACCGGGCTTGTTCACTCCGGGTAAATCAATATCTGCCGAACCATCAAATGCTACACCGCCCACTTTTCTGGCATCGGTTAGCCTGTCAGCAGTGCGTGCTCTTTTGGCCATCTCCGCATTTGTTGCCGTAGCCGATTTGTCCAGTTTATTGTCTTTTAACCATTTAGTCCGGTTGGCCAGCTGGCGAGTGGGCACATTATCAATCCCATTCTCTCCTCCCAATACCGGATCGGATGTTTCCCATTGATAAATGCCTTCTTCCCAGAACGAAGTTTCTTTTAAATTTGCCATTAAGCAGTTCCTTTGTTAAACGAGCCATCACGCTGTGCCTGTCCATTGTGTTGCAGCGGTACGGCGGTATAGTCCAGACTGGCCAGCACGCAGCGCGCCGGCGCAAAAGCAGCCAGCGTATGCCGTAATAAAGCGGCCTGTTGATTGGTAATCGGTTTATTCAGCAAAATACGGTAATGTGCCCAGTAAGTATTATGTCCATGCACATATAAACCGGAGCGCTGAATATTCCCGTTATGCTGTTGATGATTGAGCCCTTCAATAATAGTGATTTCACCAAAACCAAGACGGCGAACGATTTCTCTTAACGACCAGGGCGTTCCCTTGCTGCGGTGAAGTTCGTATGCTCCTTTTATCAGTTGGCGCTTGGCCTGATCGCTTTCTGCCAGCCAGTAACCATTTACACCGAGAATACAATGACTTTCAGCCAGTAGCTCAAGATGATCAGCTAGGATTAAATTTACCAGCCGTGGCATAAGCTGTGGTGTGCTGATCAGCTCCAGACGCAAGCCCAGTGTGGCCAGTGCCCGCAGGCGCTGATCGCGCTCAATTACTGCTGCATAAGTCAGCTTAGCCATCCACAGCCTCCTCAGCAATGGTGAGGATTAAATCATTGCAATGCGCCCAGGTATCGGCTGCAACTGTAGTCAATTCGAGCTCTGGCGTCGCTACGTTATAGACACCGTCAACCTTTAATAAAGACTGAATCACCAGTGGTACCACATCCACTCCCAGCCGCTGTTCCTGACTGCATTGATATTGCTGCCATGCAGCTTTGGCCGCCGCCAGCACCGCCTGAGCATCAGCACCAACAAACAAAGTTAATGTAGCTGCAACCTGATAATTGAGAATTTTCGGTGCTCGCACCACTACCTGATCACATAACGGGCGTACACGCTCATCAGACAGGGCTGTCTGTGCCTGATGAATCAGCTCCATTGAAGGCAGGCCAGTTTTAGTGAGTATGGTTACTGCCACTACACCACCTAAGGACTTGCCCTCTTTATCAGTATCGTTAGTCACATAAACATCAACAATGTCCTGACTGACCTGACGGGTAAAATACTCATAGGCACCAACTGGACCGGCCACTGAAAACGATTCTGGTGCCAGCAGAATGCGTACCCGATAGGCATCATCACTTTCAATATCCACACCACCACTTGAAGTGGTAATATTGCTAACTTTAACCTCTGCAATATCAGACAGATGGTCTGTTAAAGTATTAATCTGCCCGGCTGACCAGCCATTACCCACCACCCCGGTTGACTGACAGACAGCAACCAGCTCAATGCTGCTATTGGTAGCAGTAAGCAAACCTGCTTCTACAGTGGCAAATATCAGCGAATCTACAGTAACTCTGGTTCCTTTTGGAATCACCACCTGTTCTTTACCGGCCAGTTTGGCCTGAAAACGCAGCGTTGTTTGTGCCGGTTGTGCCTGTAAGCGCGGAGTATGGACATCATCTCCGCATAAATCCAGCATCAGCCCAGTAGCAAAGCGCACATGCTGCTGCCGGTAAGCTTCATTGACCTGTTGCCGGGTTAGTGCCTCGCGATAGGCATAGGTATTAATCAGTAAGCGTTCAATGTGCGCCGGCTGTAATACCTTGCCGGTACGATTCTGGTAATCAGTTATCGTATCGGCCAGAATGGTTGCCAGATCATCTTCAACTATCTTTATATCCGCCCGCGCGAGCTTAGTTAAATCTGTCATTTACGTACCAATCCAATATTTGTTTGATAAATTTCACCTGCCACTTCCTCAGCTATACGCCAGTGGACTGTTATTGTTAACTCAGGTGCCTGACCCGCAAAGCTAACACGCTCTACCACCACACGCTTTTCCCAAGTCTGGATAGCCAGAATCACCTCTCGCGTCACACCGGGAATAAATACATCCTCGGGCGTATCCAGATAATCCAGATGGCTGGAGCCAAAAGTCGGGCGGGTCACATCGGTACCCTTGCGCGTCATCAAAATATTCAAAATACATTGATTAATATCATCAATGCCCGTGACAATATCGCAGCCACATTCCAGTGGTGCTAACTGCCAGTGGCGAGTGCGCGGTGTAATTGTCATAACGCTTTTCCAGTAATAAAAAATCCCTGCCATCAATGACAGGGATGAAAATTGGGTTTGAATAAGCTGTTAGCAGAACATCAGTTTGGTGTACCAGTATTACCACCCGAAGTCAGGTCAGGATGAGTATGACTCTTAAGACTTTTACCATCTGCCACCACATCACCGCCTTTAACCTTAATCGTGCCAGCAATCGATGCGGCAGCACTGCCTCCGCCAGAACCAGCCATACCACCCTGATAGGTTAACTTTCCCTGTACCAGTAAGCTGCCAGTGGCTGTAGTGGATGGCGCATCGAGCGTAATATCACTGGCTTTAACCAATACCGTATCTGCTTGCACCACCACTGTACCGCTGGTCTGAACACAAACCTCGCCACTTTTACGATCATGGCTGATTACCGTACCATTGCTAAACTGTTTCATCCACATATCATTGCTCTGTGCCGGTGCGGTATCACTCTGATTGTACAAAGCACCCAGTACCACCCCACTCTCACCCCGGGCATCTAAGATACATGCCACCAGTTCGCCGATATCCGGCAAAGAATAAAAACAGTTTCTGCCGGCGGCAGCAGTAAGCATGGGCAGCCAGTCTGTATGCATATTCTCCAGTGCCGGAATATTCACTTTAAGCATATGCCTGCCGGCATCAATGGCTTCCACAAGGCCAAACTGTAAAGTTGCCCCAAATTCATACAGTTTCTGCATATTTTCCCCCCGTATCTGCATCATCAGCAATGTATTCAATCATGTTAATTTCCAGAGACGTGGTATAACCAGAACTACGACTTAAATTGTGGCCTGCCTGCTTAATCTGATAATTTCCCGACATTTTGCCATAACCGCTCAAACGGATAATCTGGCCGGCCACCAGCTTCACATTGCCAAACAGCTCCAAACTACCGGTTACCTGACACTGACGCGCATCAGTAAGTGCAGCATCTGCACGTGCAGTGAGCTGTTGTTGCGACTCCCCTTTATTGGCCACAATTTTCAACATATCACCACTTGCGCTCAGCTTGCTCTGCGGCCGTAACGGCTGTCCCTTTCGCTTGACCGTACGCACCTGTTTGGCTTTAGTATCATAACCACAAGCCACTACCTCATCTGGAACACCTTTGAGCTGATCACGAAAACTTGCAGATTCCACATCTTCCGGCAGCAATACCAGCACTGGTTCCTGTGCCGTTAATTCCGTATTGGCAATAAAGGCTAAAGTCTGGTCGACAATTTTAAAAGTATAGCCAAACTGCTTTGCCAGCCGTGCGAGAAATTCCACATCACTTTCCTGATACTGGGTAATACGTTCAATCTCCAGATTGGCAATCGAATTTTTCAGCACCAACTGTAATCGCGCAGCCACCAGTTGCACAATTTTTTCCAGAGTCGTTTTTTCATATGCTCTTGGCTGCAAAGTGCGGCTGGCACGGGTAATCCCCGTGGATAGCGCCTTCAGGGTAATCACATTGGGCTTGAACGCATAATCAATATCGGCAATCTCAAAATTGCCCAGATTCACCATACCAGTAAACTGGTCTCCCAGCGTAAACGACAGCATATCGCCCTGATCCGGATACCAACTACGCAACCATTTGCCATCCGTATCCTCAAACGCTACCGACAGCTCATCCGACTGCTCACCCAGATAATCCGTATAATTGATACTGAGCAGATAAGGCTTGATTGCCAGAGTAATATCTTTCTTTTCGTAGCCTATAGTGAAATCCGGCATCGTCACCGGATGGGTTCGTCCCAAAGCGGATACTCCTGTCAGCAGGCTCAACGCATCCATGGTGGCATATCCTCCTGCGCTGTATGCGTATCCGACTGTATGACTGGAATCAGTACCGTCAGATTGGCAGCAAACTGTTCAGCCAGTGGTAAATGCGGATTAGCAGCAATCAGCCGGTCCAGCATCGTGGCATCACCATAGTATTTATGTGCAATCAAATCCCACCGATCCCCTTCACAGGTCTGGTATTGCAAAACTGAATCAACCATAATCAGGCCTCATCCTTTCTGGCAGCCAGCCATGCCGTTAACGACTGAGCACCGGTAGTTGCATTGCTAATACTGTCCTCTACCATGGATAACAGTTTTTCACTGTTATCCAACCAGTCTCCCCACTCACCACTGTCATAACCACTTTGTATTAAATTCACACATTCTTGCAACTGATGCGCAGCCTGACCGGTATATAACAAAAAATCTGCCGCACCGGACAGCTCACCAAACCATGCACCTACCTCAGGCAAGGTATTCAGCTTGCTTAGCGTCTGGCCGCCAACAGCCAGCGCATCGGCAATCATACCCAGCCAGCCAGAAGTATTATGTTGCACGGTACGCGCACACGTAATCAGGTTCTGAATCTCAGTGACATTCTGCTCAACAGCATGATAAATACGCACTCCAGTCTGTACCGCCGCTGAAACCTTGTTAACTGCCCCTTTAATCGAATCCGGCATAAAAGAAAGTAACGGATTCTGACCTGTCATGATGCCCGGTGTTGGTAACGGATTATTCGGATCACCAACAAACTCAAGCAGCTCAACACTGATTTCACGTGCGGCGGTACGCCCTTGTGCATCCTGAATCAGAGTAGTACTGCTCAACTGCTGAATCACAAACCAGCCAACAAAACGACCCGAACCAAACACCAGCGCCAGAGCCTGCTGTGCTTCCTTGGCCTGAATCAATGCAGTATAGGCACTATCCGGATTACTCAGCTTCCAGTGCAGCAGCATACCAAAACGGATGGTGGTCAAATCATTGCCAGTAGCCTGTAGGCGCGGACGTCCGGCCAACACATCATGTTTGGCAAAGACAGCACCATGCGTTTCTTCATAACTGCTGAAACTATCCAACACTTCAAAGCGAATATCTCCTAGCATTGCATACATCAGTAACTCCTTAACTCTTTTGCCTGCATCATGCGCCGATACATCTGTTCAAATTCGCGCTGACTCAGCGCCAAAGCCTGCTGAATCACTGAACGGTCAGCATTGCCGTTAACCTGAATAGTCGGATTAAAATTAATGGTTACTGCACTGGAATCATGTCCTGCCGAATAGCGATTCTGGGCAAATTCTGCTGCATTAAGCTGCATTTTTTCATTAAGCTGAGCAGTCAACGTACCGGAACGACTTTTGAACTTCTGCTGTAAGCGCTCAGCAACCAGACCGATCGCTGTAACTGGTTTGTCTGCGCCGAGATCAAGCCCCAGATGCATACCTTCCATCAGCGAACCGCCTATGCTTTTAAATACACGGCTAGGTGAATTAATCCCCAATACAGATTTAGCCTTATTAATAATCTTACTGGCGAACTCACCTACTGCATTAACAGCCCTACTGATACCCTCGGTAAAACTTTTAACCAGACTATCAATAATATTGCGTCCAAACTCACTGAATTTTGCAGGTAAATCCTTAAAAAATTTCATTCCTGCTTCAAATTTAGTTTTAACGGTATCCCATAAACCAATAAAAAAAGTCTTAATTGGTTGCCAATACTTATAAATCAGAAAAGCAGCTGCACCAATTGCCAGTGCGACTAAACCTATAGGCGTCATTAAAAAAGCCCGTCCTACGGCTATAATTCCCTGACGCAGCAGATTCAGCACAATACGGCCTTTACCCAATGCACTGAAACCCCTGCCCAGACTGGAAAAAACCGTAAACAAAGGTTTTGCTACTTTGGTAATCTGACCAAATGACTGCACAATTTTCTTAATTGGCGCAATGGCAGTACGCCCAATACTGGAAAACGCCTTTTTCAGTAAACCCAGTGCTGAGCGCCCCTTATTGAACACCGCAAAATTCTTGCCCACACCAGCCAGCCTGCTGCCAAAAGACAACAGCTTCTGGCGCAATGAGCCGGCAGACTTTCCCACTGAGGTAATAGCGGAACGTAAACGCTGAAACACCGAACCACCCTGCTTGAGGTCACGTGCAATCTGAAAACGGGCAAAAATAGTACGTAATAGCGCCAGCGGACCAGTAACCATGGTAATAGCATAACGAACCAACAGCAGCGTCATCCGCAGCCCGGCCAAACCTACACCAAAAGCCACCACAGATTTAATCAGCGCTGGATGCTTCTGAATAAAAGGCAATACCGTATTGAGCAGCACATCTTTGGCTACCTGAGCAAAAGTATTAATATCAGGTGCCAGCGTGGCACCAAAAGCATTGCCTACCTCAATCACTGCATCGTGTAAATTACCCATACTTACAGCAAGCGTATTAGTCTGAAGCTGAGCACGCTGATCCAGAGAAGGCTGATTACCCATTCGAGTTTGCATGGCGGCAAAACCAGCACCACCTTCCTGAGCTGCGGCTGAAGCAATCTGTCCACCACGCTTCCCGAATACCGCATCCATCATATTCAACGCAGCACGGTCACCATATTTGGCTTTAACTTTATTAAAATTCGCTTCCAGCTCACCAACAACCACATGCATATCTTTAAGCGAGCCGTCTTTATTAAACAGACTAAACGCCACACCAGATTTTTGCATCATCTGGCGCATTTCCACACTCATCGCAGCAGTAGCCTGCTGCATGGCTTTTGGCCCCTGTGCCAGCCTGTCCAGAAACTCCCCCATACCATCTGCTGCCGCAGACTTGCCGACACCACCATGTATTGCCATTCCCTCTAGGGCATATATTTTCTGCTGATTCTGTAAACCAGTCAGATGCAGCTTTTGCAAGGGCGAAGCCATAGCAGCTTGGGATTTTTCAATATCCTCCAGACTCATACCCACAGAATGCGCAACTTTCTGCACAGCATCCAGACTAGCAGACAATTCCGTATCTTTCAGCTTATAAGTCTGCATCAACCCCTTGGCTACCGAAATATCCTCAATCTTCTTGCCAAATAACACATTAAAACTGGCAATTGCCTTCATCCCTCCCTGCAGTACCGCATCATCAGACATATTGGCCTGCTTCATACTGGTAGCAAGGTGAGTATAATCATTTTTGTTACCCTGTTGCTCAAGACTTAGCTGCGTAGCATGGGCATTAATCTGATTAAATCTGCCCATGCTGCCATCTTTCTGCATCATAGCCTGTTTCAGCCCGGTTTCCGCTGTTTCCCGTTCCATGTGAATTTTCACCGACTTCTCAACCGGCTTCATCCAGGTTGTAATCGTACTTTTGGTTTTAGCTAATTCCTCACCAATTTTCTTGCGCTGCCCCAGAATTTTGTTATGTCTGTCTACTGCCTCAGTTAGCCTATTCTGAGCACTGATCGCTTTCGCAGTTGCTGCAGACAAATTATCCATAGACTGGATTTTCACCTGCAAACTCTGTACAGACCGCCCCATCTCCTCTATTTTTCTGGTTGCCATACCAATAGCAGAACCAAAGGCTTTAACAGAACGCTGTACCTCACCAAAATCAGAAACAAATCCACTATCCATATCGGCACCAATGTATTTCATCCAATAACTCAAGAGATACTGGAATTCACCAACTTATTATTTATTATTCATATAAATCATTACCGTTAACCCATCCCCGGTTCACAGCTCCTGCTACAAACCAGCGCTGAATTAACGGTACTGTCACAACGGGCAGCAACCGCTTACAGCTTGCTGTATTTAGCCTTAATCTGTCGGTTAGCCTGTTGCTGCCATTGTAAAATTTCATCCAGAGACATCTCATCAATATCTGCCGGAGAAAAACCAAACCACCACGCTAAATCCGCAGCAGCCTGATAGAAACCATCCCAATCAGTGAGTACCCAGACAAAACTGACGCACCAGCGTGTAGTCCTCCCACGACAGTTCATCAAAATCTTCACTTTGCAGGCCTGAAGCCATAGCCAGACACTGTGCTTCCTGCAATACCGCATTATCCGGATACTGCTCAGCAGCACGTTTAAAATCCTTAACCCGTACCCGGCGCAGCGTTAGTTCCGTTACCACACCATTCGGCGTTTGCAGCGGTTCCGTCAGCTTGATAACCTTACCTGTACCCAATTGTTCTTGCAGCTGTTGCGCTTCAGTTTGTGCCATATCTATTCCTTGAATCATCAATAAGCGCCGAAATTCATCCAGCGTAAAAAAAGCATTTCAACTATAAAAAACGCTCACCCCGATAAGCAGAGTGAGCATTTAACAACATCATTACCAATTGAAAATAACTACATACCAATATTCGCGCGCATCTGCGCCAGCATATCCACACCATTTACCCGATACTGATTGGTAAACGCGTTGTAATACAAAACCTCACGGCCGGAAACCGTCTGATGAATTTCCGTAGCCTGAAAAGTACTGGCAAACTCTGCCTTTTCTTTTGGTTTATAAGTACCTAAGGGATTTTTACTGAATGTAGCCATCACCATAACCACCATCGGTACTTCTGCAGCCAGACCGGAAGCATTAAATGCCTGCACATTAGCACGTACCATCAACTGGCACGCCTTAAACGGGTTATAAACCTTAGTGAACACATCCGGATAAAAGCTGTTCCAGGTAATTTCCCCCTCCAGCGCCTCAATACCACTGGGCAACTTCACCGAACCTACCAGCCCTAATCCCTTGGTTTCTGTTTGTCCAACAGAAATATCCGGTAATTTAAACTGACTGGCACGGCCTAACTGACTATTACCATTAACATAAACATTGGCATTATAAATTGCATTAAATTCTGTCATAACTGATTCCTAAGCGGCAGACTGGTTGCTAATCAAATTAGCCAGATAAGTACGGGTCATCACACTGGTATTAGTGATACGTTCTGCTGGCAGTTTAGGCGTATAGTCATACTTGATTGGTACCTGCCCTTTACTGAAAGCATTTGCCAGATCATAGTCATAATCCAGACTCACACTAAAACCAACAATACTCTTGAGCGTACCCAGATAAGTACGTACCGTACCCAGCAGGCTGTCAATCAGCGCATCATCAATAGGCAAATCAATGTACTGTAACTGCGCACGACGAATCGACTCGTCAATCAAATCACCAGTACGCTGAGCGGTTTCAAAATTCTTGATATGCGTTACTGTCGGGAAACAGGCCAGACGGTTACCCCATAAGCGGAAACCAGTGCCATAGCTGTTAAATACCGTAGTAATCCCCTTTTCATTCAAGCGATTGGTTTCCGCCTGCGGATCATCAATCCGTGCTGTCAGCGACACTTCCATACCGGTTACGCCCAAAAGCTCACGATTGGAAATACTGAACCAGTAGCCCTGATTCACATCAGTTTTCATACGCAAACCGGCAGCATGTGTGGCCAGACTTTCCAGCTCGCCGCTGGAACCGGTAACATACGGATAAAATAACTGCGCGCGGTCAGAAGAAGTCTGGAAATTAATATTTCCAAGCGAACCGCGTCCCTGAATCGCCTGCGTCAGCGTAGTACCTTTCGGCGCAGCAATGTAGGCAATTGCTTCCAGTTTGTCTGCCAGCGTTACCATCGCTGCGGCCACAGCTGCATCTGCATCATAATGCGGCACAATCACAATCTTCGCATCCGCACCCAGACGGGTAAAACCTTCAGTAAGCAGTTCCATACCTTTGCGCTTACCCGTTGCCGCTTCATAGCCACCGATAATATCCGCTACCGTTACCTTGCTCGGGTCAAGATAAGTATAAGCAATCGACACATCCGAATGCGGCTGAACAAAAGTCAGCTCACCAGTTTCCTGATTCAGCGTGTAATCAGTGCCTTCAGACAAAGTCTGATTACCTGCCTGCACCGTATAACCAGCCTGTACAGCCGGATGCGCTGTTTTTGCCATCAACGTATCACTGTCGATAACCAGAGCTTCAGAATCAACAACGGTTTTATGTTTGGCCGGATCCAGCACATTGACCACATAAGCCACACCAGACTGATAACGCGTCCAGATATTGGCCGCATCAGGCAAAGTAAAACCGGCTCCAGTCACAGAACCAAACTGACTAAAATCCTTAACTGTCTGACACACCGTCAATTCATTTACTGCGCCAGACATGCCCGTACCGACAATTGCCGTAATCGCCCCGTCTACGGTATAGACCGGACTACTGCCGCCATCAATACGGATTGTTTCAACACCATGCAAATAAGCTGCTGCCATGATGATTTTTACTCCTTCGAAGTTACAGATTGTGAAATAGCTTTGGCCTTAATCTCACCACGAGTTGGTATCGATTTGACCAGATTTTGCTGATTAACCACCGGACGCTGTTCCACCTGAAGCGTCTCAGTGCGAGCGCATAACCGATAGCGCCAAACTCCATCGGCCTCCCCCAGAAAGCGCTCACTCAACAACCGGATTTGCTGGCAATGGTTAGGCTGAAACCCCACCAGAGCCAAGCGTAAAGAATCAAGTAAATCCAGCGCACCCCGTTCGCCACCCAGAGCACGTGCAAAAACGGTAAAACGCAACTGCAAACGCCGCTCTTGCGTAATCAGGTCAGTAGTGCATGGCTTACTGAATTTACTGCGCTGATAACCAATCAGCACTGCACCCAACGGATGAACAAACTGATAATTCTTTAAATTATTTGGCATCAGCTGTACCGAATAATCCGGCAGAGCCTGCTGAATATGTATCAGAATATGGTTCAGAAGAGCCCTTGTTACAGCCATTGACATACCTTTCTTTAATGATCATGCTTCAAAATTTAAGCAATCTTCCCTATTCATCCCGTTCATTTCATTTAAATTGATATAAAAATATTGAATAGTTATGTTCAATGAATAATTATTGAAAGTTAGTTTTATATATATTAAATAAAATTAATCAAAAATCTTAAAATTAAAAAAAGCTACCATAAATTCAAGGCAGCTTGCATATCAACAATAAACTATTGTATTTTAAAACATCTAATTAAATTTCATTCAGCTTTAGATAATAAACAAATATTACGTTCAAACTTATCTTTATTGTTAATATAAAATTCTTGTGTTAAGGGATATCCTCCACCAAAACCAC
>NZ_MDVC01000058.1 GCF_002777425.1 Snodgrassella alvi
TACAGGTAATCTGATTTATTAAACAAAGTGCAATTTCAATGTTAGATTCTTGTCATATCCGCAGACTTAACATATATTAATTTTATGGCTGGGACAGATAAATAAAAATAGTTTGCTTGAGAATCAGTGTAAGTGATGTTAACGATTACTTATTCGCTAAATACACTGACTGCCAGTGGTAACCACACAGTATACAGAAGTTAAATTATTCAGCATATTGTCGCTTTTATAATACATCTAATAATAGATAAACAAATAATGTATTGTTTGTATAGATAAGTAATTTCAAGTCTGAGTTTTATATAACTTTTTGTTTGATATAACAAAAATTATTGTAAATTGGATTAAGTGATAAATAGGGCAGTCAAGCAGCAGTGGTTGTTTAACCACATTTATACAAATATTTATGTTATATTACTTAATAGTTTAACTTAGAATCGTAACGTATTTTTAAGTTATTGAAATAATTTTTGATAAACGCATGATTTACAAAATTTAGGAGTAAACCAATTGAATAAAATATATCGTGCGATATGGAATGAATCCACTCACACTTGGGTGGCTGCTTCCGAATTGGCTAAGAATAAAACCAAAGCAAATACTGTTTCTGGCCAGACTGTAAAGTCATCGCTATTAGGTAAATTTGGCATTAATGCCTTTAAGATGGGGCTGCTTGCCTCGGTTGTGAATATGGCGTTGGCCATTCCGAATGTTTATGCTGCCGGTCGGGCAGGTATACATGCGGATCGATTGATTGGTAGTAATACATCAAATGGCGGTACTAGGTATGCAAGTATTAATGCAATTAGTATGACTGGAGATAATAATGTTTGCGGTGCAGATAATATTAAATACCGTTCCGGACTTAGTTCCAGCTCTGGCTTGGATCCGATAGATGAATATTGGCGTTTTGCAACAAATTACAAATTTGTTTCTGGAAAGAAAGAATATCACCCATATGGTAAAACAGAGGCACCAGAAGAGTGGGAGGCGAGAGAGATTACTACTGGTAATTCAGGCTATCAAGGTGCGCTCACAGGCGGGGATTCCAATAAGCCAGCAAAGGCCTATGGTATTAATTCGTTTGCTCTTGGCTGCCGGTCATATGCAACAGGTAATCATAGTCTTGCTTTTGGTACCAATGCTACCAGTACAGCCGGCGGTGCGCAGGCTTTTGGTATAGCTGCGCTGGCTAGCGGACGTGCTTCCAATGCCATCGGTGTTGTTTCACAGGCTACAGGTGTATCCGCTGTCGCTTTAGGTTCTGTAGCCACCTCTGACGGGGTAGGAAGCGTAGCTCTTGGCTTGCAGGCAAAAGCTGCTGCTGACGGTACTGTAGCGGTTGGGGTGCAATCTCAGGCTGGGCAGGGGTCAGTAGATTCTGCTGTAGCCATCGGTAATAACAATAAAGCCACTGGTAAGCAAAGCATCAGCATTGGTTCCGATAATGAGGTTTCAGGTGTGCAATCAATTGCTATAGGCAATTCTGCAACAGCCACCACATACAATCAAGATAACAGTGAAGTGAAAGATCGGGCTATAGACAATACCCGTATCAGCGGCAACTATACTCTGTCTCTGGGTAATAGTAATGCTGGTTCCGGCGAATTTATTACAGCTAACAATACCGCTATATTTGGTAACAAAAATACCATCAACAACGCTATTGATAATGCACACATTATTGGTAACCGCAATACAGTGGGTATTGCTGGAACAACCTCTACCGCCAACTACGCAACCATAATTGGTAATAATGCCAGTGTCAGTGCATCCTATGGGCTGGCATTGGGTAATCATACCTCTGTCAGTGCCACTAATGCGATTGCTGTGGGCACTGAGGCTCAGGCCACAGCTGCTGGTGCGGTTGCTCTGGGTGCAGGTTCGCTTGCCAATACCGCCGGTGCGGTAGCTGTAGGAAACGTAGAGGAGGGTATTACACGCCAGATAACGGATGTTGCGGCTGGTACAGAGGCTACTGATGCAGCCAATGTTGCCCAGTTAAAGAAACTGGCTTCATCTGTTGCAAACCGTGTGAATAATGTGTCGGTCAACATTGATAATACTCTTACTGCTATTGGTAGTGTTTCCACTTCAATACACGTTGATGCAAATAAGCTTGGTGCAAAGATTGATGCTGTTTCAGCAAAGGCCAATCCTCAATTAACAGACTTAAATACTGCTATATCTAACCAAGAGAGAGTAATATCTGAAAGCATTACTCCGTTCCAACAGGATGCTTTGCTGTATCAGGATGGTGTTTATAATGCTAGCAGGGCAGGCGGCGAAAGCACGAATAAAATAATCAATGTGGCGGCTTCCGCAAATCTTTCTGCTGATTCTACCGATATGGTGAATGGCGGGCAGCTATATACCACTAATAGCAATATTAGCAGTCTGTCCAGTTCTTTTGCTAGCAGTTTTACTGATTTGTCCAATTCGCTGTCTACTACAGTTAACTACGATCCGAAGCAAATATCGACTAGCCTGGATGTGGCCGAAAAAAAAGTTTCTGCCTTGAAAACGGATGCTTTGCAATGGGATGAGGGTGATAAAGCATTCAGTGCCGAACACGGTGATGATGGAAATCAGAAAATTATTAATGTCGAGGCTGGTGATATTTCCAGTTTGGCATCAACTGATGCAGTAACCGGTGGCCAGTACTATGAACTGAGTACATCAATAAGTACCAGTGTAGATGCGCTTACAACATCTGCTCTGAGTACTGCTGGTGAGATGAAGAACGGTATTACTGAATTACCGAAACAAGTGTTGCAGCTTGCAGGCGACAGTTTCAATGCTCAGCGGGATAAAATAGATCAGAAAATTACTGGTGTTGCAAACGCTACGTTGGGAAGTGCTTCAAGCGATGCTGTTACTGGCGCACAGTTATATTCTACAAATAATTCTGTGAACGCATTAACAACTTCAACTGATGCTGGTCTGTCTAATTTTGCTTCACAGTTGACCCAATACTCTGAGGATACCCTGAAAAGTGGGGCTAATCTTGTAAATGGCGTTGGTACAGGTATTGGTGCTTTGCAGAGTGATGCTTTACAGTGGGATAACACAGTTAAGGCATACAGTGCCAATCATGGTAGTGATGGAAAACAGAGAATTACCAATGTGGCCGATGGCCGTGTGGTGTCAGGTTCAACTGATGCGATAAATGTTGGCCAGATTTATTCGTTCTCGCTTTCTACTGTTTCAGAAATACAGAAAGTGAGTAATGGTCTAAATGGTTTATCTATAGAAGAGATTAACAAACACACAACTGCCATTGATTCAGGCCTCAAAACCGCCAACGAGAATATAACGGCATTAAAACAAAATGCATTGCAATGGAAGGGCAAAGCCTATGATGCCAGCGATGTTAATGGCAATAAAGGGCGCATTACTAATGTGGCAGAAGGAAGTACAGCGCAAAATTCCTCAGATGCCGTAATTGGTGCACAGCTATACAGTACGAATAGCCAGATAACTTCGCTCTCTACTGCATTCGTTGACAGAATCTCTGATTTTGCACAGGCAACTACATCCGAGCTGGGCAATCTCTCTAATGTATTGCAAAACGCTTCTGTTCCAAGTCTGGATGATTTGTCTGCTAAGACAGATGCGCGCCTGAACGAAATGAACAACAAGATTCCTGCGCTACAGCAGAATGCATTGCAATGGGATGAGAGTGCTAAAGCATTCAGTGCCAGACACGGTGGTGATGGAAATCAGAAAATTACTAATGTTGCTGATGGTAGGGTGGACAAAGGGTCAAAAGATGCAGTAACAGGTAATCAGTTGTATAACACCAATACAGCCATCAGTAATCTGGGTGACAAAGTAGCCGCCGAGGCGAGCAGTTTAACCAACTCTCTGAGTACCATATCCAATGAAAGCATAGCTAACTTAACCAATTCATTGCAACAAACCAATACCAAACTGACAAGTCTGTCTGAAACTACAGCAGCAAAATTGGGTAGTATCAGCAACGATATATCCAACTTGCAGGACAATGCACTGCAATGGAAGGCTAATCCTGATGGTACGGGCATGTATGATGCCAGCCATGGCGGTAAGGCTCAGCTTATTACCCATGTCCGCGCTGGTGCTGTGGCTAAAGATTCTACTGATGCCATTAACGGCAGCCAGCTCTTTAGCTTGTCCAGCTCCACCGCAACAGGTTTGAGCAGCCTGTCGACCAGTCTGGAGAACCTTACCGAAAACCAGTCGGGCAGCCTGTCCAGCGCTATTGCTGGTAGTCTGAGTGCTATCTCTGACAAGCTAGGCGTAATTGATCGCGATGTGACTGCATTGCAGAAGAATGCATTGCAATGGAACAGTACCAATGGTACTGAAGGTGTCTTTGATGCAACCCGTGGAGGCAAATCTCAGCAACTAACCGGTATTGCCAATGGCACAATCAGTGAAACTTCAACTGATGCCATCAACGGTATGCAGATGCACAGCCTGTCAACGGCAACCTCATCTAGTCTGAGCAGTCTGTCGACCAGTCTGGATAGTACTACTCAGAATCTGACGGTATTACAGCAGAATGCAATGCAGTGGAACGATTCACTGAAAGCTTATGATGCCAGCCATAATATTAATGGTGAAGTTGTGGCACAGCGGATTACCAATGTGGCTGCCGGCCAGAACGATACCGATGCGGTTAATTTCAGCCAGCTTTCAAGTCTGTCCAGCTCTACTTCATCCGGTCTGAGCAGTTTGTCGACAGTAGTTTCAACGGCAGTGACTACTGAAATCGGTAACATCTCTAACTCTCTGTCTAGCGGCTACTCAGGTCTGTCAGATAGCCTGAGTACAACAAATGATAGACTGGACAAGCTGGTGAGCAACACCAACACCCGCATAGACAGTCTGTCTACCGGTTATGTGGAAATGCACGACAGTGTGGCTAAACTGAAAGAGGATAGCCTGAACAACCTGAGATGGAATAGTGAGTATAATGGAGGTGAAGGCGCATTTGATGCCAGCAAACCAGGCAGCCTCACTCGTGCTTCTGAACCAGGCAAGATTGTTAATGTGGCCAATGGCGATATTAGTGAGCATTCGCATGATGCAGTAACAGGCGGACAGTTGTTTACTGTGAAAAGTGATCTGGCCAGTTTGTCTACCGCTACTTCAAACAGTTTGTCTTCGATAAACAATATGCTGCAAACAGGTGGGATTAGTAGCAGTATTTCTAACCTGCAGGTAGATATTTCTAGCCTGCAGAAAAATGTATTGCAGTGGAAGAGCTCTCTGGGAGCTTATGATGCCAGCTATGCTGGTAAAGCACAGCGGATTACCAATGTGGCTGATGCCCAGAATGATACCGATGCAATCAATTATGGTCAGTTGTTGACTGTGAAAAACGGACTGGATAGTCTGTCTACGACAGTAAGTAAATTATCTACAGGCGGCGGTATTTCACAAGACGCTTTCGCAATTAGCAACCAGATTTCCTCCCAAGACGCTCTGACTAGTTTGTCAACTGCACTTGGCAACCAGATTGCCTCTATAGCATCAGGTCTGGGTGCTTCGTACGATCCGTCTACAGGCGTTAATTTGAATGGATATGATATTCATAAGCCGGATGGTAGTATAGAGAAAGTAACTAATGTGCCTGATGCACTGCAAAAGATACAGGATTATGGTACGAAGTATGCGAAAGTCAACTCCCCGAACGGAATAGCAGCAATTGCATCGGGTGATGATTCGATAGCAGTAGGTGGTGGAGCGGTTGCCGCTAGTAATTCGGCCATTGCGATAGGTGCTTCAGCTTCAGCAAATAAAGTGGCAGACAAAGGTATAGCGTTGGGCAACGGTGCACAGGTAACGGTGGCTGGAGGTGTTGCTCTGGGAGCGGGCTCAGTAGCGAGCAGGGAAGCCGGAATAGTAGGTTATATACCGGAAACGGCAACCGAGGAGCAGAGAAACGCTATCGTAGCCACGCGGAGTAAGGATTATGGTGCGGTATCTGTGGGTGATGAAGATAGTAGACAATACCGTCAGATAACCGGTGTTGCTGCGGGTAGTCTGGACACGGATGCTGTGAATGTGGCTCAGCTTAAAGCTGTGGATAATCAGATTGGCAAGGTAAATGAATATGTTAACCAGCTAAGTGATAATATTCACCATGTTGAGCGTCGTGCCTATTCAGGTACGGCAATGGCCATGGCTTTATCCGGTGCTTATCTGCCATCCCTGAACTCTGGTGAACAGACTGTGGGTCTCGGTGTGGGTGCATATCGCAGCTATGGTGCCGTTGGTGTAAACTATAAGGCGGCAAGTAAAAACGGTAAGGTTACATGGGGCGCAGGTGTTTCCACTACTGGTAAGGAGGTAGCTGTTAACTCAGCACTTGGCTTTAAGTGGTAAAAAATTCTGACTGAGCAGACTTCTGGTCTTCCACTGTGAAGCCAGAAGTCTTATTTGTTTATTAGTAATAGCATTTTTACTCATAATACGGATTTGTATGCGCATCGGTATTTCTGTTATCACTCATGCCAACCAGAATATCTGGGAGAATGGCATGGGTCAGAATATTATATTTTTGGCTCAGAGTCTGAAGGCTATCCCGTTTGTTAAATCGGTTGATCTGATTAATGTGGGCGGGCAGCCGGGTATGGCCGAACAGATTGATTTAAATTTGTTTGATTTGCGCTTAATGTCAGAGCAGGAAGCTGGTGATGCTTTCGATGTCATTATTGAGCTGGCAGGTGCATTGAGTCCACAATGGCTGGCTTTACAGCGGGCTCGTGGTAAAAAGGTGGTGTATTATTGTGTTGGCCAGCCTTATGTAGGATTGGTGGAATATAATGTATTTGAAAAACCGACCAATTTTCCGCCAGTAGACCGTTCTGATGAGGTGTGGCTGTTACCAAAAGATAAGGCTTATATCCCCATACTGCGTACAATGTACCGCCGTCCGGTACATGTTACACCCTATCTGTGGGATCCGATATTTGTATCCAGACGCAAACAGGAAATCGGTGAGCTTGGTTTCCATTTTGGCTGGCGCAGCAATTTGCATGATGGTATTCAGACACCTTTGAATGTAGCTATTTTCGAACCCAATATTTCTGTTGTGAAAACGTCATCCATTCCGATGCTGGGCTGTGATGAGGCTTATCGCCAGCAGCCGCAGTCAGTAGGTATGATGCATGTGCTCAATACGTTGCATATGAAAGACCATATGACGATGCTGTATCTGGCCAATTCACTGAATCTGGTTAAGGAGCACAAAGCCTGCTTTTATGGTCGCCATGATATAGCCGGTTTTATGGCGCAGCATGCCAATGCTGTGGTTTCGCATCAATGGTGTAATGACCAGAACTATCTGTATCTGGATACACTGTATGGTGATTATCCGCTGATTCACAATTCGCCATGGTTAAAAGAATTTGGTGCTGGCTATTATTATCCGGATTTTGATGCACGTGAAGCAGGCAAACAATTGATTCAGGCCTGGCAGTATCATGAGGAAAATCTGGGTAGTCAGCGTCAGGCCGCGCAGGCATTGTTTAAGGCTACGGCGCCTCTGGCTGAAACCAATATCGCTGCCCATGCACAACTGTTATCTAATCTGTGTGCTGATCGTCCAGAATTATTAAGAGGTTAACCCATGTCGTCGGTGTCTTCACTTCGGGTAGGTGTTTCGATTTATGTGCGCAAAGGAGCACAGTCGCTGTGGGAAAACGGCATTTTTCAGAATTGCCTGTTTCTGGCGATGTTGTTACAGAAATCACCGATTGTGGGTAATGTGGTGCTGGTGGCTGGTTCCGGCGATGGGGATATGCAGGATGCAATGAACTTTCTGCAGGATTCGCCAGTACCGGTGATTGATATGGCCAGTGCCATGAATGAGCTGGATGTCATGATTGAAATGAGCGCCCAGCTGGCCAGAGAATGGATGATAAATTTCAAGGCCAAAGGTGGTAAAGTAGTTAGCATGCGGGTGGGTAATGATTATGTGATTGATATTGAACGTATGCTGTTCGATAAGCCATCTGCCTTGCTGATTACGGGTGCACCATATGATGAGGTATGGACCTTACCTGAATACGAAAAAAGCTGTATGCCATACTTCGCCAGTACATTTCGTGCTCCGGTACGGCTTATGCCGCATTTATGGAGCCCGGTTATTCTCGATCGCGCCTGTGAAAACCTGCCTGAAAGCGAACAGTTTGCCTATCAGCCTGGCCGCAGACGCTGGCGTATTGGTATGTTTGAACCCAATATGTGTATGGTGAAAACTAGTTATATGCCTATGCTGGTATGTGAAAACGCACATCGGCTCAATCCTGATTTTATCGAGCATATTTACGCCTGTAATACCATGAATCTGAAAAAGCAAAATGCTTTCAATCTGTTTGCCCAGAGTCTGGACATTGTGCGGCATGGCTTGACTTCGTTTGAGGGTCGTTATCCGATCTGGCAGGTGGTATCCCGTTATTGTGAGGCAATTGTTTGTCATCAGTGGGAAAATGCGCAGAATTATATTTATTATGAAGCTTTATATGGTGGCTATCCGCTGATTCACAATTCACACCTGATTGGTGATTGCGGATATCGCTATCATGATTTTGACTGTGAAGAAGGTGGGCAGAAACTGGTGGATGCATATAAGATGCATGATGAAAATCTGGCCAGTTACCGTGAGCGGGCAAATGTCTTTCTGGCAACACTGGATCCTGAAGCGGAAAGTAATGTCCGCTGTTATACTGAGGCACTTGAATCCCTGTTTAAAGCCTAGGTTACACTGATTTAGTTTACTGCTTGGTATCAGGTATATATAAAGCCAGTCTGCAATAATATATTTCTGTTGAAATCATGAATTTATCTAATAATCCGGATTTAATTTCCAGCCATACGCCAGCACGTTTGCGTATTGGGATTACCATTGGTCTGAATCATCCTAAAGAAACGCTGTGGAATAATGGCATTAAACAGAATGCTGTTTTTCTTGCTGAAGCACTGAAAAATTGCCCTAATGTAGACTCTGTGGTGTTGGTAAACACCACTGATATACCGATTACCTCAAGTTTTCCATGGGATTTGCAGATATGGCCAACCAAAAGTTTCTTTGAGGCCAAAGATCAGGTTGATGTACTGATTGAGCTAGGTGGACAGATTAGTGCTGCGCAGACGGCCTATATCAAGGATAGAGGCGTACATCTGATTTCTTATTGCTGTGGTGTTGAGTATATTCAGATGATGGAAGCGATTTTGTTTTCCCGCAATATGGGTGGCGCTAATCTGTTTATTAACCAGCGTTATGATGATATCTGGATGATTCCACAGGTTGCTAATTGCAGTCGGGCGTATTTTGAGGTGTTTCGTCGGCATGAGGCACGTGTGGTGCCGTTTGTATGGAGCCCGGTATTTCTGCTTCAGAAGACCGCAGCCATGCCATTTCAGGGCTTATGGCAGGAGCCGGATCCGCGCAATGGCTGGCGTTTGTCAGTAATGGAGCCGAATATCAATGTAGTGAAGTTCTGTCTGTATCCGATTCTGATTGCTGAAGTGGCATATCGCAGTGCACCTGAAGCCATTAATATCCTGCAGGTTTGCAATACTTTGCCAATGGCGCAGAAATGCATGGAATTCATTGCGCTGATGAATCAGCTGGATATCGTGAAAGGTCACAAGTCAGTATTTCTGGGTCGTTATGATACGCCGACATTTCTGGCTACCAATACTGACGCAGTAATTTCACATCAGTGGGAAAATCCGCTTAACTACTTCTATCTGGAAGTGTGCTGGCAGGGCTATCCTCTGATTCACAATGCCGAGCTGATTTCCGATCTGGGCTATTATTACGCTGGCAATGATGTGCAGGCGGGAGCCAAACAGTTGCTTGCAGCGATGAGCAATCACGCTTATAACGCAGCTCAATATAGGCACGACCAGCGTCAGCAGATTGCCCGTTTCCTGCCGAATAATCCCGATCTGGTGGCCAGCTATTCTGCTTTGCTGACAGAAGTAGTGGCCAGACCATTGCGCTAATTGCTATTATTTTTTGCGCATAAAAGTATTGATGTTATCCTCCAGCATAGTGCAGATACGCTGTATGGCTTCTTCGCTGCCCCATGCCATATGCGGGGTAATAATCAGGTTAGGTAGTTGAGCACGCAGTAATGGATTACCATGTACGGGTGGTTCTTCGCTCAGTACATCTACGCCTGCTCCGCCTAACTGGCCATATTTCAATGCGGCTACTAAAGCCTGTTCTGCTACCAGACCACCGCGCCCGACATTAATCAGTATGGCCTGTGGTTTCATCATTTTTAATTCTGCCTCACCAATCAGATTACGGGTTTGTTCATTCAGCGGGCAATGCAGGGATATGACGTCGGATTCCTGTATGAGCTGGGTAAATGGTGTGTAGCCATGACGGCAGTTGCTGGCGTTTTTGTGTTCACCCCAGAGAATATGCATCCCGAAAGCCTGAGCCCGGGTTGCCAGTGCCTGTCCGATACCACCTTTGCCGAAAATACCCAGTGTTTTGCCATTCAGATCGTGAATAGGTGCGCCGAAGTGGCAGAAAAAAGGGCTATTTTGCCATAATCCGGCCGCTACATCGCGCTGGTAGGCGGGTAACTGGCGCATTAATGCTAAAATCAGCATCATTGCATGTTCGGCAACAGTATCGTTGCCATAGCCACGGACATTGCGGATGGCTATGTTGTGTTGTTGTGCGGCCTGCTGATCTATGTGATCTAGACCGGTAGCAGGGACGGCAATTAATTGCAGTTGCGGACTGTTGCTGATGGCATTTGCATTAATACGTACTTTGTTGGATACAACGATGTTGGCGTGAGCGATTCGGGCAGCGACTTCATCCGGACTACTATGGTTGTAGCTGGTGATGTGATGAGGAAAATCGAAGTTGAACGGGAACTCGGGTAGGGTGGCACGGTCCAGAAAAACAATTTCGCTAGTATTCATGTTGTCTCCTGATAAATGAAAATATTGCTGTGGACAATAACATGCATGGGTTAAATGTCTGTGTTACAGTGTACGCTAATTTATTAGTCAAGGATGAATGAATATGGGTCTAGTGATTGAAGATTTGCAGCAAGGTACTGGCCGGGAAGCTATTAAAGGTAAGGAAATCACGGTACATTATACTGGTATGCTGGAAGACGGTATGGTGTTTGATTCCAGTATTACCCGTCAGCAGCCGCTAACATTTACTCTGGGTGCTGGTATGGTGATTGCTGGCTGGGACGAAGGTTTTGACGGCATGAAAGTGGGCGGTAAACGTAAACTGACTATTCCGCCACATATGGCTTATGGTAGCGATGGTGCTGGCGGGGTGATTCCGCCTAATGCTACGCTGATTTTTGATGTGGAATTATTGCAGGTTGATGATTGATTTGCAGTTGTATACAGGTTTTGTTCAGGCAGCTGTCTCAGGCTGCCTGAATTGTTTTGATAAGCTGGGGTTTTGATGATGGAGAATAATCCGACTATTGCTGCGATTGCAACTGCGCCCGGGCGTGGTGGAGTGGGGGTAGTGCGTTTATCCGGTAAAAATCTACTGTCTCTGGCACAAAAATTAAGTGGTGGCAAAACGCCTGTACCACGCAGGGTGATGTACACCGATTTTGTTGATGAACAGGGTGCGGTTATTGATAATGGTTTGCTGCTGTATTTTGCTGCACCGGCCAGCTTTACTGGTGAAGATGTGGTTGAGTTACAGGGGCATGGCGGGCCGGTGGTGTTGCAGATGTTATTGCAACGCTGCCTGCAACTGGGCGCCCGGCTGGCTGAACCGGGTGAGTTTACCAAGCGTGCTTTTCTAAATAACAAGCTGGATCTGGCACAGGCTGAAAGTGTGGCCGATTTGATTGATGCTTCCAGTCAGTCAGCAGCACGCATGGCGGTGCGCAGCCTGAAAGGGGCATTTTCGCAGGAAATTCACCGGCTGGTGGATGAGCTGATTACTTTGCGCATGCTGGTGGAAGCAACGCTGGATTTTCCGGAGGAAGATATTGATTTTCTACAGGCAGCGGATGCCAGTGGCAAGCTGCTACAGTTGCGCAGCCAGTTGGATAAAGTGCTGCAACATGCACAACAGGGTGCGCTGCTGCGTGAAGGCATGAATGTGGTGCTGGTAGGGGCACCAAATGTGGGTAAATCAAGCCTCCTCAATGCGCTGGCTGGTGATGATGTGGCGATTGTCACTGATATTGCTGGTACCACGCGGGATACGGTAAGAGAGCAGATTACGCTGGATGGGGTACCGGTACATATTATTGATACGGCTGGTTTGCGTGAAACGGAGGATGTGGTTGAACGTATCGGTATTGAACGCAGCCAGCAGGCAGTACAGCAGGCAGATGTAGCGTTGATACTGGTTGACCAGCGTGAAGGAATAAATGCCACCACTGCGGCGATTCTGGCACAGTTACCAGCTGGTTTACACAAGATTGAAGTGCATAATAAAATTGATTTAACAGGTGAAGATGCTGCGAGTGTTTCACGTGAAACCGGCCAGCTACAGGCGTTTACGGATGCAGAGCAGGTGATTGCTCTGTCTGCCAGAACGGGTAGTGGTCTGGATTTGCTGCGTCAGGCGCTGTTGCAGCAAGTGGGCTGGCAGGGAGAAAGTGAAGGGCTGTTTCTGGCACGAACACGCCATATTCAGGCACTTGAACAGGCTCAGCAGGAGCTGGTGAATGCCAGTTTGTGTCAGGATAATCAGATTGAGCTATTTGCAGAACATTTGCGTCTGGCACAAAATGCATTAAATGAAATTACCGGTGAATTCAGTGCCGATGATTTACTGGGGGTGATTTTCAGCCGGTTTTGTATCGGTAAATAAGCTTTTGTCAGAAGATGATTGTCTGACAGCAGCACTAACTATCGCTTTTGGTGGATAGTTAGTGCTTTTTTTCGGCTTTGGATATAGCTTAATTGCTATGGTGATAATAAAGCGGGCGGGGATTACTGGTTAGGTTACAGCGGTTGTAGGAGGGCAAATCTTGGCTGGGTCTGGCCATTGGTGGTTATGGCTTCGTTAAACATGCTTTTGGGTCGTACCCATGTTGAATAATCACCATACAGACACTGGTAGATAACCAGTTCTTCTTCGGTTTCGCTATGGCGTGCTGTTCCGATAACCTGATACAGTTTGCCCTTGTAATGCTGATAAATGCCACGTTGCATGTGTGTTTCCTGCTTTGGGTGAATGCCGCCGGTGTGTTCTGACGGCGGGGTGATATAACTAAAATCTCTTTGATTACAACTCGGTATTCTTTTGGCTGCTTGCTGATTAATTATACAATGTTTTGAATGAATTATAACAAGATGCCATATTAAGGAATACAGAACATGAATAATGACCCACGTACCAGAATGCCGGATGCGCCATTGTCAGACAATGAGCGGCTCAAAGGTGACAGTAATTATCTGTATGGCGAGATTGCTGCTGATTTACATGATGGAATTACCGGTGGGTTTAATGGTGATGATTTCCAGTTGATTCGTTTTCATGGCATGTATGAGCAGGATGACCGCGATGTGCGTGCACAGCGGCAGGCAGCCAGACTGGAACCGTTGAAAAATGTGATGATGCGCTGTCGTCTGCCTGGCGGAATTATTACGCCAAAACAGTGGCTTGGAATAGATGAGTTTGCTACAGCACATACGCTGTATGGCAGTATTCGCCTGACTACGCGCCAGACTTTCCAGTTTCACGGGGTGTTGAAACATGATATCAAGCCGATGCATCAGTGGTTGCATCAACTGGGGCTGGATTCGATTGCTACGGCTGGTGATATTAACCGTAATGTTTTGTGTACCAGTAATCCGGTTGAAAGCAGTCTGCATCGGGAAGCCTACGAATGGGCACGCAGAATTTCCGAACACTTATTGCCGCGCACACATGCTTATGCTGATATCTGGCTGGACGGGGAGAAGGTACTCAGTTCGGAACTGGCCGCGCCTCTGTCTGAGGGTGTCAGTGGTGATGCAGTGGAACCGATTAATGGCAAAACTTATTTGCCGCGCAAATTCAAAACGGCGCTGGTTATTCCGCCACTGAATGATGTGGATTTGCATGCCAATGATTTGAATTTTGTGGCCATTGGTGAAGCTGGCCGGCTGGTTGGTTTTAATGTGCTGGTGGGTGGTGGTTTGTCTATCGAACATGGTAATCAGCGTACGTTTCCCAATACAGCCAGAGATTTTGGTTTTATTCCGGTAGAGCAGGTATTGCGCTGTGCGGAAGCGGTGGTAACAACACAGCGGGACTGGGGTAACCGCAGTGATCGCAAGAACGCGCGCACGCGTTATACGTTGCAGCGTGTGGGGGTGGATGTATTTAAGGAGGAAGTTGAGCGGCGGCAGGGCTTTAAATTCGCTGCCAGCCGCCCCTATGAATTAACTGAGCGCGGCGACCGTATCGGCTGGGTACACGGTGAAGACGGGCGCTGGCATCTGACTTTGTTTATTGAAAATGGTCGTTTGCTCGACTATCCGGATCGGCCGCTGAAAACGGGTATGCGTGAGCTGGCCAGAATTCATAAAGGTGATTTCCGGCTGACTGCCAATCAGAATGTGATTGTGGCCGGTGTGCAGCCTGAAGATAAGGATGAGGTTGAACGGATTGCACGTCAATTCAGGCTGATTGATGATGGGATTACAGAGCAGCGCAAAAACAGCATGGCCTGTGTTGCTTTTCCAACCTGCCCGCTGGCAATGGCAGAATCTGAACGCTTTTTGTCTGGCTTTATCGATCAGGTTGATGCGCTGATGGCGCAATATGGTCTGGCACAGGAACATATTATCCTGCGCGTTACAGGCTGCCCAAATAATTGCGGCCGTGCATTGCTGGCCGAGATTGGGCTGATTGGTAAGGCCATTGGCCGCTACAATCTGTATGTTGGTGGTAATCGTGCCGGCACGCGTATTCCGCGCTTGTTCCGCGAGAATATTACGGTTGATGAGGTGCTGGTTATCTTACAGCAGTGGATTGCCCGCTGGGCACAGGAACGTAATGCAGCTGAAGATTTTGGCGATTTTGCCATTCGTGTCGGTATTGTCAAACCGGTAGTGGATGCAGCGGTGGATTTCTGGGATGCAGACAAAGTGCCAGTGTGAGGAATGAGTCTGACGGATACGTTACTGTGTTCGAATTAAATAGTCTGAATACCTGATGACGGGTTCAGACTATTTTAATATTTATGTTTCTGATTTATGGCTTCGGGCTGGCATAAATCTGGTCAAATATGCCGCCATCGCTGAAAAAACGTTGTTGTGCTGCTGTCCAGCCGCCAAATTCTTTATCAATGCTAATCAGTTGCAGACGAGGAAACTGATGGCGGTATTCTGCCATGATTTTCGGATTAACCGGCCGGAAATAGCTTTGCGCAATCAGCCGCTGTGCGCTGTCACTGTACAAATGTTGCAGATAGGCGTTGGCCAGCCTGCGCTTGTCCGGAGTAGTCACATTGCTGTCAACTACTGCTACCGGAGGTTCACACAGGATAGAGAGGGACGGGGTGATGATTTCAAATTCGTCTGGTGCCTGTTTGAGTGCCAGTCTGGCTTCATTTTCCCATGCCAGTAATACATCGCCCAGTTGACGGTGGGTGAAGGTAATGGTTGCGGCACGTGCGCCGGTATCCATCATGGGCACATGCTGGAGCAGAGCGCGTAAAAATGCCTGTGCACTGGCATCGTTACCATCTGGCTGGTGTTTGGCCCATGCCCATGCGGCCAGAAAATTCCAGCGTGCCCCGCCGGATGTTTTCGGGTTAGGGGTGATGATCTGGACATTATTCTGTATCAGGTCGCTCCAGTCATGGATATGTTTGGGATTACCCTTGCGCACCAGAAAGACAATGGTAGATGTATAGGGCGTGCTGTTATAAGGTAAACGCTGCTGCCAGTCTGGTTGCAGTAACGCTTTTTTGCCATGGTTCAGGGCGTTGATGTCGCCGGCCAGTGCCAGCGTCACGACATCAGCTTTCAGGCCATTCTGTACGGCGATAGCCTGCTTGCCGGAGCCGCCATTAGACTGGCGGATATGAATTTTCTGGCCAGTTTGCTGATACCAGTATTGCTGAAAATCAGTATTGTAGTGCTGGTACAGTTCACGAGTGGCATCGTAAGAAGCATTAAGCAGGGTTGTTTTGCTGTTGTTATTGCTATCGCATGCTGTTAAGCCTATCAATATTGTCACCAACAGGCCATAGTGGCGGAATTTGTTCATGCCAGAAGTTTTGTTTATAAATGGATGTTTTAATGTAGCAATGCGGGCGTGAGGACGGAAATACTGTTTTTTTGTTTATTTATAACCAAAAGCAAGGTGGTATGCTGGCTGAGTGTCTGAATACTGGTGCAGTGGTTATGATAGATTTGAAAAAGTTGGGTGGTGCTGTTATAAACCGCTTTTGATTTTAATCTGTTTGATTGAGAAAATTACATGAAGAACCAGAATGCAAAGGTTGCAGCCAATAGAAAGCTGTTAACACGGGAAGATGTACGTACCTTGATGCTGTCATCCTTCGGTGGCGCGCTGGAGTTTTATGATTTTGTAATTTATGTTTTTTATGCCAAGGTATTGTCTGAACTGTTCTTCCCGGCCGGATTAAACCCGTTCTGGGCAATGCTCAATACTTATGGTATTTTTGCTGCCGGCTATCTGTTCCGCCCGCTGGGCGGCATTGTGATGGCACATTTTGGTGATTTATTCGGGCGTAAACGTTTGTTTGCGCTGTCTATTATGATGATGGCACTGCCGACGCTTTTTCTGGGGCTAATGCCTACTTTTGCTACTATCGGCTATGTTGCGCCGGTATTGCTGTTGCTATTGCGCATGATACAGGGGGTGGCGATTGGTGGCGAAATTCCGGCAGCTTGGACTTTTGTATCTGAGCATGTGCCTGAAAAACATGTGGGTATGGCCAATGGCTTTCTCACTGCTGGTCTGTCGCTGGGTATTTTACTCGGTTCGCTGATTGCGCTGGTAATGGCAAAACTATTTAGTAGCGCAGAGATTCTAGAGGGGGCATGGCGTATACCCTTTATTTTAGGAGGGCTGTTTGGCCTGCTGACTTTGTATTTGCGCAGTTATCTGCGTGAAACACCAGTATTCAAGGCAATGCAGCAACGCAAAGAGTTGGCAACAGAAATGCCAGTTAAATTACTGATTAAACAGCATAAAATTTCTGTAACCATTGGTATGCTACTCACTTGGTTTCTAACCGGTTGTGTAGTGGTGATTCTGCTGGCCATGCCGCAATTACTCACTGGTACCTTTGGTTTTTCCAGTACTCAGGCATTTGAAATGCAAAGCATGGCCATTGTGATGCAAATGCTTGGTTGCATTATGTATGGCGTATTTTCCGACCGTGTGGGTACGGGCCGGATGCTGATTGGCGGAATTGCGTTTACTGGTTTGATGGCTGCGGTATTCTATCCGGCACTAGGGAAATATGGAGAGGGTATAATTTTTGCCCTGTATATGCTGCTGGGGCTGGCTACTGGTGTGGCCGGTATTATTTCAGCAGCCATGATTCGGATGTTTCCGCCTGCTATCCGCTTTACAGGAATTTCATTTTCTTATAATGTGGCTTATGCGATTGTTGGCGCTTTAACACTACCACTGGTGCAATGGCTAAGCAGTTTTAGCCCGATTGGCGCCATGTATTACATTCTGCCTTTATGCGTAATGGGCTTGCTCACTGCCTGCGCATTCCAGTACCGTTATCAGCGCTAATGCCATAGCAGTAGTGGCCACCGCAAAAAAACTGCTTTATCCCGATGCAGCAACCACTGTGGATAAAGCAGCTTTTTTTGTCAGCAATCAGGCATTGCCTGCATTGGCCTGTTGAGCCTGATACATGGCCTCGAAGTTGATCGGAGCGAGCATTACCGGCGGGAAGCCAGAGCGGGTAATGGTATTGGATACGGTTTCGCGGGCGTATGGGAACAGAATGTTCGGTGCGGCCACAGCCAGCAACATTTCCACATCGTCTTCAGCAATATTGGCAATGCGGAAAATACCACTTTGTGCCACTTCGTTCAGAAACAGAACACGTTCGTCGGTCATTTTGGCGGTAACGGTGACGGTAATGGTAACATTATAAAACTCGTCTTCTAGTTTTTCAGCAGCAGAAGTTACACGCATTTCGATTTGTGGTTCGCCGCTTTCTAGAAAAATTTGTGGTGCATGCGGCACTTCCAGTGATAAATCTTTCAGGTAAATTTTTTCAATGCTGAATACCGGTTGTTGTGTAGTTTGTTCTGGTGTTTCTTCTTTTTTGCTCATGCTTTTTCTTTCAACAAAGGGATAAAAGTTAATGTTGCAGATTCATGCTGCCGCGCAGGATGAAGGAGAAAAGAGGATAGTACGTGCTTAGCCTGCCAGCAGATCGTCTAGTTTACCTGCTTGATTCAAAGCATTCAAATCGTCAAAGCCGCCAACGTGTACTTCACCAATATAAATCTGCGGTACAGTGCGACGGCCAGTGCGCTGCATCATCTGTTCACGGATTTGTGGGTCGGTATCAATGCGGATTTCATTAATATCGGTTACACCTCTCTGTTTGAGTAATGCTTTGGCCATCTGGCAATAAGGGCATACACCCGTGGTATACATGGTAATCGGTTGCATTGCAATTTCCTCGTATGCGTACAGATACTGATTAGAATAGAGTAGCATACCGCGAACTGGCGATACTGAACAGGTGCAGGCTTTCTTTGGCTGTATGCTGCGGTATAATTGGTTAATATTCATATAACAAACGGACATATACAGATGATTCGTTTTGAGCAGGTTTCAAAAATATATCCGGGCGGTTTTGCCGCACTGAAAAACCTCAGTTTTTCTATTAACAAAGGTGAGATGATTTTTATTGCCGGCCATTCTGGTGCGGGCAAATCAACTATTCTTAAACTGATTAGTGGTATTGTTAAACCAACCAAGGGCAAGGTGTGGCTGAATAATCAGGATTTAGGACGCCTGAATGACAACCAGCTCGGCTATTTGCGCCAGCATATCGGTATTGTGTTTCAGGACCATAAATTGCTGTTTGACCGCAATGTGCTACAAAATGTGATGTTACCGCTGCGTATTATCGGTTATGAGCGCAAACAGGCGGAGCGCAGGGCACGGGTGGCCATTGAAAAAGTTGGACTAGACGGGCGTGAGCTGGCTGATCCGATTACCCTGTCCGGTGGTGAGCAGCAGCGGTTGTGTATTGCCCGTGCTGTTGTACACCAGCCCAGCCTACTGATTGCTGATGAGCCTTCGGCCAATCTGGACAGAGCCTATGCACTGGATATCATGGAGCTGTTCAAAACGTTTCATGAAGCCGGCACCACGGTGATGGTGGCCGCACATGATGAAACATTAATGGCTGATTATGGCCACCGTATCATCCGCTTGCAGGAAGGCAGGTTATACGCATGAATCAGTTTATTTCACTGCATAAAGAGGCAGGTTGTAAAGCATTGCGCCAGTTGCTGCGCCAGCCGGTTGCAACCTTGCTGATTTTACTTATGCTGGCGATTGCCATGACTTTACCACTGGCTTTGTATCTCGGGGTGCAGAGTGGGCAGAAGGTACTGGGGCAGATGAATGAAGTACCAACCATAACCCTGTATATGCAAGTTGATTCTAAGGCTAGCGACAATCAGACAGTTGAAAAAGCCTTGCGTGGCAATAAGCAGCTGGAAAAAGTGGTGTTTGTAAGTAAACAGCAGGGGCTGGAAGAGTTACAGCGCAGTATGGGTAATCAGGACCTGGTTTCAATGCTTGACAGCAATCCTTTGCCAGATGCATTTACCGTTACTCCACAAGTGGATACACCAGAGGAGCTGGCCGCATTGCAGACTCAGCTCGCACAGCTACCAATGGTAGAAAGTGTGAAAATGGACGCTGAATGGATGCAAACCCTGTATCAGATTAATCAGTTTGTCCATCACCTGTTGTGGTTTCTGGCCATTACACTGGGGCTGGCATTTGCTCTGGTGGCCTATAACACTATTCGTTTGCAGATTCTCAGCCACCGTGAAGAAATCGAAATCACCAAGCTGTTAGGGGCACCGGCATCATTTATCCGTCGGCCGTTCCTGTATCTGGCTATCTGGCAAAGCCTCTTGGCTACGGCCATCAGTATCGGATTGTGTTACTGGCTCAACTACCAGACCCAGCCCTTACTCACTGCCATTTTGCAGCCATATGGGGTGCATGTTGTCTGGCGTTTTTTCAATCTCTGGGAAGTGCTGACTATTTTACTGGTGGTTTGTGGATTGGGTATGCTGGGTGCGTGGCTGGCCACCCGCCAGCATTTGCTCAGTTTTAAATCCGTACGATAAAAATATCCCCGCGAGTAGCGGGGGTATTTTTGAGTAAGACTAGATCAGCAAAAAACCGGCTTCTGCATGCTCCCCGGTATCGATACTAAATTATTTTTGCTGACGTACCTGTGCAGCCTGTGCCAGTAAGGCAAGCATGGTTTCTGTTTCTTCCCAGCCAATGCAGGCATCGGTGATACTCTGGCCATAATTCTCCGGATTGTCCTGTCTTCCGGCCATCAGATTGCTCTCTACCATCACTCCCATAATGTGCTGTTCCCCGGCCTGAATCTGGGCGGCAATATCCTGTGCCACTTCCATTTGCCGGCGGTAATCCTTGCAGCTGTTGGCATGGCTGCAATCAATCATCAGGTTGGGTGTTACCTGATGTTTGTTCAGTTCATTTACTGCTGCCTGCACATATTCATGGCTGTAATTGGGTGTTTTCCCGCCGCGCAGGATGATGTGACAATCCGGATTGCCACTGGTGCGCACAATGGCCGAATGACCTGCTTTGGTTACTGAAAGGAAATGATGCGGATGGCTGGAAGCGCCAATGGCATCAATGGCAATTTTCAGATTGCCATCAGTGCCGTTTTTAAAGCCTACCGGACAGCTTAAACCGGAAGCCAGCTCGCGGTGTACCTGACTCTCCGTAGTGCGTGCACCGATTGCGCCCCAGGAAATCAGGTCGGCAAAATACTGCGGAGTAATCATGTCCAGAAATTCGGTAGCTGCCGGCATGCCCATGTTGTTCAGTTCCAGCAACAGTTTGCGAGCCAGACGCAGGCCATAGTTAATATCGTAGGAACCATCGATACGCGGGTCGTTGATAAATCCTTTCCAGCCTACTGTGGTGCGTGGTTTTTCAAAATAAACCCGCATCACAATCAGTAATTCTTTAGCATATTTTTCGCGTAACACATTCAGCCGTTGTGCATATTCCAGTGCGGCTGCTGGGTCATGGATAGAACATGGGCCGATAATCACCAGTAAACGCTTGTCTCTGCCATGTACCAGAGCAGCAATTTCATCGCGTGTATTATGTACTACTTCAGAAGCTTGTTCAGTGATGGGTAATTCATATAAATGGGCAATAGGTGGCAACAGTTCTTTAATTTCTCTAATTCTAACGTCATCTATTGGGCGAGATGCAACCTGATTCATAATAATTCCTGTTTAACACTATTATTCTAAATTTAAATGATTTACCTATCAGGCTATAATGAATGTGCTTAAAAAGCAAGGATTAAACTTTCGCATAGCTATATTATTGCTCTGATATTAATTTATATAGCAGATAATCATTTTTTATGCCTGATTGGCACATATTCTTAGAATAATATATTAATAAAAACCATTTTGTTGTCTTTGCATAGTAACTAAAATCTTGCAACCGTGATTTTAATCCCAAGTAAATTTCCGGTATAATCGCCCATCCTGTGGTTCGTAAACCTCCCACATTAAAAAACTAGGAAATCAACTATATGCGTGCACAAAATGATCTGGGCACAGTGAGCTTGCTGGGTAATCAGCATACGGAATACCGTAGTGATTATGCGCCTGAGCTGCTAGAAGCCTTTAACAATCAACATCCCGATAACGACTATTTCGTTAAATTTATCTGTCCCGAATTCACCAGCCTGTGCCCGAAAACCGGCCAGCCGGACTTTGCCACCATTTATATCAATTATCTACCGCGTTTGCGCATGGTGGAAAGTAAATCTTTAAAACTGTATTTGTTCAGCTTTCGCAATCATGGTGATTTTCATGAAGATTGTGTCAACATTATCATGAAAGACCTGATTGCCCTGATGCAGCCAAAATATATTGAAGTATATGGTGAATTTACGCCGCGTGGTGGTATAGCCATCCATCCGTATGCCAATTACGGTGAAGCGGATACGCGCTATAGCGATATGGCCGCACAGCGTTTACTCCAGTTTCAGGTGAAATAATAGCTGCACATTGCATTGCTATACCTTTTGCCAGATTCAGTGCATTGGCGTGGCTTACGCTACCTGATGTGATGGTGGCTGGCTGATTGATAGGAACAAATATGTATGAATTTTCTGCTGCGCAGCGCCATAAGGCATTGCGCTGGCTTACTTTTTGGCACATGCTGGTGATTGTGGCCAGTAATTATCTGGTACAGTTTCCCTTTACTCTATTTGGTTTGCACAATACCTGGGGAGCTTTCACCTTTCCGTTTATTTTTCTTACTACGGATTTAACTGTACGGATTTTTGGTTCTGGTTTGGCTAGACGGATTATTTTCTGGGTAATGCTGCCTTCATTGCTGTTTTCCTATGCCATTTCCGTGCTGTTTCAGGATGGGCACTGGATGGGCTGGGCGGCATTAAGCCATTTTGATTTATTTGTGGCACGGATTGCGCTGGCCAGTTTTGCTGCTTATGTTGTCGGCCAACTAATGGATATTCTGGTATTCAATCGGCTGCGGCAATGTCAGCGCTGGTGGCCGGCACCGAGTGCCTCTGCTGTTCTGGGCAGCGCTGTCGATACATTACTGTTTTTTGCCGTGGCGTTTTATCATTCCCCGGATGCATTTATGGCAGCCAACTGGCTACAGATTTCCCTGACAGATTATGCTTTTAAAATCAGCGTTGCCGCACTTTTCTTTCTGCCTACTTATGGAATTGTGCTGCGCTATTTATTGTACCGGCTGACAGCTTTAGCTCCGCGTACCGTAAACAGGTAATTTAGCATCAAATCATGATATCCCATCAATCAGGCCGCTTTTAAAGCGGCCTGATTGCTATAACAGCTTCTGTTATAATACGCGCCTATTTTCAAATACCTGGCTAAGGGAACATCATGGAAGCAGAGCGGATTAATCAGTTAAACAATATTCTGGATGATATGGCATCCCGCAGTCACGATTTACGGAGGTATCTTTGACTACGCTGGCAAAAAAGACCGTCTGGAAGAAGTAATTGGTTTGTCAGAAGACCCAGAGTTGTGGAACGACCCAAAAAAAGCGCAGGAAGTGGGCAAAGAGCGTAAAGTACTTGAAGGCATTGTGCTGACGCTGGATCACCTGCATAGTGGTATCGAAGATAATCGCATGCTGCTGCAAATGGCCGTAGAGGAAAATGATGCCGATGCCTTTGCTGCGGTACAGGCAGATATTACTGCCTTGCAGGAAGAAGTGGCACAGCTAGAATTTAAACGCATGTTTAATCAGCCGGCCGATGTCAACAACTGCTTTATTGATATTGTTGCCGGTGCCGGTGGCACAGAAGCGGAAGACTGGGCAGGCATGTTACTGCGCATGTATGTGCGCTATGGCGAACGCAAAGGCTTTAAAGTAGAAATCCTCGAAGAAGACGAGGGTGAAATTGCCGGCGTCAACCGGGCTACCATCAAGCTGGATGGTGAATACGCCTATGGATTGCTGCGTACCGAAACCGGTATCCATCGTCTGGTACGCTATTCACCTTTTGATTCCAATAACAAACGGCATACTTCGTTTGCTTCAGTATTTGTGTATCCCGAGGTGGACGATAGTTTTGAAGTTGAAATCAATCCGGCAGATTTACGCGTAGATACATACCGTGCATCTGGTGCCGGCGGACAGCACATTAACAAAACCGATTCAGCCGTGCGCATTACGCACGAACCTACCGGTATTGTGGTGCAGTGCCAGAATGACCGTTCGCAGCATCGCAACCGCGAAGAAGCGATGAATATGCTTAAGGCAAAGTTATTTGAGCTGGAGATGCGCCGCCGCAATGAAGAAAAACAGAATCTTGAAGCCAGCAAGGATGACGTGGGCTGGGGACACCAGATTCGTTCTTATGTATTCGACTCATCGCGCATCAAGGATTTGCGTACCGGCTACGAAGTCGGCAATATCAAGGCGGTTATGGATGGCGACCTTGATGGCTTTATCGAAGCCAGCCTGAAACAAGGTGTTTAAATAAAGGGTCACAAGGCTGCCTGCTGTATCTAGGCAGCCTTAATTTTGTAAGGTACGTGCATGGACTGCATTGATGTCATCATTCCCTGCTACAACGCAGAAAGCACACTGACGCGGGCAATTAAAAGTGTGCTGGTACAGCCGGAACTGGGTTGCCTGTGGCTGGTTGATGATGCTTCTACCGATAATACCGCCGGCCTGATTCAGCAATGGCAGCAGCGTTATCCACAACAGATTCGGGCAGAGTTTCTGACAACTAACCGCGGGCCAGCACTGGCACGCAACTGGGCAGCATTGCTTTCAGCCAGCAGCCATATTGCTTTTCTGGATGCTGATGATGCCTACCAGCCCCATGCGCTACAGGCAGCCAGCGCAGTATTTCGTTTTCGTCCACAGGCAGGCTTGCTGCGTTTGCCGGTAACTGGACACAATATTCCAGAACATTATCGTCAGCATGCGCAGTTTGCTCTGGTCTGGCGTACCTTTGAAATGATTACGGCCACCAATACAGTTTTTAACCGCGCCTATTTTCTGGCCTGTGGTGGTTTTCCGGCTGATTCACTGTTTCGGCGTCTGGGCGGCGAAGACGGCGCCCTTGGTCTGGCCACGGTAGAAAGCTGTATGGTGGCCACCCTCTTTGATGAAGCCGGCATGGCTGATATTGGTGTCGATTTTTATGGCCACGACAGCATGCATGTACGTAAGCTGCTGGATGCCATGCTGTTCGGGCAGAATCGTCCCGATTGTGATGATGCAGCATTGCAGCAGGCAAATGCCGTTACTCAAACCATTGTGCAACGTTTGCAGAATTTGCGCCAGATACTGGATTATCCCAACCCGGGTAAGCAAGCGTTACAGCTTTTTACGGATTAACCGCTTCACCCTATGTGTAATGGTTATCTGAATTTTTGTCTTTTTATAACTCTGGAAGTAGAAGAAACATGATAAATCCGTTATCTGCCCTGTCTCCGTTGGATGGACGCTATGCGCCGGCTGTGGCTGACCTGCGGCCGATTTTCTCCGAATATGGCCTGATGCATGCGCGTGTACAGGTAGAACTGAGCTGGCTCAAAGCACTGGCAGCCGAAGCCGGAATCAGTGAAGTGCCGCCATTCAGTGCGACTACCATTGCCGAGATTGACCGCGTCATTGCTGATTTTTCTCTCGAAGATGCTCAGGCAGTTAAAGCCATTGAGGCCACGACCAATCATGATGTTAAAGCCATTGAATACTGGTTGAAACAGCGCTTTGCCAATGTGCCAGAAGTACTGGCTGTCAGTGAGTTCATTCATTTCTCCTGTACCAGTGAAGATATCAACAATCTGTCACATGCCCTGATGCTGAAACAGGCGCGGGATGAAGTATTACTGCCCAAGCTTAATGAACTGGTAACCGTATTGCGTAATCTGGCACATACCCATGCGGCTTTACCGATGATGTGCCGTACTCATGGGCAGCCAGCTACCCCCAGTACCCTTGGCAAAGAAATTGCCAATGTGGTGGCACGATTACAGCGCCAGATTCAGGCTGTACAGCAACAGCAGTTTCTGGGCAAAATCAATGGTGCTGTGGGTAATTACAATGCCCATCTGGTGGCTTATCCCGATATAGACTGGGAAGGCCATTGCCGCCGTTTTGTTGAGTACAATCTGGGACTGACTTTCAATCCCTATACCATTCAGATTGAACCACATGATTATATGGCGGAATTTTTCCAGAACATCAGCCGCATTAACACCATTCTGATTGATTTTAACCGCGATATCTGGGGCTATATCTCTATTGGTTACTTTAAGCAGAAAGTGAAAGCCGGCGAAGTGGGTTCATCCACCATGCCGCACAAAGTTAATCCAATTGATTTTGAAAATTCAGAAGGTAATCTGGGCATGGCCAATGCCATTCTGGGTTTTCTGGCCGAAAAATTGCCAGTTTCGCGCTGGCAGCGTGATTTAACCGACAGTACTGTATTACGAAACATGGGCGTGGGTTTCGGCTATACTATACTGGGGCTAAGTGCCCATTTGCGTGGTCTGAATAAGCTGGAAATCAATCCAGCCGCATTTGCCGCAGACTTGGATGCCACATGGGAATTACTGGCTGAGCCGATTCAGACAGTTATGCGCCGCTACGGCGTAGCCAACCCATATGAACAGCTCAAAGAGCTTACCCGTGGTAAACACGGCATTACCCCCGAAAGTTTACAGGTTTTTATTAATCAACTGGCTATTCCAGATACAGCAAAAGCGCAGTTACTGGTACTGACACCAGCATTATATGTAGGTAAAGCACAGGAACTGGCTGAACGGATTTAAATCTTTTTCAGATATAACGGTGGGCACTCTGCCCACCGTTATTGTTTATCTGAATACAAGAGAAACTTTCTCACCACAACTAAAACAGCAGCACAACTAAATACCGAATTACTGTTACTGGCATCGACTTTATCCATATGTGGATAACTTGGCAGAAATTAATTGGCACTTATCATTTATGTGGATAATTTACCAGATCAATCAGTTTATTATCCGGATTATAAATATAAATCGAAGTGATTTTTCCACAGGCACCGGTTCTGGTGTTTGGTTCTAGTTTCAGTGGAATATTATGCTGATGCATAATGGCTATTACTTCATCCAGTGTTTCTTCAACAATGAAACACAAATCGCTAAGCCTGAGGTAGGGTGCTGTGCTTTTAGCTTAAATTCATGTCCCAGCTGGTGTAAATTAATTTTCATCTGACCAAAATGCAGCGCAGTGCGATTATCAGCGAAGGTACTTATCTGCATACCAAGCACATTGGTATAAAATGGATATGATAATTAAATATTTATTAAGTTTAATTTCTAGATGGATCGAAATTACAATTTATTTTATAAAAAAGAAAAAATTCTATATCTTGTCTTGAAATTGTAAATTTTGCTTATATCTTGTTAGTGCATCAATTCGATGTTTATATTAGGAGAAATTATATGTCTAAAGTACCTTTAGGAACTGAACGTAAAACAGGCGAAAAATGTCCTGAAAGTGGTATTTGGAAAGTCAAAGGACAGCCGTCCACAACGGCTCCTATTGCTATAAATAACACATTTCCTCCCTATCAAAATAAAGCTGTCATTTGGAAATTAATCCAGTACGCTTAATATAAAAAGAAGCCTAAATCTTAAGATTTAGGCTTCTTTTTAATAATCTTTAGTAATAATTTATTCCATACGTAATTCCGCAGCACGGGCATGTGCCGTCAATCCCTCACCATGTGCCAAAATGCTGGCAATCTGGCCTAACTTTCTGGCTCCCTGAGCAGAAACTTGAATCAGGCTACTGCGCTTTTGAAAATCATATACGCCCAGCGGAGAAGCAAAGCGGGCGGTGCGGCTAGTTGGCAAGACGTGATTAGGACCAGCACAGTAATCCCCCAGACTTTCACTGGTATACTGTCCCATAAAAATGGCACCTGCATGGCGAATTTTCGATGCCCAGTTTTGCGGGTTGGCTACCGATAATTCCAAATGTTCTGGCGCCAGATAATTGGCAATCTCACAGGCTTCATCCAGATTCTGCGCCTGAATAATGGCACCGCGATTGGTCAGTGACGCTTCAATGATTTCTTTGCGCGGCATTTGTGCCAACAGTGCCTGCATCTGTGCTTCTACTTCGTGCGCATAGTCAGCATTGGTAGTAATCAGAATCGCCTGAGCAATTTCATCATGTTCTGCCTGACTGAACAAATCCATCGCCACCCATTTGGCAGGGGTAGTGCCGTCAGCAATAACCAGAATTTCACTTGGTCCGGCAACCATATCAATACCCACCACACCAAATACGCGCCGTTTGGCAGCGGCAACATAGGCGTTGCCCGGGCCGGTAATCTTGTCAACCTGAGCAATACTCTGTGTACCGTAAGCCAGTGCTGCTACGGCCTGTGCACCGCCAATGGTAAATACCTGTGTTACACCGGCTACATAGGCCGCAGCCAAAACAATATCATTACGTTCTCCATAAGGCATAGGTACAACCATCACAATTTCAGCCACACCGGCCACATGTGCTGGTATGGCATTCATCATTACCGAGCTCGGATAGGCAGCCTTGCCACCGGGAACATAAATACCTACCCGATCCAGAGCAGTAATCTGCTGACCCAGTAGCGTACCGTTTTCATCCTCATACTGCCAAGACTGCTGTTTCTGGTGCTGATGATAGCTTTCAATCCGTTTGGCTGCGGTTTGTAATGCCGTCTGGGCATCTGCCGGCAGACGAGTAAAGGCTGCGGCCAGGTCTGCCTGACTTAAAGTCAGCTCAGCCATAGATTGTGCCTGCGTATGGTCAAAGCGATTGGTGTATTCGATTACAGCAGCATCACCACGCTGCTGTACATCTGCACAGATAGCAGCCACGGCTGCATCCACTTGTGGATCCTGTGCAGTTTCAAACGCCTGTAGTGCAGTTAACTGAGTCTTAAAATCAGCATCCTGCGTAGAAATATATTTCATACCTTTGTATTTCGGGCAGCCTAAGCTGCCCGATCCTGATATTATTAATTAAAGATTGTTACCAAAATTATCATCATCTTCATCAATAACAGGTGTTACTGATTTGGCAGCAAGTTCATGTGCCGGAATGGTATTGCCATCTACTTCAACATCATAGGGTTTAATTACCCGTACCCGCAAGCCACGGCCGGCTTTGCGGCTGTCTACCCATTCACTGCTGATGGCTGCAATGGCGTTATTGGCACTATCAAAGCCATAATCTCTGGCATTGAAGCCACCATCGCTGGTTACCAGCTCACGGGCAACTGAGCTGACTGTTGCCCAGCCTTCGATATCACAGGTGCGCTCAATGGCTTTCTGCACCATCGGTACCAGACGGTTCCAGTGATGACGGCTGGAAGTTTCATTACTGGAACGGCCAGGCTTGGCTGAACGGCTATTGAAAGCAGATTTAGACGGGCGGCCACGACCACGGCCGCTTGTGGCCGGAGTTACTGCAGCTTCAAATACGGTTTTGCGAGGACGGCCACGACCGCGCTTGGTCTGGTCTTCACGCGTTTTATCGTAATTGGTAAATTCTGGTTCCTGAGTTTCAATTTGTACCAGCAGCGGCTCTTTATCTTTCTTTTTCTCTTCTGGTTCAATGGTTACACTGACCTTTTCTGCCGGCATTGCTGTAGAGACGGCCGGAATGGTAATCACCAGCGGTGCATCATTATTCTGCTGGAAAGCCGCTTGTTCACCAATCGGTGCATAAGACTTGCTTTCTGTTTTCGGAGCAAGATTATTATTGCGTTTTTTCAGACGTAGCCATAAATGGTTGCCGTGCATCTGAGTTTCAAAAATATCGATGGCATTAATCAGATAGGAAAGTTTGGTATAGCCATAATTGCGCGCATCAAAATCAGAATTTACCTTGTTGATATATTGACCAACCACACCCAGTGATGTCCAACCCTCATCATCAGCATGTTCCTTCACCGCATTACGGAACAGATTTATCAGTGCAGTATCCTGTTTCAGCTCGGCCGGGGTTTTGCGTTTATTGCGGAAAATTGGTGTCTGGGTTTTGTCTTCACCGATTTCTATCGTAGTATGGCTGAGCAGATTTTCGGTATAAATAAACTTGTCACAAGCTTTGCGGAATGATTCTGGCGTTTTCTTCTGCCCGAAACCATACACGGTCAGGCCATTTTCGCGGATACGCGAAGCCAGACGGGTAAAATCACTGTCGCTGGAGACAATACAGAAACCATCAAAAGTATTACTGTACAATAAATCCATCGCATCAATGACCATAGCCATATCAGTGGCATTTTTCCCCTTGGTGTAAGCGAACTGCTGCACCGGGGTAATCGCATGTGGTAATAGTGCGTCTTTCCATTTGGACAAACCACTACTCCAGTCGCCATAAATACGTTTAACACTGGCAATGCCATATTTCGCAATTTCTTCCAGTAAAGATTCCACAGTACTGGCTGAAGTATTATCCGCATCAATGAGTACTGCCAGTTTGGCTGAATTTTCTGTAGTCATTTAAAGAATTCCTATTCAATATAAATAAGCTTAAAAATAAGTTTAAATTTGTTGATTTTTTGCGTAGGCAAAAACATCAATAATGGGTTGTATGGCTGCATATTTCAGCTTTAAAGCCGCCTTGTTTACCACCAGCTGACTGGAAATATCCACAATATGTTCCACTGCATGCAGATTATTTGCCTGTAATGTATTACCGGTAGAAACCAGATCGACGATTGCATCGGCTAATCCTACCAATGGAGCCAGCTCCATCGAACCATACAGTTTAATCAAATCAATATGCACACCCTTACCGGCAAAATGCTCGGCAGCAATATTCGGGTATTTACTGGCTACCCGTAAACGGCAACCAGGCTGCGAAGCTGCCGCGTAATCAAAGCCCTTGCGTACCGCCACCATCATCCGGCATCGGGCAATATTTAAATCCAGAGGCTGATATAGCCCATCGCCATCATGTTCAATTAAAACATCTTTTCCGGAAATTCCAAAATCTGCCGCGCCATATTGCACATATGTGGGTACATCTGTTGCGCGGACAATAATTAAACGGATATTTTCATGATTCGTATTAATAATCAGTTTGCGTGATTGTTCCGGGTCTTCAATCGCATGAATTCCCGCCGCTGCCAGTAGTGGCAGAGTTTCTTCATAAATTCGACCTTTGGATAACGCTATGGTTAATTGTGCAGTCATTTTTTTCAGTATAGAGGAAAAGTAAAACTTTTTTAAGCTATAAATTTATTATTGGCTAAAAATAAATTTGTATAAAATATAAAAATATTAATTAAATAATTTTAGTCTAACAATTGTTTTATGTCATGGGTCAATTGAGTGGCTGTCTGGCTGTGTGGTTCATAAACCACGGTATGTCCCTGTTTATCTAGTAAATAAGTACCTGTGCTGTGGTCAACTAAATATTCATTTGCGCTACGCCCAGCTACTTTGTGGACAGCGATTTTATATTGGCCGATAACATTATTAAGCGCTTCCATGTGCTGTTTGTCTACAGTTAAACCAATAAAATCCGGATTAAAAGCAGATGCATAAGCAGTCATAACCTGTGGCGTATCGCGCTGAGGGTCTACAGTAATAAATAATACCTGTACTTGTTTACCCTTTTCCCCCAACTGGTTTATGGCGTCTGCATAGGCAAGCAGATTGGTTGGACATACATCGGGGCAATGAGTATAGCCAAATACCAGCGCTACCACCTTACCCTGAAAATCTCGCAGATGTATTGTTTTCCCATTTGCACCCAGCAAAGAAAAATCTTTGCCACCAAGACCTGCATCACGTACATCGCTGCCTTCAAAACTATATTGCTTTGGCTCAACAGCGTTTGTACTTGCTGCCTGTTCCGTAGACGCTGCCTGCTGTGGTTGGCATGCGCTTAGCATCAGTGCAGATATCATTAAAGCCAGAAAAGATTGGATTTTAAGCATAAATTTATTAATAATACAAAAGTTGTACATTTATAATGTTCAGATAACAATACTATACAGATTTTTAGTTCTAATTAATAAGTAAAATATAAAAAAATCCAAATATAAAATCAATATTTTATTCAGAAATAATTAGAAAAAAATTTTTGCCATAAAAAAATTCTTTACAACAACAGAAAATCCGTTATAATGCCGTTTTCTTCGCTAGCCCAGGTGGCGAAATTGGTAGACGCAGGGGACTCAAAATCCCCCGCCGCAAGGTGTGACGGTTCGAGTCCGTCCCTGGGCACCAGATTTTGAAAACCGCTGATAACAGCGGTTTTTTTACGTCTGTTACCTGGCGATTTTATGTGTCCCAGATAATGGGCAATCAGCCAGACTGCTGGTCAGATATTGTGTTTAAGCAGACAAAAACTTTGTGGTTAAATTAACCTGTTCAACACAGTATTTATGTCAGATTTCGCAGAACGCAGACTTTATTATAAAAATGTACCATGTTTATCATGTATGCATTTATTTTTACCAATAGTAATCATACAGTTACAGACTGGACATTATTGACAAATCTTTCAAGACAAATTATTAAAATTCACTGAAAAAATGATTATTAAACAGGCTGATAGCAAAAAAAAAGATTTGGAGGCACTAGAGCAGCTATTGCAATGGCCTGATTTAGCGCAACAGACACGGCAAAATATTGAGCAGCAGATACGATTAATTCGCGCGGGCATAAAAGGCGAAGCAGAATCAGCTTATCAGTTGCAATTTCATTTTGGCAATCACCCTGATTGGGTAATTATCAACGATTTGAGGTTGCAATATCAGGGTAAAGTGGCACAAATAGACCATTTACTGATTAATCGCCACCTGCAAATATTTGTATGTGAAAGCAAAAGAGTAGCTGGTAGTCTGATTATCAATGAACTGGGTGAATTTTCACGCATGTATAAAGGCAAAGGACAAGGCATGCCTTCGCCACTGGAACAGAATCAGCGCCATATCACCTTATTGAGCAAACTGTTACAAACCAATCTGATTCAGTTGCCCAGCCGTTTCGGCTGGCCGCTACGACCATCCATGTACAGTCTGATACTCGTTTCCAATGATGCCTATATCCGGCGTCCTAAAATTTCTGTACCAGGGCTGGATGAAATTATTAAAAATGAACAGCTGAAAACAAAAGTGCACCAGTTAAGCAAGGGTTTGGGTATATTCAGTTTTATTTGCACTGCATCGTGCACCAGTCTGCAAAAATTTGCCCGCCAGCTAGTGCAGCTGCATCAACCGGCACAATATGACTGGTTAGGCTATTTTGGCTTGAATCATTTAGCCAGTAAATTTGCTCACCTTGCTCCTGAGATTCAGCCACAATCGCAGACTGAAAACCAGAGTCAAACAGCCAGCCATTATTTTTGTATTGCCTGTCATAAAAATATTACCGCCAGTGCCGCTTACTATTGCTGGAATCATAAAAACATATTTGGTGGAAAAGCTTATTGTTATCAATGCCAGCAAAAAATTAAACAGCAATAAATACATTACTCGTGAATTTCCGTATCCTCGTATGATATACCTTAGCTTTTATCGTCAACAAAAACGATTGATATCAGACATCCATAACAGGAATGGATTAAAGCCAATATTTTTTACACAATAAGTACTGGTAAAAAAAGTTACAGAAATGCAATACTATAATTATCAGATATGACAGTGCGACTTTTGAATTTATACAAGCAATATGCAGTAGTAATATTTGTTTTCACAGGTAGCCATATCTACGAAACTTCCACGAATATTATTCTTATATAAATTCAACAGGTTGAACTATCATATCAATATTGTAGACAATAACAGGAATCCAATTATGAACATTGCCGATATTTCCAGACAGCGTTATACCACCAAGCATTATGATAAAACCAGAAAAATCCCGGCTGAGCAATTAACGCAATTATTCGAAGTTATCAGAAATAGCCCTTCTTCAGTAAATGCTCAACCATGGCATTTCTTTGTAGTGGATAATGATGCGGCACGTGCCAGAATCATGCCAGCAATAATGGAAATAAATCATCCACGGGTAGCAGACTCATCTCATACTCTGATATTTTGTGCCAAAACACCGCTAGATGAACAGCATTTACAAACCGTGCTAGCTCAGGAAGAAAAAGATGGCCGTTTTGGAGAAGGTGAAATCAAGGAAATGATGGATAAAGGTCGCCATTTCTTTGTAAATAAAAACAGCACTACGTCACAAGCTCAGCTCGAATGGGAAAGCAAACAGTTATATATCGTACTGGGACAGCTATTATTTGCTGCTGCCGCCATTGGCATTGATTCAACGGCGATAGAAGGTTTTGATGATGAAAAAATGGATGATATTTTAGAATTAAAACAACAGGGTTTAAAAAGCATTCTGGTGGTAAGCCTCGGTTATCGTGCTGCTAATGACAGTAATGCCAGTCGCCCGAAATCGCGTCTGCCGATAGAGCAGATATTTACCCAGATATAATTTATTTTCTGATTTTACAAATAAAATAGATTCTTTTAGTTAACTGAAAGAATCTATTTTGATATAAGGCTATTTGGTATTAGCAGTAGCCACACCAATAATATTTACATACTTAAATGATAATATTTGGTGTTAACAGATAGTATAACCCGCTAGATTTGATACAAAATTTATTTGTATTTAGCCTCGTAATCCTAATATTTCAACAATAACATAAACATTTTCTAATCTATATCATTGAATTTTTAATAAAAAATAGTAATTTACTATTATCTGAATGAAGAATGTGCCAGTATCCGATAAAAGCGGTTTAATATGCCATATGCTTAATAGCTGAAGCTAAACTCTGTATATTAAGGGAAAATTTTCCCTAAAAATAGGTTTCTAAGTTAGGTTTTCAATTAATATATAAAATATCCAGTCAGCAGATTCATAATATCAAACGGCATGATTGCCCATTAGTCCAATAAAAACTCTGCTTACAGTGAAATAAACACGAGATGAACGTTAATGTTAATTGTGAATATAAATAATTAACTCACCAAATTGTTACCGTAAGAAAAAATACAAGAGCCCCACCTTTTTAAAATTACCGTCCTTTTTTGTGCTGTTTTATTGGTTGCTTGATACCAATTTTTTGGTTGGGCGTGAATTATTTATTGACGCTACGGTTTTCAACTAGGCAAAGTTAAGCCGTATATTCCGATAAATTCTCTTACATCAATAATTATTTGTATAATTATATCTAATACTTTTACTCAGTTAGCAAATCTGGTTGTAATTTTTATCACTCCAGCAATAGCGCTTACACTGGTATGCGATTTATCAGGTCTACAAAAAAATCTTTAGTATGTATTCTTCCTAATTTTAAGTTTCTTTCATGGTGTTGCTACAGAATCTTTAGAACGTAATGCTGTAATTATTGATTTTTATTAGATTTTTTATTAATTGTCAATTATCATTGGCTATTTTGCTTTACGCAAACAATTTACTGTTATCGAAAATAAAGTACAAGTAAAAGCATTAATTTTAAATTCCACCATTGCTTTTATTTTGACATTGTTGCTGGCGATAATTGCTTTCTTTCTCAATTCATATTGTTGGCAATGGTTTAAAAATAGAATTTATTCATTAACAGAACAAGAAAGCGATAGCTTATGGGATATATTACTTCTTCTTCTTTTATGAGCTATTGGCTGGATAATGGCTCGTAAAACAGTAAAGGTATTTTTTAGTCAATAAAATAATTTATTCTGTTGAGCCAGCAACAGAATAGAATTTGTACCAATTCAATAAAATGATTTTGAATTTGTTAAATTGCCATTAATCAAGTTTAATTTTGATGGCTATTAACGGAGATACTTTTATATCGAGCGCAACGAGTGTTGCACCATAACAATAATCCTCATCACCCTCATTATTACCAAATTACCCACCATCTCAAATCTTTCGGATTAAGCTCCTTTTTCCATCGTAACAGACATTATTTTTGTCTTTAGCGTAGTGGCGGGTACGGTAATGGCTAGTAACGATTTCAAACATTTCAGGATCTAAATCATCCAGTACAATCAGTTTAATTCGAATAATATTTATAAATATGATTTTTATCTTTGAAATGATTTTTCTTTGCCACAAATTGAGCACTATTAGGAGCAACATAAGGTAATTTGTGCTTTTCATAAAAAGTGGTTTTTGCCTTTCACCATATTCTTAGCTAAACCTGAGATAATGCCATCTTTCTTAAACATTAAGCTATTTACATCGGCAGCCAATTTGTCGGCTCAGATAAGTGTTAGGTTGAAACATAGCAGACCTGGTCATCAATAATATAATGTCCAGTATCTAATGGGTTGAATTTGATCATTAGAAGAATATGTAATCCAAAGTCCCCTCTTGGCAAAAACAGTTTGCTCAAAAAGGAATATTGTCGCTATAACAAAAATAAAACAAATAATCCAAAAAAGTGCTTTATTTTTTGCATGGATAAATCCTCTGTATCTAATGAAGAATTTCCAATCCTTATTGTTATCCTCGTTTGAGGCACAGGCACCAAATATTGCCATGTTTCAATTTATCATCACTCGTCTTAGAGTAGATTAATGTATAGCATGAGTTAATCTATTTCCAGTAAATTGGATGGTATATTGCGTTATAATTATATGAAATTTAATATTTTATAGCTCAGAGTTTATATCCATTTCTCTACAATAAAGCATTGGGCTTTAAGCTTATTGATAATGAAAATATAACTACTAAGCCGATTATTTCAAAATGGCATGCTACGTATTAATTAAAATGCATAAAAATTTATATCGTCTTTCAATACAAATATATTTTTTGGCATGGTTTTGAATCAGTAAACATTAATTATGCTGGCTGTTCAGATATTGGTAGCCATTTTCACTGACAAATATAGGTATATTAATATCATGGTCTTCTGATTGAATTGAACCCACTTGCTGGCAGCTAAAACCAGCACCTACTAATAATGGCTGACGATGGCGAAATCTTGCCAGAGTTGCATCATAATAGCCGCCACCCTGTCCCAGTCGATTACCCTGATGATCTATACCAAGTAGAGGTATCAGCATAGTATGTAAATAGCGTGCCCGGATTTTGCATCCATTAAACTGCGGTATTTTGTGCTTGCCGGTATTCTGGTGATGCAGACTCAGATAACGAACAGTAGCGTGACGGCGAGGGAGACGAGGGCAGGGCGTAAACCATAGCTGGCGTTTTTTAGGTTCAATATAAGGCAAATAAACCTGAGCGCCGCGTTTCTGCGCCGTTACAATTAACGACCATAAAGATAATTCACTACCAACAGCCCAGTATACGGCTATGCGTTTCTGGCGCCGGATAAATGGGTATAAAAGACAGTTGATTTTCTTGGTCGCTAATCGACGTGTTTCTTGGCTTAATGCTTTCCTGAGCTGGCGCAACAGTCGCCGTAATTGTTGTTTATCTGAGTGAGTAGTCATGGATTTAAACTAACAAATTTATATACAATGGTTTTAGACGATGGAATAAGGGGTATGGATTGCTATACTTGTGAAGATGTATTTTTTCCTGTATTATTCCATGGTTTTACCTCGGTAAAAAAATTTTAGTAACGCTCGCATCGTACGCGAAAGGGTGCTCTGTTGCAGAGTTCTATGCGTGGCGGTGTCAGGCTTTAACCCTTTAAGGATTGAATTATGTCACAAATTACCATGCGCCAGATGCTGGAAGCAGGCGTACACTTTGGTCACCAGACCCGCTACTGGAACCCGAAAATGGCTGAGTATATTTTCGGTGCGCGTAACAAAATCCATATCATCAATCTGGAAAAAACCCTGCCGCTGTTTGTAGAAGCACAGGATGTTGTGCGCCGTCTGGCTGCCAACAAAGGTACTGTTCTGTTTGTAGGTACCAAACGCCAGGCACGTGATATCATTAAGGAAGAAGCAACCCGCGCTGGTGCTCCTTACGTGGATCATCGCTGGCTGGGCGGTATGCTTACCAACTACAAAACCGTAAAACAGTCTATCAAACGTCTGGAAGAAAAAACCGCTGCGCTGGAAAATGCCACTGAAGCCGGTTACAGTAAAAAAGAAGTGCTGGAAATGCAGCGCGAAGTGGCCAAGCTGGAACGTTCTTTAGGCGGTATCAAAGACATGAAAGGCTTGCCGGATGCGATTTTTGTTATCGATACCGGCTATCAGAAAGGTACGCTGGTAGAAGCTGCCAAGCTGGGTATTCCGGTTATCGCTATCGTTGATACCAACAACAGCCCTGACGGCGTTAAATACGTGATTCCGGGTAATGACGACTCAGCCAAGGCAATCCGTCTGTATTGCCGTGGTATTGCCGATGCCATTTTAGAAGGTAAGGCTCAGTCTTTACAGGAAGTGGTACAGGCTGCTCAGGCTGCGGAAGAAAGACAGGCTGCAGCTACTGCTGAGTAATCAGTTATCTCGCATCTTTGTAAAAGAAGGGGGACGTTAGTGCCCCTTTTTTTGAAACAATTTTCAGTCTGATATCCATCCGGCTGAGCGTAATCAAGTTTAAGGAGTAAAACATGGCTGCAATTACTGCAAAAATGGTAGGTGATTTGCGTGCTGCTACCGGTTTGGGCATGATGGAATGCAAAAAAGCACTGGTAGAAGCCGAAGGTAACATGGAAAAAGCAGAAGAAATTCTGCGCATCAAATCTGGTGCCAAAGCTGGCAAACTGGCCGGCCGTACTGCTGCAGAAGGCGTAGTTGCTGATTATGTAGATGGCAAAGTAGGTGCCGTTGCCGAAATTAACTGTGAAACAGACTTCGTAGCCAAAGATACCAGCTTTATGGCATTTGCTCAGGCTGTGGCCAAAGCTGTTGCCGTACATAACCCTGCTTCTCTGGAAGCTCTGGCTGAAGCCAAAACTGATGACGGTGTAACTATTGAAGAAGCACGTAAAGCTGTTATTGCCAAACTGGGTGAAAACATTACTGTACGTCGCTTCGAACGCATTGAAACCGACAACAGTCTGGTTACCTATATGCACGGTACCAAAATCGGTGTACTGGTTGAGCATAAAGGCGGCGACACTCAGGCTATCCGTCAGGTAGCAATGCATATCGCTGCCTCCAAGCCACAATGTGTTTCTGCTGCTGAAGTAGACCCTGAAATTGTAGCTAAAGAACGCCACATCTATGAAGAACAGGCAGCTGCTTCCGGCAAACCGGCAAACATCATTGAAAAAATGGTTGAAGGCCGCGTGCAGAAGTTTCTGGCTGAAGTAACCCTGCTGGGACAGCAGTTTGTTATCAATCCTGATCAGACTGTGGAAAAATTCCTGAAAGAACAGAATGCTGAAGTAAACCGTTTTGTTGCTTTCCACGTTGGCGAAGGTATTGAGAAAAAAGAAGTAGATTACGCTGCTGAAGTCGCTGCTGCTTCTAAAGTATAAGGCAGTTAATGCCATGGGCACTCTGGATTCAGGATACTGAATCAGGGTGCTTTTTTTTGAGTTATCTGTTTACTCCGGTTGAGATAACTGAAATAAAAGTTCCCATCCTTATCCATTGAAAATTATAGTGATAGCTGTTAATTATCTAATGGCAAACTGACAGAAAGAATGATCATGACTAAACCAGCTAAATACAAGCGTGTATTATTGAAACTATCCGGTGAGTCCCTGATGGGGCCAGATGCTTTCGGTATCAATCGCGATACTATTATGCAAATCACCGCACAGGTCAAAGAAGTGGTCGACATGGGCGTAGAAGTAGCCATTGTTATTGGTGGTGGTAACATCTTTCGTGGCATGGCACAGTCAGCCAAAGGCATGGAACGTGCAACAGCCGATTACATGGGCATGATGGCAACAGTGATGAATGCACTGGCCTTGAAAGAGGCATTTGAAACCCAGCAGGTTAAAGCTCGAGTTCAGTCTGCCCTGAGTATGCAGCAGGTTGCAGAAACCTATGCTCGTCCCAAAGCCATTCAGTATCTGGAAGAAGGCAAGGTAGTAATTTTCGCAGCAGGAACCGGTAATCCGTTTTTCACCACAGATACAGCAGCCAGCTTACGTGGTGTGGAAATGAATTGTGATATTATGTTAAAAGCAACCAATGTAGATGGTGTGTATACTGCCGACCCCAAAACCAATCCTGATGCTAGACGTTATCAGGAGATTACCTTTGATGAAGCGATTAGCCAGAACCTCAAGGTGATGGATGCTACAGCATTTGCCTTATGCCGCGAGCAGAAACTGAATATCGTAGTATTTGGTATATTCAAGCCAGGTGCACTGAAAAATGTCATTATGGGTGAAGACGAAGGTACATTGGTTCACGTATAAAACCCACCAGAGTACTTAACTAAACTTGTGGTGACGCGTATAACTGCGTTAGTATGCGCGTTTGCCATTTTCTGGTAGCAAAAATTTCGAAAAGATTGAAATAAATGCAGCCAGTTCAGACAGGAATGTTCATGATTAACGAAATTCAACACACCGCTGAAACCAAAATGCAGAAATCCCTTGAAGTATTGCGCGATAATCTGTCTAAAGTCCGCACAGGACGCGCGCATACCGGATTACTTGATCAGGTAGAAGTAGAATACTACGGAAGCATGGTTTCAGTTAGTCAGGTTGCCAGCGTAACCTTGCTGGATGCACGTACCATTGGGGTTAAACCCTATGAAAGCAAAATGGCAGCCGTTATCGAAAAGGCAATCCGCAACTCCAATCTGGGTTTGAATCCAGCAGCCATGGGTGATTTAATTCGGGTGCCAATGCCAATGCTCACTGAAGAGCGGCGTAAAGATTTGATAAAAGTAGTCCGTGGCGAAGTGGAAGATGGCCGGGTAGTAGTCCGTAATGTCCGCCGTGATGCCAATAATGACCTCAAACGTCTGCTTAAGGACAAGGAAATCAGTGAGGATGAAGCACACCGTGGCGAAGAAGGCATTCAGAAACTTACCGATAAATACATTGCTGAAATTGATAAAATGTTGGCCACCAAAGAGGCCGACCTGATGGCAATCTAAACCTTTTAATCGACGTAAAGGATGTGTTTTGACTACCAGTAGTACCCAAAGCGTACCTGATCACACTGAAATTCCGCGTCACATAGCCGTTATCATGGATGGTAACGGACGCTGGGCTAAAAAGCGTTTTATGCCGCGTATCATGGGGCATAAAAAAGGTCTGGAAATGCTAGAAGAAATGACAGCCAACTGCGCTCGTATGGGCGTAGAGTATCTGACTGTCTTTGCTTTTTCTACCGAAAACTGGCGTCGCCCGGTTGATGAAGTTAATTTTCTGATGAACCTGTTTTTGCAATCATTGCAAAAACGGGTACAAAGACTGCATAAAAATAACCTGCGTCTGCGTGTCATTGGCGATCGTAGCCGTTTTGCAGCAGAAATCGTGCGTGGTATTGAAGAAGCCGAAGCATTAACAGCCGCTAATACTGGCCTTACGCTCACAATCGCAGCCGATTATGGTGGCCGCTGGGATATTTTGCAGGCAGTCAATCAAGCTATTGCGGCTGGTGCCACCGAGCTGACTGAGACCAGTATTCTACCGTATCTGTCACTTGGTGATGCTCCGGAGCCGGATCTGTTTATCCGTACTGGTGGTGAAACCCGCATCAGTAATTTTCTTTTATGGCAACTGGCTTATACCGAGTTGTATTTCACACCGGTTTTGTGGCCTGACTTTGACGAATCCCAGCTAGACACTGCTATTCGCTCCTATCAGGTGCGGGAGCGACGGTTTGGCAGAACTTCGGAGCAGTTGCCTCTTACCCAACAGCGTCCCTGATTTTATGCTCAAACAACGTATTCTCACTGCTCTGGTTTTATTGCCCCTAATGATAGGTATGTTGTTTGGGGCCAACAACAGTTTATGGGTTGCTTTCAGCGGTTTGATCGCATTACTGGCATTATGGGAATATGCCCGTATTGTTCATTTTTCTAGTATCCAGAACGCCCTCTATCTGCTATTGAGTGCAGCAGGGGGTTGTTGTCTTTATTTTTATTGTCAACAGACTGCATTGCCACTATGGATACAGATAACAGTACTGCTGTTTTGGCTGATTATCGTACCAGTCTGGCTAAAATTTAAATGGAAAATTAGAGCAAACCTGTTTGGTATCCTGATAGGCTGGCTGTTAATGGTACCTTTCTGGCAAGCTTTAATATCCCTGCGGCCAGATACCACAGCAGCTACTGCTCTGCTATCCATCATGGCACTGGTGTGGATTGCCGATATTGCAGCCTATTTTGTCGGCAGGGCTGTGGGTAAACGCAAACTGGCACCGACAATCAGCCCGAATAAAAGCTGGGAAGGTGCCATTGGCGCAGTTATCTGCGTTGCTATCTATACAGTTGTCCTGCAACAGCAAAGCTGGCTGCCCATTACCTTGCCTTGGTGGCAAAATCTTTGTCTGGCGGTGATTCTGACTGCTGTGAGTATCTGCGGCGATTTACTGGAAAGCTGGCTCAAGCGTGCCGGAGGTGTAAAAGACAGCAGCCAGCTTTTACCCGGCCATGGCGGGGTGTTTGACCGAGTAGATTCCCTGATTGCCGTACTAAGCGTTTATGCAGCCTTACTGGCCTGTTTTAGTGTAAAGTGATTTCCTGATGAGTGGTTGTAATCCAACGTCCATAACCATCCTGGGGGCTACCGGAAGTATTGGCCTGAATACTCTGGATGTTATTGCCCGACATCCCGAACGATTTGCTGTTTTCGCGTTAACTGCACACCAGCAAATTGATCGTCTGGCAGAATTATGTATTCGTTTTCAGCCAGTTTATGCTGTAGTTGCCTCAGCAACACAGGTAAGTGCCCTGCAAGTACAATTACAGGCTGCCGCTGTGACTACTGAGGTATTATTTGGTGAGCAGGCCCTGTGTGATGTCGCTCAGGCCAGTGAAACTGATGCAGTCATGGCTGCCATCGTCGGTGCTGCCGGGTTAAAACCAACTCTGGCCGCGGCCAAAGCAGGTAAAACCATTTATCTGGCAAACAAAGAAACTCTGGTAGTTGCCGGTGCATTATTTATGCAAACTGTACAGCAAAATGGTGCGCGCCTGTTACCGGTTGACAGTGAGCACAATGCCATTTTTCAGGCTTTGCCGGCAGATTATCAGGGTGATTTGGAGCAGGCTGGAGTGGCTTCGCTGATTTTAACTGCATCAGGCGGTCCTTTCCTGCATACCCCACTGGCAGATTTTGCTGCCATTACTCCAGAAGCCGCAATACAGCATCCCAATTGGCAAATGGGGCGCAAAATTTCCGTTGATTCAGCCAGCATGATGAACAAGGGGCTGGAGTTGATTGAGGCACGCTGGCTATTTAATGCCGCTGCCGAACGGCTGGAAGTAGTCCTCCATCCGCAAAGTGTGATACACAGTATGGTACGCTACATAGATGGCTCAGTGCTGGCACAAATGGGTGAGCCGGATATGCGTATTCCGATTGCACATTGCCTGGGATTGCCAGACAGAATTGATTCAGGGGTGAAACAGCTAGATTTCACCCGTTTAAGTGGCTTAAACTTTCTAGCACCAGATTTTGTACGCTTCCCATGTCTGAAACTGGCCTATGATGTATTGCACAGCAGCCACGCTGCCAGCTCCTGTATACTGAACGCCGCCAATGAAATTGCAGTGGCTGCCTTTTTGGACGGGCTTATTCGCTTTACCGAACTGGCATCAGTAGTAGACAACTGTCTACAGCACTTTAGTGGGCAGCCCGCCTCATCTATTGAGGAGCTCCTGCAATTGGATGGGCAAGTGCGTAGTGCAGCAACAACATGGGTAGCTAGCCGAGCTGCCAGATAAGAACAGGATAAACCATGTTATTAACCATAGTTGCTTTTATCGTAGCGATTTTACTGCTGGTAAGTTTGCATGAATTAGGCCATCTGGTTGTAGCACGCTGGTGTGGTGTTAAAGTACTGCGCTTTAGCATAGGTTTTGGTAAGCCATTTTTTTGCGTCAAACGTGCCAATATCGAATGGTGTCTGGCACCAATCCCACTCGGTGGCTATGTCAAAATGGTTGATACCCGTGAAGGTGAGGTCAGTGAGGCCGATTTGCCTTACGCTTTTGACCGGCAACACCCGCTGAAACGTATTGCAATCGTCGTTGCTGGTCCACTAACCAATCTGATGCTGGCCGTATTGCTATATGCTGCCAGTTTCAGTGTAGGCGGTATTACTCAGATTCGGCCATGGATTGGCATGGTTGAACCGGCAAGCGTAGCGGCAGAAGCCGGCTTTCAACCGGATGACCGCATCGTTAAGGTGAATGGACAGGCCGTAACCGACTGGACAGATGCCCAGGCAAAAATCATGCTGAATCTGGATGGTGGTAAAGTTCAGGTTGACGTCATTACTGCTGCAGGACATTCCGGACAGCGGCAGCTAAATATCGCCGGTACAGATGCCGCAGATAATGTTGCCAAAACCGGTTATCTGGGTATCATGCCATTTAAAGTTATCAACCAGATAGGCATGGTTGTACCCGATAGCGTTGCAGCAAAAGCTGGCTTGCGTCCCGGTGATATCCTGTTAACCATTAACGGCCGCAAACTCACAGGCTGGCAGGACTGGGTGGATAGCATCCGTGCCAGTGCCGGTGCTAAACTGGATATTACTTATCAGCGCAACGGGCAGACCCTGCAAACCAGTTTGCGACCCGCCTCAGTAGTGGAAAATGGTACTATTATCGGACAGGTTGGCGTAGGTGCCATGCGCGATAAAGCATGGGATACCCAGATTCGCCAGCATTATCAGCCCGGCTTTTTTCAATCAGTACAACTGGCTATGCAGCGTACTTGGGATTACATTACACTAACCCTTTCCATGTTTGCCAAATTACTCACCGGTCAGGCATCGCTGCATTATCTTTCCGGTCCTTTAACTATCGCTGATGTAGCTGGCAAAACCGCAGCCATGGGCTGGCAGAGCTATACAGAATTTCTGGCACTCGTTAGCGTGAGCCTTGGTGTACTGAATTTATTACCCATTCCCGTGTTAGACGGGGGGCATTTACTGTATTATGCGATCGAATGGATTCGCGGTAAGCCTCTGAGTTTACGTATACAAGAAATAGGACTACGTTTTGGTATCGCTGCCATGTTAATGTTGATGCTGGTGGCTTTCTTCAATGATATTACCCGCTTGTTTGGATGAATGATGAAATTAAAGCAGATTACTGTCAGTTTAATGGCTCTGGGCCTGTCTTCACTGGCGTTGGCAGTCGAACCGTTTACCATAAAAGACATTCGGGTAGAGGGTTTGCAGCGCACCGCACCGACAACCGTTTTCAGTTACCTGCCAGTTAAAATTGGTGATACTTTCACCGATGTCGAAGGTGAAGACATTATTAAAAGATTATATGCCACAGGCTTCTTTGATGATGTCCGGGTTGAGACTATGGGCAATCAGGTTTTGTTAACCGTAGTTGAACGGCCGATTATCAGCAATTTCGATGTTACCGGTGGCAAGTCAATCAACAACAACGACATCAAGAAAAATCTGAGTAGCTTTGGTTTAGGGCAATCACGCGTGTTTAATCCGGCGACACTGGAGCAGGCCATACTCGGTTTGCAGGATGCATATCGTCAGCGCGGTAAGAATGCCGTGAAAATTACACCTAAAGTTACCCGGCTGGAACGTAATCGTGTTGCGCTCGAACTGAACATTGACGAAGGTTCAACCACAACCATCAAATCCATCAATTTTAGTGGTAACAAACAGTTCTCAGCACATACCTTGCGCAAACAGATGTCACTGAGCCAGAAAAGCTGGACAAGCTGGCTAACCAGAGATGACCGTTATTCCGATACCCAGTTACAGCAGGACCTGGATAAAATCAATAATTATTATCAAGATCATGGCTATCTGAATTTTCGCATTGCTGATGTCAAAATGAACAATAGCGAAGACAAAGCGCAGCGGATGATTAATATCACGGTGGATGAGGGCGCCCGTTACCGCTGGGGTAAAGTAACCATTGGCGGCGATACTCGCGAAGTACCGGCAGAATCATTACAGAAGCTGGTTAAAATCAAACAGGGCAAATGGTATAACCGCGCACAGTTGATTGATGTCATCAAGGCAATTCAGGAAAAAATGGGCAGTTCAGGCTATGCCTTCTGCCAGGTTAATGTTCGTCCGGTGCCTGATGAAAACACCCATGTTGTCGATTTCGTCCTGAACGTAGTACCAGATCGGAAAGTATACGTTAATCAGATCAATATCACCGGTAACAACAAAACCCGCGATGAAGTATTGCGGCGTGAGTTGCGGCAAATGGAGCGCGCTCCGTATGATGTATCTAAAATTAACCGTTCCAAAGAGCGCATTCAACAACTGGGCTACTTTGATAATGCTGAGGTAGATGTTAAGCCCGTGGCAGGTACACCCGATCAGGTAGATCTGGATATGAGCGTCAAAGAACGTTCAACCGGTTCCATCAATGTCGGTGCAGGCTGGGCACAAGATGATGGTTTGCTGCTGTCAGCAGGTATTTCACAGGATAACCTGTTTGGTACCGGTAAATCTGCCAGCCTGCAATTATCCCGTTCCAAGGTTAATCAGGTTGCCGCCTTGTCATTTACCGATCCGTATTTTACCCCCGATGGTGTAAGTCTGGGTTACAACATGTACTATCGTGGTTACAACCCCAGTAAATCCGATAGTAACTCCATGGATTACAAAACCACCACCATCGGTGCAGCCATGACTATGGGTGTGCCAATTACTGAATACGATCGGGTGAATTTCAGCCTTGGCGCCGAGCATCTGGCCGTAAACCTGTATGGTGATTACGCACCGCAACGTTATGCTGAGTTTGTGCAGAAATATGGTAAAGATAACTGGATATTCAAAGGTACCGTAGGCTGGGGGCGCAATACCACTGACAGTGCATTATGGCCTACTCGCGGCTACATAATGAATGCTAATATAGACAGCGGTTTACCTGGCGGTGATTTACTATATTACAGAATCAACCACGATCAACGCTGGTATTTCCCATTAAGTAAAAACTTCACCATCATGCTATATGGCCAGCTCGGTTATGCAGACGGCTATGGTAAAACCAAAGATTTACCATTTATGTATGCCTTTAGTGGTGGTGGTTTAGGTTCAGTCCGTGGTTATGAATCCGGTACACTCGGTCCCAAATATTTCAATCGCTACAGTGATGGTTCTTACAGCAGTGATTCCAGCAGTTATGGTGGTAATTACACTGCTAATGCAACTGCGGAGCTGTTATTTCCGTTTCCGGGAATTAAAGACCAGCATACCGTCCGTCTAAGTATGTTTGCTGATGCCGGTAGCGTATGGGATAACAAAACCTACAACTACCAAAATGAAAAGGATCCCTATGGTGGCTCCAAAGCACACAAATCCAGCTTTGGTAACGAAGTGCGTTACTCCGCAGGTTTGGCTGTTACCTGGTTATCGCCGATGGGACCTCTGAAATTCAGTTATGCCTATCCGATTCACAAAAAACCGGAAGACCAGTTGCAACGCTTCCAGTTCCAGTTAGGAACCACGTTCTAATCGTAGTCAGATAAGGACAAATTCATGCTTAAAAAAATTGTCTTAACATTTGCTGCTACCCTGCTTTCCTGTACTCTGGCATGGGCAGAAAGCATACAAAAACTTGGCTTTATTGATACCAGCCGGGTTTATCAGCAATCTATTCAGGCGCAGTCCATCCAGAAAGATTTGGATAAAGAATTTGCACCACGGCAGAAAAAACTGCAAGCCATGCAAACTGAAGGCCTGAAACTCAAAGAAGCAATTGAGTCCGGCAAAATTCCTGTGACAGAACGGGAAGTAAAAATCAAACAGATGTTGCAAATGGATCAGCAGTATAAAGAAGCGGCGGCTGAACTGGCAGAAGATTACAACCTGCGCCGCAATGAAGAATTTGCCTCACTCCAGCAAAATGCCAATAAAGTCATTATCGATATGGCACGGAAAGAGGGTTATGACCTTATCATTCAGGATGCCATATTTGTCAACAGCAAATTTGACATCACTGATGCCGTTATCAAAGCATTAAATGCACAAAAACAGTAAGGCAGAATCATGGCAGTGAATCAGATAACCGCCACAGCTCTGGTTGAACAACTGGGCGGACAATTGCGTGGTGATGATGTCATTATTACCAGCATAACCTCATTGCAACAGGCGCAGGCGCATGATATCAGCTTCCTGAGTAATCCTCGCCTGCGTGCTGAAGCCATTGCCAGCCATGCTGGTGTATTAATTGTTACCGAAAAATCTGCTGAAGTTTTAGCTGGCCGTTCCCTAATTATCACCGACGATCCCTATCTTTACTTTGCGCGTGTTGCGCGTCTGTTTCATCCACGCCCGCAGTCCAAAGCAAGTATCCATCCCAGTGCAGTTATTGCTCCAACAGCACAAATTGCAGCCAGTTGTGAAATTGGTGCCCATGTAGTTATTGGAGAGCACTGTGTCATTGGTGAAAACACGCGTATTCTGGCTGGTACAGTCATTGAAGAAAACTGTACATTAGGCAATGATTGTATTATTCATGCCAACGTAACCATTTATCATGGCTGCCAGCTGGGTAACCGGGTAGAGCTACATTCCGGTTGTGTTATTGGTGCCGATGGGTTTGGTTTTGCCTGGGACAAACAGAAAAACGAGTGGTTTAAAATTGTTCAGACCGGCTGCGTAGTTCTGGGCGATGATGTTGAAATCGGAGCCAATACCACAATTGACCGCGGTGCTATTGAAAACACCGTTATTGAAAACGATGCCAAAATTGATAATCAGGTGATGATTGGACATAACGGCAAAATCGGTGCTCATGTAGCTATTGTGGCCTGCACCGGCATTGCCGGTAGCACAGAAGTGGGCGCTTATTCCGTTATTGGTGGCGCAGCGATGATTGGCGGTCATTTAAACATACCGCCAAAAACAACCATCGGCGCTGCTACTGCCGTGAGTCACAGTATCAAGGAAAGTGGCCATTACGCTTCTATATTCCCATTACAAAAACACAGTGACTGGGTAAAGAATGCGGCACATATTCGTCATTTACACGAAATGCACCAGAAAATAAAAGCATTGGAACACAAATTAGCCGAGTTGAACGGCAATTCATCAAACCAACAGGATTAAAGCAATGGATTGGTCTTTACCTCTAGACGTTCGTACCTTACAAAAATTATTGCCTCACCGCTATCCATTTTTACTGATTGACCGTGTTACCGCTTACGATAGCGAAGCCATGACGCTGAGTGCAATCAAAAATGTAACCACTAATGAACCCTTTTTTCTGGGGCATTTTCCCGATTTTCCAGTTATGCCCGGCGTTCTGATTATCGAAGCCATGGCACAGGCTTGTGGCACACTGGCCATTCTTAGCCATGGTGGCCGTGACGATGATGAAATTTATTTCTTCGTGGGTATTGATAACGCCCGTTTCAAACGTCAGGTTATACCAGGTGATCAGCTTAGATTTGAAGTAAAATTATTGGCAAACAAACGCGATATCGGCAAATTCAAAGCTACTGCATGGGTAGAAAATCAGATTGCAGCTGAGGCCGAAATCATGTGTGCCAAACGCAAGGTAGACAAGTAAAGGCTACCCATAGCCACACAATACAATAGATTAAGTGCATAAGTGCATAAGTGCATAAGTGCACAACTGAAATATTAATCACATATGATTAAACTGGTCGTTAAACCACGACTGTAGGAAATATACATGACGCAGATTCACCCCACAGCCATTATTGATCCCAAAGCCGAACTCGATAGTAGCGTATCTGTGGGTGCTTATACCGTAATTGGTGCCAATGTGCAGATTGGTGCCGATACCGATATCGGATCGCATGTTGTTATAGATGGGCATACCACTATTGGAACAGGCAACCGGATTTTTCAGTTTGCTTCACTGGGGGCAATTCCACAGGACAAAAAATACCGTGGCGAACCTACCAGACTGATTATTGGTAACAACAACACCATCCGAGAATTTACCACCTTCAATACCGGTACCGTTACCGGTATTGGTGAAACCCGTGTAGGTAACAATAACTGGATCATGGCTTACGTTCATCTGGCTCATGATTGTGTTGTTGGCAACCATACAGTCTTTGCCAACAATGCATCCCTTGCCGGACATGTTGTCGTTGGTGATTATGTAATACTGGGCGGTTTCTCACTGGTACACCAATTTTGTAATATTGGCGACTATGCCATGACCGCATTCGCTGCTGGCGTACACAAAGATGTTCCGCCTTATGTAATGGCCGCCGGTTATCGCGCCGAACCTGCCGGGCTTAATACCGAAGGCTTACGCCGCCATAACTTTACAGCAGAACAAATTGCCAACATCAAACGCCTGTATAAAATACTTTATCGGCAGGGATTAAGTTATGCTGATGCCAAAGCCAGAATTATTGCAGAAGCAGATTCAGCCCCCGAATTACACGTGTTCAAAGAATTTTTTACCCACTCTACACGTGGCGTAATCCGCTAGAACAGGCCAAATAAAACAGGTAGATTGGCCAGAAGTTAATCTATCTGTTTTATCTATACAACCAGACTTCAATCAGACAAATATATTCTTCAGTATCAAATCAAGTTCAAAACTGAGCGCAAAAACATCCTATTATTTATATAGGTATATCTGAAACAATAATTTATATTCAAAATCATATATCCAGATCATTTTCTCGGCAGAATATTTCTATTATTTTATTATAGTAAAATCTATTGAAACTAAACGTGCCTCTGAAAATTTAAAAGTAATTACAGCGTGGTTTGTCCCAACAAGTATCACCATATAAATAACATCTACAGTATCCAGTTGCACCATATCAATCCTGCACAGTATAATTAAATGGTAAAATGTTAATAACAAAGGAAAAATGAATGCTTCAATTCATAGCAAATATACTTGAGGAAATACTGGATATAATCCTTTCAATATTTTTACTGAGAAAATACAGGGAAGAAAAACAACTTCCACAACAGCCCATAGAGAAAGATGTTTATAACCACATCATATACTATTGGATTATTCCGACACTAATAGCAGGCATAGGTGTCATTATTTATATAATATTAACTTACTTCTTCCATGCTCAACTAAAAACAGTACTCTGCATATTATTAATATATTTTAGCGTAAGTATATATTTATATTTTAAAAGTGAAAAATGGTTTGACTGTTAAATATAGATTTAAGCAGACAAGAGCAACTCTCAAAATTACATTTGTATATTTAACTTAATCTGAAGTCATCCTATCCAAGTAACTCAAATCAGCATATTAATGTAATTTAGCGCCCATCTGAATAATAAATGGGGTACACAAAATATCATCTTTTATCAAACTGATTTGAAAAACGGACTTTCTCCTTAAGAAAGCCCATTAATATAGTCACGCTAGAAAGTATAGAGGCAAAGTAAACTTTAACAGTCTAAATCATCAATTAGCTCTTCTCACTTATCTTGCGTAACAAAGCCCACTTTCACCAGGCCAGCATTCCGGGCCGCTGCCAAAACCTGCGCAACATAATCATAAGCAACGTGTTTATCAGCAGCAATGGCCAGTACCACATCTGGATCAGCCTGTGCTTTCAGATGTAAATCATTCTGCAATTGTGCCAGCGAAAGAGTCTGATCACCTAATTTATATTGCCCGTCAGCCCCGATAGATAAACGTAATGGCGATTTAGGTTCCGCCTGTTGTGCAGGATTGGCAGTAGTAGGCAAAGTTAATGGAATAGAGTGAGTTAATACCGGCATCGTAATCATAAACACAATCAACAATACCAGCATTACATCAACCAGCGGCGTCACATTAATATCTGCTGATTCATGAACCTCATCATCACTGAAATGACCAAATGCCATCATTTAATCCCTATTATTCAATAACTGTGCATGTAAATCATGAGCAAAGCCATCAAGATCGCGACTTAAATTTTTCTTACTGCGTACCAAACCGTTATAAAACAACAATGCCGGAATAGCAGCAAATAAACCAATGGCTGTGGAAACCAATGCCTCACCAATTGGGCCAGCAACTGCAGCAATACTCATCTGCCCACTATGGCCAATATTAATTAAAGCATGATAAATACCCCACACAGTACCAAACAGACCAATAAATGGCGCACTCGAACTGATTGAAGCCAGTACAGTCAATCCGCTTTCATAGCGGCGCATAACCTGTTCCATACTATTGCGAATCTGGCTTGTGAGATACTGATTGAAAGGCATCGCTGCGGCCAATGAATGATTAGCTTTATCATGATAAAGCTTACTGGCATGCAAAGCATCACGTGTCAATAAAGCTACTGGCGACTGGTTATCTGCCAGCTCATGCTGCAACTGAGCCAGATTCTCAGCAGTGGCAAAACAACTTAATGCAGCGCGATTATCACGTTTAGCGCACCATAAACTCCAGCAGCGCACTAACGCAATAATCCAGGTCATAATGCTCATCAAGACAAGAATGGCTAAAACCGTCAGCAAAATCCAGCCACTCTGGGCATAAATTGAAGCAATATTACCGTCCATAAGAATAATTACCTTCAAAGTTAACAATGATTTAATTAAATCATTTCAAAATACAAAATTACATTACCATTATTGCTATCAATTAGATATTCTAAAAACCACATCAAAATGATATTTGTATGGAATCGGCATCCCGCCACGGGTAGCAGGCTTGAAACGATACCTCAATACCGCCTGCTTAGCTGAGCGGTCAAGACGGCTATAACCACTGCTTTTACTTATCACTACATCCTGTGCTTGACCATCTGCTGATACCGAAACAGTTAACCCTACAACGCCTTCTTCCCCATTACTCTTTGAATCAGCAGGATAAACCGGTTTTAATGCTGCCAGAAAACCACCCTGATATTCTTTTGGTACTACCAAACTGCCGCCAGCCTGATCCCCGCTACTTTTACCATTTGCAGATGTAGCTTCAGATTTTTCACTAGTATTTGCAGACGTTGGGCTCGAGACATTATTTACAGGTACAGGCGCTATTGGAGCAGTTTTTTCTACTGCTGGCGTTAATCTTGATTCATCCGCTTTCGGTGGAATAACCTTAAATTGACTTTCTGTCTTGGGCGCAACCACAGGCTTGATCAGTGATTTCTCGGGCATCATTTTTTTAGCCGGTGCTTTCACCGATTGCTTATGCACAACAGATTGCTGCGATTGTGGCTTGGAGGGAGCATCATCGACTGCCTGATTTGAACTCATGCCCAAATCAACAAAATTAAGTGTTTGCAGATTAATATCAATTTCTTGTTGTGCATGAACAGCCATTATTGCCCAAAATAGAACAGCATGCATTCCCAGTACGAGAACAACAATTAAAAAATTGACTTTACGTTGGTTTTCCATATTTTTGCCATGATAATAGAAACCATTATTATTTGCAATATAACTAAATACTAAAATCTTAAGACCGCCCTAACTGGGCCAAACTAAACAATTTACAAACTTATTAAAGCTTAAGTAAACTAGATTTTGAATCTAACTTATACATAGCAAAGCCATATTCAAGCATATTCCATCGCCTGACTATGTTTGAATTCTCAGTTATTAAAAAATTAGATATTTGATAAATATAAATTATATTGCTAAAGTTATAAGGCGCAGCTATTGCATATTCAACACCAATAACATTGTTTGGATAAATAATTAATTATGAATAACAGGAGAGACACATGAAAAAACAAATCATGGCAATCATGACAGCTTTTGCTGCTGCTCAGGCATTGGCAGCAACACCTACATTAAATTGGAGTATTCCAACTTCCAGCGTGATACAAAATATCACCTTTGCTATTACCATCAATCAGGCGGCACCCGTAGATGAATTTTATTTTGCCAATCAATTTGGCTTTACCGGAGGCGGAGGAATAGGCTATACCGGTATCCAGCCTACTACTAATGCCAGAGATGGTTCACGTCAATTCATGGTTTTATTCAGCAGCTTTCGTAAAGACACCATTGCCAGACACCCTAATTGCAAAGGTGGTGCAGATGGAGCCAGAAGTGGTGCAACCTGTCGCAAATATATACCAGGAGAGCTGGGCGACACCTTTACTTTTAGAGTACAAAAAGATGGCAATCTATTGATGGGCACCGTTACTAATAAGACTACCGGCCGTCGAGATATCATTGGGCAATGGGAAGTTAGCCCATCTGCCGGCAATCTGGCTAATAAACAAATATCGTGGATTGAAAATTACAAAATGAATAATCCATCATTCCATCTGACTTGCGACAAAAAAGGTTGGCCTTACTATGAAATTAAATTTTTGCCACCTACCGCCAACAACGACACCATCAAAGGTACTATTTCCACCCTATCCGGCGGTTCACAGGCCTGTCCAGGTGCCATTACCTGGCAACATGATGAAAGTGGAACATTAGTAAAAGGTGGCTATAAATAACATTCACGACTCAGCAACCTAAAAAGCACGCGTGAAAGCGTGCTTTTTAATTATTTAATTTATCAGTACACGTAGTCTTATTCAGAACCATAATTACAGTCAAAAGAAAGTATTGAATCAAGGGAAATAATATAAAATTGAATTTGCACTTAAAAATTATTTATAACCATAAAGATAACGATACAAATACAAATTAGGGCAGCTAATATCCCCATTTCCCAAAGCAGCCCAATATAGAAACCACTCATTGCAGAAACGACAATACCAAATAAAACTTTATTTCTTTATTTAAAGTGCGACTGATACAGAAAAGCCGAAAAACCGATACTAAATGGAGTCAAAAGCAGCCGGTAATGACTGTGGCGAAAGAAAAAGCGCGAAGATAAAAGGCAAAGGGGGTAAAAAGTGCTAAAAATAAAATCTTAAAAAACAGTCATATGATGAAATAATGAAAAATAAAAGGGGGAAGTAGTTGACATGATTTTGAGTGAGGCGTATAGTTCGCTTTCTTCGCTGATGACGCGACACGAAACGAACTAAACAGTTTAAAGTAGAACGCAGTCGAAAGCAACGCTCTTTAACAGAACAGATTACCGATAAGTGTGAGTGCGGATGAGCCTCACACTGATTCAGAGAGACGAGATATATAGACATATACTTGTCAATAACTTTGAAGCAGACCAGTGATTTCGGAGGGGACTTCGAGATTGCAACAAGCTAAGATTAAACATAAGAGTTTGATCCTGGCTCAGATTGAACGCTGGCGGCATGCTTTACACATGCAAGTCGAACGGCAGCACGGAGAGCTTGCTCTCTGGTGGCGAGTGGCGAACGGGTGAGTAATGCATCGGAACGTACCGAGTAATGGGGGATAACTGTCCGAAAGGATGGCTAATACCGCATACGCCCTGAGGGGGAAAGCGGGGGATCTTATGACCTCGCGTTATTTGAGCGGCCGATGTTGGATTAGCTAGTTGGTGGGGTAAAGGCCTACCAAGGCGACGATCCATAGCGGGTCTGAGAGGATGATCCGCCACATTGGGACTGAGACACGGCCCAAACTCCTACGGGAGGCAGCAGTGGGGAATTTTGGACAATGGGGGGAACCCTGATCCAGCCATGCCGCGTGTCTGAAGAAGGCCTTCGGGTTGTAAAGGACTTTTGTTAGGGAAGAAAAGCTGGGTGCTAATACCATCTAGTGCTGACGGTACCTAAAGAATAAGCACCGGCTAACTACGTGCCAGCAGCCGCGGTAATACGTAGGGTGCGAGCGTTAATCGGAATTACTGGGCGTAAAGCGAGCGCAGACGGTTAAATAAGTCAGATGTGAAATCCCCGAGCTCAACTTGGGACGTGCATTTGAAACTGTGTGACTAGAGTGTGTCAGAGGGAGGTAGAATTCCACGTGTAGCAGTGAAATGCGTAGAGATGTGGAGGAATACCGATGGCGAAGGCAGCCTCCTGGGATAACACTGACGTTCATGCTCGAAAGCGTGGGTAGCAAACAGGATTAGATACCCTGGTAGTCCACGCCCTAAACGATGACAATTAGCTGTTGGGGTACTAGATGCCTTAGTAGCGAAGCTAACGCGTGAAATTGTCCGCCTGGGGAGTACGGTCGCAAGATTAAAACTCAAAGGAATTGACGGGGACCCGCACAAGCGGTGGATGATGTGGATTAATTCGATGCAACGCGAAGAACCTTACCTGGTCTTGACATGTACGGAATCTCTTAGAGATAGGAGAGTGCCTTCGGGAACCGTAACACAGGTGCTGCATGGCTGTCGTCAGCTCGTGTCGTGAGATGTTGGGTTAAGTCCCGCAACGAGCGCAACCCTTGTCATTAGTTGCCATCATTAAGTTGGGCACTCTAATGAGACTGCCGGTGACAAACCGGAGGAAGGTGGGGATGACGTCAAGTCCTCATGGCCCTTATGACCAGGGCTTCACACGTCATACAATGGTCGGTACAGAGGGTAGCGAAGCCGCGAGGTGAAGCCAATCTCAGAAAGCCGATCGTAGTCCGGATTGCACTCTGCAACTCGAGTGCATGAAGTCGGAATCGCTAGTAATCGCAGGTCAGCATACTGCGGTGAATACGTTCCCGGGTCTTGTACACACCGCCCGTCACACCATGGGAGTGGGGGATACCAGAATTGGGTAGACTAACCGTAAGGAGGTCGCTTAACACGGTATGCTTCATGACTGGGGTGAAGTCGTAACAAGGTAGCCGTAGGGGAACCTGCGGCTGGATCACCTCCTTTCTAGAGAAAAGAAGAGGCTGATTCGCATTCACACTTATCGGTAAACTGAAAAGATGCGAGAAGAGACTGAATAAACTGGGTTTGTAGCTCAGCTGGTTAGAGCACACGCTTGATAAGCGTGGGGTCGGAGGTTCAAGTCCTCCCAGACCCACCACATATTTAAGGACGCGGGGGCATAGCTCAGTTGGTAGAGCACCTGCTTTGCAAGCAGGGGGTCATCGGTTCGATCCCGTTTGCCTCCACCACGACTCTGTAGGAAGAGGGAAGTTAAATCAGGATACTTTGGAAATTAAAGGTAGTTTAGTCTGAGTACAGACGAAGCAGAAGCTAGCTTTAATTTGCGAAGTAACGCATCGATCTTTAACAAATTGGAAAGCCGAAATCAACAAACAAAGATTGAGGCACAGGAATCGGAATCTGGAAACAGATGAAGAAGAAAGTGCTGAAAGAATTGGGTGATGATTGTATCGCTGAACAACGAAAACAAAAGGCGTTGTTCAGACAACCAAAGCAGTAAGCTTTATGAGAGTAAAGGCCTTAGTCATATTCACTAGTCAACGGTGGAGATGGCGAAGTCAAGAGGTTCTTGAAATGATAGAGTCAAGTGAATAAGTGCATCAGGTGGATGCCTTGGCGATGATAGGCGAAGAAGGACGTGTAAGCCTGCGAAAAGCGTGGGGGAGCTGGCAATAGAGCTGTGATCCCGCGATGTCCGAATGGGGAAACCCACCATGTATAAGCATGGTATCCTGCACTGAATCCATAGGTGCAGAGAAGCGAACCTGGAGAACTGAACCATCTAAGTACCCAGAGGAAAAGAAATCAACCGAGATTGCGCAAGTAGTGGCGAGCGAACGCGTAAGAGCCTGTATATGATAGCCACTGAGATAGAAGAACAAGCTGGGAAGCTTGGCCAAAGAGGGTGAAAGCCCCGTATTCGAAATTTCAGAGGTGGTACTAAGTATACGCAAAGTAGGGCGGGACACGCGAAATCCTGTCTGAAGATGGGGGGACCATCCTCCAAGGCTAAATACTCATCATCGACCGATAGTGAACCAGTACCGTGAGGGAAAGGCGAAAAGAACCCCGGGAGGGGAGTGAAATAGAACCTGAAACCTGATGCATACAAACAGTGGGAGCGGAGTAATCCGTGACTGCGTACCTTTTGTATAATGGGTCAACGACTTACATTCAGTAGCGAGCTTAACCGATTAGGGGAGGCGTAGGGAAACCGAGTCTTAATAGGGCGATTAGTTGCTGGGTGTAGACCCGAAACCGAGTGATCTATCCATGGCCAGGTTGAAGGTGCCGTAACAGGTACTGGAGGACCGAACCCACGCATGTTGCAAAATGCGGGGATGAGCTGTGGATAGGGGTGAAAGGCTAAACAAACTCGGAGATAGCTGGTTCTCCCCGAAAACTATTTAGGTAGTGCCTCGAGTAAGACACTGATGGGGGTAAAGCACTGTTATGGCTAGGGGGTCATTGCGACTTACCAACCCATGGCAAACTAAGAATACCATCAAGTGGTTCCTCGGGAGACAGACATCGGGTGCTAACGTCCGGTGTCAAGAGGGAAACAACCCAGACCGCCAGCTAAGGTCCCAAATGACAGATTAAGTGGTAAACGAAGTGGGAAGGCCGAGACAGCCAGGATGTTGGCTTAGAAGCAGCCATCATTTAAAGAAAGCGTAATAGCTCACTGGTCGAGTCGTCCTGCGCGGAAGATGTAACGGGGCTCAAATCTGTAACCGAAGCTGCGGATGTCAGATAACTGACATGGTAGGGGAGCGTTCTGTAGGCCGAAGAAGGTGTGTTGAGAAGCATGCTGGAGGTATCAGAAGTGCGAATGTTGACATGAGTAGCGATAAACAGGGTGAAAAGCCCTGTCGCCGAAAACCCAAGGTTTCCTACGCAACGTTCATCGGCGTAGGGTGAGTCGGCCCCTAAGGCAAGGCAGAGATGCGTAGTCGATGGGAAACAGGTTAATATTCCTGTACTTGATTCAAATGCGATGTGGGGACGGAGAAGGTTAGGTCATCGATCTGTTGGAATAGATCGTTTAAGCCGGTAGGTGGAGCACTTAGGCAAATCCGGGTGCTTAACACCGAGAAGTGATGACGAGTGTCTACGGACACGAAGTGACTGATACCACGCTTCCAGGAAAAGCCACTAAGCTACAGTTTGAATGAAACCGTACCGCAAACCGACACAGGTGGGTAGGATGAGAATTCTAAGGCGCTTGAGAGAACTCAGGAGAAGGAACTCGGCAAATTGATACCGTAACTTCGGGAGAAGGTATGCCTCTGATGGTTAAGGATTAACTCCGTAAGCCGTTAGAGGTCGCAGAGAATAGGTGGCTGCGACTGTTTAATAAAAACACAGCACTCTGCAAACACGAAAGTGGACGTATAGGGTGTGACGCCTGCCCGGTGCTGGAAGGTTAATTGAAGATGTGCAAGCATCGGATCGAAGCCCCAGTAAACGGCGGCCGTAACTATAACGGTCCTAAGGTAGCGAAATTCCTTGTCGGGTAAGTTCCGACCCGCACGAATGGCGTAACGATGGCCACACTGTCTCCTCCTGAGACTCAGCGAAGTTGAAATGGTTGTGAAGATGCAATCTCCCCGCTGCTAGACGGAAAGACCCCGTGAACCTTTACTGTAGCTTTGCATTGGACTTTGAAGTCACTTGTGTAGGATAGGTGGGAGGCTAAGAAGCAGAAACGCTAGTATCTGTGGAGCCGTCCTTGAAATACCACCCTGGTGACTTTGAGGTTCTAACCCGGATCCATCATCTGGATCGGGGACCGTGCATGGTAGGCAGTTTGACTGGGGCGGTCTCCTCCCAAAGAGTAACGGAGGAGTTCGAAGGTTACCTAGGTCCGGTCGGAAATCGGACTGATAGTACAATGGCACAAGGTAGCTTAACTGCGAGACCGACAAGTCGAGCAGGTGCGAAAGCAGGACATAGTGATCCGGTGGTTCTGAATGGAAGGGCCATCGCTCAACGGATAAAAGGTACTCCGGGGATAACAGGCTGATTCCGCCCAAGAGTTCATATCGACGGCGGAGTTTGGCACCTCGATGTCGGCTCATCACATCCTGGGGCTGTAGTCGGTCCCAAGGGTATGGCTGTTCGCCATTTAAAGTGGTACGTGAGCTGGGTTTAAAACGTCGTGAGACAGTTTGGTCCCTATCTGCAGTGGGCGTTGGAAGTTTGACGGGGGCTGCTCCTAGTACGAGAGGACCGGAGTGGACGAACCTCTGGTGTACCGGTTGTGACGCCAGTCGCATCGCCGGGTAGCTAAGTTCGGAAGAGATAAACGCTGAAAGCATCTAAGCGTGAAACTCGCCTGAAGATGAGACTTCCCTAGGGATTTAATCCCTCTAAAGAGACGTTCGAGACCAGGACGTTGATAGGTCGGGTGTGGAAGAGTGGTAACACTTGCAGCTAACCGATACTAATTGCTCGTGAGGCTTGACTCTATCATTTGAAGGACTTCATACATGAGAGCATGTACAGAAGAAATGATAAAAGCTTACTGATGAATACACATCACCAAGATTAAGGCTTTCTGATTTGACAGTTTAATGTCTGGCGGCCATAGCAGGTTGGTCCCACGCCTTCCCATCCCGAACAGGACCGTGAAACGACCTAGCGCCGATGATAGTATGGATGCCCATGTGAAAGTAGGACACCGCCAGACTCCCCATAAGAAGAACCCGGTTGAGAGATCAGCCGGGTTTCTTGCTTTGGCTAAAGGCTAGAAGGCAATGAATATAGATGCCTGCTAGCAAAACATAACAGCAGCCTT
>NZ_MDVC01000059.1 GCF_002777425.1 Snodgrassella alvi
AAGTATATATTGAAAAAATCATTAACATATTTAAATATGATTGCTTTTTTGTACGCTAACAGCAAAAGCAACTGCCAACAATAAGTGCAGCCTGATATAGATGCATATTTGAAGCAGCCACAGGAAGAATCCGGTTCTGGTAAGCAGCACCAGCCACAGGCTGAAGAATCATGTTAACCGCATGCCACACAGCCTACCAGAATTACTGACTCCTGACTTCATGCAGATATTCGTGAAATGGGTCAATAAGCAGTGACATGCAAACCAGCACGATAGTTGATACTCAACCGTACGCTTAACTTACTTGCAATTTATAGCCAATAAAACAACACTATAAATGTAAAATAGCTTACCATTATCCATAAAATTTATGCAAAAAAATTAAAATTAGATTACTTATTTCTGACTATATCAGACATACAGCGCAGCCACTATCCAGCGTGTAGTGTGCCGATCAATATTATTGCCGTCATCAATAGCAGCCAAGTTCATATAGCGAAACTCACCGATATTTTGTAGTACCCGCTATCATCGGTACAAAATCACATAGCCGGAAGCTGGCCGTTTCCCGTTACAACCTGTCACCAGAACGGCAACAGACTCATCATGCTATATGTATAAAAATTTATCCAAAATTAATTTTTCTGAGATAAAACAAGCACAACAAAATCAGCAGACAGATAGCTTTTACCTAGCATGAAAATACGCAGCAAACAACCGATACATCAGGTGTGAGGCAATAATTGACAGTATCAAGCTTTAACGGCAAGATAAAGACGTTGTGTTCAATAGCGCAGCCAGCTTTGACAGGCTGATTAAAGAGGCAGACATCCTGCTACTCAACAATGGAGTAGCTTTTTTGTCTGTGAATGTTCATTGCCTCACCTGACTCATGGTGGACAGTGGCAGGGAGGCTTCGCGCCTGCCGGTTCTCTTTGTCGGTCTGTCAACCCTGCCATTTGTCTGCCGCCATCTGTGTTTGACAGCACAATTGCGGCTTCATGACCAAAAGAGAAAGGCAATAACATGGATATCTACAAAGCGAACCTCCCCCGTCACATACTGCAATCTAGCCTGTTTGCACAACAACTGTTTACAATCAGGTGCCATCAGTACACACAGATATATTACATGACAAATACAAATAATGTATTTAGCATGAATTGTGCACAGGGGGACAGACAATGAAACTTCTTGCACCTGACAAGAATGCACTGTCCAGTGCACTGCACGACAATTTACAGTTACAGCAACCCTTTGCACTTTATTACCTACAACAAACTACCCCCATCGGCAGCTCATGGCCAAACGATCCAGAGGAAACTACCGAATATACTGCCTATATCCTGTCACCTTATATCATCAGAGTTGACTCAGACTGGCAGGACAGCGGATTACTGGTTTTCAAACCCTGCAACAACATTATCAGAGCCGAAACCCTGGTGTTTTCATTTTGCAAAAAGCGCAATTGGCAACCCCTGCTGTGGCACGGCATAGAACCCTTAGCGCAACAAATATGGCAGGCAATACATAAGTCCTAGTTACATTTTGCCTATGGTGATATCACCATAGGCAGCAACCTTATTACCGCCATCAAATCAGCCTGAACAGTTTTCTGCGCCAAACACACCCAGATACAGGTAATATGTTCATTCTGTTCCGGCCAGCAACACCTTTAATCAGTATCAATTGCAACCGCAACTATAATTTAACATTACTTAACTTATATATCAATAGCTTGCCCTAACCAAATTATCAATAGTTTGAATCTTTGTCAGCCAGAATTCCAGTTTATGACTATCAAAGTGATATCAGCCGTGGCTGAAACCATTGTTAGCCGTAACTTTTAGCTCCATCAATCCAGTTATCAATTAATATTGAATATATTTATTTATCATTATCTATTTTACTCAAGGTATAAGTTATTCAAACACCCTGAGAAAATAGAATTTCTTACATAGCAATAAATAACATTAAATATTAATAAAAAACATAATTTAATTGTTTTCTAACATTTTCAAAAGGGGTATATTGATAATCCTTATCAATTGTTATCCAGTCATCACCTGATTCATATTGATTTACATGACTAAAATAGGAAAATCAAGCATGCTGTTACAAAAAATGGCCATCGCCAGTGCTGCCCTCGTATCCATGGCAGCCTTTGCTCAGGAATACCCTATGGGTAAACCCATCATCAAAAACGGAATGGAAATTTCTGGCGTATATCTGCCGCCTATCACCATGGATACCGATGGTATGGATCACAGCAACATGCATCTGCCAGCCAGCAAATCTGACGTACACATGGAAGCCGATATTCATGCTACAGAAGGCAATCCAAACGGTTTTGCCGAAGGTGACTGGATTCCCAATCTGAATATTGAATACACCATCACCAAACTGACCAAAGGCAAATTCGAACACTCAGGTAAATTTATGTCCATGGTTGCCAGTGACGGCCCTCACTATGGCGACAACGTCAAACTCAATGGTCTGGGCAAATATCGGGTTACTTACCATATTTCTCCACCAACGGCCAATCAAATGGCACGTCATATTGACAAGGAAACTGGTGTAGCCCCGTGGTTCAAACCGTTTGAAGTGAGCTGGGACTTTGAGTACACCGGTGTAGGCCGTAAAGGTAGCTACTAACAGCGTCGCGCAGTACAGGGATTATTCTGGTTTTAACCGATTGGATAATCCCTTGATACATTGTTACTGCCACAATACCTTTTTCTGTAAATGTATCCATCATGAAAAAATTTTTTCTTATTGTCTTGAGTTTTTGTAGCTTCATGCTTTCATATTCTGCGATTGCTGATGACAAAGTCACTCTGGAGCTGAAAATGAAAGATGGTGACATGATACCGTTAACCCTCAACGCACCGGCCAACAAAATCATTCGCATCAAAGTCACCAATATTGGCAAGGGGCCAGTTGAGTTTGAAAGCATCCAGCTGGTAAAAGAAAAAGTACTGGCACCAGGAGCATCATCAGTAGTGGTGATCGCCCCGAAAAAACCCGGCACCTATATCTTTTTTGATGATTTCCATCTGGATAAGCCCAAAGGGCAGTTAATCGTAAAATAAGAACAGGATATAAATGGGACAAGTCATCTTTGTTGTCTGGCGTGAATGCTTCGAAGCGTTGCTCGTTGTTGGCATTATATATTCATGGATTAAACGCAATCCCGACAACAGTAACGGCATGCGTTACCTGTTTGGTGGTGTAGGACTCGGTATACTGATATCAGTCATACTGGCTCTCATTATCAACGGCATATTTAAAGAGCTTACCGATGACCATCAAACAATATTTATGATGGGTATGTCTGCAATGGCCTGTGTACTGATTGTGCAGATGGTGTACTGGATGAACAAACACGCCCGCAGCATGAAATCCACACTAGAGCTGGAAATGGCGCAGCAGGTAGCCCGCAACTCATGGTGGGGAGCACTATTCATTATTGCGATTGCCATTGCCCGCGAAGGCAGTGAAATCGTCGTATTCCTGTCTGGGCAAATCATGCAGCTCAACAGCCATAATTACTTCAGCTTCTGCATCGCCGTACTTATCGGTATCGCCGTATCAGCCCTAACCTTCTATACCTTTATTCAGACCAGCCGCTTCATTCAGTGGAAAAAATTTTTTACCATAACCGGCATCATATTATTATTTCTGGCCATTTCGTTACTCATGAAAGCAATTGAAGATGGCATCAATATGCTACTAGAATATGACATATCTATACCCGATTTCCTGATTAACCCTGCATGGGATACCTCACCATTTATTGACGATAGCGGTTTAATTGGCAGCTTCGCTTCTTCACTGCTTGCCTACCGTTCCCAGCCAATGTGGATTAGCGTTATTACCTTTGGCGTATTCTGGCTGTTAATGGCTATACTGTTTTTAAGGAAGAAATCCACATGAAGCTGCTCAGGTTCCTCGCCCTATTCCTGTGTTCGCAACTACTGCCGGCAATTTCGGTAGCGCATGGCTTACGGGCGCCAATCATCAACGACACCAATGCAGTCACAGCCAAAGGCGATATTCCCACTCCGGAAAAATACCATTCAGCTATTCAGGCTTATCAGCAGCAGGTTGTCCAGCAACTAAAAAATACCCAGCAATATCTTGAAGCCATCGTCAATGCCAGCCGGAACGGGCAATTATTACCGGCACAGCAAAACTATATCCGCGCGCATCAAAGCTACGAACAGGTAAGAGTTATTGTCAAACTGTTCGGCAATGCCGACCAGAATATCAACTCACGTGCAGATTACTATCTGCAAGGCATTAACGATCCCGGTTTCAGCGGTTTTCACCGGTTGGAATATGAGCTGTTTGTACGCAAAGACCTGCAACAGGCACAGGCAGAAGCCAGTAATCTGCAATATGGAATCATTGATTTACAAAAGCGGGTTGCTGCTGATGAACTGGACATAGCCAAAGTCGTCCAGGCCGCATCCGATTTTCTGGAAATGATTCTGCAAACCAAGCTTGCTGGCAAGGAAAATCAGTATAGCCATAGCGATTTAGCCGATATCCACGCTAATGTCACCGGTTCTGCCCAAATTGTGCAGCAGCTTACTGACTTTATTCCGGCCGAGCAACGCGTAGCGCTCGACAGCGGTTATCAGCAGATTTTTGCTGTTCTCCGGCGCTATCAGTTACCACAAAATCAGTTTCAGAATTTCAACCAACTCAGCCAAGCTGACCATGACCAACTGTATTCCCTGCTAAGCATTCAGACCAATCGTCTGGCGCAACTGCGGGCACAACTGGGCATTCGCGTTTATTACAAGTATCCTCATTAAGGTTCTAGTTATGCAAAAAAACACCTTCAGACACCAGCCAGACTCAGCGGCCACGCCTGAAGACAATCCTGCCAGCCCCGGCCGCCGCCACGGCATGAAAATGCTGCTGGCCGGAGGACTGGGTATAGCCAGTATCGGCGCCAGCAAATCAGCCAGCGCAGCCAGTAGCTGTACTCACAATTATAATCAGGCAGTCAATTACTGGGGCAGTCATCAGGCCGGTGTGATCACACCTGATACCAAAGAAGCCATTTTTGTTGCCTTTAACGTGACCACACGAGAAAAAGCCCAACTACAACGGCTATTACAGCTTATTTCCCAACGCATCGCCTATCTCACCCGGCCACAGACACTGGCAGTAGGAAAAAATGACCAGCTGCCTCCAGTGGAATCCGGGCTACTCGGTCACAATTTGTCACCTGACTCGCTTACCATTACCGTAGCCGTGGGCGCCAGCCTGTTTGACCAGCGCTTCGGTCTGGCCAAACACAAACCAAAAAAACTGATACCCATGCCGCGCTTTCCCAACGACCGGCTGGAAAAAGACTGGTGTGGCGGAGATTTATCTATTCAGTTTTGTGCCAACAGCCGCGAAAGCGTGATTTATGCCCTGCGCGACCTGATTAGCCACTGCAACCAGTTCATGGTACCCGTTTGGAAAATGGACGGGTTCCTGCCGGCACGCGATATCGACCATCACAGCACCGCCATCAACCTGTTTGGCTTTAAAGATGGTACCGGCAATGCCCCCATTACCGATAGCAAACTGATGGATGAGCTAGTATGGGTAACTGCCAATAACCATGAACCTGCATGGTGTCTGGGTGGCAGCTATCAGGCTATCCGCCTGATTCGCTTTAATCTGGAATTCTGGGACAGAACACCACTGGAAGATCAGGAAAACGATTTTGGCCGTTACAAAACCAGCGGTGCCCCCATCGGCATGCAGCACGAAATGGATGACCCGTAGATGAATCGCGACCCGCATGGCGACCGCATCCTGTTTGATTCCCACATGCGCCGTGCCGAGCCACGTATTCCGGAACGGCATGTAGCCAAACTGCGCCGGCGCAGCTTCAGTTACTCATTGGGCATCTTACCCAGCGGCCAGCTTGATATGGGGCTGATTTTCGTTGCCTACCAGAATGACCTGAAAAAAGGCTTTATCGACACCCAGAACCGCCTCAACGGCGAGCCACTGGAACGCTATATCAAACCATTTGGTGGTGGCTTCTTCTTTGTTTTACCGGGAATGGCCAGAGAAAACGATTATCTGGGCAAGCAGCTGCTTGAAGGATAAACGGCAAGCAATAAGAACATACCGCCTTCCGGCCTAAGCCTGAATAGCCCAAAGCATATCCATATTAAAAGAGCACTTCGGCATAATCCGTAGTGCTCTGTTTTATTTTATTCAGGCTGAAACTCACCAGCCATCATCTCAGTCACGCAAAATCTTATCCACAATTTCACGACTGTCTTTGGATAAACCTTCATGCTGCTGAATCCGCTGCAACTGTTCAGCCATCAACGCTTTGCGTTGCGGTTCCAGCCGGCCATACAGATTAAATGCCTGTACCAGACGCGACGCCACCTGCGGATTAAATCCATCAATACGCAATATATACTCAGCAATAAAGCGGTAGCCACTACCATCAGCTGTATGAAAATGCTCAATATTACGGCTAAAACTGCCCAGTAATGAGCGTACCTTATTCGGATTTTCCAGACTGAAAGCCGGGTGCTGCAAGGCTGCCTGTACCTGTTGCAGGGTATCGGCACGCTGGCTGCTGCTAATCAGAATAAAATACTTGTCCATTACCAGATCATCGTGCGCATAACGCTGGGCAAACTGATTTAATAACTCATTGCGTTTGTCATCGGGCAAATGATTAATGGCCGACAGCATCCCAAATTCATGAGTCATATTGGTGGCACGCTGCGTATATTCACTTGCAATAGTTTGCAGTAATTGCGCTCTGGCCTGTACACCCCATTGCAATAAAGTATTGCGCAAGCTGCGAACACCGGCCAGATCAGGGTGATATTCCTGTGGTGCAGCATGCTTACTGTTCTGCTCCTGTGTATCAGCCCATGTACGCCAGTGCGTCAGCGTGTCTTCCATGCTGGTAGCCAAATCCCGCAACAGCGCCTGCCGTGCACGTACATACAGCTCAGGATTAATGCTTTGTGCATCCTCCCACAATTCCGCTTCAGTTGGCACCTGTAATAATACTGCTTTATAAGCCGGGTCAATATCGGCATTCAACGCCGCAGTAATTGCCGCAGCCAGCTCAGCATGATGGGGAATCGGCTGATTTGCGGCCAGCGCCACCAGATTAGCCGTAACCGCACGCCGGTACAGAGTTTGTGCAGCTTCCCAGCGGGCAAAGGAATCAGTGTCATGTGCCAGCAGCAACATCAGATCAGCATCACCATACGGATAATCCAGTCTTACCGGGGCACTGAAACCGCGCAATAATGATGGCACCACCTCCTGTGCAACATCATAAAACACAAATGTCTGTTGTGCCTGATTGAATACCAGTACTGTTTCATCTACCAGCGTATCCGTATCGGCCAGTCTGAATGCCATAGGTGTGCCATCGCGGCCAAGCAGCCCAACCTTAACCGGAATCACCATCGGCTGCTTGTCTGCCATATCAGGCGTGGGTGGAATGTACTGCTGTAGATGCAGAGTGAAGGTATGATTGCCTGCATCATATTCACCATGCGCTTTAATCTGCGGTGTACCAGCCTGACTGTACCATAAAGCAAACTGCTCCAGATTAACACCATTGGCATCAGCCATAGCCGCGCGGAAATCATCACAGGTCACTGCCTGACCATCATGGCGCTGGAAGTAAAGCTGCATACCTTTCTGAAAACCTGCTTCGCCCAGAAGTGTATGGTACATGCGTACCACTTCGGCACCTTTTTCATACACAGTTAACGTATAGAAATTATTCATTTCCTCATATGAAGCAGGCCGTACCGGATGTGCCATCGGGCCAGCATCCTCGGCAAACTGCATGCTACGCAACACCCTGACATTATGAATGCGGCGTACTGCCCTGCTGGCACGATCGGCTGAAAATTCCTGATCACGGAATACCGTCAGACCTTCTTTCAGCGACAACTGAAACCAGTCACGACAGGTTACCCGGTTACCCGTCCAGTTATGGAAATACTCATGACCAATCACACCCTCAATTGCTTCAAAATCCGCATCGGTGGCCGTATCACTACTGGCAAGTACATATTTAGTATTGAAAATATTCAGGCCTTTATTTTCCATGGCGCCCATATTGAAATCGCTCACGGCCACAACCATAAAAATATTCAAATCGTATTCCAGATTAAAACGCTCTTCATCCCACTGCATCGCATGCTTCAGAGACTCCAGCGCAAAACCTGCCTTGGCACGGTCTTCCGGACGGGTATAAAACTTCAGCGCCACCTCTTTACCGCTACGGGTTGTAAAACTGCCCTCCAGCACTGCCAGTTGCCCCGCCACCAGAGCAAACAGATAACTTGGCTTGGCAAACGGGTCACGCCAGCATACCCAATGACGGCCATTGTCTAGTTCACCACTGTCAATCAGATTACCGTTAGACAGCATAACCGGATAACGCCGCTTATCACCAATAATAGTGGTGGTAAACTGACTCATCACATCCGGCCGGTCAAAATAATAGGTAATCTTGCGAAAGCCTTCAGGTTCATTCTGGGTGTATAGATTATCACCAGACTCATACAGCCCCATCAATGTTTTATTTTGTGCCGGATACAATCTGGTGGTGATTTCCAGCACAAATTCACTGTCTGGCGCCGCATGAATAATCAGCTTTTCATCTGCAACTGCATATTCATGTGGACACAAAGACTTACCATTTAAAACAATCTGCAATAGCTCAGCGCTGCCATCCAGTACACAAGGTTTGCCTGTCTGCCGTGGCATCACAGTCATGCGATTGAGGACAGTGGTATAAGCATCCTCCAGAGAAAAAGTCAGATTAATATCAGCTACCGCAAAATCCGGTGCCTGATAATCTTTTAAGTAATGAACGACTTTATTTTCACTCATATCTAACACTCTTAAATATCCAAATCTGTTCTGTCTATTGTACGGCTACCATGCACACAATCAACCCCATCACCGCCGTGCACAGTAGCAACAACATTTCCGCCTTAAAATGCAGTCATTATTACCCAGACTCAATCCCTGCCATACATAATCTGTACCACTTGCATCAAGCGGGTATAGTCATATCTAACCTGATAACCGCCACTCCCACCAATACCACTACCGGTTTTCATAATCGATAACACCATCACAGCAGGCTGAACAACCACATCATTAGCAAGCCACTAATCTGATGAATCAGAAAAAAATACCGAAAATAGCACCAGCCACAACCAGCATTCCAAATGCTTACGCCATAATATACCAGATTAGTAAAATAAATCGGATAAACGCCTTTTATCGTCGTGCTGATAAACATTCCAATACAACCATAGCCCATCACTAATCCGGTCTCAGTCCGGCGCAGGAACACATTCTCCCCTCTATAATCATTATTCCTTAACCAGCCCAACCTCGCGTGAGGTTAGCCGAAAAAATCACCACCTTAATACACACCACCCCATTCACAGCATCTGCATTCAGATATTGCCAGCAACAGCAATAAACTGTGATACAGTATTATGACTTCAGGCTGGCTATGCAGCTAATAAGATGCACTATATTAAATACATGAATATAGGTCTGCCAGCACCAGAAAGTCATTTAGCATAAACAACCTTATACCCACGTATAATTCCCTAAAAAATAAAACCATGTTTTCGATTCCTGTTTTCCAGTCTCTAAAGGATATATCATGAGCCGGCCGCCCGAGTTAAAACGTACATTGAAAAACCGACATTTACAGCTAATTGCCATCGGCGGTGCAATCGGTACCGGCCTTTTTATGGGTTCAGGCCGCACCATCAGCCTGGCAGGGCCATCCGTACTGTTTACTTACATCATCATCGGCGCATTCCTGTTTTTCGTTATGCGTGCCATGGGTGAACTGCTGTTGCACAATCTGCATTACAAATCCTTTGTCGACTTCACCACCGATATTCTTAATCCTACTGTCGGCTATTATGTTGGCTGGTCATACTGGTTTTGCTGGGTAGTAATTGGCATGGCCGATATCGTAGCCATTACCGGTTATACCCAGTTCTGGTGGCCAGATGTACCACTCTGGCTGCCCGGTATCATATGCATTATTGTCCTGCTGGTACTGAATTTATTATCCGTCAAACTGTTTGGTGAGCTGGAATTCTGGTTTGCGCTAATCAAGATTCTGGCTATTCTGGCGCTGATTGGCTGTGGCAGCTATCTGTTACTCACTGGCTTTGTCAGCTCCAGTGGCATTCAGGCACGAATCAGCAACTTATGGTCTTACGGTGGCTGGATGCCACATGGCTGGTCCGGCTTTTTTGCTGCCTTTCAGATTGCCATCTTTGCTTTTGTTGGTATCGAATTGGTTGGTACAGCATCGGCCGAAACAGACGACCCCAATACCACCCTGCCTGCCGCCATCAATAAAATACCGGTGCGCGTGATTGTCTTTTATGTACTGGCCTTAACCATCATCATGACAGTTACCCCGTGGAGCATGGTTGCGCCAGATCGTAGCCCGTTCGTCAACATGTTCACCCTGATTGGCATTAGCGCCGCAGCCACCATTATTAATTTTGTTGTGCTCACTTCTGCCATGTCTTCTGCCAATAGCGGCATGTATTCCACTGGCCGTATGCTATACGGCCTATCAAGAAACGGCGTTGGCCCGAAAGCCTTCGCGCGGCTATCAGCTACAGGCGTGCCACAAAACGGCCTGATCTATTCCTGTGCCCTGCTGCTGATTGGTGTTGGCCTGCTCTATGCCGAAGGTGATGTCATGAAAGTATTTACCATCGTCACCACTGTATCCAGTATCTGCTTTATCTTTGTCTGGGCAGTTATCCTGATTGCCTACCTGCGTTATCGCAAGCTCTATCCAGAGGCACACGCGCACTCAGTCTACAAAATGCCTTTTGGCATACCGATGTGCTATGTCTGCCTGATATTCTTTGTATTTGTGCTGTATCTGTTCAGTCAGGATAAGGATACCCTTACTGGCCTGCTGGCTACCCCTGTCTGGTTTATTCTGCTGACCATGCTCCTGCCCCTGTATCGCCAGCAACTGAAAAAACGCATCACCTATTCAGATACCACCAGCACCAAGCAGTAACATTCAGAAAGGCTGTCCTGTTTAACCACCATCGGTGCAGTTAAACAGGACAAAATAACCGCCAATATTAAATAAAGCGCTTACGCGCTTTATTTTTTACTACTCATAATCAGGATAGTGCCAGAACGGCTGTCCAACCTGTGGCGTAGAAGCCTGCGCATTATGGCGCGGTACCACAGGTTCCGCTTCATAAGCCAGCCGCCCAGCATTAACCGCCAGCGCAAATGCCTCTGCCATCATTACCGGATCGCCACTGCGCGACACTGCCGTATTAAGTAATACAGCATCAAAACCCCACTCCATGACTTTTGCCGCATGCGAAGGTAAACCCAGCCCCGCATCTACAAGCAGCGGGATAGCTGGCAAGCGTTCACGCAATACATGCAGCGCGTATTCATGTACCGGCCCCAAACCTGTACCAATTGGCGCAGCCCAAGGCATCAGTGCCCGACAGCCAACATCCAGCAAACGGCGGCAGGCAATCAAATCTTCCGTACAATATGGCAATACTTTGAAACCATCCTTAATCAGTATATCCGCAGCCCGTACCAACTGAAATACATCCGGCTGTAAAGTATCATCATCGCCAATCAGTTCCAGCTTGATCCAGTCAGTGTCAAATACCTCGCGCGCCATCTGAGCCGTAGTCACCGCCTCTTCCACACTCAGGCAACCGGCAGTATTGGGAAGAATAGGCAAAGCCAGCTCCTGTAACAAGCCCCATAAACCCCGACCATGCTCAGCCGAGGTAGCGCCCTGCCGGCGCAAGGCTACAGTAATCATGGCTGGTTGCGCTTTTCTTACTGCTGTACGCAGCACTTCCAGAGTAGGATAAGCAGCAGTGCCCAACAGCAAACGACTATCAAACTGCTTATCATAAAGTTGCAAAGCCATAAGCCATCCCCTCTTCACATAAAATTAACCAATATTCCCAAATAGCCGCACTAAAAACCATCCGCAGTAAAGAATGTTAGATTTTATAACCAGAACAATAACTTTGCACCTATTTCACCTGACAGAACCACATCAGCTATTGTCACCATGCTTCGGCATATACCGAAACAGCCAGAATACTGCTTATTCCGGATACAAAAGCGTGAGCACAGGCAAGAATCAGACAAAGCTTACTGAAATTCCGCGTCAGATTTCTTGGTCAGGCGGCTACGCAAATCATGGCGGAAAACTTCAATCGTCCACATCCATAGCAGCGTACCCACCAGCTCAGAGAACAGCTCATCAAACGGCAGATTCCATAGTGCCGGTGACAGATTCAGTACCGGCAACATCATACCGTGAAACAGAATAGTTACCCCGATACCAAACGCCAACCCCTGCCCTAGCTTAACTTTAGGAAAAATCTCCGCAGCCATACAGTAAATCACCGCCCACACAATTGAAAACAGAATATGCACCGCACTACCGCCCCAGTTCACCACCTGATCAGAATAGGTGTAAACCATATTGTGCATATCAATGCCCATATCCTGAATTATCTGAACCGTAGGAGCCACACGGTCTGGCATACGTGGAGGCATCACCCCTTCCGTACCCGATTTCACAAAAGCTGCAATCAGGCCACCCATAATACCGGCCAAAAAAGCCACCGCATAATTGCGGTTCGCAGGTTGTGTGCGAGTAAACAGATTAGACATAAATTCAATTCCTCTTAATGTAATAATGATTGTTATAATTTTTTATTAACTAATTAATAAAATAGACTCAAGTGTAAATGTAGACTAGAGATAAATTCAAGCAGATTTACCCTTTAAAGTCGAATATAGCGTCTGAATATAGCACCAGCAAAAATCTGGCTGGCTATCTTACTCATCAACACATTAATTTTATTTATAAACAAACTAGCACTATTTCAGAAAATATTCTCAGAAGAAAATATCATTTCATTAAAAAATAAACAGATTAAATTGATTTAACAGCAGGTAAACTATCGTTCCCTTACCTGTAGACAAAATATATTCCTGTTTTTATTGGAATGACTGCAACAGAAATACCCGCAAAATCCCATTACATAGGCAAAGACTGCCACTAGCCAAACAGCAAAAAACCCTGTATTCAAACAGGGTTTGCAGAAACAAATCAGCACAGCAGCCAAATACTAGCCACCCACTATCGGACTAACAATATCTACCTTGTCCTGCGGTTGCAAATGGTAGCTTGAATAGTGCTTTCTGGCGACAAAAGCCGTATTTACCGCAACAGCAAATGGCGCTTCTAGCATCAGATACTCAACCAGATCAGCGACCGTACTGCCATCAAAAACAATCACATCATCATTAACACAAATATCCATCAATCTGCCTCCCCATTCTGATTTACCGGCAAAACATCAATGTAATAGCACGCCTGAGCATCCGGCAATGACTGCTGTTGCATTAAATTCTGCAATACACGCACCGTAGCAATACTCACCGCAGGCGAAATCATAAAACCATGCCGAAACAGACCATTAACCGTTACAACACGATTCTGTGTATCATAGCGAATTTCCGGGCTTTCATGATTAAGCGTAGGGCGCAGCTCAGCCATACTTTCCAGAATCCGAGCCTCTCCAAAAGCCGGATGAACCGTATACAGAGCAGACATCAGCTCCAGACCACTGCGGACACTCAGATTACTGTCATCTTCACTTTCAATCTGCGTCGCCCCGATAACAAACAACTTATCCTGCTTGGGCGCAATATAAATAGGATAGCGCGGATGCAATACCCGCACCGGCCGGTGAAGCTCAATATCCGGTGCATACAGGCGCAACACCTCTCCTCGCACCCCGCGTAAACGGCTTTGACCGTGACTATTCCAGTTACCTTTGCCACCGTAGCCACGACAATCCAGCGTCCAGTGAGCCAGAGCAGCACATTCCGCCAAATCACTGCTGCGCCCCCAATGGCAGCTTACCTGCTGCCGGTCGAGCACATCCGCCAGAGCCAGCAGAGTTTGCCGGTTATCAAGTTGTCCTTCCGTCGGCAAAAACAGACCCTGCTGAAAACGGCCTGCCAGTTGTGGCTCGTGTTCACTAATTTCCTGATTATGCCATACCTGCCAGACACTGCTGTCCTGATGGGCACGTTGCAAATGCTGGGAAAACTGCTTAGCCAAAGCATGATCCTGCGGATGCCACACAATCAGCGAACCATTTTGCTGCATGAATATCGGTGTCGGAAACGAATCCACCCACTGGCGCCAGATGGGCAGACTAGCATAGCCTAGCTGTACCACCAGCGGCGTTGCTTCCACCGCTTCTGCCGTAGGTGCCAGCATCGCGGCAGCCGCAAAAGCAGCAGCATCTTCACCATTACGCTTACCAGCATTGAACAATATCACCTTACAGCCCTGATCTGCCAATAACCATGCAGTCAGGCGACCCAATAAACCACCTCCCAGTACCGCAACATCATATTGTTTCATTGTGCACCTATTTTCCTTGACCTGAATCTGTATTCAGCTCGTATCGGCCTGCATCCTGTAGCGCCAGCAATTAATCCACACAAAACATTACACTGCGCTCAACCATCGATTTCTTGAACAAATTCACCCCAGCAGGTATAACCCCCATATTACTCATAACAGGTATACACCACCATGGCCAAGGTTTTTCCGTTACATCCCAAACATCCCGAACGAATCTGTTGGGGCTGCGACAAATACTGCCGTGCCGATGACCTGCAATGCGGTAATGGCTGTATCCGTATCCCTCACCCCTGTGAGGATTTCGGCGAACAGTGGTATCTGGATGGAGATTGGTCCGGTCTGCTCTCCGGCAAACAGCTCGCACAAATTGCCACAGCCAGTAAACCGTCTGCGCCAGAAATCAAAGCGCAAAAACCCCACATCAAACTGGCATTAAAAAAATAGCTTAGCCCTAATATAATAGCAAGCATATCTTGCTGTCAGAGCCTATATAGTAAAAAATCAACTTCTTTAATCTGGCTCATAATGTTTCAACCCAAATAGTCATCTATTTGTATGGGTTTAAAATTAATTACCTTTAATATTAATATGAAATTATAAAATATTAATGTCATATCAAAGGGATAAACAGCAACTTTTATGCAAAAGCATAAAGGAAACAGATAGAAATATCACAACTAGTACCCGTACCGCAGCAGTTGACACCTATACAATACACAATAAAAATAATACAAAATACTAGCACGGCAAGCTTAAAAACAGCCAAAACATTGTTTAAACGTGCTGCATGATGCACTTATCAGAATAATAGACTGGTTTCAGCGCACTGATATCTGAAACAAAAGTAACAGCAACGAATAGGAAAAATGATAGCAATAAATAAAACTAGCCGGCACATTCAAAAATTACTTTTGAACAAACAACACAGCAAATAAAAATAAACCGCCTGCAAAAATCCGCAGGCGAGTATTAAATACCATCATTATCCTCTAAGTTTTAGATTATGCCTCTGTATTCTTGGCCTTTTCCAGACGAAATGTCTGCGTTACAAACTGTAATTTATGAGCACAGTTTTGGCAATAGCCCGTAAAATCACAACAACAAAAGACAATAATCATCTTATTTTTCTTAAATATTATTATTAATATTGCACAAAAAATCAGATTAACGAATTTTCTTGCCATATAAGCAACAAAATCGGGCAGATGACATAACCATCACCTGCCCGTACCATACAAAACCGGATGCAATAATCCGTTAGCTCATCTGTACCGCCTGAATTGCCGTCAGAGCAATAGTGTAGACAATATCTTCAATCAGAGCACCACGAGACAAATCGTTCACCGGTTTGTTCAGACCCTGCAACATCGGCCCAACACTCAGCACATGCGCACTGCGCTGTACGGCTTTATAAGTTGTATTACCGGTATTTAAATCAGGGAATACAAATACCGTTGCCTGACCGGCCACCTTGCTGTCAGGTGCTTTCTGTCTGCCCACGCTCGGTACACTGGCCGCATCATACTGCAAAGGTCCGTCAATATGCAGATCAGGACGTTTTTGCTGTGCCAGTTTAGTAGCAGCAGTAACCGTTTCCACATCGGCACCACTGCCTGATGAACCAGTAGAATAAGAAATCATCGCCACTTTTGGTTCAATACCAAATGCTTTGGCAGAATCCGCAGACTGAATAGCAATATCAGCCAGTTGCTCGGCAGTAGGATTCGGGTTTACCGCACAGTCACCATATACCAGCACCTGATCCGGCATCAGCATAAAGAATACACTGGATACCAGACTGGCACCCGGAGCAGTTTTAATCAGCTGCAAAGCCGGACGGATGGTGTTGGCTGTAGTGTGTACAGCGCCGGATACCAGACCATCCACATCACCTGTGGCCAGCATCATAGTGCCCAGCACCACCGTATCCTGCAACTGTTCAGCAGCCTGTTCAGCAGTCAACCCTTTGCTCTTTCTCAGCTCTACCATCGGCGCAATATAGCGTTCACGGATACTGTCAGGGTCAATGATTTCCAGCGAGGCTGGTAAAGTAATTCCTTTCGCCTGCGCCACTTCTTCCACTTCGGCTTTTTTTGCCAGCAGCACACAGCGGGCAATACCCTTATTTTCACAAATGGCAGCCGCAGCAATAGTGCGTGGTTCATTACCCTCAGGCAGAACAATGCGTTTATTCGCAGCACGGGCACGCGCCATCATCTGATAGCGGAATGCTGCCGGTGCCAAATGTTCTGCTACCGGTTTAGCCAGCTCCCCGCAAAGCAGCTCGGCGTTTAACTGGGCAGCCACAGCATTGGCCACATCCTGAGCCTGAGCAGCCTCTACACCAGCCGGTACAGCAGTAACCACACCGATACATTCAAGCTTTTTACCGTGTGCAGCCAGTGCAGCCTGCACTTCTGCGGCAAAACCTTCTGCCGGTGCAGTTTGGGCATCGGCGGTTAAAATAAAGCCACTGATTTCAGTATGGCCATGTGCATAATCATGCAAAGCCAGTTGCAACTGAACAGCCACCGCAGCCGGCGTCTGGTCAGCTACTGCCGCCACCAGAATCACCCGTGCATTCAGTGCTGCCGCAATCTTCACATTTTGTGCAGGCAGGTAAGTCCGGCCGGCTTCAGGCACAGCACCCTCAACCACCACCACATCGTGCTTGGCCTCAGCCATCTGGTGGAAAGCAGCAACAAACTCTTCTACCACATCATCTGCCTGCCCCTGATACACACGCTCATCCAGATTCGCCAGCGACAGTGGTGCAGGCAAACTCTGCTGCAATACAGCCTGCACCAGCCCAGCATCATCCGCAGCCACATCCGTTGCTACCGGTTTGAAGTACAGCGGTACATGCCCAGCTTGTACAAAAGCCTGTGCCACACCCAAACCAACCACAGTCAGACCTGTCTGAGCCCCAGTCGGTACCAGCAAAAATTGCGACATAACTATCCCTTTCGTTCAAATAACACCAGCAGCAACTGCTGCACTTACTTTATCCCTAACGATTATAATTTACTTCGTTTCACCACATCACAAACTACATCAACTTTTGCATGAAAAAACACAAACCAGCCGGATATCCCAGCCGCCCACAGCCAGTTAAATCATTACTTACCAAACCCTCCCCAGCCTGAATCAGGCATCAGTACAGGCACAATAGTACCAGTCATCACCGGCCAAATAATCATAACAGATATCAGACTAAGCTAAAGACCACCACCTAAACCTGCAAAACAAGCCATCAACAGATGCGGGCATGAAAGCACGATAATCAGAGATACATAATCTCTTTATATAGCTTAGTTCCTGTCTTCGATATTTATTTCATATCATCAATTTAGTATTTCAGTATTTTCCAGTTTTAGTGTGCGCTTTTTTTGCATCGATATTATCAATGAATTATTTATTTGTATTTGCAAAACCCCAGAAAATATAATGACATTATAATTAATTATTCCTGATAAAATTCAAAAAATAGAAGTCATAGCAGCTTTTACCGTCGGCAAAGAACAGAATTAAATCGAAGTTAAAAAACATTTCATTAAAAGCTTTAATGATTATCCTGATTAAAGCAATTATTTTTCAAACAACCTGAATGCTATGGCATCAATCTTTTTTATTCATTTGGCATTTAACAGCATACTCTCATAATGAAAAAATTTTATACACCATTGCTTTTGCTTTTCTTGCTTAATACACTTTATATTGATATACAAAGTCAGAAATAGGATTCAAATACCAGATACAGCCATAAATTCAACAAACTAATCAAATAGTTGTATAGCATATAGCTAATTCCAAAAAAAGAACCTGAATAGCTTGTACAGCCAATTCAGGTTCTTTTTCCACATCTATATCTTTTTTAATCACCGTATACCGGCCTGTAAACTTCCTGATAAAAGAACAGTTCCGTTTGTATTCCGGTTGCCACTGCAATTAAAAGAAAATCGTCATCTGAAACGACTACAGATTGGCCAGTGTCCTGCTCATCTCATAAAAATCACCCCGCATTTGAGACCATAGATTGTCACGCGCCTGATCAAACTGCTCTTCCCGGCCAAGCAGTTTACCTTCAGTAAAAGCCGTATACTTTCTGGGCACATGGCCGTCAAACCAATAATAAGTCTGCGATGAGGAACTTTTTGCACTGTAGTGGCGGTTTAAGTTATATAGCCCGCTGGAATGCACTTCAGCCTCCATCACCGCCTCATTAACCGTCTTCACACTATATTGTTTGAAATAGAAATCCTCATAAACGGCCTGATCCACCATATTACCATTGTCATCAGCCACCTGTTTCGTACCCACCCGCAGATTTTCATGCTTGTCTCTGGTTTCAATATTCTCTTTATACTGCTGAAAATGGCCACGAGTCATACTCACATCAATCACCAGATTAGCCGCGCTGGCACTGTTTACAAAACTCACATAATTCTTTTGCAGCGCAGAGCGAATTTGGTCAGCCAGATAGCTATTGCCGCGGACAAATATCTGTACCTGTCCCTTACGTGCATAAACATCAGCCAGTTTAGTCGCATTTTTATATGAATTACCATAAGGACTGTATACCTCACTGGCCGCACTGAACAAACTGGCTGCCTCACGGTATTCACTCAAATGTTTTGCCTTGCGCACAATAGCCTGTGCCTGCTGATACTGGTTTTCTGCCTCAATAGTGCGCCATTTTTTTTCATAAATATCAGCTAGCTTAGCACTATCCTTATAATTACCTAAAGGCAGATAAACATCATGCGCCTTACGGAAATTTACTGCTGCCTGCTTATAATTACGCTCTCTCACATCTGCCTGCGCCTCAGCATAAAATTCCTGTGCAGCAGTTTTATAATACAGCTTCTGATTATCCTCAGCGCGCTTATAGATATCTTTATAATTAAAATATTCATAGCCCTGACGATATAGCTTGGCCTTGCGTAGATAGTCACTACTATTAGTCGCCACAATGGCACTGGCCTGCTGGTAAAACTGTATTGCCAGAGATTCCTTCAGCCCGTCCACCGTATACAGGCCTAAATATTGCTCAATAAAAGCACTGTAGCTTTTTTCTTCCAGCTCAGTTTTCAGCGCCAACAACAACTGATAGTTCTTAATCCGTGTATCATAATCCGCCGCCGCAGCCTGCTGAATATTTTTCTGTGCCATCTGGGTCAGGCTGCCGACTGTAGCCTGCAAATACAGAATATCCTTGTCTTTCCAGGGTTTATTCTGCTGTTTCAGCTTCTGGCTTTTCGCATTGAAATTGGTGGCCAGAATTTTCACGCCGCCGATATAATCGCCGGTTTTAAACTTGTCTTCCGGCTTAACCGGCAACACACAACTTGCTAAAAACAAACATAAAAATACCAGTAAAAGTTTCCTCATTTATATATCCCCTCAGCTATAAAAACAGGCATCTGGCAAAGAATAAACTGCATATTAACATTGACTAAAAAAACCGACAATCAATACAGCTATTAGCCTCACTTCATTTTGCACCGATATAATTTCCCTATCCTAACACAGGAACAAGTCATCTGATGCGGCCAAAATCCCGACACCAAAATCTTCGCCACTAAACAGCAAAAGCCCTGTACGCATTCTAGTGAGATGAAATTAAGCTAAAATACAGACATCAGTGTAGCAAACAGGCTTGAAGACCTCCTCAACAATCCACAGCCTGCGATAACAATTCATCGCACCTCTAGCTGTATCAGCTTAAGACAACAGATAATGCTATTTAAAACAAAAAATCCATACTACAATCCGGCGAAAACCCACCATACACCCCATGGCTTCTGCAATCTGGAACCCACGGTTATCAAACAACTTGAAGTCTGGCGCTGGAGCTGGGAAAGGCGTGTTCAACACCTGCCCAAACCACCGCAACAAGGCTATGAGTGCTTCGCTCACCACTGGCATCAGACACCAGACTTTACCCTCAGCGGCAATCGCCTGTGGTGGATTAGTCATGCCACATTGCTACTGCGTTTGCAGCAATGCACGATTATCACCGACCCAGTATTCTCCCAGCGGGTATCTCCAGTGACATTTGCCGGCCCGAAACGCCGCACCCAGCCGGCAGCCAGCATTGCCCAGCTTCCACCCATTGATGTTATTGTCTTATCACACAACCATTACGACCATCTGGACAAAGACAGTATCCGCCAGTTGGCTGCTCGTTTTCCGGCCATTACAGCCGTTGTGCCGCTAGGCCTGAAAAACACATTGCAAAAACTGGGCGTTAACAACGTAATTGAACTGGACTGGTGGGAGCAAGTAAGCATTAAAGATATTCAGTTCCATGCCGTACCGGCACATCACTGGAGCCAGCGCGGCATCTTCGATCGCAACCGTAGCCTGTGGTGTGGCTGGATAATGCAAACGCCTCAGGGCAGCAGTACTTATTTCAGCGGTGACACCGGTTTCAGCGAAATAATGTTCCGGCAGATAGCTGAACATTTTGCCCCCATAGACATGGCTGCCATCCAGATAGGTGCCTATGCGCCGCGCTGGTTTATGCACAATCAGCACATCGACCCACAACAGGCAGTATCTATTTTTAAAATATTGCAATGTCGTCAGGCCGTTGGTATCCACTGGGGCGCTTTTGAGCTGGCCGATGAACCACTGGATGAACCACCACAACTGCTGGCCGCAGCCTGTGTACAGCAGCAACTGGCTGCCTGCCGCTTTGAAAGTATCAAAATGGGAGCCAGCCGCCTCATTCCTGCCTGATCTGACAGGAAACTTTGGCAGCGGAATATGATTTTCAACAGAACTGGCCGGATAGCGAAATCATTCGTACCCAGCATATAGACCTTGCTGAAAGCAAGCATTTTATTTTACTGATAAAACCACAGTAAGAGAAACACTGAATCGAAAAGTTATCAGCGCGTATTGACCGAATAGACAGGCAAAAGCTAACTGGTCAGACAGATTGCACCCTAATAGAAAAATCCCGAATTAAACAGCTAAAACCAATCCCATTCAGCCTGAATAAAACTGGCTTTAACCTTCACACCTGATTACGTAAATCAGCCATCATACGATTAAATTCTTCACGAAAAGCAGGAGCAACATAGGGGCGCAACAACGTGAGCGTCTGGTATGTACCGCGAAATTTCGAGGCTTCAGTCAGCTTGCGCTCATACAGAGCATTATCATAGTCACACCAGTATTTGGTAATCAACCAGATATTAACCGCCAACTCCTTGCGAGCAATTTCATCTGTCTGAATAAACCCGATATTAGTTAGCTGTTGCAATAGGTTTTGCAGCAATGGCGACACCTGTATCCGGGTGAAATTATTGTGTTCACCCAGCAGCTCGGCACTGCGCGATAACATCGCATTCAAATCACTAAACAAAAAACGGTATTTCCACATCACATCATAGACACCAAACATATAATTCTTAATGGCGTCCGTGTCCTGTGGCATTTTGGCCTGTTGCAAATAGCACAACAGTTCCTCACTGTAGCGCTTGAACAACTGCATAATAATTTCATCTTTATTACGAAAGTGATAATACAGATTGCCCGGACTGATACCCAGATAAGAAGCAATATGATTGGTACTGGTATTACGCTCACCCTCTTCATTAAACAACTTCAGACTGGCATCAATAATACGATTATAAGTATTGGGGCGTGATTCTTTCACCATATTAATTTCTTTCAGATTATGCAGTGTTTTACCGCGCAAATCATACAGATAACATTTTCAGTAACTTGCCATACATCAACTGGCCACCAGCGGCAGTGCTCGTGGCAGCCACACCGGTTCCGGCTCCAAGTGCACCTGAAAACGCTGTGCCACACATTCCTGAACATATTGTGCCAGCGCAACCACATCAGCGGCACTGGCCTGATTTTTATTCACGAGCACCAGCGCCTGCCGCTCATGCACCGCAGCACCGCCAAGCTGATACCCCTTCAAACCACACTGGTCAATCAGCCAGCCAGCAGCCAGCTTCACCTGTCCGTCAGGCTGCGGATAATGCGGTAAAGCTGGATACTGACTTAACAGTGTGGTCGCCAGCGCAGCCGGCACAACAGGATTTTTAAAGAAACTGCCGGCACTGCCCAGTACACGCGGATCAGGCAGCTTCTGCTGACGGATACGGCATACTGCCTGTGCTACCATAGTGGCCGTTAGCGTCTGTCCCTGAGCCAGTTCTGCCACCACCTGCGCCAGATCACCATAATGCAACTGCGGCGTAAAACTGCGCGACAGAGCAAACCGCACCGCCACAATCACATAACGTCCCTGTTCACCGTGTTTGAAAATACTGTCACGATAAGCAAAACAGCACTCAGCGCAGCTTAGCCAGCGCAGTTGCTGCGCTTCAAGGTCAAAACACTGCACCGCCTCAATACAGGATCGTACTTCAACGCCATAAGCACCAATATTCTGTACTGGTGCAGCTCCTACCGTACCGGGAATCAGGCTGAGATTTTCCAGCCCGCACCAGCCCTGTGCCAGCGTATACTGCACAAATTCGTGCCAGTTTTCACCCGCAGCAGCTTCTACCACCACCCGCTCACCATCATCCGCCACCAGCCGGATACCACGATTGGCCATACGTACCACCAGCGCCGGATAATCCTCACAAAACAGGATATTACTCCCGCCGCCCAGCCACAGCACACTTTGCCGGTCAAATTGTGGCAACGCCATAATGTCCGGCAACTGAGCACTATCATCTAGCGTTACCAGCCAGCGTGCGCGCACCGGCAGAGCAAAGGTATTTAATGGCTGTAAATCTGCATGTTCAACCACATCAATCATGATTCTCTTTCAGCATGCGCCAGCGCAATTTTTTCACTTTGCCGGTGCAGATACCACACCAGCGCCACAGCCGCACCCGTTAATGCCAGTACCAACGCCAGCCAGAAACCATACAGCGCCATACCAAAATACAAACCAAATAAACAGCCAAAGCCCAGCCCCAGCCCCCAGAAACTGAATGCGTGAATCACCATCGGAATCTTGGTCAGCTTGTAGCCACGCAAAGCATACGAAGCAATTGTCTGTGTTGCATCCGATAGCTGGAAAACCGCCGCAAAAATCAGCAGCGTTCCACCCAGCAGAATCACTTCCTGATCAGCAGTATACAGACCCACCCAGAAATGCCGGAACAACAACAGCATCACCCCGGTGAAACAGGCGCCTAAAAGCCCCATGCTCAGCCCCACACCCGAAACAAAGCGGGCGCGCTGCCATTTACGCGCACCTACAGCCTGCCCAACACATACCGCCAGCGCAATACCCACACTTTGCGGTAACATATAAAGCAGAGAAGTAATACTAATTACCACCTGCTGCGCGGCTACCTGAGTTACCCCGAAACGCGCAATCAGTAAGCTAATAAAAGTAAACAGGCTCACCTCAAGGAAAAACGACATCCCAATCGGAATACCCAGCCGCAACAGGGAACCCTGCAAGCGCCAGCGAGGCCAGTCAAAGCGCGCAAACAGTGCAAATGGTGCGAAATAGCGCTGGCGAAACACATAGATACCCAACACAATTGCATTAAACCAGAAACAGATAGCCGAAGCCAGGCCACAGCCCGCCCCGCCCAGCTCCGGCATCCCATACTTACCATAAACAAAAACATAATTCAGCGGAATATTCAGCAACAGCGCAATCAGGCTCACCACCATAATCGGTTTCGGGCGGTTTAAAGACGAAGCAAAGGCATAAAAAGCCCGATGAATCATCGCTGCCGGCATACCCAGCGCAATAAAGAACACAAACTGGCCAAACACACCATTTACATACGTACCCATATTCAGCCAGCGCTGCATCGGCACGATCAGCGCCCACAACAGCAGCATACCCAGCACGCCCAGAAACAGCCCGAACCACAGCCCCTGCCGCCCCTGCTCACCAATTTCCGTGGTTTTTCCGGCGCCATACAACTGCGCCAGTATTGGCTGCAACGCCGTCATCACCCCCAGAAAAGTAATATACAGAGTAATAAATACATTCGACCCCAAAGCCACCCCGGCCAGATCATTGGCACTGGCATGACCGGCCATCACCGTATCCACCACACCTACACCCACCTGCGCTGCCTGTGCGACAAGAATCGGCAACGCCAGCCGCAATAACCTGCGGCATTCAGCCAGCAGCTCACCGCGGCCATGCTGATTCAATTCAAACAACATGTTTCACCTACAAACTTAAACAATACAAACAATAAAAGACGGCAAGCCGTCATAAACATCAGGCAGCGTGATGCCGCATAAATCACAACAAAACAGGCTGCCTGAAATTCTTCAGACAGCCTGTCAGCAAGAAAATCAGTTAAGCGCGTTTGCGGAACTCAAAAGTACGTGAATCAATTTCCACCTTATCGCCATTTTCAACATAAGCAGCCACCTGAATCTCGGCACCACCTACCAGACGAGCATTCTTCATTACCTTACCAGAAGTATCACCTTTTACCGCCGGCTCAGTGTATTCCACTTCACGAACGATAATAGTAGGCAACTCCACAGAAATAGCGCGACCATCATAGAAAGTCACTTCACATTTTTCTTCCATGCCATCCACTATAAACTTAATGGCATCACCAATGTTTTCAGCTTCCACTTCATACTGATTGAATTCATCATCCATGAAAACATACATCGGGTCAGCAAAATAGCTGTAAGTACACTGTTTGCGATCAAGTACTACCACATCAAACTTCTCATCGGCTTTATATACCGTTTCCGTAGCAGCACCCGTCAGCAGATTTTTCAGTTTCATTTTCACCACGGCAGCATTACGACCGGATTTATTGTATTCGGACTTCTGCACCACCATTGGATCATTGCCCACCATAAACACATTACCCGGGCGCAATTCTTGTGCGGTTTTCATCTTTAATCTAACTTCCAAAAATGTTCAGCAAATAGATAAGTACATTATTTTAGCGGAAGATGGCAGAATCTGGCTAGTTTTTCCAACGCACCATCCTGCGCATGCAGCATTTCAGACCACGCTGCGGCTGCTTTTACCCAATTTTGCCAGTCCGCACACAAATCCTGCCACGCCGCTACACGCCTTAACCCATCCAGACTGCCTGCCCCATTCAAATCATCCGACAACACCATAAAAGCCGCCCGCAATCCTGCTGGCCAACCTGCCGTAGCCTTGTTCCAGAATGCATGCAGCTTGTGCAGATGAGCATCATCATCCTGCCGGTAAATATGCCAGAAAAACGGCAACCCAGCCCATAAAGCACGCACAAAACTGTCCTCACCGCGCACAATCGCCGCATCAGCCAGCCACAGCAAGCGGTCAAAGGCCGCTTGCGGCACAAACGGAATGCGCACCAGCGTCAGCTTACCCACTACCCAGACATCGCCGTCCTGTTGCAGAGCATCTGGGGGGATTACCTGTTGAGCGCGCAAACTGTCTATCACCTGCCCCCCGGCCAGCCACAGCGTTATCGGCGTATCTGCCTGCTGCCACATCGCCATCCATTGCGGCCAGCACACCGAAGCATAGGCAAACACCAGCCACAACTGGCCGCTATGCTGCAACGGCAAACCATACTGCTGCCTGAATGCCTGCTGTAGCAATGGCTGCTGCAAGAATGCAGCCCGCTCAGCCACATAATCAGCTTCACGCAACAAGCCACCACTGGCCGCATCAATGCCCATAAACCAAAAATACTTTTCCAGCCCATTAGCTTGCAACGATGGCATAGCATGTAAATCCACCGCCCAGTCTTCTGCCGTCAGATATTCCCAGTTCAGCCATAATGGCCGGCATTCAGTCATGCGTGCCAGCACCGCTGGCGGCAAATCACAGCCAAATGTCTCAATCACCAGCACCGGATCGGCAGCATCAGCCAGTTGCCGTTGCACCACAGCCTCATCCTGCCACACTTCCACCATAATCTGCGCCTGATAGCCGGCGCGTTCCGGTACCAGCCTGTCCAGCGCATCCACATCATCAATCCACAAGCGTACCCGCAAGCACAAATAATCTGCCAGCAGGCAGCTTAAGCGCCAGCCCACTCCCACATCACCAAAATTATCAATGACCCGCACAAATACCCATGCCTCAGTGGCCAAACCATCCGGCGATGCACACACAGGCAAATTCAGAGAATGCATAAAAATTTCCTTACCAGCAGCATAACTTAACCCATCACCACCACTACCCGTCATTCTGTCAAGAGCAAAACAGACTTGACAGAATGATTTTATCCACATGAATTAAATTTACAGCACCAAAGCGTGTAAAAAGATGAAACAGACTTACTCCAGTCTTATATATTTTTAAATATATGTTTTTAAAAGATTTAATTTTCAGGCTTATTTTTTAGGCAAGCACATACAAAGCTTGATTTTCAGGCAATTATCCACGCACAACTTTCATTTTCCACAGATTTATCCACAAATATTGTGGGCATATCTTTAACCCCTTTAACAACAAGGTTTTTTACACCAAATCGTCCTCACAATGAAAAATAATCAGAAACCAATGACTGCTATGGTAAAATAAACAATGCTCTCCAAAGTAGTAAAGCCATTATGTCTGATGCACTTTTTGCCAAAGAAACCATAACAGTATCTCTTGAAGAAGAAATGCGCCGCTCCTACCTCGATTACGCCATGAGCGTTATCGTAGGACGCGCCCTTCCCGATGTGCGTGATGGCCTGAAACCAGTTCATCGCCGTGTACTGTACGCCATGCACGAGCTGAACAACGACTGGAATCGTGCCTACAAAAAATCAGCACGTATTGTCGGCGATGTTATCGGTAAATACCACCCGCACGGCGACACCGCCGTTTACGACACCATCGTGCGTATGGCACAGGATTTCTCCATGCGCTACATGCTGGTAGACGGACAGGGTAATTTTGGTTCCGTTGACGGCGACAGCGCCGCAGCCATGCGTTACACCGAAATCCGCATGGCAAAAATTGCGCACGAATTACTGGCCGATATCGATCAGGAAACCGTCGACTTCATTCCCAACTACGACGGCAACGAAAGCGAACCAGCCGTACTGCCCACACGGATTCCGGCACTGCTGGTTAACGGTTCTTCCGGTATCGCCGTTGGCATGGCTACCAATATACCGCCGCACAACATCAACGAAGTGCTTGGCGGCGCCAAAGCCCTGCTGGCTGACGAAAATCTCAGCATTGACGAACTTATCGACCTGATTCCGGCACCGGATTTTCCTACCGGCGGCATCATCTATGGCCTCTCCGGCGTGCGCGAAGGCTACCGCACCGGCCGTGGTCGCGTCGTCATGCGTGGCAAAACCCACATCGAACCAATCGGCAAACACGACGATCGCGAAGCCATCATCATTGATGAAATCCCGTATCAGGTAAACAAAGCCAGACTGGTCGAAAAAATTGGTGAGCTCGTACACAGCAAAGTTATCGAAGGTATTTCCGACCTGCGCGACGAATCAGATAAATCCGGCATGCGCGTGGTTATCGAACTCAAACGCAACGAAAATGCCGAAGTTGTACTCAACCAGCTCTATAAACTAACTCAATTGCAAGACAGCTTCGGTATCAACATGGTGGCACTGGTAGATGGCCAGCCGCGCCTGCTCAATCTGAAACAGATACTAAATGAATTTTTACGTCATCGCCGCGAAGTCGTTACCCGGCGCACCATGTTTGCTCTACGTAAAGCACGCGAACGTGGTCATGTACTTGAAGGTTTGGCCGTAGCTCTGTCCAACCTTGACGAGATCATCACCCTGATTAAAACTTCCGCAACACCACCAGAAGCCAAAGCTGCTTTAACTTCGCGTCCGTGGCGCTCAGGTCTGGTCGCCCAGATGCTTGCCCGCAGCGACATCGATGCTCAACTGGTTAAGCCACAAGATTTACCTGAAAATACTGGGCTATTTGGCAATGACTACTTCCTCTCCGACGCACAGGCACAGGCCATCCTCGATATGCGTCTGCAACGCCTTACTGGTTTGGAACAAGATAAAATCGTTGATGAATACAAAAGCGTCCTCGATATTATCCTTGACCTGCTCGACATTCTGGCCAATCCCGTGCGCATCAACCAGATTATTCATGACGAACTGACTGCTATTCAGCAACAGTTTGGTGATGAACGCCGCAGCGAAATTAATGCCTTCGGTGGCGACATTGCCGACGAAGACTTGATCCCGCAGCGCGACATGGTTGTTACTCTCACTCATGGCGGCTACATCAAAACTCAGCAGGTAGACGACTATCAGGCACAACGGCGTGGCGGTCGAGGCAAGCAGGCCACTGCCACTAAAGACGAAGACTTTATCGAAACTCTGTTTATTGCCAACACCCACGACTACCTGCTGTGCTTCACCAGCTTGGGCAAATGTCACTGGATAAAAGTCTACAAACTGCCCGAAGGTGGCCGCAACAGCCGTGGCCGACCGGTTAACAACCTGATTCAGCTCGAAGAGGGTGAAAAAATCAACACCATCCTGCCAGTACGCGAATTCAGCGAAAACGAATACGTCTTCATGTGTACCGAACAGGGCATCGTCAAAAAAACCTCCCTGATCGACTTCTCCCGTCCACGTACTGCCGGCATCATCGCCCTCGGACTAGACGAAGGCGACCACCTGATAGGCGCCGTAAAAACTGCCGGCAAACACGACATCATGCTGTTTTCCAATGGCGGTAAAGCCGTACGCTTCAGCGAAGACAACGTCCGTGCAATGGGACGTAGCGCCCGTGGCGTACGCGGCATGAAACTGGCTGAAAACAATCAGGTCATCAGCCTGCTGGCATACGATACCGAAGAAGACGGCAACAAACTGGTACTCACCGCCACCGCCAACGGCTTCGGCAAACGCACCGTCGTTGACGATTACCGCCGTTCCGGCCGTGGTACTCAGGGCGTTATTGCCATCGATACCGGTGAACGCAATGGCGACCTCGTGGCCGCCACCCTCGTGGCCGACAGTGACGACCTCATGCTGATTACCAGCGGTGGCGTACTGATTCGCACCAAAGTCGAACAGATACGCGCCACCGGCCGCGCCGCGGCCGGCGTAAAACTCATCAATCTTGATGAAGGCGAAAAACTGGTTAGTCTGGAACGCATTGCCGAACCAGAAGAAAACAGCAACACCGAAGTAGATGTACTGGATACCCCGGAAAATTAAATCCAGCAGCGAAATAAATAAAGCCGACTTTGCCAGTCGGCTTTATTCTTATCCAAGCAAACACATCCTTAGCCATACACCACTTGATAACAATAATGAAATCTATTATCATCTTCATTCGCAAAAACAAACCACATCCACAAAGGAAAAATCATGTACGTTTGTCTGTGCAATGCCATCACCGATCGCCAGATAAAAGAAACCGTAGCCGCCGGCGCTTCCAGCCTCACCGACTTGCAGGCGCAGCTTGGTGTAGCCACCTGTTGCGGCTGCTGTGCCGATTTGGCCAGCTCATACCTGTCATCTCGCCACGACAACCTAACCAGTTGCACCAAAGCCGATAACAAATAAGCATCTGATAATCTGCCACACATTTAAATTACTTAAATTTCTCAGAATAACCAGAATACAAAACCCATATCAATTACAAAAAAACAACATATAAACTTACATACACACATGTAAAACAAACATAAATTGATATAAAAACCCAATTCATCACATAATATAACCTCAAACAAACCATTAACACCTGCCAACTTAACCATTGGCAGCTAATCAAACAAACTTTCGAATTTAGAAACTGATATTTTGAGCAAAAAGGGGTTTTGCTATGGGAGAAGCTTATTGGGCTGCTCGAAAAGGAGACAAACTTCTACACACCTCCATCTGGGCTGATATCGCAGGTGCCGCAGTAGAACTCGCCTGCTATGGCGCAATCGGCCTTATCCCCGGTGGCCTCATCGTTACCACCCTTGTTAGCGTAGCTGTTTCTGTTACCGGACTTAATGACGTCATATCAGACTTATCTGAAAGTGTCAGCGACTTATTCCCCATGGTCGAAGATGGCGAAATCATGTCAGGTTCAGCCAACACCCATATCAACGGCAAACCAGCAGCCCGCGCTGCCGGTACCGTAGACCAAAGTATTCAGCTCAGTGACGGCAGTGAAGAACCACAACAGCCTGAAAGCTTTATCGATATGGCCAAAGGCATGCTGGATGGTGCATGGGAGAGCATCAAACAGCTTCCCCAGCAAATCGTCAGACCCACCGTAGCCGCACCAGACCCTCGGGCAGTACCCAAAGATAACGACAAAATCACTTGTGCCAAGCATCCACATCTACCCGGCACATATGAATACATGGCCGAAGGTTCCAGCAAAGTCTACATCAACGGCCAGCCTGCCGTACGCAGCAACGACCGCAGCACCTGCGAAGCCAAAGTTACCGATAACTGCGAAGGTGGTGTCAGAGTTTCCAACAACGTGCGCATCGGCGGTGAACCCATCGTCGTGCGCGAGATCCGAAGTGGTAAACACCCCATTGGGCTGGCAATTTCCGTATTTTCACTAATATTTAACCGTAAAAAACTTTGCACTCAATTTGGCTGTTTTGGACTGGGATTTATGCGAGATGCCGCTATTGGCTATATCGCCGGTAAAGCAGCAGATGCCATAAAAAAAGGGTTCCCCGTTCACCTGCCCACTGGCGCCAAACTCCTTGCTGGCGCCGAAGAGCTCGACTTCTCTGTCCCCGCTCATTTTCCCATCGAATGGCAACGCTTCTACAGCAGCGTCGACACCCGTACCCACAACATATTTGGTGCCGGCTGGAGCGTCCCCTATGAAGTAGAAATGGAAATTTCCCCGCAGCCAGACGGTTCCTGTACTGCCGTCTACATCGACGAACAAGGGCGGCGCATCGAAATCGAAGCCATGCAGCCGGGCGAAGGCATCCGCGGCTTCAACGAAAACCTCAGCATCCGCCGCGGTGAACAGAATCGCTGGGTCATCGAAGACGACGACGGCATCTACCGCCTGTTCGAACCCGATCCCAACCAGCCCAACCGTCTCTACCTCACCGTACTGCAAGACCGCAACGACAACAAGCACCTGATCTCCCGTGATACCCACAGTCGCATCATCGAAATAGCCAACGAAACCAACACCACCCGCATCACCTTACACTATCAGGACAAACGCCACCCCCAGCGCGTCACACACATCAAAAGAGAACTAGCCGATGGCAGCAGCCAGCTACTGAACCAGTACCACTACAGCGAACAGGGCGACCTGCAACAAGTCATCGATGCAGAAAATCGCACCACCAGAGAATTTGCCTACGACAACGGCCGGCGCATGACTTACCACCGCCTGCCTACCGGCCTACAGTGTTATTACCAGTGGCAGCACTTCGACGGAGCAGTAGAAACCGCATGGCGCGTCATCCATCACTGGAGCGAAGCCGACGGCAAACGACTAGAAGACTATCACTTCCAGTATGATCTCGAACAACGCCTCACCACCGTCCACGACAGCATCGGCCGCAGCAGCAAACACTACTGGAACGAAGTCTACCAAATCACCCGTTATATCGACCCCCTCGGCCAGACTACCGAATTTGAGTGGAACGAAGACCAGCAACTGGTCAGCGTCACCGATCCGCAAGGTGGGAAGTGGCGCTACAGCTACGACGAACAGGGACGCGAAACCGCAGAAACCGACCCCCTCGGCCGTACCACACAAACCCAGTGGCTGCCGCACTGGGCTTTACCCACCATCAGCGTTGACCCCGATGGCAGCATCTGGCGTTACTACTACGACCAGCGCGGTAACCTGCGCAGCGTTATCGACCCCCACAAACAGCGTACCCACTACCAGTACGACCAGCATGGCCAGATAGTTCAGATCACCGATGCCCGCGGTGGCAACAAATACCTGCGCTGGAACCAGAACGGCCAGCTGACCCAACATGTCGACTGCTCCGGTACCGCCACCCACCTCTATTACGATGCATCAGGCAATCTCAGCAGCATCTCCGACGCCCAGTGTAACAGCAGCAAATACCACTACAACGCTGCCGGCCAGCTTACCGGCGTTACCTTAACCGACGGCAGACAGGAACACTATCGCGTCAACAGTGCCGGCCAGCTACTGACCTATACCGATCCCGCCGGCCACAGCACCCACTACCAGCGCGACCCGCGCGGACTGGTGCATACCCGCATCGATGCTGCCGGACGCAAACTCGGCTTTAACTACGACGCCTATGGCCGCCTCAATACCCTCACCAACGAAAACGGCGAACACTACCAGTTTCAATACGATGCCGCCGACCGCTTAATCGAACAGACCGATCTGGACGGGCGTAAACAGAGATACAGCTACGATACACTGGATAACGTCAGCGCCGTGCACTTTGCTGCCGGCAGCAGTGCCGAAATCATCCACCGCTTTAAACGCGATGCCATCGGCCGCCTGATCGGCAAATATACCACCGACGGCAACACCGCCTACCAGTACGATAAAGCCGACAACCTTATCAAAGTCGGCTACAAAAAAGCCGGCCTGCCCGCAGAAGCTGAACCCGATATCATCACTTTCAGCTACGACCAACTGGGTAATCTGCTGAGCGAAACCACCGCACAGGGTACCCTCAGCCACCAGTACGACCCACTGGGCAACCGCATCGCCACTACTCTGCCGGATGGGCGCACCATCAACAGCCTCTATTACGGCTCCGGCCACCTGCACCAGATAAATATCGACGGCCACATCATCAGCGATATCGAACGCGACAACCTGCACCGCGAAGTATTACGCACCCAAGGACGCCTGAACACCCAGTTCAAATACGACCGCAACAGCCGTCTGCAACGCAAACAGATACAGCGCAATCAGAATCCCATCCTGCCCGATATCCTCATCGAACGCAGCTACCAGTACGACAACCTCGACCGGCTGGTAAGCAAAAAGCACAGCAAACACGGGCAGACCGATTACTACTATGATCGCACCGGCAGAATCGAAGGCTGCCGCAACCAGAGATACTGGGAAACTCTGCAATACGATGCGGCCGCTAACCTGCTGGACAGCAAATACCGAGAAGACTACAGCAACTACAACCTGATTCGCTGTAACCAGCTCCTGCATTTCAGAGGGCACCACTACCGCTACGACGAGCACGGCAGAACCCAGACCAAACAGACCATTGGTGCTACCCAGCACTATCATTACGATGCCGAACACCGTCTGAGCGAAGTACGCATCGAACAAACAGGCCGCAGTCAGCGTTACGGCTATGTTTATGACGCCTTAGGCCGGCGTATTGAAAAGCATCAAATAGACCGCGAGGGTCAACCCTACAACCGTACCCGCTTCCTGTGGGACGGCTTAAGAATGATTCAGGAAACCGGCCCAAATCACCCCACCAGTCTGTATATCTATACCGACCAGAACAGCTACGAACCACTGGCGCGGATAGACACAGACGGCAACCAAGAACAACATATCCGCTACTTCCACACCGACCTGAACGGCTGTCCGGAAGAACTGACCGACGAAAACGGCGAATTACTGTGGGAATGTAGCTTTCAGTTATGGGGAAAGCGGATTCATGAAATCGGACACGAATCAGTAGAACAAAACCTCAGATATCAGGGACAATATTTAGACAGAGAAACCGGCTTACATTACAATACTTTCAGGTATTATGATCCGGATATAGGTAGATTTACTCAGCCAGATCCGATTGGTTTAGCTGGTGGTTTGAATCTGTATCAGTATGCGCCTAATGGGTTGACTTGGATTGATCCGTGGGGCTTATGGACATACTATACAATGCCAGGTATTGATGGCTTCCAAAAACACCATATTATTCCGCAGCAATTAAAAAATCACGCTTTGCTTAAAGAGGCTGGCATGAATATTCATTCGATAAAAAACATTATTTATCTCCCTAGATCGGCTGATGCGCATCCTACCAGAACTATTCATAAAGGTTCGCACCCTGAATATACTAAGATAACAAAACGTGAAATGGATCATCTATTAGAACAAGGAAAAATAAATAAATGGACACAAAAAGAATATAAAGACGCTTTAAGAAAATTAATCCGAGAGCAAAGAGCTAATTTACGTAGTGGTAAAACCATTTTAAACAAAAATTCAATTAGATCTAAAGGATGCTGATATGGTATACGAACTAAAAATATCTGATAATTATTCTGATAGTTATTGGTTTGAATATGAACAAAGTGAGTTTTCTAATATTGATTTGATTCAAGGCAAGAAAATAAGACTCGATAATCCTTTAAATTTTGAACTAAAAAAGAAGGTAAGTGAGAAGAAGTTACTATCTTTTGATTATTTTTTGAGTGATGGTCCTGATTTTATCTCACCCAGACTCGCAACCCTACTTGCAGATAATAAAGATTTTTTAAAAGATGTTCAATTGCTTGATGCAAATGTGGTTATTAATGGTAAAAACTATTCTGGCTTTAAGGTATTAAATATTCTTCGTATGCTATCATGTATAGATATGGATAAATCTGATAGTGTACCAATATTAGATCATTTGCCTGATGGACCAAAAAGATTTACTCAGATTGTCTTTAGGAATGATGTGATAGAAGATTTTTATATGGCGAGATGCCTAGAATATAAATATTGTGTTGTAATTTCAGAGAAATTAAGACAATTATTTATTGAAAATAATGTCAAAGGTATAGAATTATAACTATAATGAACTAGAAAAACCGGCTTACATTACAATACTTTCAGGTATTATGATCCGGATATAGGTAGATTTACCCAGCCAGACCTGATTGGGCTGCTGGGTGGGTTTAATCTGTATCAGTATGCGCCTAATGGGTTAACTTGGGTGGATCCTTTAGGATTGAATGCTTTTGATGTTGGTAGTTATATTGATCTAAGGAATAAGGTCAAAGGTCGTAATACTGGATTAGATGCTCACCATGTAGGACAAAAAGCAATTATGCAAAATCTTGTAAAAGGATATGATCCTAAAACAGCTCCAGCTATTTTAGTTCCCGAAGCTGGACATAGGTTCCTTAAAGATGAAGTTGGAATTGTTGCACGTAGTAAAATTAACTCTAGAACAGGAAAACCATTTAGTAGCGCTAGAGAGTTATTAGCTAGAGATATACGTGAGTTAAGAAGAGTTTACCCACAAATACCCAATAGCGCTCTTCAGAAATTAATTACCAAAAATAAAGAAATGTATCCAGAGATGAGAAAACCGAAACCTAATGGAAAAAGAGGTTGTTAAATGAATAAAATAGGAAAAGATGAATTAGTAGTTACCTCACTTTTATCTATACTTTTGGATGATACACTTGAATATTATAAAACTCATTTAAGTGATCCGAGTAAATCCACAAACGACAATGATCCTTATGCAAGAGCAAGAAGTATTATCACAAAGCTATCAGATAAAGACCAAGAAAAGATTTTTAATTTTCTGCGTATAGTAATAGTAGATACAATGTCAACGATTTTTGGAACCATAGATGGTTCATGTTTTCCTCTAAATATTAGTGGTGATTTCATTCTTGAGTATGATGGAGATGAAATACAAGGTTCATTGCAAGATGAGTTAATTGCAAAAGCAGAAGAGATTGGTGTCTATGATTAATGAATTAATCATTAAAAGTAAAAATTTTTTTTACGACACCCCCGACCGGCTGGTAAGCAAAAAACACAGCAAACACGGGTAGACCGATTACCGCTATGATCGCACCGGCAGAATCGAAGGCTGCCGCAACCAGAGATACTGGGAAACTCTGCAATACGATGCCGCCGCCAACCTGTTAGACCACAGACGGCCAATAGAATTAGACCCTAGCAATCAGAATGTCATCCGCTGTAACCAGCTCCTGAATTTCAGAGAACACCACTACAGCTACGACGAGCACGGCAGAACTCAGACCAAACAGAGCATCGGCGCTACGCAGCACTACCACTATGATGCCGACCACCGCCTGAGCGAAGTACGCATCGAACAAACAGGCCGCAGCCAGCGTTATGGCTATGTCTACGATGCTCTTGGCCGGCGTATCGAAAAGCATCAGATAGACCGCGACGGCCAACCTTACAATCGTACCCGCTTCCTGTGGGACGGCTTAAGAATGATTCAGGAAACCGGCCCGAATCATCCCACCAGCCTGTATATCTATACCGATCAGAACAGCTACGAACCACTGGCACGTATAGACACAGACGGCAACCAAGAACAACATATCCGCTACTTCCACACCGACCTGAATGGCTGTCCGGAAGAGCTTACCGATGCAAACGGTAAAATACTTTGGGAATGCAGCTTTCAGTTATGGGGAAAGCGGATTCATGAAATCGAACACGAATCAATAGAGCAAAACCTCAGATATCAGGGACAATATTTAGACAGAGAAACCGGCTTACATTACAATACTTTCAGGTACTATGATCCGGATATAGGTAGATTTACCCAGCCAGACCCGATTGGTTTGGCTGGCGGATTGAATCTGTACCAGTATGCGCCTAATGGGTTGACTTGGATTGTTCCGTGGGGGTGGGCATGTATACCAAACAAAAAAGCAGGTATGAAGCGTGAACAGAGGGCAAAAGATATATTGGAAAAGCGTTATGGCAAGAAAAATGTTTTAAGTGAACGTTATTTAAGAGATAATAAGGGTAAATCAGTTAAAGACCCTTTAACAGGTGAACGACGTAGAATCGATTTTGTAGTTAAAGGGCAAGATGGGAAATGGAGGCCTGTTGAGGTCACGAGTCGAACCGGTGCTTTAAATAAAGGACCACAGATAGCGAAAGAAGAAAGAATCCGTGAAGCTGGGGGAGTTTTTGTGAAAAATAAAAATACCGGTCAATTAATACAATTAGATGATGTATCAACTGTTATTGGAGTAAAGTAATGAGCAAAATTGATTTTACCTTACATAATATTCCATTATTGCTTACAAGAAATAAAAGTAAGCAATGGCAAGAGGATATTATTCAAAGTTCAACAGCCTTATTAAACTTTTTAAAAAATAATGAATTATTAATTGGTATTGAGCCTTTTGATGATGCAGGAAAATTAAAAACTGATACTGTTATTAAGATGTCAAATGTTACTCAAGAAGGTTTAGAATTATTCAAAACTACTGTAGATGAATGGTATAAATATCTCGCTAAAAGTACAGTTCCCGATAAGTATAAAAATATAAGTCGCCTAGAAAAAGGTTTAGCTAAAATTCGAAAAACTAAAAGTTAATTAAAAAATGAAAGTCTATGGTCATGGACATATAAAAGCTGATGCTCCAATAGGATAATTATATGTATTAGCTCAAACGCTAATGATTAGCATAATTCTTAATGTAACAACTTCGACCATCTGGTAAACAAAAAGCACAGCAAACACGGCCAGACCGATTACCGCTATGATCACACCGGCAGAATCGAAGGCTGTCGCAATCAGAGATACTGGGAAACCCTGCAATATGATGCTGCTGCTAACCTATTAGACCACAGACGGCCAATAGAATTAGACCCTAGCAATCAGAATATCATCCGCTGTAACCAGCTCCTGAATTTCAGAGAACACCACTACAGCTACGACGAGCACGGCAGAACCCAAACCAAACAGAGCATCGGCGCCACCCAGCACTACCACTACGACGCTGAACACCGCCTGAGCGAAGTACGCATCGAACAACTAAACCGCAGCCAGCGTTACGGCTACGTCTACGACGCCTTAGGCCGGCGTATCGAAAAGCATCAGATAGACCGTGACGGCCAACCCTACAACCGTACCCGCTTCCTGTGGGACGGCTTAAGAATGATTCAGGAAACCGGCCCGAATCACCCCACCAGCCTGTATATCTATACCGACCAGAACAGCTACGAACCACTGGCACGCATAGACACAGACAGCAACCATGAACAACATATCCGCTACTTCCACACCGACCTGAACGGCTGTCCAGAAGAGTTGACCGATGCAAACGGTAAAATACTTTGGGAATGCAGCTTTCAGTTATGGGGTAAACGGATTCATGAAATTGAACACGAACCCATAGAGCAGAATCTCAGATATCAGGGACAATATTTAGACAGAGAAACCGGCTTACATTACAATACTTTCAGGTACTATGATCCGGATATAGGTAGATTTACCCAGCCCGACCCGATTGGTTTAGCTGGTGGTTTGAATCTGTATCAGTATGCGCCGAATGGGTTGACTTGGGTGGATCCTTTGGGACTTGCAACAAGACCAAATAATGGTAAATACAATATATTTTTTGATCATTCTGTTGACCCAACCAATAGATACTCAAGTGATGCCGTTCAATTTAACAGAGCAAATAAAGAATTCATCAAAAAAATGAATGAGGATGCTGTTTTTAGGAAAGATATGCTTAAAAGATATCCAGAACTTTCTAATTGGATGAAAAACGGAAAGAAAAATATAAGTCCACCAGGGTTAACATGGCATCACCATGAAGATACAAATAGACTTGTTTTGGTCGATAGAAAAGATCATAATAAAAACTACGCTTTATATCATCCTTCTGGAAAAGGTGGGCGTGATATATGGGGTGGAGGTACTCAAGGGCGAAAAGGAAAGTTAAATGGCTTTACTGGTAAGAAACTGTGTTAAATTTTTTATTACGGAGTATGAATACTATGCTTGTTAAAGGTAATCTTTATCCAATAAAGGATATTATTTCTTATGTGAAAGGCAATATTGAAAGAGGTGATGACTTTTGTATATATGGTGAATCAGATGAAGACTTGTTAAGTAATAAAAGTTATTATATTGATGACTATCCAGATGTAGATGATAATGGAAAAGAAATTTATCCACCTCATGCGTTAAAAAAGAAACTAAACTATCTTTATTCTGGTCAGCAATTTGCTGATGTAATAGATTCAGTTATAGATCAAAAACCGTTAGCTACTACAGATGAATTTATAAAAGCTTTAAATTATTACTCTGAATATGATAATTTTTTAGATCTCTAAATTTTTGCAATTATAATATAAGTTGTAGTAGTCTTTATTTAATCTGACATTTAGTGTATTTTAAACCAACAATGGAGTGTCAGTAATGAATCAATCTGCAAAAATAATTAAACCTAAATTAGGACTTTTAGAACTCGCTAAACAGTTAGGTAACGTTCAGCAAGCCTGTAAAGTCTTGGGGTATAGTCGCGACAGCTATTATCGCTTCAAAAAACTCTATGAACAGGGCGGAGAATTAGCTCTTCAGGAAATAAGTCGCAAAAAACCTATAGAGAAAAATCGCGTAGAGCCTCATATTGAGCAGGCTGTAGTTAATATGGCTT
>NZ_MDVC01000060.1 GCF_002777425.1 Snodgrassella alvi
TTCGGGTTGTTCGGGTTGTTCGGGTTGTTCGTGTTATTCGTGTTATTCGGATCGTCAGGTTTTGCTAGTTGAGTGCGTAAATACCAGTTGCTGTTCTGGCCATTAATATTGCCTTTGTACAAATGATATTCGTAAGCACCAGCATCAATATGATCATTTTGCAGATTAAAGGCGTTGTTGGTGCTGTTACCTGTGATATTGATAATTTCAATACCATCGGTGGTGCCGGTATCAGCACCCAGTCCGTTTGTGTTATTCATTCGTACTGTGGTTCGACCGGAGGCATTACCATTAATAAACAATTTATCGGTTGCGCTGTTATTATCCTGTGATACGGTATCTAGGGTAATTGTGCCATTGTTGCCGATATAGTTGCCATTGATGGTTAAGTGGTCACCTGCTTGATTATTACTTAAGCTTAGATTACCGGAATTTGTGATATTGCCATTTATTACGGCCTGATGTAGGGATGGGATAAGATTTAATGTTGCAGCTGGGTCGATATTGAGGTTGCTGGTATTTAAATCACCAGTCAGGGTGAGTGTGCTTTGTTGTAGGAGGTTGATATTTTCCCAGTTGCGGATGCCTATATTTCCGGTTGTGCCATTGCTGCTAGATGAACCAGTCAGTGACTGGCTGATATTGAGTGTATCAATCATTCCATCACTATCGCTGGTGTCATCGCCGCCATCAAGTACGGTAATAGCTGATGTATCTGCTCCGCTATTGATGTTTAAGGTATCGCTGCCATTACCCAGAATAATTGAGCCGCTTACTTTGGCTCCATTGTTGATGGTGATAATGGAGTTGCCATCAGCGTCGCGAATCGCTGTACCTGAGGTGGCATCGACATTGGCACCGTTATTAAGTGTGATTAGTGTGGTGGTTCCGGGGCTGCCGCTGGTATAAATACCTGCGCCCGTGCCGCCAGTGACTTTCCCTGTTACGGTGACGGTGTTGTTTCCATGCGGGGTGCGGTTGAGTACATCAATGCCGTCTAACGCGCCCGTAATGGAACCATTGGTCTGATTAATGCTGATATCTGTACCTGTTTGGTTATTTTCTGCGTGGATGCCATATTGGTGCAGGCCTTGTATGGTACCAGCAGTGGTGATTGAGGTTGAGCCGGTTCCATTATTGATGACGTATATACCGTTTAGGTTGGCGTTGATATTCTTTGCGTTGATGTTTAGGTTGCCGGCTGTATTTGAGTTTTGTGCAAATATACCGGTGCTATTGGCGGCGATAATATCATTACTGACAGTTATGGAGGTAATGCCTGTACCGTTGTTGGTGGTATATATGCCGTTCATTTTGGCGTTTACGTTATCTGTTTTGATAATCAGGTCTTTGGTATTGCTTTTATTCTCAATATGAATGGCATCGCTGTTGGTTGCAGTTATGTTGCCTTTGGCTGTTATTGAGGTGGAACCGGTACCTTCATTAGTTGCATAGATTCCGCTTTGGGAGCCCTGTACATCGTGTGTGTTGATGGTTAGATCCTTACCATGATTGAATGCGTATATGCCGTTTTGATTGGTAGCTGTTATGTTGCCTTCTGCTGTCACTGTTGTTGAACCTGTGCCGAAGTTTGCGGCGTAGATACCATTATTTTTACCGTTAACGGTTTTGGTATTGATGGTTAGATCTGTTGCGGCGGGGTCGTTTTCTGCATAGATGGCATCACTATTGGCGGAGGTGACATCACCATTGATGGTGATAGAGGTGGTACCGGTACCACTGTTTTTGAGGTAAAGGCCATTTTGATTGGCATTGATTGTTCCGGTTGTGATGGTCAGGTCTGTGGTGTTATTGCTATTTTGTGCATAGATGCCATTGCTACCGCTGGAGGTGATGTCTGCTGTGGTGATAGAGGTGGCACCGGTACCATAGTTTACAGCGTAGATTGCGTTTGTCTGGCTGTTAATGTTTTTGGTGTTGAGCGTGAGATTTGTACCGGCGTTGCTCACGGAGATGCCAAAACCATTGGGTGTTGTCATGTCTGCGGTTGTGGTGATTGATATTGCTGCTTTTCCTGAGTTGTTAAGGGAGTATATGTTTTTTATATTTGTATTTTTTACTGTGACATTCAAATCGCTGGCGCCAGCATTATTTATGATGGTTAGTGAATTATTTAATGGTTTATCGCTGGTGGAGATGTTTACTGGATCTGTATTGTCGTTTGCGATATAGCCATCAAAATTGGTGGTGTTTCCGCTGTATGTGGATGGCGATGAGTTTGTTTCTTTGGTAATACAATTTTTATTAGATGAATCAGAGCAGCTGGCATATGCTTCGCTGGTAGTGAAAGCGATAATGCCGATAACTGCCATTAGTTGAACCAGTGTTTTTTTTCTGAACTCTGGCTTTGGTGCGGATGCGCTAATATATGCTTTTGTTCTGATTCGCCATGTTGGTTGGTAAGTTTTATTCATTTGAGTTTCCTGATTCTGTATGCTGTAGTGATGCTGCTGGGGAATACTTGGCTGATATAAATCAATGTAAATGTTTATAAAATAAATCTGCTTGTTGTATTCGACTACAAAGCTAGTTATTAGTCAAAATGTAATTTATTGAATTATTTTAATAAAATTTTATTTTTATTAATCTGTGTTTTGGGGTGTTATTTTTAGTTGGTTTTAATTTGTATATTTATGTATGGTTTTTATTGGGTAATTGCTGAATGTGGTTAGGTTAATTATTACTGTATATAAGCTGAATTGATTTGGTGGAAATGAGGTAATTTAATTTTGATTTATTTTTTTAGTATTTTTTTACTTTGTTGGTAGTGGTATAGACGCTGCTATCTGGTTTGTTTTCTTTCAGATTTGGTAGGTAATGGTTGCTGCGATTGTGTTCTTTGAAAGTGAATATATTTGCAGTGGGGTATTGTAAGTAAGAATATATAACCGGATTTTATTATGAGTTTGTGTGAGATTTAATCGTTAAAAGATATATGGTGTGTGTCAGTTAATTGTTTATTGTGCAGTTTTTGTGGATATGGGTTGATGATGCTGTTTTTTTAACGGTACGTTGTTTGGCTATCAGATAAGAGGCTGGTGCTTTGCGTGTTAAAATGGCTATTTTGGATTAGAATAAGTAGTTATTTTCTGGTTGATTAATGCCACAGTTGGGTTGATGTTTTTGTCTGGTGGTTACAGGAAAGAACTAGATATTATGGTATGGGAATACATATGAGTGAACAGCATAATGCGTCGGTTGGTGGCGCACACGAAGAGCAACTGGATGAAAATCAGATTATGGCAAATCGTCGCGATAAGCTGACGGCAATTCGGACGCAGGGTATTGCGTTTCCGAATGATTTTAAGCGCGATGCTTTTGCCGGTGATCTGCATGAGCAGTATGAGCAGTTTGATAAAGATGTTCTGGCGGAAAAGGCTATTCCAGTCAAGGTTGCAGGACGTATTATGCTGAAGCGTCATATGGGTAAAGCCAGCTTTGCTACAATTCAGGATATGACCGGACGTATCCAGCTGTATATTAATAATCAGGGTGTGGGTGAGCAGGTACATGATGCATTCAAGCACTGGGATCTGGGTGATATTGTTGGTGCTGAAGGTGAGTTGATGAAAACGAATCATGGTGAGCTGACAGTGCGGGTATCCGCTCTTCGTCTGCTTACTAAATCGTTACGTCCATTACCGGATAAATTCCATGGATTGGCTGATCAGGAGCAGAAATACCGTCAGCGTTATGTGGATTTGATTACTAATGAGCAGACGCGGGATACTTTTGTGAAACGCAGCCGGATTATTCAGGCGGTTCGTAATGTGATGGTAAGCGAGCGTTATCTGGAAGTGGAGACGCCGATGATGCATCCCATTCCGGGCGGTGCAACAGCAAAGCCGTTTGTAACGCATCATAATGCGCTGGATATGGATTTATTTTTGCGGGTGGCGCCTGAGCTTTATCTGAAACGGCTGGTTGTAGGGGGGCTGGAGCGGGTATTTGAAATTAATCGCAATTTCCGCAATGAAGGTATGAGTACGCGTCATAATCCGGAATTTACCATGATGGAATTCTATGAAGCCTATGGTGATTACCAGCGTATGATGGATATGACGGAAAAGGTGATTCGTGCGGCAGCCATTGAGGCTACTGGTAGTGCGGTTGTGAGCTATAACGGTAAGGAAGTGGATTTAAGCCAGCCGTTTGCGCGGATGACTATTGTGGAGGCAATCAAACATTTTAATTCGCAGTATGCTGATGAACAGCTGGCAGATGAGGCATGGCTGAAATCTGAAATTAAAAAACTGGGTGGTGCTTTACCTGTGGCGCAGGGACTGGGCAGTTTACAGCTGGCGCTGTTTGAGGAGTGTGCTGAAGCTCAGTTATGGCAGCCGACATTTATTGTTGACTATCCGGTAGAGGTGTCGCCACTGGCACGTGCTTCTGATACTAAACCTGGTTTAACTGAACGTTTTGAGCTGTTTGTGGTAGGGCGTGAACTGGCTAATGGTTATTCGGAGTTAAACGACTCTGAAGATCAGGCAGCACGCTTTAAGGCACAGGTGGCACAGCTGGATGCAGGTGATGATGAGGCGATGCACTACGATGCGGATTATATTCGTGCTATGGAGTATGGTTTACCACCAACCGGTGGCTGTGGTATTGGGATGGATCGCTTGGTAATGTTGCTGACGGACGCACAGACTATACGTGATGTGATTCTGTTTCCACAAATGCGTTTAGAGTAACGGAACATAATGAAGAAAAGCCGCCGGATGTATTCCGTGCGGCTTTTGGTTTTTATTAATCCAATTATCTGGGTGGAAGGTGTTGTTGTTTATTGGAATGATGGGTTTGTCCATTGTTATTTTCTACGGTGAATTCACCTTCGATAATGTCGTTTTGGTCTGGCTGTGGTGTGTTGGAAAAAGGATTGTTGCTGGTGCTGGCTAAGGGTTTACCACTGATGGGCAGCAGTAGCAGGACGGCGAATATATCAGATACAAATCCGGGGCTGATAAGCATGATGGCTGACAGTATATAACGGAGAGGCCATAATAACTGGTAGAGCGATACATTGCTGCCGGTGCGAATGGTAGTTACAGCGAGAAATAAGCCGGACAGGCCGATATTGCGTAGCATAAACACGCCACAGGCAATAGACAGTATGATGAGAAGCAGTGTCCAGCCACCGCCAATCAGATTACTAACCAGAATAATGGAAATCACTTCCAGCGCCGCCAGTATCAGTAATGCCCAACTCATATATCGCATGTGAGTTTCCCTTTTTAGCTATAACAGTTTTTATAGATGGTTGCAGGATTGGGGAATTCAATATGTCAGGGCACAAAATGGCTATCTGTATCTCTTGGCAGATTGATCGGGCGGCTGGCGGATGTGAGGGAAAAGCTATGTTAATATTGACCATAGGATAATTAAACCTATTGTACTGTACGGATTATTGTTGGGGTTGAGATAGATTAATGATACAGGTATGGAAGTTGTACGGGATGTTGTGGCGGTTTGGTTTATATTTAATACCATGTATGGGATTGTTACTGGGCGGATGTCAGAGTAACACCACAGCTAAGGCACCGGTAATGAGTGGTAGTGCCCAAAATGGTTTTTATCGTGTGCAGCGTGGGGATACTTTATATCGGATTGGTTTACGCTTTAATCAGAATGTGAATACGCTGGTACGCTGGAATAATCTGGCTAATGCTAATGCAATTGAGGTAGGGCAACTGATTCGTGTGCGCAAGCCGGCAGCGGTGTCAGGCCGTCCTGCTGGAGTAAAACCGTCATCTGGCCGTGTTGCAGGTCAATCTGAAGCAGTGGCTACCAGTACAGCAGCTCCTGATATCCGTTTGCAATGGCCGGTACGCGGGAAAGTGATCAGTATGTTTAATGGCCAAACGCAAAAGGGTATTGATATTGCTGGTAGCCGCGGTACACCGGTTAAGGCCGCAGCCGCGGGTACGGTGCAGTATGCTGGTGATGAGTTGCGTGGATATGGCCGGCTGGTATTGATTAAACACAGTAATAGTACGATGACAGCTTATGCATATAATGACTCACTAAAAGTGCGCAATGGGCAGAGTGTGCAGGCGGGGCAGACGATTGCGACGATGGGTGACAGTGGTACTACTGGGGTAAAGCTGCATTTTGAGGTAAGGGTGAATAGTCGGGCGGTTAATCCGTTGCGTTATCTGTCTGATTAAATACTGGCTGGTGTTGGTGGCTTTTGCCAATGGGCGTGTGCCGGTTAAACCGGTAAGTTGATGGTAATGGTTTTATTTTATAATAGGGCAAATTTGAAGGAAGTGATATGAAAGAACATCGTGCCCGTAAACGCTTTGGCCAGAATTTCCTACAGGATAAAAGTATTATTCAGGATATTGTGCGTGCGGTGCGTCCACAGCCTGCGGATATTGTGATTGAAATTGGTCCGGGACTGGCAGCCATTACGACTCCTCTGGCGGCGGCTGTTGACAAGTTGCATGTGATTGAGATTGACCGTGATATTGTGGCGCATTTGCGTACTTTGCCATTTGCATCCAAACTGGTTATTCATGAAGGTGATGTATTGCAGTTTGATTTTGCCAGTGTGCCGGGTCGAAAAAAAATTGTGGGTAATTTACCTTATAATATTTCTACGCCGTTGTTATTTCGCTTTGGTCAGTATGCTGATGATATTGTTGATATGCACTTTATGCTGCAAAAAGAAGTGGTTGAGCGAATGGTAGCAGTTGCGGGTAGTAATGATTATGGCCGTTTGAGTGTGATGTTGCAGTATTTTTTTGAGATGGAAAATTTACTTGATGTGCCACCACAGGCATTTACTCCTGCGCCGAAGGTTGATTCAGCGGTGGTACGGATGATTCCACAGCGTGGTCGTATTGGAGTTGCGCAGGATTTTAATCATTTTGCTGCTTTGGTCAAACAGGCTTTTCAGCAGCGCCGGAAAACCATTCATAATAATCTGAAGGAATGGGTAGATGATGCAGCATTAATGGCCGTGGGGATTGATCCGGGCTGCCGGCCGGAGCGGATTACGCCAGAGCTTTATGTGGCATTAAGTAATTATTTATTGCAAATTGGTGCGTCTGTCTGAGTGGCTGATGCGGACGGTTTCAGGATGTGGGGAATACATGATTGAATTTAAAAATGTCCATAAGTGGTTTAAGGACTTACATGTTATTAATGGTGTGAATCTGAGTGTCAGCCAAGGGGAAGTGGTGGTTGTATGCGGGCCATCTGGCAGCGGTAAATCTACGCTGATTCGTACTGTAAATCAGCTGGAAAAAATTCAGCAGGGTGAAATCTGGGTGGATGGGATTAATGTTGCCGATCCGAAAGCAGATTTAAATCGGGTGCGTACTGAAGTTGGATTTGTGTTCCAGCATTTCAATCTGTATCCACACCTGACCGTTCTGGAAAATATTATTTTGTCACCGATGAAGGTGAAAAAACAGAGTCGCGCAGAGGCAGAAGCCAAGGCACAGGAGCTTCTGGCTAAAGTGGGACTTGCGCATAAATGCGATGCTTTCCCACAGCAGCTATCCGGTGGGCAACAGCAGCGGGTAGCGATTGCACGTGGTCTGGCCATGGAACCACGGGTGATGCTGTTTGATGAACCTACTTCTGCCTTAGACCCTGAAATGATTGGTGAAGTGCTAAAGGTAATGAAAGATTTGGCACTCAGTGGTATGACAATGATGGTGGTAACTCATGAGATGGGTTTTGCCCGTGAAGTTGCTGATCGGGTGGTATTTATTGACCATGGAGAAATTGTTGAAGAAGCGGCGCCAGAAGAATTTTTCCAGCGGCCGCAGCATGAACGTGCCCAACAGTTTTTGAATCAGTTATTAACGCATTAGCATTATTTGTTGCGTTGTAACTGGCTGGGAATGGGTGATTGCCAGACAGAGTGTAACAGATTATCCATATAGCCCCTTATCATTAATTTGATAGGGGTTTTTTATTTGTATGGCGTTTTATATAAGAAATTACTTGAGGCAGACAGTCCATTAAGTTGAACAGTTTTATGTGCAGTATTTTTTTAGCATCTATTTAAATCAGTAACCTAAGCGCTGGCAGATAGTGGAGACCAGTCCGGCCTGATTGAGGGTATAAAAATGTAAGCTAGGTGCACCCTGTTGCAATAAGTGATCGCACATTTCAGTGACTACATCTAGCCCCAGCGCTTTAATTGATGCAGTATCGTCAGCATAGGACTGAAGTTTCAGACGTAACCAGCGTGGAATCTCTGCACCACAGGTTTCAGAAAAACGCGCCAGCTTGGAGAAACTGGCAATAGGCATGATGCCGGGAATAATGGGAATATTCACTCCACGGCTCTGCACTTCATCTACAAACCAGAAATAGCTATCTGCATTGAAAAAGTATTGGGTAATAGCTGAGTCAGCACCAGCCTGACATTTACGCACAAAGTGATTGATATCATCTTCAGCACTACGGGATTGTGGGTGAAATTCAGGATAAGCAGCGATTTCTATATGAAACCAGTCACCAAATTCCTGACGGATTAGTCCAACCAATTCATTGGCATAGCGTAAGCCCTGATGTCCGAAGCCTACGCCGGAAGGAACGTCGCCACGTAAGGCTACGATATGACGGATACCCATGTTTTTATAGGTTTGGAGCAGGCCGGTCATTTCTTCGCGGCTGGCACCTATACAAGCTAAATGAGGTGCGGCTGCCACACCATCATTCAAGATATCGGTAATGGTTTGCAGTGTACCGGCGCGCGTGGTGCCGCCTGCACCGTAAGTGCATGAAAAATATTCAGGTTGATATTGACTTAGCTGCTTGCGGGTAATAGCAAGTTTACGCCGTCCTTCTTCAGTACGTGGCGGGAAAAATTCAAAACTCAGCGGTGTGAAACTCATGATTGAACAGCCTCTCCAGTAGTTATGGTTAGATATCTAACCATAACGTTTCAGGCATACTCAATCAATGTTTTATTGAATATTTTCTTTGAAAAATCCGTCAGTTGTTATGAATAAAATTAATAATCTGTTTTTGGAATTTTTTATTTGTACCAATCAACAGGATTTATTTTCAGTCTGGCGTCGTGAAAACTGGATACCAAGCTGTTTTAATTTGCGATAAAGATGGGTACGCTCCAGGCCTACTTTTTGGGCTACTTTGCTCATGTTATGCCCTTCCTGAGCAATATGGTATTCGAAATAGCGTCTTTCCAGATCTTCGCGCAATTCACGCAGAGGCAGATCAAAATTAAAACCAGTCATGCTTTCATGTGGGTGGTTATATTTGAACTGATTCAGGATGGTACTGATGGCGTTAACGTCGATTTCGTTATGTTCTGCTGTTAGCATCAGGCTTTTGACAACACTGCGTAGTTGTTCCAGATTGCCCGGCCAGTCATACTGGCGCAGTTCATTCAGGGCTGCTGTAGTAAATTTTACTGGCGGAATTTTCTGACTTTCTGCCAGCTCGGTAGTAATTTGTTCTACCAGAAATACCATGTCATCCAGTTGTGAGCGTAATGGAGGAATGGCAACAATTAGTGATGAAAGGGTATTAAGCAGTTTGTTATCCTGTAGCGGGTCGGTAATCATTTCCTTGATTGGCCGGCTACAAACACAGATGATGCGTACATTGTAGCGATCTGCTTTGGTCAGAATAAAGCCGATGCTTTGCTGGGTGCTTTTGCCGTATTGAGCAATATCACCCAGATAGAGTATGCCACCGGTGGCTTTCTGCAATAATTCAATGGGTGCGTCAACAATCTGCTCTACTTTTGATGGTTCCACCCACGGAGTTGCGCTTTTATGAAATGAACGTGCAACCAGTTCAAAAGGTGAACCCAGCTCTCCAGTTAGCAGTACAGGAGTGCTGAATTTGGCTATACGTTCTAGATGCTGATTCAGCTCCTTGATAGCAGGGCTATGCCCGAGTTTGTCTAATGACAGATTGGAGGCAGCCTGCATCTGTCCATATTTCAGGGCACGATCCACTGTGCTGAGCAGTTTTTGCAGGGAAATGGGTTTTTCCAGAAAATCCAGTGCACCGATTTTGGTTGCTTCTATCGCGGTATCAATACTGGCGTGGCCACTCATCATTACCACTGGCATGGTTAACTGACCGGATTTTGCCCATTCTTTCAGTAAAGTAATGCCATCGCAATCTGGCATCCAGATATCCAGCAATACCATGGCAGGACGGGTTTGCTGACGCAGTTGGCGGGCAGTATCGGCATTTTCGGCCGTGGTGACGGTATAACCTTCGTCTTGTAGGATTTCCGATAATAAGTCACGGATACCTACTTCATCGTCAACAATTAAAATATCACTGCTTCGCATTTCTATTCACCTGTAAGGGTAAGGTTATTTTGACACAAGCCAGTCCGTTTTTCTGATTACTGATCTGGATCCGCCCGCCGTGTTCTTCAATGATTTTTTTGACTACTGGTAATCCCAGTCCGGTACCACCGGGTTTGTCTGTTACATAAGGGTCAAATGCATGTAATAACATCTCCTGACTGAATGTTTTGCCATTATTGCTTACGTAGATAAGGATGTGTTCGTTATTTAGCTCGGTTTGTACGCTGACTTCGGGTGAGATATCAGCCGTGGCTGCTTCCACTGCATTTTTTAGCAGATTATGAATAACCTGACGTAATGCCCCACTGTCGGCGTTAACATTCATTGCTATCTTACTCAAATTAACCGCAAATGTACAATTACTACCTTCGTAAAGTACCAAAACCTCGCGTATTAATTCATTTAAATCAAGATTTGTGAACTTTAACGCTGGAGAACGGGAATAGTTGCGGAATGCTTCAACCATATCTTTCATCGCTGCTACCTGTCGAATAATAGTATTGGTGGCGCGGTTGAGAATCTGGGCATCTGCATCGCTGAGTTTGTCACTGAGTTTCCATGCCAGCCGTTCGGCAGATAATTGGATAGGTGTCAGTGGATTGCGGATTTCATGTGCCAGCCGTTGCGCAACCTCACCCCAGGCCGCTTCTTTTTGTGCGCTTACCAGAGCAGTGACATCATCAAATACCAGTATAGTACCGCCGCCACTGTCTTCAGGTAGTGGTGTGGCTTTGCCAAGCAGTATCAGGGTTTCATCTTTGTGATTATAGGTGATTTGTGCTGGTTTGTTCTGGTGTTCCGTAGCCAGAATCTGCTGGAATACATCTGCCAGCATTGCTGCCCGTGGGCTTTGTTCGGCCAGCTGGTTTATGTTCTGTCCAAGAATTGAGTTCAGACTTTGCCCGAGAATGTTTTCGGCCATCTTGTTAAAAGTAATCAGGCAGTTTTCTGGATTAAGGGTAACCACGCCGGTAGTCAGGCTGTTGAGAATATATTCCAGATAATGTCTGGCTGCTTCCTGCTGCTCTCGTGAATGGCGCAGCTGGACTGTCATGTGATTAAACAAATCAGTTAGTTTACCCAGTTCGTCATTACGGTGAATGGTTTGCTGGACATCCAGATCACCTTTGGCTACTGCTCGGGCACCATCTGCCAGCGACAGAATTGGTGCAACAAACTGGCGTGCAAAATACAGGGCTACCAGTAAGGCTAAAACAATTGCCAGCAGGGTGGCCATCAATAGAGTGGCCAGAAAAAAGGTTTGTAAACTTTTTTTGGTAAAACTCAGTTCACCATATTTGGCGCGGGCAGCTTCAATCAGTGTGGCATCCTGCGCAACTTTGGGCGGAATGGGTTGACGGAAAAACAGGGCATTATCATTGTTGTGGCCCGGTAAAATCAGCCAGCCCTGAGCATAAAGGATGTTATTGATGCTTTCAATTTCCCGCACTGAACCTGTGGTATGTAACTGGTGTATCAGATTCTTGTTAAGTTCCGGCGTGGAAAGATGCAGTGGATTATATTCGGCAACAAGCTGGTTACTGCGGAGATTGTGGATATTTAGCTGGCTAAACTGTTTGCTTTTGCCATTACTTTCGAGAACCGGTAAGAGTGGTTCTTTCATACCATCGGCGGCAATCAGGGCAATCTGGATATTGGCTGCACGGCGGACACTATTGTCCAGTTCATAATCCAGAGCGGATTTACTCAGGCTGATACTGCGGTTGAGTGCTTCTTCAGTATCGTTACCAAACCATGAGTGAATGCTGTGTGAAATAAACTGTGCAGATACCCCAAACAGGAACAGGCCAGGTAATACAGCTACCAGTGTAAACATAGAGGCCAGACGCATGGCAATTTTGGAACCGAATTCATGCCGGTGCCGGCTCTGTAATAGTTTCCACCAGTAAGAACCAGCCATTAATGTCAGTGTAAGTACCAATAGTGAAGCAAAGCCAAATGCAAACCAGAAATATTGCGATAAAACACTGGTATTACCGGTAGCGACGGCCAGAACATACAGGGTGACTACACAGAGCACTGCCATGACCAGAATTAGCCGTCTCATTATGATTAATCCACGTTGATAACAAGACGATGCCAGCCAGAATCCAGTTGCCAGCTATGAGATGTTAGTGCATTGATTTGAAATGGTTTTGGTAACTGGCTGATGCTCAGGCTCAGACGTACATCTGCACGGACTTCTCCTGCTGATACACCACTGAGTGTACCGCTGCTGAGTACACGCCAATTAGCTGCTGCGCCAATGGCTCTGAGTGCGGTATCAAGACTGTTGTATTCCGTAGAAAAAGTAGACCCCATACTGACACGATAGCGATTAGTAAGTGGGTGAAAGGCCAGTTTGTACTGAATAAGATTATCACCGGCAATCAGGTTGTTAATCCGGTTGCGGTAGGAAGCAAGTGTGGGGGAGGTAAGCTGATAGTTCAGGTCAAAGTTTAATGGTACACCCTGTGTCAGTGCCTGTTTTAGCTGATCGGGCAGCTGGGTATTAAAACGTGTATTGATGGAAAGCTGGCCATTGCTGGTAATATAAGCCTGAGCACGTGTAGTGCTGATGCCCTCTGCCTTTACTACAGCAGTACTCAGGCAGAGGAGACAGGCAAAAAATAGACTAGATTTTATCGATAAGCGCGTAAAAAAAGCCATCTTGTTTGCTGTCCGGTAACAATACACGTGATTGACGCTGGCGGGCATCCGCATGTCGGGTTAAAAAATGGGTTAGCTGTTGCTGATTTTCTTCCATAAAAATCGAACAGGTGGCTAAAAGCAGGCGACCGCCTGATTTTAATGTCAGCCACAGACTGTCCAGTAACGCTTCCTGCTGTAACGCAGTTTTCCGGCTATCCTGTGGCTGGCGCAGCCATTTGATGTCTGGATGACGTTTTACTACACCTGAAGCTGTGCATGGTACATCGGCCAGAATGGCATCAAAAGTGTTGTTATCATACCATGAGTGCAGCTCTTTTGCGTCAGCACAATGCAAGTGTGCCCGTTGCTGCAAGCGCTGCAGGTTGTCCTGTACGCGTTTCAGGCGCAAAGGATCAATATCCAGAGCGGTAACGTCACAGTCTGCCCATTCGAGTATATGTCCGGTTTTGCCACCGGGAGCAGCACAGGCATCCAGAATACGTTCGCCAGACTGCGGGTTAAGCATGGGAATAGCCTGCTGGGCACCGAAGTCCTGTACCGACACGTGACCCGCTGCGAAGTCCGGCAGCTTCTGTACAGCTACTGCCTGTTGTAGCATGACGCTATGAGTATCCAGAATTCTGGCCGGAATGCCGGCAGCCGTCAGTTTCGCCTGATACTGTTCAGCATCTGTATAACGACGGTTGATTCGCAACGTCATGGGTGGATGTTGCGCCATGGCTGTGACCATGTTGTGCCAGTGCTGGGGATAATGCTTTTTCAGGTAATTTAACCACCATGCAGGCAGGTTGTAACGCGCTTCATTCTGTTTAAGTGCACTGGCCAGTAAGGTTTCGCGTTCACGCAAAAAGCGCCGTAACAAAGCATTAACCAGCTTCTGGTAACGGCCTCCGTGCAGCTGGCGGGCATGATTAACGGCTTCATTAACCACGGCATGGGCTGCATTGCGGGTAAAGTGCAGTTGATATAAAGCAATGACGAGAAGGTTGCCAATTTCTGCCGGTGGTAATGTTTTTGTCATTTGTTGCACAAGTTGTCGCAACATGCCTAAATGACGCAGACTACCATGACTGAGATCCTGCAAGGCACCTTTATCCGCAGCTGACAGTTCTGGATACTGCATTGCCTGAACCAGAACTTCGCTGAGATTACGTCCGTTTAATACTTCACCGATGGCGTGAACCGCCAGTTGCTGGGCACGCGCCATACTCATGCATTGCTCTCCGCTGATGCCAGTACTATACCTTGCTGTAAAGTATTGCCAGCCTGAAAGGCGGTAACAGGCATGGCCTTGCTGCCAGCTTTCTGGACTTCCTCAATACTGATGGCGCCACAGCCGCAGGCAATAATCAGTTCATGCTCGTTACTATGCAGTACTGTGCCTGGTGTCCCTGTATGCGAAGTGACTTGTGCGCGCCAGATTTTAAGTGGTTTGTCCTGCCAGACAGTCCATGCGCCTGGTACCGGATTAAAGGCACGAATTTTGCGGGCTATTTCCGTGGCGGGACGTGTCCAGTTGATTTGTGCTTCAGCTTTGCTTAATTTGCGAGCATAGGTTACGCCCGTTTCGCTTTGTGCCGTGGGTTGTAATCGGGTGATTTGTTGCAAATCTGCAACAATTGCATTCGCACCCAGATGCATCAGTGCATCGTGTACTTCAGCAGCCGTATCATCAGAATTTATGGTATAAATATGCCGACTGATTACTGCACCCGTATCCAGACCAGCATCCATTTGCATAATACATACACCGGTTTCCTGATCACCAGCTTCAATAGCGCGCTGTATTGGTGCGGCGCCACGCCAGCGTGGCAGTAGTGACGCGTGAATATTCAGACAGCCATATCTGGGAATATCCAGCACTGCCTGCGGTAATAATAATCCATAAGCAGCCACCACCATTACATCCGCATTCTGCTCTTGTAGTACTGCCTGTGCTTCAGCCGTTTTCAGGGTGCTTGGCTGGATTACTGTAAGACCATGTGCCAGTGCAGCCTTTTTGACTGCGCTGGGCTGTAACTTTAATCCACGGCCACAGGGGCGATCTGGCTGGGTTAATACCAGCGGTACATCAAAACCGGCAGCAACAATAGCATCAAGGGCTGCGGCAGCAAAATCAGGCGTTCCAGCAAAAATAACAGAAGGCTTCATGCAATAAATCCACAAAAAACACCATCACTATCATTTAAAGATGGTGGTACAAATATCAGGGCTGACAACAGGGTTATTCACATTTTTTCGCGTGCGCGTTTTTTCAGTTTGGTTTTGATGCGATTCTGTTTCAATGGTGACAGATATTCGACAAATACTTTGCCGGCAAGATGATCCAGCTCGTGCTGAATACAGATAGCCAACAGGCCATCCGCTTCTAGTGTGAATTTTTCACCATGTTCATCATATGCTTCGACAGTGATGCGCTCCGAACGGTGCACTAACTCATAAATACCGGGTACAGAAAGGCAGCCTTCTTCGTATTCAGTATCACCTTCTCTGGCAGTAATCACCGGATTGATAAATACGCGCAGTTCGTTACGTTCCTCGGAAAGATCCATCACCACTACACGTTCATGAACATTAACCTGAGTTGCGGCCAGCCCGATACCGCGTGCCTGGTACATGGTTTCGGCCATATCCTGCACCAGAGTGCGAATTCTGTTATCAAATTGAGTCACAGATTGCGCAACAGTGTGTAAACGCTCATCAGGATATTGTAAAATGTTTAATAGAGCCATTGTGTGTTTAATTCCTTGTTCAATTTGACCTGATTACATGATGGCAATATGGATTTTTTAAAGATTGTTGATATGGATTCAGGTAAACTGGCACTAATATCCATACTATGTCATACAACGACCATTTAAAACAGTAAGTTCACTAAGGATACTTTACATGCATAAACATATTATAACCCTGCTGTGTACGCTGGGTGTGGCAATCTCTACACCCGTAATGGCCAAATTGAAATTACGTCCGGATGCACCAGCACAATATGTAGTGAAAAACGGCGATACTCTGTGGAGCATATCCGGTAAGTATCTTTACAGTCCGTGGCAATGGCCACAACTGTGGGGTTCTAATCGTGCCCAGATTCAGAATCCACAGAAAATCTATCCAGGACAGGTTTTAAGCCTTCGTTATGTTGATGGTCAACCCCGCCTCGGTTTTGACAACAGTGGTGATATTCCAACTGTTAAGCTGCAGCCACGGGTGCGTAATATGTCTTCCGGTTATGGTATTAATACCGTAGATGTCGATTTTTACCGTATATTTATGCAGCATCCGCAGGTCATTGACAAAGAACAAACCAGAAAGGCACCACGTCTTGTTGGAGGGCCTGAAAGTCGTGCTATATATTCAACTGGCGACCGTGTATATGCTGATCGTACACTGGAATCAGGTCGTTATCTGGTTTACCGGATCGAAAAAAATATTACCGATCCGGATACACATAAATATCTGGGTCAGATGGTACGCTTCAGTGGTGAAGTAGCAACTCTGGCCGGAAAAAACAGTGCTCTGGCTGAACGAAGTACAAGCGATGCTGCCAGCTTACCCAAAGATGAGTATTATACGCGCGTGAATCCGCTGATTAAACTACCTACCCGTTCCGCGCAGCCGCTGGTGGTTACCAATGCCGCATCGGAAATTAGTAAAGGTGATTATCTGTTAAAAGTAACCGATGAGCAGGATTCGTTCCAGATGATGCCACATGCACCCAATACTCAGGTTAAAGGCAAAATTATTTCTATTATGGATGGAACTCAGGAGGCAGGTACTTACCAGACAATTACCCTGAATTTGGGTAGCAATGATGGGGTAGATAAGGGTACAGTAGTGAGTCTGTATAAAAAGAGACGTCAGTTTACAGCCGGTATATCCACTGATCCTAAAGCATCGCGCAGCATAATTAGATACCTGAGCATCCCCGCAGAGGAAGTTGGTCTGGCACTGATTTATCGTGTTAGTGACAAATTGTCATCGGCTCTTATTATAAGTGCGTCCAGTCCGGTGAAAGAAGGGGATATGGTGATGAATCCTGGTCATGATCTGGATGATGTTACCGATAATCGGAGCCATGTATCTAATTCATCAAAAGATTTGCGCTAACAGGTGCGGTAGCAAGTAAATTATAGACAACGGTAATTCATAAGAATGTTTGAGTTCCATATTGTTGATGAATTACTTTGAATATAAAGTGCGGATTTTCCGCACTTTTTCTTTGTGTACTTGCCGGCAATAGGAACAGACTACTGTAGAAATAAATAGTAAGACAAATATGGATGGTTAAAGTAGATCGTGCTGGTGCTTACCAGAATATTTTAATAACAGCAATGATTTCAGCGTAGAATAGTAAAACAGAGTATTAAAATGGGTAAGCTAATTATTCTGTATAGAACGATTACTTGTGCCTAAAAGGAATTTGGTAGGATCATGGCTTGATTATTATGTAAAATTAAGATAAATTAGTTATCCTTTTGTTTGCTTCCATTGTAAAAATAACAATGGTTATTATTTTAGCGCTCTATTTGTTTCTATCATTTCACAGATACGTCAATCACATAGGTTTAATTTCTGGCTGAAATGTTTTAAAATATACGGTTTGTTTGACTAAATTTGCCAGATATTTAAGTTATCTGGATAAATGAGTATCTGTTGGGGATAGGTTTGATGCTGATGGTGGCTAACAAGTAGTTTGAATTTTAGACGGATACATCGGCACATTCATGAAAGTATTCCTGTTTTTATCAATATATTGAACTGAAATTCATATTCAAAATGAATATATACTAATCAGCTAATATATTTTGATAAGCCTTAATCTCAGACTGGCAAATCACGGCTTCAGCTGGTTTGCAATATGTATAGCAGCAAGTCGTGATTGGCGGAAAACTGAGTGTGTTGGTTATATTTGTTTACACACAAATGTATTCATCATTTTGAATAATCCACCTTTTTCCTTATTACAATGCCAGCCTGTTTTCGTTTGTAATTTTTACTCGGGATAATATGAGCAGTTTCACTCCCATTGTTGAGAACCAGACTAGCCACAAACCATTATTCTATGCCAATGGTTTAACTCAGTATACGATATTGTGCGATTTTGACGGTACCATTAGTGAGAAAGATGTTACTGATACCTTACTGAACCATTTCGGCAATGAAAAATGTGCCTTATTGGAGCAGCAATGGTTGGATGGCATGATTGGTTCGCGTGAATGTATGCGTCAGCAAATTGCTAATATGCAAGCTAGCCAGGCAGAATTGGACAGTGTGCTGGCACAAATCAGAATTGATCCAGCATTTAGCGAATTTATTGATCTGGTGCGTAATGCACATTTAAATGTGCATATTGTCAGTGATGGGCTGGATTATGCAATTCGGACGATTCTGAAGCGATATAATTTTGATTTCTTGCCTATTTTTGCAAATCGTTTATTGCATGATCAGCGGCAGGGCTGGAAACTGGATTTTCCTTATGCCAATGAACATTGTCTTAAAGCCAGTGGCAATTGTAAATGTCAACATCGCCGACAGTTAGTTGGTTTTCAAAAGATTTTTTATGTTGGTGATGGTACTTCGGATTTTTGTGTGGCAGATAAAGTAGATTTGGTTTTTGCTAAAGATAAGCTAATTGATTTTTGTCAGCAGCAGGGCATTCGACACTATCCGATTAAGGATTTTAATGATGTTGTTGCCATTTTGCCTGACCTGATTACAGCACCAACTGAAAATTACTGTCTGTCTCCTGCATAAGGCTTTAATAGCTGATTTCAAATTATGATTCAAGATTCTTCCTATTTTTTACCCGGTAATCGCAATGGCGTGCTCCTGATTCACGGTTTAACCGGTACACCAAATGAGATGCGTATTCTGGCCAAAGGGTTGCATCAGGCCGGTTTTACTGTGTATGCAATGCAGCTGGCCGGTCATTGTGGTGATGAGACTGATTTATGTCAGACCACGTGGCATGACTGGTATGCCAGTGTGCAGGAAGCTGCGCAGTTTTTACAGCAACATGTTGACTACCTATTCGTAGCCGGATTATCGATGGGCGCGCTATTGGCATTGAAGTTGGCTGCTGATCAGCCAGAGCTGGTAAAGGGTGTTGGTGTCTATGGGGTAACGTTTAGCTATGATGGCTGGTCTATTCCCTTCTGGGCAAAACAGCTTTTTGTTTTGTTACCCTTTTTAAAAAAATTACATTTATTTCAGAAAACCTCTTTTATTGAAAAACCACCATATGGGCTGAAAGACGAACGTATCCGTGCAACTGTCGCTGCCAGTATGTTCAGTGGCGACAGTGCCAGCGCCGGTCTGGCTGGCAATCCATTTCCGGCATTGGCGGAAATGCAGACACTGGCCAAACTGATGCGGCGGCAACTGCCACAGGTAAAGGCTCCCTGTCTGATTATGCATTCCGGTCACGATGATATTGCTAATATCAATACCAATGCCCGTTTAGTAGAAAAGCATGTTAGCGGAACGACTCGATTTGTGGTGCTGGATGACAGTTATCATCTGATTACCATTGATCGGCAGCGGCGCGAAGTTATCAACCAGTCAGTTGCCTTTTTTGAAAATATTGCTCAGTCAGCTTAAGTGAATACTCATCTTATAGCAGAAAGAAATATTGTATGACCCTGATTGTGTTCATGTTGTGGTTGGCCAACGTTTGTTTTGATACGCTTGGACAAACTGCATTTAAATATGCAGCCATAGCGCCGAATAATCGTGATGGCTGGTATTACTGGGTCGACCTGTTCAGTAATTACTGGTTATGGATTGGCATCGGTTCCTATGTCGCTGAATTTTTATTGTGGTTGGCGTTTTTAAGTCAGGTGCCTTTGTCACAGGGTATATTACTGGGTTCAATTAATATTATTGTACTGATGCTGGTTGGACGTGTGCTGTTTCAGGAAAAACTTACTCGTTTTCGGCTGATTGGCATGTTCTGTATCACCATCGGGGTAGTACTGGTAGGAGCGTCATAATGCGTAAATTTTATTTAATTGGTTTTGCGCTCTTATTATTGTTCGATACGCTAGGGCAAAGCAGTTTTAAACTAACTGCTATTCATGCCCAGCCCCTAGAGGCAAGTTTAGACTGGATTATCCGGGTATTTACTCAGCCATGGGTCTATATTGCCATTGCAGGCTACATTGGGGCATTTTTTACTTGGATGATGTTACTTAAGAAAGCCCCAGTTGGCCCGGCGTTTGCTGCTTCGCATCTGGAAGTAGTGACAGTTATGGTGGTTTCAGCTTTTCTGTTTCATGAACATATCACTGCTATACGTATTATTGGTGCAGTATTTATTGTGGCTGGCATCATCTTTTTGGCTCTGGCTGAAAAAGAAATCATCCAAACTGAACACAGCAAAGATGATGAAGCGTGTTAAATTTTATGGGTCTGAGTTTTAGTGCTATTTATGCCCAGCTATTATGAAAATCCGCCTACTGCCGGTTTACCATTGAAATGGCGTGACTGGTTGCCGACACAGCAATCACTGCTAGACAGTGTCAGTGCACAATTAAATTTGTCGCCATTACAGGTTACCTGTTCCGGTACGGCCGCGCTAATTATTGCCTTAACCACGCTGGCACAACAACATCCCCAACGCAAAACCGTAATTGTTCCGGCATACACCTGTCCACTGGTAGCTTTAGCCATTCACCATTGTGGTTTACAGATACAGCTATGTGATTTAAGGCCAGACAGCATTGATCTGGATATTGCACAACTTACTACCCTGTTAAATGAGCATGTATTGGCTGTCATACCCACTCATCTGGGTGGACGGGTAACGGATGTAGATACCGTTAAACAACTGGTACAGCCACACCAGATTAGCGTAATAGAAGATGCGGCGCAGGCATTGGGTGCTGAAGTAGGCAAACATGGCGATATTGTATTGTTTAGCCTGGCGGCCGGCAAAGGGCTAACCATGTATGAAGGAGGTTTACTAACCGCAGCTGATACACAGTTACGCCGCAGTTTACAAACCACCGCCAACAGGTTATTACCATTGCAGCTTAAATGGGAAGCACTGCGAACTCTCGAGCTTTTAGGGTATACAGCCTTATATAATCCTACTGGGTTGCACTTTGCCTATGGACACGGCCGGCGCAAAGCACTGCGTCGGCAGCAATGGGTTGCAGCAGTAGGCGATGATTTTGATTTTGCTATCCCTTTGCATCGGGTTAGCCGCTGGCGTCAGAATGTCGCTGCGAATGCCTTACAGCGCTTACCGGCATTTTTACATACCCTGCAACAACAGGCGCAGCAACGTATTCAACAGTTGCAGAGCATTACCGGTGTACAGGTGATTATTGACCAGTATGGTCAGGGAGTATGGCCATTTCTGATGGTGTTATTGCCCAGCGGCCAGCACCGCGATGCAGTATTAAACCAATTATGGGCTAGTCCTTTAGGCGTAACGCGCTTATTCATCCATACACTGGCACAATACGATTACTTGCGCCCGATTGTACCTACTATGGCCACGCCAAATGCTGAAGATTTTGCTGCACGTATGTTAACCATTACCAATAGCCCATGGCTGACTGATGCACAATTTTCCCGAATAGGTGAAGTTATTCAAGATGCCGTTTGCTGATGTTGAGCTAAAGCAGTGAGCAGCTGCTGGTTAACAGCATGGTGTTGTTGCTGCCATGCAGCCAGCGTGACTGCCGGAATCGGTTCCTGTTTGTCCATGGCGCTAAGCAGACGTTTGAGCAAGCTGGTGTATTGCCATTGAGAAACTTCTCCGGTAATGTCACTACCAATAATGCGCTGATTCAGAGCAGCAATGACACTCAATAGATGCTCTAGCTGCATACGACCCTGATCCCAGTTGGTTTGTACCACATCCTTACCCAGCACATCCTTATCAATTGAAACATATACTGATTCACTGGTTTGTTGCTGTGCATGAATAAATGCGCTAATCAGCTCTTCTGGTGAAGCAAAGGCACGAAAAGCCTGTTGTAGGCCGATTTTTTTTGCCCAGCCAACTTGAACATCCATACACCAGTAAGTTAATTTACCTTGAAATAATGGCGCCAGTCGGTTTTCCCAGCAGTGAGCAAGGCCAATATCATCTGAAGTAATACCCAGTACATGTACGTGGCTGACAAAAGGCAGTTGTGCCACATAGCTTACCCATGAGCCACAATGAATCCCAAACAGATAGCGCATATTGTCTGGATGATTGTCAAAAATAACTATCTGTATTGGGTTAGTAGCACTGAAATACTGCTGTAAACGTTTAATCAGTAATAGTGAAACATGGTGGTAATCGCCGCTACCCATCAGTACCGTACCATAGCACGCTGGTAACTGTCGTGCCAGTTCTCCCTGTAACTGTTTGAATTTGGCTTGTGAACAGCCAAAACGAATAGCTTCCTGCCATTGCCCCAGTTCAATTCTGAAAGCATCTGCTATTGTGCCCGTACTGTGGTCAAAATCCAGAATTACCGGTTTATTCATGTATTTTACTATCCTGACTATGTTGCTTACTGGCTTCCTGCCAAGTTTTGTCCTGCTCAAAGCGGCTACTGATCTTGGATAGTAAGGTTCTTAAAACCGGGTTACGTACATAGACCATATGCTTGGTAAAAGTGAAATGTGCGCCTAAGGATGCTTTCACTTGCGGATCAGTCCAACCGGCTACATAAAAATCCAGTCCGTGCTGTCTAGCGTAATCCAGATTATAAAACCAGCTCAGATAATACAGATTCAGCTTCCGAGCCTGTGGATAAACAAAGCCAATATATTTATCTACCAGCATATTATTGAGAACAAAACAAATATTGTATCCAATCAATTGCTGTTGATAATGATAGGTAAAAATTCGGGCTTGATTGCTGCTGTCCTGCAACAGACGCACAAAAAATTCCCGGGTTAATAAATCAAAATGAATTTCACTTTGATTGTAAACATTCAAATATAACTGATAAAACTGCGCTAAAACGTCCTCATCCTGAAAATACGCATCACCGCTGCGTAGACAACCAGTTTCAACCAGTGACTGAGTTTTCAACTTACGTCGAAAATTTTTGCGGCGTTGATAAGATAAGCGGCTCAGATATTCGTCAATATCATTAAAATCAATAGGCACCCACGCTAAAGCCTGACCTTCCACTGCAATAAATCCCTGTTGCTGCAATGATTGAATCAGTGTGGCTGCGTAATCATTTGCCTGAGTATCCAGTAATGGTGACTGTTGCGGAATATCTTTCACAATCAGCAGCGGGTATTTTTTGCCATAATTCTGCTTTATTTCTAAAGCTAATTGCTGTGCTGATTGGTGCTGAGTGAACAAAGCATATTCAGATACCGTTGTGCCAATAAAACAGGTAAGAGGTTGCAGAAACCGTTGCCACCAACGAAATAGTGGCCAATGACGAATTTTTTGCTGAAAAGCAGAATCAGCGGTAGTGAGTAAATTAAAGCGTGCAGCAAAAGCGGGTACATCACTCGTTAGTTGCCATGCAGTAAAATCTTTTGGAGGACTGGCCAAAAAAGTTTCGACCAGTTCATCCGGTTCCAGTTGAGTCAGATAATTCATAAAATCCTATACGGCAGCAGGCTTAAATACCAGCCGAGCTGCCATCTTACGTGGCTTAAACGTTTAATTCTTTTTTAGCACGCGTAATCAATTGATCCAGTAATTCAATACCTTGATCAATTTCCTGTTTCGTAATATGCAATGATGGGGCAAAAGTAATCACATTCTTGTAATAACCGCCAATATCCAATACCAGCCCCATTTTCTGGCCTTGCCAGTCGAGATCGCCAGACATACCGATATCTACCATCTTGTCTACCAGCGCCTTATTTGGTGTAAAGCCGTCTTCAGTACAGATTTCGGCACGCAACGCCAGTCCCAGACCATCTACTTCACCGATTTCCTTATGGCGCTGTTCCAAAGTTTTCAAGCCTTCAAGGAAATAGGCACCGCTTTCCATAACCATTTTCTCATAATCGGTTTCTGCCATCATTCTGAATACTTCCAGACCCACGGCTGTACCCAGCGGATTTGAAGCAAAAGTAGAATGAGTAGAACCAGCGGGGAATACCTGCGGATTAATCAGCTCTTCCCGTGCCCACAAGCCGCCGAGAGGATTCAGACCATTGGTCAATGCTTTAGCAAACACCAGCATATCTGGTTGTACATCAAAGTGTTCAATCGACCATAACTTACCAGTGCGATAAAAGCCCATTTGAATTTCATCGACCACCAGCAAAATACCATACTGATCCAGAACTTTTTTCAGGCCTTTAAAATAGTTACGTGGCGGCACAATATAACCACCAGTACCTTGCAGCGGCTCTATATAGAACGCCGCATATTCGGCCTGACCTGCTTTCGGATCCCACACACCGTGGTATTCCGTTTCAAACAAACGGGCGAAATCAGCTACCAGATGTTCTCCATATTCCTCTGCTGTCATACCTTTAGGCCGACGGAACGGATAAGGAAACGGAATAAACATTGCACGGTCAGCAAAATGACCATAGCGACGGCGATAGCGGAAGCTTGAAGTAATAGAAGATGCACCCAGCGTACGACCGTGGTAGCCACCTTCAAACGCAAACATCAATGACCGGCCTTCAGACGCATTACGGATAATTTTCAGTGAATCCTCAATACACTGAGAACCGCCAACATTAAAATGAACCCGACCATCACGCCCAAATTTGCGCTTCATATCCTCAGCAATAGTTTTTGCCAGCTCAATTTTGGTTGGATGTAAATACTGGCTTGCACACTGCGGCAAAGTATCTACCTGCTGCTTTAACACCGTATTCAAGCGTTCATTAGCATAACCAAAATTACAGGCCGAATACCACATCTGCAAATCCAGATAGGGCGTGCCATTTTTATCATACATATAGCTGCCTTCGCAGCCATCAAAAATTTTCGGCGGATTAACATAATGTACCGTATCACCAAAAGAGCAATACTTTGCTTCATCTGCGAGCAACTGCGCATCATCCCGACGATTTTCAATTGTTTGAGCACTTGGCTTACTCATCATTAATTCCATTCTTTCTAAATAAAAAGCTTATAAAAAAGTGCATAATTAATACTATTATATCCTGCTAAAGCATAAAATCTGTAGAAAACAATACCCTGATAGCCATATAAAACCATTAACTGCTACAAATTAAATTATCTTTGCATTTAAATCATAAGCATAAAATTCAAAAATACAGCATATTCAACAGCCATAACAGAATAAATCATCTGCAAATATATACCCTCACCAAATTTTATGCTTCACAACGATTAACATAATCAAATTAAAAACAGCAAATTGTATGTTGTAGAGTAAAACCAGTTTTTTTACTAATATTTCTCAATCAGTTAAACTTAAATCTTAATAAACACGCAATTAGCCCGGCTGCAATACGTCCGCATACTAATACACCTATGAACACAGAACCTAACCGTATCCCCCATCCACGCTGGCTATTATTTGCCCTGGCAGTTGGTGGTTTTGCCATTGGCACTACCGAATTTGCCACTATGAGTGTTTTGCCTTATATCGCCAGCGGCTTAAATATCAGTGAACCCACAGCAGGGCATCTAATCAGTATTTATGCCCTTGGTGTTGTCGTTGGAGCACCCGTTATTGCTATATTTGGTGCGCGTTTCAGCCGGCGTAGCCTGTTACTGGTGCTCATGGCATTTTTTGCTTCGGCACATCTGGGCACCATGCTCGCCCCCAACTACAACAGCATGATGCTATTTCGCTTTTTAAGTGGCTTACCACATGGCGCTTATTTTGGTGTTGGCGCGTTGGTCGCCGCAGCCATGGTACCACCAGAAAAAAGAACACAGGCTGTTGGATTAATGATGATAGGCTTAACCATAGCCACCACCATCGGCGTACCCTTAAGCAGCTGGCTGGCTCAGGCAGTAGGTTGGCGCGTTGTCTTTCTCATCGTAGCCTTACTGGCTGCTACCACTGTCATCTTGGTGGCTCTTTTTTTGCCACCAAACTGCATGCAGGGTAGCGGTAGCAATGCCGTACGGGAACTCAGCGCGCTCACCAATCGTCAGATTTGGCTGACACTGGCCATAGGTGCCATCGGCTTTGGCGGCATGTTTGGCATATATGCCTACATGGCCTCAACCTTAGAAAACATTACCGGCATGTCACCCAAAAGCGTGCCATTGGTTATGTGTTTATACGGCGTAGGCATGACCCTAGGCAACATCATCATACCGCGTCTGGTTGGACGCCATGTGATGTCAGGATTAGCATGGTTACTGGCATGGTCGGCTATCATGTTAGCCTTATATCCTTTTGCTCTACATTATCCATACTGGATATGCATACAAGTCGTTCTCATCGGCATGAGCGGTGCCGTAGGTACATTGTTACAAATTCGTCTTATGGATGTAGCCAAAGATGCCCAAACTCTGGCCGCAGCACTGAATCACAGTGCCTTCAACGCCGCCAATGCCCTGGGGCCTTATTTGGGTGGTTTAACGATTGCCGCAGGCTGGGGCTGGAGCAGTACCGCATGGGTTGGTGTTATGCTGGCAATAATTGGCTTAATCGTATGGTGGTTTACCGTACGTGACGAACAGCGTACTAATGCCAAAAGCCAGCTGCCACGATAATTCGTTCCATATCCTCAATAGGACAGATGGACATTCTGTCCAAAAATTAGTCAGATTACACAAAAATGAATATCTGAATAAAAGTACAATGTAAAAACGCGTAACTCAAGTTGCAAATGGCTGTTATCATTAATATTCTGTTTATATAGGTAAAAGTAGTTTAACTATTAACAAACCAACCGGCAAAGGGTGGTAATTATGACTGATAAACAGTTGCAACCAGAGATAGAAACGCCTGATACCGAGCAAGCTGAAAAACAAAGCAATATCTGTACCGACAAAAATAGCAAACACAAAAAGCTAACCAAAAAGAAATACTACAAAGAGCTGGAAAAACTTCAGGGTGAAATGGTCGCTCTGCAAGAATGGGTGAAAGCTTCTGGGCAGAAAGTTTGCATCATCTTCGAAGGACGTGATGGTGCAGGCAAGGGTGGTGCGATTAAAGCAATTACCGAAAGAGTCAGTCCACGCATATTTCAGGTAGTAGCCTTACCAGCACCGAGTGAACGCCAGAAAACACAAATGTACATGCAGCGTTACATTCCCCATTTACCTGCAGCCGGCGAAGTTATCATCTTTGACCGTAGCTGGTATAACCGTGCTGGCGTAGAGCGTGTTATGGGATTTTGCACAGAACAGGAAAGCAAAGAATTTCTCGAAATCATTCCTTTTATGGAAAAGGCCATCATCAATTCGGGCATCATCCTGCTCAAATACTGGCTTGAAGTAAACATGGAAGAACAGCACCGACGCATGCTTGGTCGGATTAATGACCCGCGTAAAATCTGGAAACTCTCTCCCATGGATATCAAATCTTACAGTCGCTGGTATGACTACTCCCGTGCCCGTGACGAAATGATTATGGCTACCGATACCTCATGGGCTCCATGGTATGTTGTCGATTCCAACGACAAAAAGAAAGCGCGTTTGAACATCATCAAACACATACTCAGCGAAATTCCATACAAAAAAACACCACGGAAAAAAGTCGAACTACCAAAGCGGCAGGATAAAGGCGATTATCAGGAACCCAATTACCCTTATCGTTACATTCCGGAAAAATACTAAATACATTCACCAGCCACACTGGCTGGTGTTTTTTTCAACTCTTAATACCTATCCTGAACTACCTACGAAAATCACCCCATAACACCTGCATCGCAGCAATTGCCGCCAGCGAAGCCGTTTCTGTACGCAATACCCGCGGCCCCAGACTAATAGCAGCGAAACCATGTTTAATTGCCAGCTCCTCCTCAGCATTACTTAACCCGCCTTCCGGGCCAATTAACAGCGTTACCGCCTGTGGCTGTGCAAACTCAGTTAATGCCTGTGGTCGGCATAAACTCATCAGCAGCTTTAAATCATCAGTAGCCAAACCAGCCAATGCATTAGCCAAATCCACCACCGGCCGAATTTCTGGCACCATCGTCCGCCCGCATTGTTCACATGCACCAATCGCAATATCCTGCCAGCGTTCCAGCTTTTTCAACGCCCGTTCACCACTTAAACGCTGACTACTACGTTCCGTCAGCACCGGCTGAATCAGCGTAACTCCCAATTCCACAGCTTTCTGGATAGTCATATCCATCCGTTCACTGCTTGAAACTGATTGTAGCAACGTAATCGCCAATGGAGACTCAAGCGTAACAGTCTCACTGCCACGGATCAGCACATCCACATTTTTCTTACCCATAGCTGTAATTTCAGCTTGATAAACAGTGCCAAGACCATCAAACAGCTCAATCAGCTCACCCGGCTGGCAGCGCAAAACCTGTACATGGCGCGCAGTTGCATCCGGTAAAGAAAATGTCTCTGAATGACAAATACTAGACGGAACATAAAAACGAGGCATAATAATGAAAAAATCCAATAATAATCAAACAAGCCAAATAGCAAGATTAGAAATTAATAAAATAAGCTGCTTCCTGATTAAACCAGCCCTAACCACAATCAGCAACTTATCAGCTTTATTTATCGGCAAATATAAAATTCTGCCATACAGTCATTTATTGTTTCAGATAGCAGTAAAAATAAAAGCACTAGCAAATAAGACAACAACTATACTGAAACAGCAAAGCCATAATTAATAATAGGCCTATCTATAAGTAACAGCGTAGACAAGCTTAATAAGATATAAAAGTAATATATATAGAATTACCAAAATCACAAACTATACAACGGCAACATGTAAGTCCAGACGCAACAACTAAAACAGAGATATGCATGGATAAAAAGCAGCAGATTAATCAGAAATACAGGAATAGCAGATTAACTAGTACTAAGGAATGACTGGGTAAAGGGAAGAATTTAAAATAGACAGGCGTAAAGAAGTCAAAAGTGCTAAAAATAAAATCTTAAAAAACAGTCATATGATGAAATAATGAAAAATAAAAGGGGGAAGTAGTTGACATGATTTTGAGTGAGGCGTATAGTTCGCTTTCTTCGCTGATGACGCGACACGAAACGAACTAAACAGTTTAAAGTAGAACGCAGTCGAAAGCAACGCTCTTTAACAGAACAGATTACCGATAAGTGTGAGTGCGGATGAGCCTCACACTGATTCAGAGAGACGAGATATATAGACATATACTTGTCAATAACTTTGAAGCAGACCAGTGATTTCGGAGGGGACTTCGAGATTGCAACAAGCTAAGATTAAACATAAGAGTTTGATCCTGGCTCAGATTGAACGCTGGCGGCATGCTTTACACATGCAAGTCGAACGGCAGCACGGAGAGCTTGCTCTCTGGTGGCGAGTGGCGAACGGGTGAGTAATGCATCGGAACGTACCGAGTAATGGGGGATAACTGTCCGAAAGGATGGCTAATACCGCATACGCCCTGAGGGGGAAAGCGGGGGATCTTATGACCTCGCGTTATTTGAGCGGCCGATGTTGGATTAGCTAGTTGGTGGGGTAAAGGCCTACCAAGGCGACGATCCATAGCGGGTCTGAGAGGATGATCCGCCACATTGGGACTGAGACACGGCCCAAACTCCTACGGGAGGCAGCAGTGGGGAATTTTGGACAATGGGGGGAACCCTGATCCAGCCATGCCGCGTGTCTGAAGAAGGCCTTCGGGTTGTAAAGGACTTTTGTTAGGGAAGAAAAGCTGGGTGCTAATACCATCTAGTGCTGACGGTACCTAAAGAATAAGCACCGGCTAACTACGTGCCAGCAGCCGCGGTAATACGTAGGGTGCGAGCGTTAATCGGAATTACTGGGCGTAAAGCGAGCGCAGACGGTTAAATAAGTCAGATGTGAAATCCCCGAGCTCAACTTGGGACGTGCATTTGAAACTGTGTGACTAGAGTGTGTCAGAGGGAGGTAGAATTCCACGTGTAGCAGTGAAATGCGTAGAGATGTGGAGGAATACCGATGGCGAAGGCAGCCTCCTGGGATAACACTGACGTTCATGCTCGAAAGCGTGGGTAGCAAACAGGATTAGATACCCTGGTAGTCCACGCCCTAAACGATGACAATTAGCTGTTGGGGTACTAGATGCCTTAGTAGCGAAGCTAACGCGTGAAATTGTCCGCCTGGGGAGTACGGTCGCAAGATTAAAACTCAAAGGAATTGACGGGGACCCGCACAAGCGGTGGATGATGTGGATTAATTCGATGCAACGCGAAGAACCTTACCTGGTCTTGACATGTACGGAATCTCTTAGAGATAGGAGAGTGCCTTCGGGAACCGTAACACAGGTGCTGCATGGCTGTCGTCAGCTCGTGTCGTGAGATGTTGGGTTAAGTCCCGCAACGAGCGCAACCCTTGTCATTAGTTGCCATCATTAAGTTGGGCACTCTAATGAGACTGCCGGTGACAAACCGGAGGAAGGTGGGGATGACGTCAAGTCCTCATGGCCCTTATGACCAGGGCTTCACACGTCATACAATGGTCGGTACAGAGGGTAGCGAAGCCGCGAGGTGAAGCCAATCTCAGAAAGCCGATCGTAGTCCGGATTGCACTCTGCAACTCGAGTGCATGAAGTCGGAATCGCTAGTAATCGCAGGTCAGCATACTGCGGTGAATACGTTCCCGGGTCTTGTACACACCGCCCGTCACACCATGGGAGTGGGGGATACCAGAATTGGGTAGACTAACCGTAAGGAGGTCGCTTAACACGGTATGCTTCATGACTGGGGTGAAGTCGTAACAAGGTAGCCGTAGGGGAACCTGCGGCTGGATCACCTCCTTTCTAGAGAAAAGAAGAGGCTGATTCGCATTCACACTTATCGGTAAACTGAAAAGATGCGAGAAGAGACTGAATAAACTGGGTTTGTAGCTCAGCTGGTTAGAGCACACGCTTGATAAGCGTGGGGTCGGAGGTTCAAGTCCTCCCAGACCCACCACATATTTAAGGACGCGGGGGCATAGCTCAGTTGGTAGAGCACCTGCTTTGCAAGCAGGGGGTCATCGGTTCGATCCCGTTTGCCTCCACCACGACTCTGTAGGAAGAGGGAAGTTAAATCAGGATACTTTGGAAATTAAAGGTAGTTTAGTCTGAGTACAGACGAAGCAGAAGCTAGCTTTAATTTGCGAAGTAACGCATCGATCTTTAACAAATTGGAAAGCCGAAATCAACAAACAAAGATTGAGGCACAGGAATCGGAATCTGGAAACAGATGAAGAAGAAAGTGCTGAAAGAATTGGGTGATGATTGTATCGCTGAACAACGAAAACAAAAGGCGTTGTTCAGACAACCAAAGCAGTAAGCTTTATGAGAGTAAAGGCCTTAGTCATATTCACTAGTCAACGGTGGAGATGGCGAAGTCAAGAGGTTCTTGAAATGATAGAGTCAAGTGAATAAGTGCATCAGGTGGATGCCTTGGCGATGATAGGCGAAGAAGGACGTGTAAGCCTGCGAAAAGCGTGGGGGAGCTGGCAATAGAGCTGTGATCCCGCGATGTCCGAATGGGGAAACCCACCATGTATAAGCATGGTATCCTGCACTGAATCCATAGGTGCAGAGAAGCGAACCTGGAGAACTGAACCATCTAAGTACCCAGAGGAAAAGAAATCAACCGAGATTGCGCAAGTAGTGGCGAGCGAACGCGTAAGAGCCTGTATATGATAGCCACTGAGATAGAAGAACAAGCTGGGAAGCTTGGCCAAAGAGGGTGAAAGCCCCGTATTCGAAATTTCAGAGGTGGTACTAAGTATACGCAAAGTAGGGCGGGACACGCGAAATCCTGTCTGAAGATGGGGGGACCATCCTCCAAGGCTAAATACTCATCATCGACCGATAGTGAACCAGTACCGTGAGGGAAAGGCGAAAAGAACCCCGGGAGGGGAGTGAAATAGAACCTGAAACCTGATGCATACAAACAGTGGGAGCGGAGTAATCCGTGACTGCGTACCTTTTGTATAATGGGTCAACGACTTACATTCAGTAGCGAGCTTAACCGATTAGGGGAGGCGTAGGGAAACCGAGTCTTAATAGGGCGATTAGTTGCTGGGTGTAGACCCGAAACCGAGTGATCTATCCATGGCCAGGTTGAAGGTGCCGTAACAGGTACTGGAGGACCGAACCCACGCATGTTGCAAAATGCGGGGATGAGCTGTGGATAGGGGTGAAAGGCTAAACAAACTCGGAGATAGCTGGTTCTCCCCGAAAACTATTTAGGTAGTGCCTCGAGTAAGACACTGATGGGGGTAAAGCACTGTTATGGCTAGGGGGTCATTGCGACTTACCAACCCATGGCAAACTAAGAATACCATCAAGTGGTTCCTCGGGAGACAGACATCGGGTGCTAACGTCCGGTGTCAAGAGGGAAACAACCCAGACCGCCAGCTAAGGTCCCAAATGACAGATTAAGTGGTAAACGAAGTGGGAAGGCCGAGACAGCCAGGATGTTGGCTTAGAAGCAGCCATCATTTAAAGAAAGCGTAATAGCTCACTGGTCGAGTCGTCCTGCGCGGAAGATGTAACGGGGCTCAAATCTGTAACCGAAGCTGCGGATGTCAGATAACTGACATGGTAGGGGAGCGTTCTGTAGGCCGAAGAAGGTGTGTTGAGAAGCATGCTGGAGGTATCAGAAGTGCGAATGTTGACATGAGTAGCGATAAACAGGGTGAAAAGCCCTGTCGCCGAAAACCCAAGGTTTCCTACGCAACGTTCATCGGCGTAGGGTGAGTCGGCCCCTAAGGCAAGGCAGAGATGCGTAGTCGATGGGAAACAGGTTAATATTCCTGTACTTGATTCAAATGCGATGTGGGGACGGAGAAGGTTAGGTCATCGATCTGTTGGAATAGATCGTTTAAGCCGGTAGGTGGAGCACTTAGGCAAATCCGGGTGCTTAACACCGAGAAGTGATGACGAGTGTCTACGGACACGAAGTGACTGATACCACGCTTCCAGGAAAAGCCACTAAGCTACAGTTTGAATGAAACCGTACCGCAAACCGACACAGGTGGGTAGGATGAGAATTCTAAGGCGCTTGAGAGAACTCAGGAGAAGGAACTCGGCAAATTGATACCGTAACTTCGGGAGAAGGTATGCCTCTGATGGTTAAGGATTAACTCCGTAAGCCGTTAGAGGTCGCAGAGAATAGGTGGCTGCGACTGTTTAATAAAAACACAGCACTCTGCAAACACGAAAGTGGACGTATAGGGTGTGACGCCTGCCCGGTGCTGGAAGGTTAATTGAAGATGTGCAAGCATCGGATCGAAGCCCCAGTAAACGGCGGCCGTAACTATAACGGTCCTAAGGTAGCGAAATTCCTTGTCGGGTAAGTTCCGACCCGCACGAATGGCGTAACGATGGCCACACTGTCTCCTCCTGAGACTCAGCGAAGTTGAAATGGTTGTGAAGATGCAATCTCCCCGCTGCTAGACGGAAAGACCCCGTGAACCTTTACTGTAGCTTTGCATTGGACTTTGAAGTCACTTGTGTAGGATAGGTGGGAGGCTAAGAAGCAGAAACGCTAGTATCTGTGGAGCCGTCCTTGAAATACCACCCTGGTGACTTTGAGGTTCTAACCCGGATCCATCATCTGGATCGGGGACCGTGCATGGTAGGCAGTTTGACTGGGGCGGTCTCCTCCCAAAGAGTAACGGAGGAGTTCGAAGGTTACCTAGGTCCGGTCGGAAATCGGACTGATAGTACAATGGCACAAGGTAGCTTAACTGCGAGACCGACAAGTCGAGCAGGTGCGAAAGCAGGACATAGTGATCCGGTGGTTCTGAATGGAAGGGCCATCGCTCAACGGATAAAAGGTACTCCGGGGATAACAGGCTGATTCCGCCCAAGAGTTCATATCGACGGCGGAGTTTGGCACCTCGATGTCGGCTCATCACATCCTGGGGCTGTAGTCGGTCCCAAGGGTATGGCTGTTCGCCATTTAAAGTGGTACGTGAGCTGGGTTTAAAACGTCGTGAGACAGTTTGGTCCCTATCTGCAGTGGGCGTTGGAAGTTTGACGGGGGCTGCTCCTAGTACGAGAGGACCGGAGTGGACGAACCTCTGGTGTACCGGTTGTGACGCCAGTCGCATCGCCGGGTAGCTAAGTTCGGAAGAGATAAACGCTGAAAGCATCTAAGCGTGAAACTCGCCTGAAGATGAGACTTCCCTAGGGATTTAATCCCTCTAAAGAGACGTTCGAGACCAGGACGTTGATAGGTCGGGTGTGGAAGAGTGGTAACACTTGCAGCTAACCGATACTAATTGCTCGTGAGGCTTGACTCTATCATTTGAAGGACTTCATACATGAGAGCATGTACAGAAGAAATGATAAAAGCTTACTGATGAATACACATCACCAAGATTAAGGCTTTCTGATTTGACAGTTTAATGTCTGGCGGCCATAGCAGGTTGGTCCCACGCCTTCCCATCCCGAACAGGACCGTGAAACGACCTAGCGCCGATGATAGTATGGATGCCCATGTGAAAGTAGGACACCGCCAGACTCCCCATAAGAAGAACCCGGTTGAGAGATCAGCCGGGTTTCTTGCTTTGGCTAAAGGCTAGAAGGCAATGAATATAGATGCCTGCTAGCAAAACATAACAGCAGCCTT
>NZ_MDVC01000061.1 GCF_002777425.1 Snodgrassella alvi
AAGCATAGAACTAGTCGATAGCAGCGAACAACCGCAACAACCCACAACCTTCATCGATATTGCTGCTGGCATCTTTGGTGGTGCAGCACTAATAGCCAAAGAAATGGTCAGACCCACCGTTGCCTCTCCAGACCCACGGGCTGTCCCTAAAGAAGACGACAAAATCATTTGCCACAAACACCCATCCTCATTCTCCGATCTGGGTAGCAAATACTCCGAGAAATTACCAGATATCTCACCACTTGGCATTATCGAAGGCGGTATCGACATACTCAGCGCAGGCTGGGGGACATTAACCGGTGGTGCCGAATACATGGCCGAAGGTTCCAGCAAAGTCTACATCAACGGCCAGCCTGCCGTACGCAGCAACGACCGCAGCACCTGCGAAGCCAAAGTCACCGACAACTGCAAAGGTGGCGTCAGAGTTTCCAACAACGTGCGCATCGGTGGTGAACCCATTGTCGTGCGCGAAATCAAAAGCGGCAAACATCCCATCAACCTGATAGTTTCCGTAGCAACAGCGATATTGCGTCCCGGAAAACTGTGTACCAAAATAGTCTGCTTTGGGAAAGATTTTTTCACCGGTGTTGCTCTCAGCCATCTTACAGCACAAGGGACAAGGGCTGCATCAACTGTTTTTCTAGGCAATCCCGTCCATCTACCTACCGGCGCCAAAATACTTACAGACCAGGAAGAACTCGACTTCACCATCCCCGCCCATTTCTCCATCGAATGGCAACGCTTTTACAGCAGCAGAGACGAACGAACCCATGGCATGTTCGGCGCCGGCTGGAGCGTCCCCTATGAAGTAGAAATGGAAATCTCTCCGCAGCCAGACGGCTCCTGCTCCGCCGTCTACATAGAAGAACAAGGCCGGCGCCTTGAGATCGAAGCCTTGCAGCCGGGCGAAGGCATCCGCGGCGTGAACGAAAACCTCACCATCCGCCGTGGCCAACAGAATCGCTGGATCATCGAAGACGATGACGGCATCTACCGCCTGTTTGAACCCGATCCCAACCAGCCTAATCGCCTCTACCTCACCCTGCTGCAAGACCGCAACGACAACCACCTGTTTATCTACCGTGATCAGCATAGCCGCATCAGCCACATCAGCGCCGACAACAACACCGCCACCATCTCCCTGCACTATCAGGATAAACGCCATCCCCAGCGCGTTACCCACATCAAACGGGAACTAGCCGATGGCAGCAGCCAGCTACTGAGCCAGTACCACTACAGCGATCAGGGTGACCTGCAACAAGTCATCGATGCAGAAAACCGCCCCACCAGAGAATTTGCCTACGACAACGGCCGGCGCATGAACTACCACCGCCTGCCCACTGGTTTGCAGTGTCATTACCAGTGGGATAGCTTCAGCGGATCAGATGGCATCGAATGGCGCGTCATCCGTCACTGGAGTGAAGCCGATGGCAAACGTCTGGAAGACTACCGCTTCCAGTATGACCTAAGCAAACGCCTGACTACTGCGTATGACAGTCTGGGTCGAGTAAGCCAGCATTACTGGAACGAAGTCTATCAACTCACCCGTTACATTGATGTCCTAGGGCAGACCACCGAATTTGACTGGAACGAAAACCAGCAACTGATCAGCGTCACCGATCCGCAGGGTGGGAAGTGGCGCTACAGTTACGACGAACAGGGACGTCAAACTGAAGAAACCGACCCTCTCGGCCGTACCAGCCAAACCCAGTGGCTGCCACACTGGGCTTTACCCACCATCAGCGTCGACCCCGATGGCAGCATCTGGCGTTACTACTACGACCAGCGCGGTAACCTGCGCAGCGTTATCGATCCCATGAAACAGCGTACCCACTACCAGTACGACCAGCATGGCCAGATAATTCAGATCACCGATGCCCGCGGTGGCAACAAATACCTGCGCTGGAACCAGAACGGCCAACTGATTCAGCACAGAGACTGCTCCGGCACCATCACCGAACTGAATTACGACCAGTACAGGCAATCTCAGCAGCATCTCCGACGCCCAATGCAACAGCAGCAAATACCAGTACAACGCTGCCGGCCAGCTTACCGGCGTTACCTTAACCGACGGCAGACAGGAACACTATCGCGTCAACAGTGCCGGCCAGCTACTGACCTATACCGACCCAGCCGGCCACAGCACCCACTACCAGCGCGACCCGCGCGGACTGGTGCACACCCGCATCGATGCTGCCGGACGCAAACTCGGCTTTAACTACGATGCCTATGGCCGCCTTAACACCCTCATCAACGAAAACGGCGAACACTACCAGTTTCAATACGATGCTGCCGACCGCCTGATCGAACAGACCGATCTGGACGGGCGTAAACAACAACTAAGCTATGATGCACTGAATAACGTCAGCGCCGTGCACTTTGCTGCCGGCAGCAGTGCCGAAATCACCCACCGCTTCAAACGCGATGCCATCGGCCGCCTGATCGGCAAATACACCACCGACGGCAACACCGCCTACCAGTACGACCAAGCCGACAACCTTATCAAAGTCGGCTACAAAAAAGCCGGCCTGCCCGCAGAAGCTGAACCCGACCTCATCACCTTCAGCTACGACCAGCTGGGCAACCTGCTGAGCGAAACCACCGCACAGGGCACCCTCAGCCACCAGTACGACCCACTGGGTAACCGCATCGCCACCACCCTGCCGGATGGGCGCACCATCAACAACCTCTATTACGGTTCCGGCCACCTGCACCAGATAAATATCGACGGCAACATCATCAGCGACATCGAACGCGACAACCTGTACCGCGAAATATCACGTACTCAGGGACGCCTGAACACCCAGTTCAAATACGACCGTAACAGCCGGCTGCAACGCAAACAGATACGGCGCAATCAGAATCCCATCCTGCCTGATATCCTGCTCGAACGCAGCTACCAGTACGACAACCTCGACCGATTGGTAAGCAAAAAACACAGCAAACACGGGCAGACCGATTACCGCTATGATCACACCGGCAGAATCGAAGGCTGCCGTAATCAGAGATACTGGGAAACCCTGCAATATGATGCCGCCGCCAACCTGTTGGACCACAAACGGCCAATAGAATTAGACCCCAGCAATCAGAATGTCATCCGCTGTAACCAGCTCCTGCATTTCAGAGGGCACCACTACAGCTATGACGAGCACGGCAGAACTCAGACCAAACAGACCATCGGCGCAACCCAGCACTACCACTACGATGCAGAACACCGTCTGAGCGAAGTACGCATCGAACAACTAAACCGCAGCCAGCGTTACGGCTACGTCTACGATGCCTTAGGCCGGCGTATCGAAAAGCATCAGATAGACCGCGACGGCCAACCCTACAACCGTACCCGCTTCCTGTGGGACGGCTTAAGAATGATTCAGGAAACCGGCCCGAATCACCCCACCAGCCTGTATATCTATACAGACCAGAACAGCTACGAACCACTGGCACGCATAGACACAGACGGCAACCATGAACAACATATCCGCTACTTCCACACCGATCTGAATGGTGCGCCGGAAGAGTTGACCGACGAAAACGGTAAAATACTGTGGGAATGTAGCTTTCAGTTATGGGGTAAACGGATTCATGAAATTGAGCACGAATCAGTAGAGCAAAACCTCAGATATCAGGGACAATATTTAGACAGAGAAACCGGACTACATTACAATACTTTCAGGTATTATGATCCGGATATAGGTAGATTTACTCAGCCAGACCCGATTGGGTTGCTGGGTGGATTGAATCTGTATCAGTATGCGCCTAATGGGTTGACTTGGGTGGATCCGTGGGGGTTACATACCAGCCCAACACTTCCTTCTACTATAATAGTTAAAGATAGTGGTGTTATCATTGAGCACTATTATCATGGTAGTGATCACCTTCCAGCGCATGCTCATGTGAAAGGTGAAGGTAGAATGATAAGGATTGGAGCTAATGGGAAACCTTTAAAAGGTGAACCTGAGTTAAGTAAACAACAGCGCAGAGTTGTTGATCGAAATATATCAAAAATTCGAAGGGATTTAAATAAAATTAATCGTTGGTTTAAACATAAAAATCATCTTAACAGGGTATGTGGGAGAAAATAATGCAATCATTTATATGGATTTTTCATGGAAATGAAGCTCAGTTTTGCTCAGGTGTTTATGAGGAGTTAAAACAGGCAGAAATCTTTATAAAAAAATATTCTTTAAGTGGGATTTTAACAAAGATGCCTCTAAATAAAAGTGTATATGAATGGACTATTGAAAAAGGTTTTTTTGAACCTAAAAGGGATTATCAACATAGCAGTAAGTTTATTCAAAATTTTACTAGTGCTTATTTGGAGCATTATCATTATCAAAATGGGAAGAGGATGGAATAAAAATGCTAATTTTATAATTGAATTTATTATAAAAACGAAAACCAATATTAAGTATGACTTTTAAATAATTTTTTACATTAAAGGTTTTTTGAATTATGTAGTGAATCTATTTTCTTATAAAATACATTTAGCATATACTGCAACAATCTTAAATAAACAATTACAATTATTATATTAATTAGCGTATCGAAGGCTGCCGCAACCAGAGATACTGGGAAACTCTGCAATATGATGCCGCTGCTAACCTATTAGACCACAGACGACCAATAGAATTAGACCCCAGCAATCAGAATGTCATCCGCTGTAACCAGCTCCTGAATTTCAGAGAACACCACTACAGCTACGACGAGCACGGCCGAACCCAGACCAAACAGAGCATCGGCGCAACCCAGCACTACCACTACGACGCTGAACACCGCCTGAGCGAAGTACGCATCGAACAACTAAACCGCAGCCAGCGTTACGGCTACGTCTACGACGCCCTTGGCCGGCGTATCGAAAAACATCAGCTAGACAGCGGCGGCAACCACTACAACCGTACCCGCTTCCTGTGGGACGGCTTAAGAATGATTCAGGAAACCGGCCCGAATCACCCCACCAGCCTGTATATCTATACCGACCAGAACAGCTACGAACCACTGCACGCATAGACACAGACGGCAACCAAGAACAACATATCCGCTACTTCCACACCGACCTGAACGGCTGTCCGGAAGAGTTGACCGACGAAAACGGTAAGATACTGTGGGAATGCAGCTTTCAGCTGTGGGGAAAGCGGATTCATGAAATCGAACACGAACCCATAGAGCAAAACCTCAGATATCAGGGACAATATTTAGACAGAGAAACCGGCTTACATTACAATACTTTCAGGTATTATGATCCGGATATAGGTAGATTTACCCAGCCGGATCCGATTGGATTGCTGGGTGGGTTTAATCTGTATCAGTATGCGCCCAATGGGTTGACTTGGATTGATCCACTTGGGCTTAAATATACAGAACCTAAACTACCACCAAAAGTAATTGTTAAAGAGAGCGGAGTTACTATTGAGCATTATTATCCTAACGATCATCCACAAGGACATGCTCATGTAAAAGGGGGAGGACCAGAAACCAAAATAGGCTCAAACGGACATCCAATAAAAGGATATCCAGAGTTAACTCCTAAGCAGAATTCTGTTGTAAGGCGAAATAAGAGTATAATTAGAAGCCATTTAAATAAAATAAAAAAATGGCTTTGGTTTAAACATAAATTTTGCGGTAAAGGTAAATAAACTAATTAGGTGAAATATTATGAAAGATAGTAGTTGGGTATGGATTTTTAAGAAAGATGGTATCCCAATGGTTTCTGCTGTATTTTCTTCTCTTGAAAATGCGGACAATTGGTTAAAGCTTAATAAATTAACAGGGGTATTAACAAAAATGCCTATAGATATTGGCGGCTATGAGTGGTGCATTCAAAATAAAGAACAAATGCTTGAACACTATCATTACGAAAATGGCATCAGATAATGTTACATTCAAATTTTGTCATAGAGCCAGCAATACCTTGACTGTAAACTAGTTTACATTACAACTCATTTAGGTTTGTTGACACTAAATTTGGGCGCTCTACCCAACTAGATCTAATGGGATTAATCTCTATCAATATGCACCTAATAGGTTGACTTGGATTGATCTGTGGGGTTACATGGGGAATGAGTTAATCCTAATGGTATTAACTTTTCCCAATGAACTATTCCAGCTAATAATTATGCAGAAATTATGAAAAATGGTCAGTGGGATTGGAATAGATCCCCATTAAATGTAATTGAAGTTGATGGACAACTAGTTACTTATGATAATAGACGTTTAGAAGCTGATCCAGACAAAGTGAAAGTAATTAAAGTGGATCCAAATGCTCCCCATCCTAACTCCAACACAGATAAAACATGGTGGCAAAAATTCCAACAAAGATTTAATGATAAGCGAAATAAAAGAGCTGGTGGTGTGGTACCTAATAAGGGGTTAAGCCAAAGACCTATAAAGTATTAAGGATTATTAAATGTCAAAAATAGTGGAATTATGGAATGAAGAAGAATTGCCAATTAAAGATGGGATTTATTTTGCCAATAGAGAATCTTTTTCACTCTCGGTACAATTTTATCCTAATTTATTAATTGAAAAAGGAAAGAAATTTGACCTTGTTAGTTTTTTAAATGAAAATCCTGATTATCTAACTAGTATAGATATCACAAAAAAAATTAAAATGAATACAGGAGAAATATGTCTTTTAGGCGAGGGAAGTTATGGTTCAGAAGGATTTATCGCATATATGACGTCCGATGAACATTTGAAATGGGTGATGTATTTTGAAAAGTCGAATCCCTTTATAAATGCAATTGAATTACCTAATAGGTTTCTTGAAGTAGAATCTAGCGCGAATTATAAAATAATTATAGATTTAAAAAATCCTATTATGAATATCAACTTTAGATGGAGCGACTATTTGTAAATATCCCATACTTAGTACCATAATTACATATAAAATTATGTTACATGTTCCTATTATCTAATACCTCTAGCTAATTACAGAGCTATATCACCCCCGCAGGCCATAGCTCACGCAGCCAGCATTATGGCTACATTTACGACGCCCTTGGCCGGCGTATCGAAAAGCATCAAATAGACCGCGAAGGCCAATCCTACAACCGTACCCGCTTCCTGTGGGACGGCTTAAGAATGATTCAGGAAACCGGCCCGAATCACCCCACCAGCCTGTATATCTATACCGATCAGAACAGCTACGAACCACTGGCGCGGATAGACACAGACGGCAACCAAGAACAACATATTCGCTACTTCCATACCGACCTGAACGGCTGTCCGGAAGAACTGACCGATGCAAACGGCGAATTACTGTGGGAATGTAGCTTTCAGTTATGGGGAAAGCGGATTCATGAAATTGAGCACGAATCAGTAGAACAAAACCTCAGATATCAGGGACAATATTTAGACAGGGAAACTGGTTTACATTACAATACTTTCAGGTACTATGATCCGGATATAGGTAGATTTACTCAGCCTGACCCGATTGGGTTGCTGGGTGGGTTTAATCTGTATCAGTATGCGCCTAATGGGTTGACTTGGATTGATCCGTGGGGATTAAATGAAAAGTCAATAGGTACCGAAGATAACCCATTTAGCTCATCTCGTGCAGCACGCAGGGATGCCATGAGGCAGGTAGGAATCCCTACAAGCCAGCAACCACTTAGTCAGTCAAAAAACAAATCAGGAAGAGAATATACTTATAGAACGCCAAAAAAACAAGGAGGTGGTATGACTATATCTTCTGTACAAGATCAAACTATGGACAGTAGTCATTTAGAGAAACCACATTGGGAAGCTGGGCAGGTTAAAATTGATGATTCAGGAAGACCAATTATGAATAAATATAAGAGACCTCAGTTGAAGAATGGTAAAGGTAAGGCGTACTATGTAAAACTCATGGGAATATGTAAATGAATAATTCTGAAAATAAGCGTGAATTACTTTATAGTAAGCGTGAGTTACTTTATAGAAAAGCGCAAGGTAAAATACATAAAGATAATTATTTTAATAAAATTCGATCATTTACAAATGTGGATGTAAATGCTAATAGATTTCTTAGTCTAGAAGAAACCGATGTCCTTATAAATAAAATTAATTGTAAAAATTTACTTTGGAGGGAAAAAAAATATGATTGTTGTTATAAGGAACTCGTCGACTTTATACAATCAAAGGTTAAGAAACAGCCTTTTTATCTATTAATCGATGAAGAATGGAAATATTGTGGAGCTTATAAAGTAATAAATGATATTTCAGAAGAATATGATTTTGATAAACTGGTTTCTGATGAAATAAGAATTATCCCTTATGATTTATCATTTCAAATTCGAATAGACTATGATTTTAATGAAATAGAATGTGAGTATATTATATATAAATAGAAAACGTGTATATGTACACTGACTCAGTCGGCCATAAATCACTGACATGGATAAATAAACTAGGTGATGCCCCCAGAGAAAGTTATGTACTTCCACACCGACCTGAACGGCTGTCTGGAAGAGCTTACCAATGCAAACGGCGAAGTAGTGTGGGAATGTGTAAATATCCCATAGTTAGTACAAAACAGACGTAGAAAATCATGCTGCTTGTTTTAGTGTTTTATACTCAATTGGCGTCATATTATTTAGTTCTTCATGAGGTCTTTCGGTGTTATAAACTGTTAGCCATTCTTCGGTTACCTTCCTTGCCTGTTCCAGATTATTAAAAAGATATAAATCCAGTACCTCTGTACGGTACGAACGGTTAAATCGTTCAATAAAGCCATTTTGATATGGGCTGCCGGGGTTGATGTACTCTATAGTTATACCATGTGATCTTTCCCAGTTAGTAAAGGTGTTTCCGGTGAATTCCGATCCATTATCTACTCGTATTTTTAGTGGATAACCATGATATTCGGCCAGTTTATCCAGATAACGGGTAATCCTGCCAGCTGGTAAACTGACCGCAATATCAATGCCTAGCGCCTCACGATTAAAGTCATCTATCACATTGAAAGTTCTAAAACACCGTTGATTTCGACTGCTGTCACTCATAAAATCCATTGGCCAGCATTCACCTTGTTTATTGGGTACTGATAGCCTTTCCGGGCTTCGTGGAGGAATGCGTTTTTTACGCTTTACCCTGAGATTAAGGTTTAATTCACAATACACCCGATAGATACGTTTATGATTCCATTTATAGCCAAGCTTTCTGATGCGATTAAAACACTTGGGAAAGCCCCAGCGTAAATGCTTATCGGTAATAGCACTTAGTACAGACATAATCACTGAATCATCCGGTAACTTAGGTTGATAATAGTAAGCACAGCGGCTTAGGTCAACAATAGCGCAGCTCATGATAATAGTAACAGGATGACTTTCTTGTAACTCCAGAGCCCAGGCTTTACGTTCCTTGGTAGGCACTAGAGCTTTTTTATGATTTCCTCCTGAAACTGGGATTTTAAACTCAGTTCAGCAAACATCTGCTTAAGCTTGCGGTTTTCAGCCTCCAGTTCCTTTAAGCGTTTGATATCGGAGGTTTCCATACTACCGTATTTTCCCGCCATTTATAAAAAGTCGGGTTGCCGATGCCATATTTGCGGCAAAGTTCTTTGACAGGAATACCGGCTTCAGCTTCTTTTAAAATAGATACGATTTGATGTTCAGTCATCTTTTTCATGTTTAAATCCTCTGTGGGTTAATGAAGAGAATTTTCTACTTCAGAGCTGTACTATTTTAGGGGGTAATTACAATTAGCTACCCGATGTTGCCCATAAGCAGGAAATTCATAAGCCATATTAACGACAGCCTGCTCAATATGAGGCTCTACGCGATTTTTCTCTATAGGTTTTTTGCGACTTATTTCCTGAAGAGCTAATTCTCCGCCCTGTTCATAGAGTTTTTTGAAGCGATAATAGCTGTCGCGACTATATCCCAAGACTTTACAGGCTTGCTGAACATTACCTAACTGTTTAGCGAGTTCTAAAAGACCTAATTTTGGTTTAATTATTTTTGCAGATTGATTCATTACTGACACTCCATTATTGGTTTAAAATACACTAAATGTCAGATTAAATAAAGACTACTACATTAAATGTCTATTTCTGTTGTCCATTTAACAACCTGTAATGGTATTTCTGTTCTGATATTACAGACGCCTGGCAACAATGCTAAGGTATTGACTTGAAAATTTCTATATTCTTCTAAATCTTTACATAAAACCCGTAGAAGAAAGTCATTTTCCCCAGCCATCACATAACACTCTTGAATTTGTGATAATAATTTTACTTCATAAATAAATCTTTCAATGGCGGCAGAGTTGGTGTTGGCAATATCTATCTTTATTCTGACGTATACTATTAATTGTTTGTTAATGGTTTTTTTATCGAGTAGTGCTACGTATTGTTTTATAAATCCGGCATCTTCTAATATTTTTATGCGCCGCAGACACGGGGATGGGGATAATCCTACTTTTTTGGCAAGTTCATTATTTTGAATATTACCCTCTCGCTGAAGTATTCTAAGTATCCTTTTATCAATGTTATCCAATTTCATTATAAATACCCCATTATTAGTACAGTAATTACACAGAAAATTATGTATCTTATTTAAGTCGCTTATATTTTATCGGTACCATATTGCTTAATTCCTTATGAGGATGTTCCGTGTTACTTATATCGTTAACTGCTTTTTTGTTACGCTTCTTGCATGTTACGAAAATTAGCAAACATATTTAGTTTAAATACTTTTGATTAATATATTCGGTTTACTTACTCCCGTGTTTTTAATCTCTGGATACTGGCTGTCTGGCCGTTTATGACAGTATAAACGTTTCTCTCATATTTGCAGCAAAAGTCTTTGACATGCATCACAACTTCAGTAATTTTTATATTGATAAATTTTTTCATATTTCACGATTCTCTTTTTGTTTAATGATAGAGAATTTTGAATATTTTTTGCAGAATTTTTTTAAGGAAAACTTGCAATTAAAATCTGATACTATTAATCACGGATTATTTGAAACTAAATTCCAAAATATATCACATATAAATAATTAAAAAAATTAAATTTCAATACAAAAAGAGCATAATAGCCATAGATTCAGTATCTTTATGTTAGATAATGTATTGAGGAGCTTTAATAATGTCAGAAAAATTCGGTGTTAATTCAGAATGCGGTAAATTGCGAAGTGTAATGGTGTGTCGTCCTAATTTAGCACATAACAGATTGACGCCATCAAATTGTCATGATCTTTTGTTTGATGATGTTATTTGGGTTGAAAAGGCTCAACGTGATCATGATAACTTTGTGGAAATAATGAAAAATCGCGGTATCTATGTTATTGATGCGAATATTGCTCTTAGTGAAGTATTACAAAATAAAGAACATAGAAATTGGATTCTTGATCGTCTTTTCGTCCCTAAAAATATTGGTGCTCATATGCTAAGTGATGTGCGTGCTTGGTTAGATGAGCTTTCAGCTGAAAGTCTATCTGCATTTTTATTCGGTGGTATTACAAAATCAGATTTACCTTTTAAAACCAGTAGTGATCTGATGTTTAATTACATGAATCAAGATGATTTTTTAATTTCCCCAACTCCAAATGCTCTTTTCCAACGCGATCCAAGTTGCTGGATCTATGGTGGAGTTACTTTAAATCCAATGTATTGGCCTGCTCGCCGTCCTGAAACACTGATTATGCGCGCAATTTACAAGTTTAATCCCTATTTTGCTGGTAAAGCCAAAATCTGGTGGGGCGATACAGATGAAAATTTAGGCACATTGTCCATGGAGGGCGGTGATGTAATGCCGATAGGAAACGGAGTTGTGTTGGTGGGCATGGGCGAACGCACAAATCCTCAGATGGTATCTCAACTGGCAAATAGCATTTGCGGTAAAGAGGATGGGGCCACACGGGTAATTGCATGTCAAATGCCAAAATCACGTGCAGCAATGCATCTGGATACCGTATTTTCAATGTTGGATTATGATTTATTTTCAGTTTTCCCGGAAGTTGTCGATCAAATTAAATGTTATAGCTTATATAGAAGCAGTACTGAAGAGAAAATCACTATTGAAGAACATAAAGGGCAACATTTTGTTGATGTTGTTGCCGAAGCAATGGGCAAAGTAACTGGTTCACAAGTCACTCGTATTCAAACTGGCGGGAATAGTTTCCAAGTTCAAAGAGAGCAATGGGATGATGCGAATAATGTGATTATGTTAGATAGACGGGTTTGCATCGCTTATGACCGTGACACTTATACGAATCAGATAATGCGTGATCACGGTGTAGAAGTGTTAGAAGTAGATGCTGGTGAATTAGGCCGTGGGCGTGGTGGTGGTCATTGTATGACTTGTCCAATTATTCGTGATTCAATCATTTAAATTTAAATAAAGGAAATTTATTATGGCTTTCAATCTAAAAAATCGTAATTTACTTAGTTTAGTTCATCATACTGAACGTGAAATTAATTATCTAATTGATTTAGCTCGTGATCTTAAAAGAGCTAAATATACTGGAACAGAAAAACAATTATTAAAAGGCAAAAATATTGCTTTAATTTTTGAAAAAACTTCAACCAGAACGCGTTGTGCTTTTGAGGTTGCTGCGCATGATCAAGGCGCCAATGTAACTTATATTGGTTCAAGTGGTTCACAAATTGGTCATAAAGAAAGTATGAAAGATACTGCCCGTGTATTGGGACGTATGTATGATGGAATTGAGTATCGCGGTTACAAACAATCTGTAGTCCAAGAGCTTGCGGATTATGCAGGTGTTCCTGTGTGGAATGGTTTAACTGATGAGTTTCATCCAACTCAAATGCTTGCAGATGTATTAACGATGCTGGAGTATGCTAATGGCAAATCATTAAAAGAAATTAAATATGCATATGTTGGTGATGCACGCAATAATATGGGTAATTCATTATTATTAATCGGTGCAAAATTAGGGATGGATGTACGTATTTCTGGCCCAAAATCACTACTGCCTGAGCCTGAATTAGTAGCAATGTGTGAAAAATTTGCAAAAGAAAGTGGTGCACGCATCACTGTTACTGATGATGTAAAAAAAGCGGTAAAAGATGTAGATTTTATTCATACAGATGTCTGGGTTTCAATGGGTGAACCTATCGAATCGTGGGGTGAACGTATTGATGCATTAACTCCATATCAAGTAAATAAAGAATTAATTGCGGCAACAGGCAATTCTCGAGTTAAGTTCATGCATTGTTTACCAGCATTTCATAACTCTGAAACCAAGGTGGGTAAAGAAGTAGCAGAACAATACCCTCAATTTAAAAATGGTATCGAAGTTACAGAAGATATATTTGAATCTCCCATTAATATTGCATTCGAACAAGCAGAAAACAGAATGCATACCATTAAAGCAGTTATTGTATCCAGCTTAGTTTAAAATAAAACGATTGGAATTAAAATGAGAATTGTTATTGCTTTAGGTGGTAATGCGCTATTGCGAAGAGGAGAGCCTTTAACGGCTGAGAATCAACGCCAAAATACTAAAATTGCATGCCAGCAAATTGCTAAAGTTTACCCGGGAAATGAATTAGTTATTGCGCATGGTAATGGCCCGCAAGTAGGATTAATTGCATTACAATCTTTGTCATATACGGATGTTCCTTCATATCCTTTAGATGTGTTAGGAGCAGAGTCTATTGGAATGATTGGTTATATGATCATGCAAGAATTAGGTAATCTTCTTCCGCTAGAGACGCCATTAGCAACGTTATTATCTCAAGTGGAAGTTGATAAAAATGATCCAGCATTCATGAATCCAACTAAGCCTATTGGTCCTGTTTACACAAAAGAAGAGGCTGAAAAGCTGGCAAAAGAAAAAAATTGGAGCATTGCTCCTGATAACGATAAATATAGACGTGTCGTTCCTAGCCCAATTCCGAAACGTATTTTTGAAATTCGACCTGTAAAATGGTTATTGGAAAAAGGTACTGTGGTTATTTGTGCTGGTGGTGGTGGTATACCAACATTTTATGACGATGATGGTACCTTAAAAGGAGTGGAAGCTGTAATAGATAAAGATCTTTGTTCTGCTGTTTTAGCAAAACAAGTTGCGGCTGATATTTTTATCATTGCAACTGATGTATCTGCAGCTTTTGTTAATTGGGGCAAACCAAATCAACAGGCGATTAAGGAGGCACACCCGGATACGTTAGAGAAAATGGGCTTTGCTGCCGGTTCTATGGGGCCAAAAGTACAGGCTGCCATAAATTTTGCACGGGAAAATCCGGGAAAATCAGCAGTCATCGGATCTTTGGCTGATATTGATGATATTGTTAAAGGTATTGTTGGTACGAAGATTAATACATCGTTTTCTACTGAGCTAACATACTATTAACTAAAGCAAACTAGGTATCGTATTGAATAAATGCGGTACCTTTTTTTAAGGATTCGTTATTATGCAATCTGAAAAAAATATTCAATCAAAAGAAAAGAAAAAATCCTTATCAGCATTTAGTATTTTATTTATTATTTTGACTTTGCTATGGATTATTTCTAATTTATTATCTGGTCATTCATTTACTCCCGTAACTCTCCCTGATAGTTCAGAAGTAGTCTCTACAGTTATCTCTCCATCACTTAGTAATCTTGTGATGGCACCATTTAAATCTTTTCAAAATTCAATCAATATCGCTGTATTTATTCTTGTATTAGGCGGGTTTATCAATGTGGCGATGAAAACAAATTCTTTAGAAGCTGGTATTTCTGCATTGGTGCAGAAATTAAAAGGAAAAGAATTGGTGCTTATCCCGCTGCTGATGTTTTTGTTTTCTGTTGGCGGAACTGTATATGGCATGGCTGAAGAAACTATTGCATTTTATGTTCTTATCACTGCAACTTTAGTTGCCGCTGGTTTTGACACTTTGATTGCAGTGGGAGTTATTCTCTTAGGAGCAGGAGCGGGGGTATTGGGATCAACGGTAAATCCTTTCGCTACTGGTGTGGCTGGTGATGCATTGAAGGGTGTTGGCTATAATCCGAATCAGGGAACCATAATTACGGTAGGAACAGCCCTCTGGCTGTCAACGCTTGCTTTTTGTATATGGTATGTGATGAGGTATGCCAAAAGGATTAAAAAGGATAAAACAGTTACATTATTGTCCCAACAAGAACAAACGGAAATGAATTTGTATTTTAATACGGAAAATACAGAACATCTTAGATTCGGACGGCGTGAAAAAAATATTTTAATTTTGTTTGCATTCACTTTTATTGTAATGATAATTTCATTGATACCGTGGGGAGAGTTTAATATAACCGTTTTTAATGATTGGACGTCATTTTTGACTGGCAGTAACTTCGGAGACTGGACCTTTGGTGATTTAGCCATGTGGTTTTTGCTGATGTCAGTAGTCATTGGTATTGCGGCAAAAATGTCAGAAAAAGAAATTGTTGATAATTTTATTGCGGGAGCTTGTGATATTTTATCTGTAGTGTTGATTATTGTTGTTGCTCGTTCTATTTCGGTATTAATGGGGGAAACACATTTTGATCTATTTATTTTAGATAAAGCCCAAAACCTGTTAACAGGGTTGTCGCCAGTTATTTTTGTTCCTGTAGCCTACTTGATTTATTTAGGTCTGTCTTTCTTGATTCCTTCAACATCTGCACTGGCCTTTGTTTCTATACCAATTCTGGGGCCGCTGACGGCTAAGTTAGGGATGGATCCTAATATTATGATTATGATTTTTGTAGCTGGTAGTGGTTTGGTAAATTTGATTACGCCGACATCTGGTGTTGTTATGGGCGGCTTGCAATTATCTAAAGTAAATTACAGTACTTGGTTAAAATTTATGGGGCGTCCAGTAGCTATTATATTGATTATGAATATAATTATTTTGACTATATCGATGACGTTATTGATAAATTGATTTTCCAATTTACACCGGCCGTTTTTCTTCAGCTCCTTCCTCAATCTTCAGTAGATTCTAGGGAGGAGTGCTTATTATAAAATAAACAAAAAACAAATTTTGAGAGATGGTTTCTTTCATACTAGATTAATTTTGTAACTACTGTAAATACCCCATAGTTAGTACAAAACTGACGTAGAAAATCATGCTGCTTGTTTTAGTATTTTATACTCAATCGGCGTCATATTATTTAGTGCTTCATGAGGTCTTTCGGTGTTATAAACTGTTAGCCATTCTTCGGTTACCTTCCTTGCCTGTTCCAGATTATTAAAAAGATATAAATCCAGTACCTCTGTACGGTACGAACGGTTAAATCGTTCAATAAAGCCATTTTGATATGGGCTGCCGGGGTTGATGTACTCTATAGTTATACCATGTGATCTTTCCCAGTTAGTAAAGGTGTTTCCGGTGAATTCCGATCCATTATCTACTCGTATTTTTAGTGGATAACCATGATATTCGGCCAGTTTATCCAGATAACGGGTAATCCTGCCAGCTGGTAAACTGACCGCAATATCAATGCCTAGCGCCTCACGATTAAAGTCATCTATCACATTGAAAGTTCTAAAACACCGTTGATTTCGACTGCTGTCACTCATAAAATCCATTGGCCAGCATTCACCTTGTTTATTGGGTACTGATAGCCTTTCCGGGCTTCGTGGAGGAATGCGTTGTTTACGCTTTACCCTGAGATTAAGCTTTAATTCACAATACACCCGATACACCCGTTTATGATTCCATTTATAGCCGAGCTTTCTGATGCGATTAAAACACTTGGGAAAGCCCCAGCGTAAATGCTTATCGGTAATAGCACTTAGTACTGACATAATCACTGAATCATCCGGTAACTTAGGTTGATAATAGTAAGCATAGCGGCTTAAACCAGCAATAGAACAACTCATTGTAATAGTAACAGGATGACTTTCTTGTAACTCCAGAGCCCAGGCTTTACGTTCCTTGGTAGGCACTAGAGCTTTTTTATGATTTCCTCCTGAAGCTCGGATTTTAAACTCAGTTCAGCAAACATCTGTTTAAGCTTACTGTTTTCAGCCTCCAGCTCCTTTAAACGTTTGATATCGGAGGTTTCCATACCACCGTATTTTTCCCGCCATTTATAAAAAGTCGAATTACCGATGCCATATTTACGGCAAAGTTCTTTGACAGGAATGCCGGCTTGAGCTTCTTTTAAAATAGATACGATCTGATATTCAGTCATCTTTTTCATGTTTAAATCCTCTGTGGGTTAATAAAGAGAATTTTCTACTTTGGCGCTGTACTATTTTAGGGAGTAGTTACATTAATATTAATATGCCTTACTTAATCGTTATCGGCTTGCTTATTACTTCCAATCTGGTGATGACTACTGCGTGGTACTGGCACATTAAACCCAGTAACTACAGTTTTCCGCTCTGGTAGATTATTCTGATTAGCTGGGGAATTGCTCTGTTTGAATATTGTCTGGCTGTGCCGGCCAATCATCTGGGCGCGCATTGGGGTATCAAGCCGTTTCAACTGAAAATTATTCAGGAAGTAGTCACGCTGGTGGTGTTTACTCTGTTTGCTATTCTTTATCTGAAAGATGAATTTCGTTTTAATTATCTTATGAGCTTTGGCTTTATACTTGGTGCGGTGTATTTTGCTTTTAAACGTTAATTGGCCAAAGAAAAAGGACGCTGCTGCGTCCTTTTATGATGATAGTTATCAGGCTTTCGGTAAAGTAACGCCGGTTTGCCCCATATATTTGCCAGCACGGTCTTTATAGGAAGTGGCGCATTCCTCGTCACTTTCAAAAAACAGTACTTGTGCTACACCTTCGTTGGCATAGATTTTTGCTGGCAGCGGTGTGGTGTTGGAAAATTCCAGTGTCACATAACCCTCCCATTCGGGTTCAAATGGGGTAACATTCACAATAATACCGCAGCGTGCATAGGTTGATTTACCCAAGCACACAGTCAGAACATTACGCGGAATACGGAAATATTCCACGGTACGTGCCAGAGCAAAAGAGTTTGGTGGAATAATGCAATAATCGTCTTCAACGGTGACAAAATTGCGTGTATCAAAATTTTTCGGGTCAACAATGGTGCTGTTGATGTTGGTAAAAATTTTAAATTCGCGTGCGCAGCGGATATCATAGCCGTAGCTGGAAGTGCCATAGGAAATGATTTTTTCACCGTTTACCTGTTTAATCTGATTCGGCTCAAACGGTTCAATCATGCCGTGCTCTTCGCTCATGCGGCGTATCCATTTGTCTGATTTAATACTCATGACAATACCCTTGATAAATTTAGCGCATTATACCGAAGCCTATGTCGCCGTTGCAGGCAAATTGCGGCAATTTACGCCAGCTTATGCCATTATTCGGGTAACCAGCCACCCAGATGATGAACTAGCTCAGCCAGCAGATCACCTAATGCTTCAGCCATCAGAATCTGCGAGGCAAAGGTGATGCTCTGCATATCATCGCCCTGTCCGGCTGCTTCTTCCTGAATCACATCCAGAAACTGAATACGCTTCAGGGTAAAATCCTGCGTCAGTACGAAGCGCACTCTATCCTGCCAGCACAGCCCCAACTGGGTCACAACCTTGCCGTTTTTCACCAGATTTACTACTTCCTCAGCAGTTAAATCCTGATGGCTGATACGCACTACCGGTGCTGCATCACCCAGGCCTTTAAGTTCACAATCACTATCCAGCTCAAAATGGCCGGCAGCCGCACCATTTAACAGCCATTCGGTCATCAGGCTTCCCGGCGACTGCTGGGTGCGCGGTAATTTTGCTTCCAGCCCGCCAAGTGCATCACGCAATTTGGTAAGCAGCATTTCTGCCCGGTTGGCATTGGCCTGATTAATCAACAATAATCCGCGCTGGGTATCAATGATTGCTTCTGTCTTGCCGCTTTTGGTAAATGCACGTGGTAGCAAGTCATCGGTGATGGTTTCTTTCAGCTCCATCTTTTCTTTGCGACCAACATTGCGGCCTTCGGCTTCACGGATTTCATTGATTTTTTCTTCCAGAATATCGCGCACTACCGCTGCCGGTAATACCTTTTCTTCTTTTTTCAGCGCAATGCGCCAGGTATTTTGCGCCGGAAATACCATTTCCGGACTAAACGATACCGGGCTGGCAAACCCAATACTGTCCCAGTCCAATCCCATACAGGGTTTGAATTCAGCTTCGGCCAGCTTGTCTACCAGTGTTTCCAGCTCTGGCAAATTTTCTTTATTTAGCGGATAAATACTTAATTGCTTAAACCACATGCGTTATTTCTTTCACATCCAACAGGGAAAGAAGTGATTATACGGCAGCCTGAGCATAAGTGTACTACCCATACAGTCTTGCAAAATCAATAATCATTCATCGGTATGATTAGATCACCGGTATTAAGTGTATTTAACACTTTTCAATGGTTATTGCTGTTAACAATATTTATTAGTTAATGCTTCTGGTGATGTAAATGTACAGAAAACAACACCAGCTCTGCAAATATCCGGTTTTCAGCTTTGAAATCGACAATATATTTGGCTTATGCATAAATACTGTCGTACTATCTGAGGATACGTTTGCAATCATTTTGTATTTTCCGGTTAATTTTTTATCAAGCTGTTATGTTCAATTGAGATAGTTTTTTTAACCTTTGGATTAAAGTGGAATGGCGTTTTTACTTGTATTGTGATTATTGGTATTTTAATGGTGATATTCTCCAGTAAAAAAACCATATACAGCCAGCACCTAAGCCACGCAATCGTACGAATAAAAATAAAGCTACAGCCACACTCCACAGCGCTGGCAATAAACCAGAAAATCCAGCAAATAACAGCCTGCCGCAACAATCTTCTGCCCAAGCTAATGTTAGTACGGTCATTGCTGAGTTAATGGCACAGGATAATGAAAATAAACAGTCTGCTGACACAGCAGTAGATGATGAACTGGCAACTTTTACGATTACTTCTGGCAGCCGCACCAGAATTTCTGGTTCTGAGAATACGGAGGAAGGCCGATGGCTGGCACCCGATACGTCGATTACTATCCACAACCGAAATTTAATTGTTTTTTAAATTGATACTGACGGTAACGGTAAAAAATGAAAAGCCGATAAAAGCGAGTGTGGCACTGGACTGGTTGCGCTGCTCACCTGAATATTATTTCAGATCAGCCGCACAACGCTGTAAAGAGTACTTGGGAATACCCAATAGGCATACAGAGCCCTGTAAACGGTTTAATTTATTGTCAGATGGTGCAACTGAAAGCATTATTGAATGGGCTTATGACTGTGTAGATGCATTGTTATTAAAGATAATAATGATATTTATATAGATTTTAAAATATTGGTCAAACTACATTGATAAAATAATGATAGATAAAGAATCAGTGCAAAAGAAAGAAATGCAGTTACTCAATTTCTGAAATCTGGCTTTACTCCGAAAACCGGTATACTACATATCCAGGTAAGACAGGTTAATAAACTGAAAGCCATGATACGGGTACCAAGCACATTGAAGTTAGTGGTACTGCTTTAAAGCTGATTATTGATGATTATACTTCAGGCGCAACGTTTTTATGAATATAGAACAAACAATTGCTCTGGAATAAAAATTTGTAACCTTGCATGCACCTAGCAGGTAGGCGAAGTACTTTTATTCTGAATTGATGAAAAAATATCTATATATAAAAAAACTGAATGAAAGTGCGCTGGGCAATTTTCATGTATTACCATTGCAATAATAGAGTTTTACAAGCCAATTTGACATCTTTTATAATATGACTTTTTATAACCAAAATTAAAATAATATAAAGGAATATTACAATGTTAAAAAAATATGTCAAAAATGTATATGTTGCCTTTGATCCACAAGAGGCAACATTTCTGTTTGAACGTAACATTAAATTAGAATCTAAAGAAACTCTTTTTTCTCAAATTCCTGCAATGGTACGCCATCTTTATTTTCCCAAAAAAAGAATAAAGTTATTGATTGGTCTATTAGTTGCCTGGCCATTATATTTTTTGGTAATTGCCTTCTTTTTCTGGCCAAGTAAGATTTCTCTTCAAGGTCTTGTTATTTTATCATTTGTAATTATCGGACTTGTCATCTCAATTATCTCGCATTACTTCGCTATCTTTTCGGAAATAAGAAGATTAAAAAAATTATACAACAATTTAGAATGGCCGATAGAAAGTTACTGTGCTTTTTTTGCAGAAGGATTCTTAATTAAAGCTGACGATATGGAAGGGGTTTTTTATTGGGATGATTTTATGTGCATAATGGCAAATTCTACTGTACTTTCGTTTAATTTTTGCCCTTCAGGTACGCCAAAAGGCAAATTTTTCAAAAAATACTATCCACGCTTGGACACTTTTTACATATTTATTAATGGCGATGATGAAATACAAGAGCTCGTGAAATCAGTAAGTGAAGAAATTGATGGCCTGATTGAATTTAGATAATATGTATTAATTATTATGTAAAAAACTTTTGCACGGTTTATTGTGCATTAAAAAATATAATTAAATATTATTTAAAAAATCAATAATCTATCATCAGCATAAATTATATTGATGGAATATCACAAAAAAGGTAGCAGTCACCGATTTAGATAAACGATTTGTAGAAAATTCGTTACTCAGGTTCAAAAAGAAGCTGATAGCATCGGCAACAGTGTGGAACAAATCATTCATCAGAGACTCGCCGCTATTTCGGAAATGGTTGGCGGCTATGATTTTGCCAAAGTCATTGAAGCCTACTGGAAAGCCAGTGAACAGGATGATGAGCAACTAAAAGCCTGTGCGATTAAATGGCTGAGTGCTGAATACAGTACCAAAACCGAGGCACGTAATGATTTGGGTGTCAGAATCATTATTGCTGATGCTTTTTTTTGATGCTTAAAAAATCATGAACCTGTTTGTGCGACTGGCTGGCAAATAATTAATATCAATACCGAAGAGAAAATCATTCTGGTTCGGCATGCCAGAGGCGGAACGCCACCTGTATTTGAAAGTAATAGTCTAAATATTCATGATGTTCTTCGTGAAGAAATGTATCGAATATTATGTGATGAAGATTTCAGAATACCGGTTGCCCATAAAAAAGCAGACTTTACTGATAATAACGCTAAAAAGCTGTTTAAAGAAAGCTGCTATGTATTCAAGGCTTTTAAACTGGCAACAGAGAAATTAATTCAGTTTGGTGATACAGTTTATTTATTGCCATGGAAAGGCGATAAAATTGTTAATACCCTTTTTACCTTACTACTGCGGGAGAAACTATCAGTAGATATCAATGCAGGAATCATTACTATAGCTGATACTTCTATTGAACAGGTGAAAGCCGTATTGCAACAACTTGTGTAAATACCCCAAACTTAGTACAAGCTTCAAGTAGAAAATAATACTGCTTGTCTTAGGGTTTTATACTCAATCGGCGTCATATTATTTAATGCTTCATGAGGCCTTTCGGTGTTATAACTGGTTA
>NZ_MDVC01000062.1 GCF_002777425.1 Snodgrassella alvi
TTTCATTAATAATATTAATTAATTTTGCTTCAAATATTCTTTCCATTATAACCATGATTAGTCTTGGGTTCGTAATACTTCCAATTTTACCTATCCTTTTTCCTAGAATTAATTTTAAACAGGTTGGAAATACGCAAAACTCAAAAGCAAAAACTCCCCAGCAAACCCAAAATATTAAAAATAATAATAAGGTTTCAGACGCATTCAAAATTTTTCGGTGGTCAGTTAATACTACTATTATAGCTACTATTCTTATTACAGGCTCTGCTATGATTTTTTGTCTTGTATGGCTAAGTGGAGATATTAGCAACGAAACAAATAACTCTATTTTCTTAAAACTTTTCTTATTAGTTTTGATACCTACAATATGTTCAGTTTTTATTGTAATTGCAAAATATAATAAACAGATTTTATATGCTTTATTTATATGTTTTTTACTATTATTTCCCATTCTAATGGCTATAGACAAATTAGCTAATGTCACATTTATGGGCATCAGAGTTCTTCAACTCGGTGAAATTAATTCTGCACGCATAACAGTAACCAAAGAAACGTGTCAGGAAATTAATCAAACATTAGGAAAAAAAGTATGTAATAGCCAATCTCTAGAACCTCGCGTACCTATCTGTCCAGTTATAATTAAATCACGTATCGGTAATCAGGCAGTGCTTGAATTTGCTCATTTAGATGAAATTAAATCAGAAGAAAAAAACGCAACTGATAATAAATCTAATAATTCTAAAAATTTTTATTGGATAACAACCAAAAAGGCTGATAATAGTGATGAGAATATTAGAATAACTCAAGTAGTGATTCTGGATAAAAGCAAAATTAATAGCTGGCAAACTCTTGCCAGAATCAAGGAAAAAGATTTTAAAGATATTAAAAAAACGTCTTCAGAACAAAATACAGCATCACCTTCTTCCGCTTCAGAACCTACTGCCCATAGTGCGGATAATGATATTTTAAAACTGGTGACATTATATGATGCTAAACAGAAAATATCTGCGGGTACAGCTTCGGATGTAGATGAGTTCCTGCTTAAACATTGTAGAGAAGATACAGATGAATTCACGAATAAAAATCCTGCTCCAAACAAATAACTCTATTCATATAAATTTATTGAAAACAAATGTATACTGTATTCATTGGTGAGGCTGTTAGCTGAATATAATATTCTTCTCTTATTTGTCTCATCTATTTCTTAACTTACTGGTTAATTTATCCGGGGTGCCACAGGCTGAGATTACACCCGTTGAACCTGATGCGGTTAATACCGACGAAGGGAGTATAAAACAAGCTTTTGCAATAATAAGTCTGTTTTGTTACTCCTTTTAATATATTGTTTATTAAAGGAGCGTTGATGCCATCATTCCAATCCCTTATTGATTCCTGTCGGGACGACTGGAATCGCTATATCCAGCATGATTTTGTACAGCAATTAGGTAAGGGAACGTTAGATAAATCCTGCTTTCAGTATTATTTAAAACAGGATTATCTGTTTTTAATTCAGTTTTCGCGTGCATGGGGGCTTGCAGTTTATAAAAGCCATGATATTTTTGAGATACGGCAAACCTTAGCTGGTCTTAAAGCTATTGTTGACGTTGAACTGGATTTGCATATTCAGTACTGCAAGCAATGGGGCATAAGTAAACAGGAGCTTGATAATTTGCCGGAAGCTAAGGCCAATATTGCTTATACACGTTATATACTTGATGCCGGACAGCAAGGTGATCTGCTGGATTTACATATCGCACTGGCGCCCTGCCTGATTGGCTATGGAGTACTTGCGCGCTGGATTCAGGAACAATCATGGTATCAGGCGCACAACAATCCTTATCTGAGCTGGATTGAGATGTATACAGGTGATGAATTTCATGCAGCCATGCAAACAGAGATTAACTGGATTAATCAGCGTTTGGCCAATATTGATTCGCAGCGTTTTGAGCAGTTGGCAAAAATTTTTACTAATGCAACGCGATTAGAGGCTGATTTCTGGCAAATGGGTCTGGATAAAAGCTATTAAGTTGTGAGCAATATCGATTTTTTTGTCAGCATAAATGCTGGAAAAGTTAATCATTAGATGAATACTAACTAGGCATAATTCTGTGTGGTTGAATTATCCTTTGTATTTTCCTGAATTGATTTCCGATGTGCTGCTTATAAAAGTATATTACCGATAATTCAGGGTGGATAATGAGTTTTGGCTCTTTTTGATCTTTCCAGATTGGCACGAAGCGCCATTGGCAGACTTTTAATCATTCGCTTTAAGCCTGAATTTTTAATCCGTATTGCGATTTAAACGTTTATCAGGCAAGGTAATCGATACTTGTACCTGCTACTATTTGTCTGTTTCAATAGTTTAATAATGTGGCGGAATTTCACTTGCCGGATTAAATGGTTCACTACCGCTGTCTGCTCTGTCCGGCAGGCGCTGGTACAGCAGGCGCAGTTGTGCCTGTTGTAAATCTAAGGTTTGTTGCAGCCGGGCTATGGTATCACTCAGGCTCTGGATGGTTTCTTCCTGCAATGCGCTTTGTATTTCCAGCTCTTCGATGCGGTGCTGTAATTCGATATGTGCTTCATGCATGTTGTTTTCCATAGTACGGCCATTTAGTCGGTAAATCTGATTTATGTTTTATTATCCCTAATGAAAAAAACCTGAGCAATAAACTGCTCAGGTTTTTCAAACCAGTATGAAACAATTATTTCAGTTTGGTTTCTTTGTACATTACATGTTTACGCACTACTGGATCGAATTTTTTAATTTCGAATTTGCCAGACATGGTGCGTTTGTTTTTGGTAGTGGTGTAGAAATGGCCAGTACCAGCAGATGATTCCAGTTTGATTTTGTCGCGCATTGCTCTATCCTTAAATCACTATATGATTAAGCTTCACCGCGAGCGCGCAGGTCGGCCAATACTACTTCAATACCTAATTTGTCGATGGTGCGCAGAGCGGCGTTAGAAACGCGCAGACGAACCCAACGGTTTTCACTTTCAACCCAGAAACGACGTGATTGCAGGTTAGGCAAGAAACGGCGTTTGGTTTTGTTGTTGGCGTGTGACACGTTGTTGCCACTCATGGGGCGCTTACCGGTCACTTTACATACACGTGCCATGGTTAACTCCAAACTTCTAATTAATTTTGTAAAACGCGATTTATACCATGAAAAGCGGAATCTATTCAAGGGTTAAATCATTTTGTATAGCACGAGCAGGTAAAAATGTTGCTGTTAAATCAGGCATTGGCTGCTATAGCCTTGTCCGTGCACTGGCTGGCTAACATGTTCAGATGCTAACCAGCGCTATATTTTCAGCATGCTGCCCGCGCTGCTAAAAGGATGGCAGGAGTAATGCTGCCATCCTGATTGAGGTTACAATTACTGCACCGTTGTCGTAGTGGTGGTCGTTGTGGTGGTTACCGTGGTGTTTGCAGCAGGTGCTACTGTTTGCTGTCTCAGGCCACCACCCAGTGCTTTATAGATGTCAGCACGGTTTTCCAGCAGGGTTTGCTGGGTACGGAGCAATGCCTGCTGGGCAGCATAGCTGTCGCGCTCGGCGTCTAGCTGTTCCAGTGAGCTGGCGATGCCGTGTTTATAACGCAGCTGGGTGAGTTTATAACGGTTGGTTTGTGCCTGCTCGCCACGTAGCTTCGCTTCATACTGCTTTTTAAGCGAATCGCGTGCTACCAGTGCATCAGCCACATCACGGAAAGCAGCCTGTACTGTTTGCTCATACTGTGCTACGGCGATGTTTTTACGTGCAGTGGCCAAATCCAGATTACCTTTGTTTTGTCCCCAAGTGAAAATCGGCAGGGTAATCTGTGGTGTAAAGCTCCATGTGCGGTTTGGACCATTGAATAGATGGCCAATATCGTTGCTGCCAGAACCAATGCCGCCAATCAGGCTGATGCGCGGGAAAAATGCTGCCCGGGCAGCGCCAATATTGGCATTGGCAGATTTAAGCGCAAATTCGGCTGCACGCACATCCGGCCGCTGATACAGAATGGTAGACGGCAAGCCTACTGGCAGTTCTGCATTAACAAACTGCCGGCTTAGTGGCGCTGCTGCGGGCAGGTCATCTGGCAGTGGTTTGCCTACCAGCAAGGTTAAGGCATTATGCGCCTGCTCACGCGCCTGTTTGGCTGCTGCATAATCTGCGCGGGCAGTTTCGATTTGCGCTTCGGCTACATCTACTTCTACCTGTGAAATCACGCCCGCTTTGAATTGCAGGTCAGTGAGGCGTTTGCTTTCTTCACGTGACATGAGTACACGGCTGGATAAATCCATTTGTGCCTGTGCAATGCGTTCATCAAAGTAGGCTTTGGCCACGCTGGCTATCAGGCTAATCTGGGTGGAATCGCGTACCTGTTTCTGCTGGAAATACTGATTCAAGGCGGCATCAGACAGGCTTTTTACCCGTCCGAACAAGTCCAGCTCAAATGCGGTAACGCCCAAGCCAACATTATATGATTCGGCAATATAGCTGGTTTGCTGGCCAGTAGCATCACGCACGGCACTTAAATCCCGTGCGACACGGGAACGGCCGCCATTGCCAGTAGCCGCCAGCGCTGGCAAACGGTCGGCACGCTGGATAACATATTGTGCACGTACCGCTTCTACGTTTAAGGCAGCTACACGTAAATCACGATTATTGGTCAAGGCCAGACTGATAATCTGTTTCAAACGTTCATCAGCAAAGTAATCCTGCCAGCCCAGATTGGCCGCTGCTACGGCACCAGCCTGCTGGTCGCTGGCGGCGGCACGTGGGAAGGTTTCTGCCATTTCTACTTGCGGCTGGTGATAGCGCGGTGCCATTGAGCAGGCAGACATTACCCCGGCAATTAATGCAGCCAGCAGGGTAGGTTTTACTATGTGTTTCATGCTTTATCCTCTTTGTCTGTCTGGTCGGCTGGCTGTACGGTGGCACTGCCATCACTGTTTACAGTAATCGGCAGGTTTTTGCCATTGTCAGGCGCATTACCATCTTTGTCGTTCTTTTTTCTGCTGAACAGGCTACGTACAGTTGAATAGAACACGGGCACAAAGAATAAGGCCAGACAGGTGCCTACTAACATCCCCCACAATACGCTGGTACCAATTGCGCGCTGACTGGCAGAAGAGGCACCACTGGCGAAATACAACGGTACTACGCCCATGATGAAAGCGATAGAGGTCATCAGAATCGGGCGGAAACGCAGGTGTGCAGCGGCCAGTGCGGCTTCCAGCGGGGATTTACCCTGCTCTTGCAGCTCTTTGGCAAATTCCACAATCAGAATGGCGTTTTTAGCACTCAAACCAATCACGGTAATCAGCCCCACCTGAAAATAGACGTCGTTTTCCATGCCACGCAGCCATGTACCCAATACCACGCCAAGCAAACCCAGCGGTACGACCAGCATGACAGACAATGGGATTGTCCAGCTTTCGTACAGTGCGGCCAGACAGAGGAATACAGCCAGCAGGGAGAACATATAGAGGACGGTAGACTGGTTACCAGCGTCTTTTTCCTCTTTGGACAGGCCTGTCCATTCATAACCAAAGCCATCCGGCAGTTTGCTGGCCATTTTTTCCATTTCGGCCATGGCATCACCAGTACTGTAACCCGGAGCTGCATTACCGGTAATAGACATGGCGGTATAACCGTTATAGCGAACAGTTTGCGCCGGACCGGTGATCCAGTGGGTTTTCATGATGCCGGACAAGGGTACGGATTGTCCCTGTGCATTGTTCACAGTGAGTTTGCTCAGGTCTTCCGGTGTCATACGGGAGGCAATATCAGCCTGCACAATCACACGCTGCATACGCCCTTTGTTCGGGAAGTCGTTTACGTAGTTGGAACCCAGCGCCGTACTCAATACGGTGGTGATATCACTAAATGAGACACCTTGTGCATTGGCGGCATCACGGTCGATATCAATCTGCAATTGTGGTTCGTCTTCCATGCCATCGGGGCGTACCTGTGTCAGCACTTTGCTTTCACGCGCCATACCCAGTAGCTGGTTACGTGCTGCCAGTAATGCTTCATGGCCTTTACCACCACGATCCTGCAGGCGGAAGCTGAAGCCGGTACTGGTACCCAGTTCAGGAATGGATGGTGGTACCAGTGCAAAGATATAACCATCACGAACCGAACCCATCATGGCGCCGGTAATGCGTTTGGCCAGTGAATTGGCACTGTGTTCTGCGCCGTCACGTTCAGACCAGTCTTTCAGTACCAGAAAGCTCAAACCTACGTTTTGTCCCTGACCGGTCATACTGAAGCCCAATATTGATACCATGTTTTTCACTTCAGGCTGATGGAGGGTGAAATCTTCCATCTTCTTGAATGTCTCCAGTGTACGATGCTGAGTAGCGCCCGGTGGTAACTGAACCAAACCGATAGAATAACCCTGATCTTCTTCCGGCAGGAATGAAGTCGGCAGACGTCCCATTACAAACAGTGCACAGCCGGTAATAATGACGTAGATGATAAACATGCGCACACTGCGATGCAGTACATAGGCGACTTTGGATTCGTATTTTTTGGTACCACTGTTAAATTTGCGGTTAAACCAGCCATAGAAGCCTTTTTTCTCGGCCTCGTGTTCGGCAATCGGCTTGAGCAAAGTGGCGCACAGAGCCGGTGTCAAAGACAGTGCCAGAAAAGCAGAGAAGAAGATGGCCACTGACATAACGATGGAGAACTGGCGGTAAATATTACCGGTAGAACCAGAGAAAAACGCCATCGGGATAAATACGGTAATCAGTACTACGGTAATACCTATCACGGCGCCGGAAATCTGTCCCATGGCTTTTTCAGTAGCCGGTTTGGGCAGCAAATGCTCTTCCGCCATAATACGCTCAACGTTTTCCACCACCACGATGGCATCATCGACCACAATACCAATTACCAGCACCATGGCAAACATGGTCAGTACGTTAATCGACAGGCCGGCAAAATACATGATGGAAAAGGCACCCAGCAAGGCAATCGGCACCACAATGGTCGGAATCAGGGTGTAGCGGATGTTTTGCAGGAACAGCAACATTACCAGGAATACCAGTACGATGGCCTCTACCAGTGTATGTACCACTTTTTCAATGGAAATACTCACGAAAGTAGAGCTGTCGTACGGTGCAGACCAGCTCATGCCAGCCGGGAAATATTTCTGCAAATCAGCCAGTTTGGCCTTAACTGCATTGGCTGTTGCCAGTGCATTACCTTTGGAGGTTAGCTGAATACCGGCACCTACCACGTCTTTACCATTCAGACGCGCACCAGTAGAGTAATCCTGTTTACCCAGCTCTACCCGGGCAACGTCTTTCAGGCGTACCAGTGAACCATCGGTATTGGCTTTGACAATAATATTTTCAAACTGTTCAACTGTTTTTAGCTGGCCGGGAACGACAATGGTCGCTGTAGTCTGAATATTGTCAGGAGAAGGCAAGGCACCCAAGCTACCGGCAGAAATCTGCTGGTTTTGTGCAGCTACCGCAGCATTAACCGCTGCCGGTGTCAGATTCACACTGCGCAACTTGTCTGAATCCAGCCAGATACGTATGGCACGTTCGGAACCGAACACCATTACGTTACCGACACCATCAATACGCTGTAATTCCGGCTGAATGTTACGTGCCACGTAGTCTGCCATGTCTGCCGGTGTCAGATTGGGATTATCACTGGTATACATGGTTACCATCAGGAAGTTACTGCGTGATTTGGCAATCTGTACACCAGTCTGTTTTACCATGGCTGGCAAACGCGGTTCTGCCCGTGACAGGGCATTCTGCACATTCATCTGGGCGATATCGTCATCAGTACCCGGATAGAAAGTTAAGGTTAATGTACCTGTACCATTGGACAGCGATTTGGCCTCCATATAGTCCAGATTTTCCAGACCATTCATCTCGCGTTCAATACGCGATAATACGGTATCTTCAATAGTCTGGGCATCGGCACCCGGATAGGCAATGGTCAGGGTAATAGAGGGAGGTGCTACGGTTGGATACTGGGCAACAGGTAGCTTGGTAATACACACTATACCGGCAATGATGATGAACAGCGCCACCACCCATGCAAAAATCGGTCGGTTAATAAAAAATCGTGACATATTACATATTCCTTACTTGGCCTGAGAGGCAGATGCCGCAGAGGCCTTGGGTGCTGAAGCTGCCTGAGCAGGAGCTCCTGCCGGTGCGCTGGCTGATGCCGGTTTCCACGGCTGAGTCTGAACTTTCTTCGCACCGGTTAACTGCACCAGTGCCAGACCGTCCATAGCCACTTTGTCACCAGCACGCAAGCCACCACTGATTACCCAGTCTGTGCCCTTTTGCTGTACAACAGTTACCGGACGAACAGCCAGACTGCCATCCGCATTAACCACAGTAACCGTATCACCACTGGCACCACGGGTTACTGCCTGCTGCGGCAATACGATGGCATTCTGAATTTCAGCTTGCGGAATTTCTACCCGCACAAACTGGCCGGGCAATAACATATCATTATCATTTGGAATTTCGGCACGTACTTTAACTTCACCAGTGCCTTCATCCACAGTCATGTCGGTAAACAGCAGACGGCCTTTTTGCGGGTATTCGCTGCCATCATCCAGCTTGATGGCCACTTCGACGGCGCCATTGATGGTTTTCATTCTGCCCGCAGCAATATCCTGACGGATTTTCATTGCCTGTGCGGCAGTCTGGTTCAGGTCAACATATAAGGTATGGGTTTGCTGAATCAAAGCCAGCTTGGTAACATCGTTCTGGCCAACCAGTGCACCTTCAGTAACCAGTGCCTTACCAATACGTCCTGAAATCGGAGCACGTACATAGGCATAGCCTACATTAATCTGTGCCGATTTAATCGCAGCCTGTGCACTGTCAATTTGTGCATGTGCCAGACGCTGTTGTGCAATTGCCTGATCAAATTCCTGTTTGCTGATAGCATTAGCGGCTACCAGCGGGCGGTAGCGGACAACGTCGGCATCAGCTTTGGCTGCATTGGCCTGAGCGGTTGCCAAACTGGCGCGGGCAGATTGCAGGGAGGCCAGATAAGGCGCATTGTCAATCTGGAACAGTGGCTGTCCTTCTTTAACATAGGTGCCTTCTGTAAATAAGCGTTTCAGCAAAATACCAGCTACACGGGCACGCACTTCTGACTCGCGAATCGGTTTTAAACGGCCGGTCAGCTCAGTATCTACAGTTACCGTTTCCGGATGTACAGTCAGCACACTGACCATTGGCGCTTGTGGCGCTGGTGCCTTGTCTTTTTTGCCACAGGCAGCTAATGCCAGCGCACTAGCAAGTACTATCGCACTGATGCGCCATTTATCTGCTCTTCGACTCGTTCCCATACTCACCTCAATATGTGCATATATAATTAAAAATTAAATGAATTTTTACTCTGTTGCGCTAAAAATATGACACAAATAGCGCCGATGTCGACACCTCGGACAGCCGGAACAGAAATATCAGGCAATCTGCAATGCGACAACAGACGATTAAATAAAAATGGCTTTACGCTGCGCATTATACATGCAACAATGTATGTATACCAGATGTAATAAATTTAATACTTTAGTTATTTTAAACAAAAAAATCTGTGCCAATCTGGATTAAGCACAGATTTGCCTAAATTTAATTTACAGATTAACGGAAATTTATTATGCGCAAGACCAAAGAGGAATCCCTGCAAACTAAAGAGGCTCTCATGGCTGCGGCACTGGACATATTTTATCGGCGCGGTGTAAGCCGTGCTTCACTGCAAGAGATTGCCAGCGCAGCCGGTGTGACCCGTGGTGCTTTATACTGGCATTTTAAAAATAAAGAAGACTTGTTTGACGCTTTATTCCAACAGGTTTTCAGCAAATTGAGCGAGCAGCTGCAACATGATATCGACACCAGCTCTCCAAATGCATTAAACAATCTGATGGAGGCGTTAAAACAGATGTTTCAGCGCATGGCTACTGACGATAATTACCGTAAATTCTGCTACATATTACATCTGAATTGTGAACATACTGCCGACAACAGTGCCATAGTTGCGCTGTTGCAAAAATACCAAAATTTATGGTGGCAGAACTTGTGTGCTGTGTTTCAGGTGTGCTGCCAGCAACATATTCTGCCAGCAAACATCAATATTCAGCAGGCTGCCCTGTACTTTCAGGCACTGTTCATGGGGCTGACAAATTTATGGCTAACTGATCCGCATAATATAGATATTACAAGCATTGCACCCAATTTTATTAATATTGCGCTTGAGTCACTGCAACATAACCCGAATCTGCGCCAATAACTTGCTGGCAAACATGTCAATTTAAAGCACAAATGCCACACTGCCAGACAAGATACAATTATGGCGACTGCCTGCACTGTCTGGCCTGACTGATCACTGCTGACAATTAATTAATTATCATCACGTACTCTTAATAACATTACCGGAATATCAGACTGGCGCAAAACACCCTCCGCTACCGAACCCATTAAAATATGCATAAAGCCACTAAAGCCATGGGTGCCCATCACCAGTAAGTCTACATTATGTTCGGTAGCTTCCTGAATCAGCATATCGGCCACCTTATCGCCGGCACTTTCCACCACTTCAATCTCATACTGCAAGCCAGATTCTGTAAGCAGTTTTTCTGCCTGCTCCAAACCTTTCTTGCCAGCAGCATTCACGGCCTTGCGTACTTCTTCAGAAGGCAGTGCTCCTACCCCACCCCAGCTAAATTGCGCCAGATCCACAACATTAACCACACGCAAGACAGCATTACACAATCTGGCCAGCATGATTGCTTCCTGCAACGCACGTATAGCGGCTGCGCTTTCATCTACCGGTACCATAATTTTGTGATACATCGTTATACTCCTTGCTCAATAAACCATGACCTTGTTTGTAATAAACTGAAAAACAACAATATAACCAGAAAAATACTGGCAAAGCTTAGCACAAATCTGTCTGGTACAAACACCAGCCAGCCACAGACTGTTGCAAAAAATGCTACCATCCAGCCTGAATCTAGCAAGGATAATCCATGAGCCGCATGCATATCGAACCACCTGAACACTGGCAGTTTCATACCCGCATCAGTGTACATATCGGCGACATTAATTACGGTAACCATCTGGCCAATGATGCTGTACTGCGCCTGTGCCATGAAGCACGCCTGCGTTTGCTGGCTTCTTTAGGCTTTAGTGAAATGGATGTGGGTGGCACCGGCCTGATTATGCTGGATGCAGCCCTGCAATTTCAGGGACAGAGCTTTTATGGCGACGAGCTAGACTTTGATTTAGGTATAATCGGCCTGAGTAATACCGGTTTCAGCCTGATTTACCGCATTCGCCGAGCCAATGATGGTGCAGCTATTGCCATGGTAAAGACTGGTATGGCCTTTTTTAATTATCAGCGTCAGCGTATCAGCCGCACGCCGGAAATTTTTCGCAACGCCCTTGCACAGAGTTATTAAATGCAGCCAGTACCACCCCCTAATTGGATACTATGGAATGAATTTTTCCAGCACCTACAGCAGCGCGGCTTGTCACCTTTAACCAGCACTGCCTATAGTCGTGATCTGATTCAGCTAAGTCAGATTTTGCCCGCTGACCTTACCTCCGCCTGCGTTACCCGCCTGCATCTGGTTGGCGCACTGAAAAAGCTCAGTGGCATGGGTGATAAGCCTGCTTCACTGGCACGCAAACTCAGCACATGGCGTACTTACTTTAATTTTCTGCAACGACAGGGACAAATTACTGCCAATCCTACCAGCAACATTAAAGCACCCAAAGCCGGTGCCCGCTTACCCAAAGCGGTACCAGCAGAAAAACTCAATCACTCTTTTGACCAGCCTACCGCTAATGACCCCTTATCACTGCGCGATCAGGCTATTTTCGAGCTGCTATATGGCAGTGGTTTACGCTTGGGCGAACTGGTACAACTGGATTTACACCACCTGATACTGGATGAACGCTGGGTACAAGTGCAAGGTAAAGGTAACAAACAGCGTCAGGTTCCCTTAGGGCAAAAAAGTATCGTGGCCTTACAGCGCTATCTGCCCCATCGCTACGCAGTTGCCGACGAAAATGCGGTCTTTACCAGCCAGCGTGGCACACGCCTGAGTGCGCGCCAAATTCAAAATCGCCTGAATGTCTGGTCGATTACCCACGACAGTGACCGCCACCTATCTCCGCATATGCTGCGGCACAGTTTTGCCAGCCATGTGTTACAAAGTGCCCATGATATCCGTGCCGTACAAGAGCTGCTCGGCCATAAATCCATCAGCACCACCCAGCAATACACCAAACTGGACTTTAATCATCTGGCAAAAATTTATGACAGTACCCATCCGCGCGCCAAACGACGTAACAAATAACCGTTTGATATCTGAATCTGTTTATACTTAGCCAAACCCAATCCATAATTGCCATTATCGTTTTGCTGAACATTCTGGGACAGTTATTCCCAGTGCACGAGATACTGCTTATCAGCAAAACTGCCCAAAATCACTCTTTATCTGGGCACGTTATGTCAATGACTATGGTAGATGCACACAAACACACACTAAATATGCCATTATAATTATTTTACAGCATCAGATACTACTTACTCTGTGCTCACTGATCTGGTAGTTTTCATAACCACAAAGAGTATGGCAAATTGGGGCTTAAATATAATAGGCTAGGTATTATTCGGAGTAATAAAAAGAAAAATATACTCTTCAACTCGAATTGTTTCAGCTATTTGCTATTATTTATTAACCAGTCAGACCTGATTAAATTTCACTTAAAAAACTGAACAACTCAACTACCAAGCTTTTTAAGTAATGCCGCCAATCGACCGGACGCATTTTTATACGGAGAAGATGTATTCAGCTGAATCATTCGTCCTCGCGTGTATTTACCACACCAAGCAACTCCATATAAAGCTTCATCACTAAAGCCTTCAATAAGCTTGATTATGTCATTTTTATTTTTGTCCAAAAGACGAAGTAACGCATTATAATCATTTATATTTTTGTAGTCACAATAAAACTTCTGCGCTAATTGGCCTAATTCATTCCACTTAAAACCAACTTCAGGAAAAATGATTTCCTGCCCTTTTTCTTCCTGAGCATGCCAAGACAATACTAATTCTCCCCAGCCAATTAAATAAGAAACTAATTGTGCCACACTCATCGTACTGCCTTTAACATGTCCTTCCATAAGAGGCTCAAATGCCTTTTGTGCGGGTATAGAAATCAACTTTTTGATTAGCAATGAATAATTTTTATTAATCGCTACTATTAATTCATTTTTGGATTCAGGTATGGCCATAATCTACTCCTAACATTTCAATAATAAATTGCAATATACGCATCATAAGAATATTTACTCTCTTTTCTGCATCGCAACGTCTGTTTAACGATTCTCACTAGCTACTTATATTTTTTATCAAAAAAATGCTCGCTTCGAGTTGGGTCGGTTATCAACCACAACAGCACCAATGTATCTATCGGCATATAAAAAATAGCAGAATCAATAATCTGCCCTATATATTCCCGGTTATTCTATTTTACACCGCACACAATAACTCTATTGCCTGTTGCAGCGTTTTCTGTTGCTTGGCAAAACATACCCGCACACACTGCTGGCTAAAACCATCATGATAAAACGCCGCCAAAGGTATTGTGGCCAATCGGTACTTAATTACTAACTCACGCACAAACTCATTTTCTGGCGCAGAACTGATGGCACTGTAATCCAGCACAATAAAATACGTTCCCTGAGGCACATACACCCTAAAGCGCGAATTATGCAAACCGGCTAGCAGAAAATCACGTTTCTGCTGGAAAAACCGGCCTAAATTTTCATAGTGTGACGCATCGGCCAGATAATCGGCAATAGCATATTGCGTGGGTGTATGCACACTAAACACATTAAACTGGTGCACCTTGCGAAATTCAGCCATGAGTGCCGGTGCAGCCACACAATAACCTACCTTCCAGCCAGTTGCATGTAACAGCTTACCAAACGAACCTACAACAAAAGTCCGCTCGCGCAACAACGGATGTTTTAACAGAGTTTGTGGCTGAATATCGTCAAAAACCAGATGCTCATACACCTCATCACTTAACACAAAAACATTACTGTCCTGCACCACCTCTGCCAAAGCAGCAATGTCAGCCATACTGAATACCCGACAGGCCGGATTATTCGGATTATTCACAATAATCAGTCGCGTACGAGGCGTTATTAATGATTTAACATAATCCCAGTCTATAGCGAATTCCGGCGCAGTCAGCCGTACTGGTATCATTTTTCCACCAAACAAGGTTACCGCTGGCGCATAGCAATCATAAGCAGGTTCAAAACTGATTACCTCATCACCCGGGCGAATCAGCGCAGCAATGGTTGTAAAAATCGCCTGAGTTCCCCCCGTAGTAACCGTAATTTCTTGCTCAGCATCGATAGTTAGCCCATGCACCCACTGAAACTTTGCCTGAATGCGCTCACGTAACACAGCCACACCAGTCATCGGCGCATATTGATTATTACCAGCACCTAAATAATGCTCAACCAGCCCGATTAACTTCGGATCAACCGCATAATCAGGAAACCCCTGTGACAAATTCAGCGCCCCATGTTCTGCCGCCAGTGCCGACATCACACTAAAAATCGTTGTCCCCACAGCTGGTAATTTAGAGTCCAGAGTCAACATCACTTACACCAGAAAAAAAGAAACATCATATAGACACATACTTAAATTAACAATAAATTTATATTTAAAAACAAAAATAGTACAATTAGTTACCAAATAGGAATAAACCCAATAACCTCATAAACTAATAGTACTCACATTATGAAAAAAATCATTTTAGTATTATGTCTTAACCTTGGTCTGACTACCCCGGCCATGGCTGAACATGCCCACTGGGGTTATCAAGGCGATAATGCCCCGGAAAACTGGGGTAAAATGGCTGATGCGCAAACTTGCGCCACTGGCAAAACCCAATCCCCGATTGATATATTGGCCAGCAAAACCAACCAGAAATTACCCAAACTGAAATTTAACTATCGTCATGCCAACATTAACAAAATAGCCAACAGCGGCCATTCAGTTCATTTTTACTTCGCCCCAAACAGCACCCTTACCTACAACAGCAAAACCTACACACTGGTTCAGTTTCACGCCCATGAACCAGCCGAGCACACCATCAATGGTGTACGCTATCCACTGGAATTACACTTTGTCCATCAGGCAGCCGATCACAGTAATCTTGTAGTTACCGTATTTGTCCAGGAAGGCAAAGAAAACTCCTATTTTGAAAAGCTGTCTGTATTCAAACAACTGGCTCAAAATGGCAATGAAAACACCAACATTTTATTCAATCCTGAACATCTTTACCCGCACAACCGTAGTTACTACCGCTATACCGGTTCACTGACCACCCCGCCATGCAGCGAACCAGTAACATGGATATTATTCCGGCAACCTATTACCTTGTCGAAAGCAGAAATCGAAGATATCTCCCATTATCTGGCCAAAAATAATAATCGGCCTATCCAGCCACTCAACAACCGCATCATCGAAAACAACTAAATCCATCCAACTTACTAACAGTCAGGCCTAGCCACATAACGCCTGACTGTTTTATATATCTGACACTAGCTATTTCCTGTATCTCAACGAAAATATTGGTTTACTAATTAAATATTTCCATACTAGTAACAAGATTCAGAACAACTGCCTCAATGAATCGTTCGTTCAAAATAATAACTGGCTGTTCGATATATTAGCCTATTACATCAACCGTGAAGCCACAACAGCAAATGCCCTCATAGCAACTGTGGCAACAACAAGGCTCCACACTCAACCTCACCATCAACAACCAATAAATAATATTACCCCTATTTAGGTAAAACCGTATCCGAATCCGGCCACGCTATACATTCCGGCCTCAATTTATCATTCTGATTGCAATATATTCTCTATCTACCAGCTTAGATAAAAATCACTCAGACAGGCCTAGTTACAACAATCCCCTTAATCACCTTATAAATTAGCCAGCCCCCAACCAGAGAAAATGTTATTCTATTTACCAATCAACCTACTTAACTCAGCCTACGGGCTTTCTGTATCCCTATACCAGCTACAAAGGTAAAACACATGCAAATTACCACTCTACTCTATCCAAATTTTGAAACACTGGATGTATTCGGTCCTGTAGAAATATTTGGTAAAGTACCAGATTGGAATATACAGTTTTACTCCCAAACCGGTGGCTCAATCAGCAATCAGGATGGCGTGTGCATTGCTACCGAAAGCTTTACTGCCATCCCAGCAAATATTGACACACTTTTTATCCCCGGCGGACAGGGCGCCCGCACCCTGATTCAGCACACCGATTTTATTAACCAGCTAAAGTTACTGGCACAAAAAAGCCAGTATGTACTAACCGTATGCACCGGCAGCGCCCTGCTGGCCAAAACAGGATTACTCAATGGACGACAGGCAACTTCCAACAAACGTGCCTTCGATTGGGTAAAAACCTCATCATCACAAACACATTGGGTAGAAAAAGCCAGATGGATAACAGACGGTAAATACTATACCTCTTCCGGCATCAGTGCCGGCATGGACATGGCCTTAGCATTTGTACAAGACAGAGTCGGCAAAAATACTGCCCAGCAAATTGCAACTAGAATCGAATATCACTGGCAACAGGACAGCCAGCAGGATGAATTCTGTTCGAAATAAAGCACACCCACCCTACCAGCAATAGTTAAATAACACATAAAGCATTATCATATTGGAGCAGAAAAATCGCCAACCTGATTTATCCGCAATCCAATCCTTTTTTATTTACACAGAATAACACCAGCCCGCAGTACCATAACTAACCCCAAACTACTCAATCGGAACTAACCAGGAATAAACCATGCTGTTAAACGAACAACAAAAAATTGGCCTGTTTTTCGTAGTACTGTATTCAATATTTTTTATCATATTTATGCAGATACACCTCATGTCCGGGGTTATTTCTGGCTTACTCACCTATACCCTTACCCAGAAACTCGAAGATTTTCTGGCCAGAAAAATGCACCGCTGGGGTAACAAAGCAAAACTGTTTTCCGTATTACTGCTCTCACTGTTCATCATGGTTTTACTGATTGGCGGCTTTGGCTATCTCATCAGCTGGATCATCAGCGTAGCGAAAGATCCGCAACAAACCCTCACTCACATTCAAAACCTATTTAACAGCATTGCCAACTCCTTACCTGAAGAACTGAGTAATTATTTGCCCGATAACCTGATTGAGCTACATGCCAATGCGCTAAACTTCATCAAAGAACATGTCCTATATCTTCAGTCAGTAATCAAACAATTATTTCACTCACTACTTATCATCATCATCGGCATGATTATCGGCTTAATAGCGGGCTATCAACAAAATAAACGCAACATCACCGAAACTCCCTCCGCCTCCACCATCTATATGCAGGCACTAAAAGATGGCCTCGACCGCCTGATATTGGTATTCCAGTACGTCGCATTCTCACAAGTTATGATTGCCCTGTTTAACACCATCATGACTGCCCTCTTCCTGCTTATTGTCTTACCCCTATTCGGTATCCATCTACCATTCAGTAAAAGCCTGATACTCGCCACTTTCATACTTGGCTTGATACCCATCATCGGCAATCTGATAGTTAATACCATCATGTGTCTGGTTGCCTTTACCATTTCATTCTGGATTGCCGTAATCGTACTGACATACCTAATCATTATTCACAAAATCGAATATATACTGAATGCCAAAATAGTAGGCACCAAAATCCATGCCGGTATCTGTGAGCTGCTTATCGCCATGGTACTTTCCGAAACCCTGTTTGGCGTAATCGGCTTAGTATTTGCCCCTATTTTCTATGCCTTTTTGAAACTATCACTAAAACAGCTCAAAATCATTTAATCCAACCATACACCAAACAGCAAAAAGGCCATCAACAATGGCCTTTAATCATCTCTGTGTTTATAGCGTTCAACATCAGGTGGAATGGCAACACATATTCAAACAATAAAATTAAGGGGTAGCCATTCGTTAAACTCCACGGGAGGCAAATAGCCTAACGAGGAATTTAACCGTTTGTGATTGTACTGCTACTATCCCCTAAAATAGCATAGCCCCTTAATTTTTCATCGATCACTATATAAAGGTTATTTCTACACATTTGTTGATTACTTCTTATTTTCCGAATTTTAGCTAAACATTTTTCTAGGCGGCTGATATTTTCAAACTTATATCCTATCAGCTAGCTTTATTTTGATTTTTAATCTCCATCAGCAATGATTACTTCATCTTTAGAAATTGCCTCACTCAAAAAAGCTACTAATTTTTTTATTTCATTATCTTTATTCTTTACTAAATAATTGATTAAGATTCTTTGATGATCCGGGTAAATTCTTGTTTTTCCATATGGATCAATATATATTCCTGTTTTTTCTTTTAAATATAAAAACGCATCATTTAATAACTGCGTTGTTTTATAATCTAGTGTTAAAGATGGCTTGCTTCCATCAGTATCTGATAAGTATGAAAAATCTAACATTATATTAATTCCTATAAATGCGCAGGGTAAGATGTGATTATTTTATTCTTTATAGGGTCAAAATTTGTTATATGGCTTTTTTCTCCTCTTGAACCAATTACACAATCATAATTTCTTTCATGCCTAATGCGTCCATCACTCTGATGGATAATTTTACTAGGATTTTTCATAGTTCATTCTTCCAGTTTCTTATATTGACTAGGCTTTTTATATTTACTCTTGGCCTGTAATTTAGATTTTTCCTTTAAGATAAATTTACTATTACCTACGCCATTAGGCCTTCTAATATGACGATTATGTATATATTTAATGCGTTTAGGCTCGCAGATTAGTCCTTTTAACTCTAAAGGATCCACCCAAGTTAACCCATTAGGCGCATACTGATACAAATTAAACCCACCCAGTAGCCCAATCGGGTCTGGCTGGGTAAAGCGTCCTATATCAGGATCATAATACCTGAAAGTATTGTAATGCAGTCCGATTTCTCTGTCTAAATATTGCCCTTAATAACGGAATAGTTTTCATTATTTACTATAAATATGATTACAACATACTCTATAATTTTTTAACATAGATATTGAATTATATTTTTTGGGGACTAATCACCCTATATTAATATTAAGTATATCGAGATCTATAATAAAACTTTAAAATATAATTTAATTATCATTTTTATATAATTATAAAAAACCAAGTTTAAGGGCTTTATCTTTTTCTCCCCCCCAAGGGTCATCAATTAGGTATTGAGCCTCTATGGGGATTTCTGTAGGTACAAAGGTAAATTTATAAAAAACTTCATCACTTTCACAGATTTCGTAATAAAGAGAATATAAAGGAGAATCTAATTTTATATTAATTTTAAATTTCTCAGTTGCAGATGCAACTTCAACGTTATTACTACCATTAACATAAAACGGTGTAACAATACAACGTTGTGTTTTTTCATCCATAACAAATTTGTTCGTTAATTTTAAAAAGACATTAGCTCCAAAAGCATCTTCAGGTAAGGGATCAAAAATAACATAATCCCAGTGAATTACAGCACCTTGCTCGATATTTTCTTTGCCCCACTGAGATAATTGTTCAGAGTAAGACCTTGCTCGAACTAAAATTTGATTATGTGATATCAATAAATCTACTACTTGGTTTTTATCATTTTCCATTAATAAACCTTTATTTCAATCTTGGTTCCTTCAAACAAATCTGACATAATATTTCCTATACTTGATCCAGCACCCCTATTATCACAAGGATTGATATACCTAACACTTGTGCTTTTTTCACTTTCGTTAAATACCGCCATTCGCCACTCATCTCGATCATAATCTAATTTCATTTTAATTCCTTTCAAATTATTTCTTCTATTCACTTTAGCACCAGTACAGTTACTAGTCTCAATCGATGGGTGTACATTTGATATTGCATCTTTGATATGTCCAAATGTCTGTGGATATTTTTTATACCTCAATTTAAGTTTATAGTCATAAATTTTTGACTTAGCTTTAATTAATATACATGTCCATCCCCAAAGATCAATTTAAGTCAACCCATTAGGCGCATACTGATACAGATTAAACCCACCTAGCAGCCCAATCGGATCCGGCTGAGTAAAACGGCCTATATCCGGATCACAATACCTAAAAGTATTGTAGTGCAGTCCAGTTTCGCTGGTCTAAATATTATCCCTGATATCTGAGGTTTTGCTCTACTGATTCATGTTCGATTTCATGAATGACGTAGCCATAACGCTGGCTGCGGTCTGTTTGTTCGATGCGTACTTCGCTCAGGCGGTGTTCGGCGTCGTAGTGGTAGTGGTGCCCTCTGAAATGCAGGAGCTGATTATAGCGAATCAGGTTGTGGTTGTTGTATTCTTCTCTGTGTTTGCTGTGCAGCAGGTTAGCGGCCACATCGTATTGCAGGGTTTCCCAATAGCTCTGGTTACGGCAGCAGCTATAATCGGTTACGCTTGTTTATTTCACATTTATATATGATAAATGTAGATTCAAAATTATTGTTTAACTAACTATTTTAAATAAGATATATTAGAGTAAATAGAATAGCTGGAAGTAATTAATACCATTCCCAGCTGCATTAAATCTAATTCATAAAAAAGACACACTAATTCTATCTGGTTTAAGAATTACATATTTAGAATCAAGAAATAAAAATTCTTCTAGAAAAATAACTCCATCTGTAATTAGTTGATTACCAGATAAAAAACCAATAATCTCATAAGAAAAACTTTCGTCTATTCTATTAAATGACATTGTTTTGCAATCCACTTCGCTTATTAATTCTTCATCAAGAAAAGACAAGCTTAATTCTACTAAATATATGTTTTTTTCGATTAATGCATATGGAGCACTATTTATAAAACAACATATTTCCTTTTCACCTAATGATAAAACAACTTCTTCTTCGATATCATCATTTAACGAAATAATTTTAGCATAATATTTCATATCTATAATCCATTAGCATCTCTAGGAATAACTTTTAAAACAGTATCTTTTGCATCACCATTGAGAGTTTTCCAAATATCTTTTCCACTTTTTGTGTGGATGGTTGTTATATGACCTTCAGAATTAGTACTAACAAATCCTATTTTTGTTGCACCTTTAGATATATTACCCATATAAGAAATATATCCAGTTCTTAACTCTCATTTGTAAGGATATTGAACTTTGTAGCCATTTTTTACTACGTAAAGCCCAATGTCTAAATACTCTTGTTTAGTCTTTGCCCCAAATTCACCACCGTGCTTTTTAAAATGAGAATTCAATTTATCTTTATTTTCAAAATTAGAACATTTACTCAACCCTAAAGGATCAATCCACCCAAAAGCATTAGGCGCATACTGATACAAATTAAACCCACCCAGCAGCCCAATTGAGTCAGGCTGGGTAAATCTACCTATATCCGGATCATAATACCTGAAAGTATTGTAATGTAAGCCGGTTTCCCTGTCTAAATATTGTCCCTGATATCTGAGGTTTTGCTCTATTGATTGGTGCTTGATTTCCTGAATCGGTTTACCCCAGAGGTGATACCTGCATTATAAAGAAACAATATATAATCTAATATGACCCTATTAATAACTTTATTTGTCTAATTTATAGGGAAAAAGATATTTTTCTAATATCTCATTTTTTGTTTTCTCATCAAAATATCTATTGTTTTGTTTTTCATAATTAGCTATTTTATCAATAGCAATACTCTTATTCATTTCAGGAATATTTGAAAAAATCCTGTCCCAATCTTTTTGATACCCATACATTTTTATCAATTTTTCAAAAATTGAATTAATAATGGGACTGCTACAATAAAATAATGAGTCTATTTCCTCACAATCGAACTTTAAATAAAGAATTGCTTTGGTTAAAGCATTTACTTCACTTCTAGTTAATTCTATTTTTTCAACATCCATTATTATTAACAACCTTTTGTTTTTACTCTAGAGTTAATTTGATTATTTGTCAATTTCAATCTAGTTTCATAATTTAAACTTGACAAGAAAGAATATGGGTTCTTACCAGAATATAATACCTCATTTAGTTTTAACTTTCCTTTATGAATATATTCTAATTGAGAAGACGGTTTAATATTAGTCGTTTGGACTTCATTAGCTTTAAAAATTACTGCATAATCTCCTCTTCCAGCATGGGTTGTTTGATCTAAAAAAATATTAGTCATCACATCTTTCGGGCTCATTAAAATATCTGTGATGTAAACTTTACCTTTTGCATTAGGTTCTAATACACCTGTTCGCATGATGTTTTCTAAGCCAATCGAATCCGTATAATGAATAAAAACATCATCACTAGCTAACCCCCACGGATCGACCCAAGTCAACCCATTAGGCGCATACTGATACAGATTAAAGCCACCCAGCAGCCCTATCGGGTCGGGCTGGGTAAATCTACCTATATCCGGATCATAGTACCTGAAAGTATTGTAATGTAAGCCAGTTTCCTTGTCTAAATATTGTCCCTGATACCTGAGGTTTTGCTCTACTGATTCGTGTTCGATTTCATGAATCTGCTTTCCCCATAACTGAAAGCTACATTCCCACAGTATTTTACCGTTTGCATCGGTTAGTTCTTCTGGGCAGCCATTCAGGTCGGTGTGGAAGTAGCGGATATGTTGTTCTTGGTTGCCGTCTGTGTCTATCCGCGCCAGTGGTTCGTAGCTGTTCTGGTCGGTGTAGATATACAGGCTGGTGGGGTGATTCGGGCCGGTTTCCTGAATCATTCTTAAGCCGTCCCACAGGAAGCGGGTACGGTTGTAGGGTTGACCCTCGCGGTCTATTTGATGCTTTTCAATACGCCGGCCTAAGGCGTCATAGACATAGCCGTAACGCTGACTGCGGCCTGTTTGTTCGATGCGTACTTCGCTTAGACGGTGTTCGGCATCGTAATGATAGTGCTGGGTAGTTACAATATGATATATTATATTATTAATATAATATATAGTATAACTCATAAAATCATAATATCCCTGAGATGTTAAAGTAAAAAATAAAAGCATATTTCTAAAATATCTTGTTTACCTATAAGAATTTCTTTATTTTATTCAAAAAACACATAATTGATATATACCTAGTTATAGACATCAATCTCTTCTAGCCATATCCGCAATTAACTCATCTGTTAATAAAACTTATATTCCATCTTCATCGTATTTAATAATAAAATCACCGCTTTTATTAGATTTTTACCCCTTTATAAACATAAATAGGTTGCATTGTCCCTCTTTCGCCATTTTCTCCAAGACAAAAGGTAAAATCTTTATTAACAAAATAGATAGCAGGAAATAAACCATCATTTCTATTTTCTAGATATGATAAAAAATTTTTCAAAGAAGATAAAAATAAGTACATATTTTTTCCTTTTCCATCGACTAATACATAACCCTGTATATTTTTATCTGTATCAAGATTAGTAATATCAATCGCTCCTTTGGGCGCTATATATTGATTCCATAAAGGACCATGAGTCTTCATATCTTTTTTAATAAAAGGTTTTCTGAAAGTATGAATAATAACTTTTCTAATTTCTATTGCTTTATCGTGCTCAATGTTTGTACCAAAAAAATGAGTATATGTCGAAAATAATAGGTCCATAAATTAATTCCATATATCATAAAATACATGTCCGTCTGCCCCTTGTTTAGTCTGCCAGTCATACCATTTTATGTGTTGAAGATCATTATCAAATGGGACTGTAGATTCTGGAGGTCTATGATATTCATAGCCACGGTTTCCAGTTTTGGTTTGAGGTTTATTATGTGGAAAGCCTTTACCAAAAGCCTCTTCAATTAGCTGTCGAGCATCGCGCTGATTTGGAACACGTATATTGTGAATGTTATTGCCATCATTATCAGTTGCATGTCCTCTAGCCATCCTTAATTTTTCTACTGCTTTTTGCCATGCTTTTGTTCCTGGTTTTGTTACAGGCAATTGAGACGCTTTTCGGGGTTTTACAACACCACAACTCCATCCCCACGGATCTACCCAAGTAAACCCATTAGGCGCATACTGATATAGATTAAACCCACCCAGCAACCCAATCGGATCAAGCTGGGTAAATCTACCTATATCTGGATCATAATACCTGAAAGTATTGTAATGTAAGCCTGTTTCTCTGTCTAAATATTGTCCCTGATATCTGAGGTTTTGTTCTACCGATTCGTGTTCGATTTCATGAATCCGCTTCCCCCATAGCTGAAAGCTGCATTCCCACAGTATTTTACCGTTTGCATCGGTAAGCTCTTCCGGACAGCCGTTCAGGTCGGTGTGGAAGTAGCGGATATGTTGTTCTTGGTTGCCGTCTGTGTCTATCCGTGCCAGTGGTTCGTAGCTGTTCTGGTCGGTATAGATATACAGGCTGGTGGGGTGATTTGGACCAGTTTCCTGAATCATTCTTAACCCGTCCCACAGGAAGCGGGTACGGTTGTAGGGTTTGCCTTCGCGGTCTATCTGATGTTTTTCGATACGCCGGCCTAAGGCGTCATAAACATAGCCGTAACGCTGACTGCGGCCTGTTTGTTCGATGCGTACTTCGCTCAGGCGATGTTCGGCGTCGTAGTGGTAATGCTGGGTGGCGCCGGTGGTCTGTTTGGTCTGGGTTCTGCCGTGCTCGTCGTAGCGGTAGTGGTGTCCTCTGAAATGCAGGAGTTGGTTACAGCGAATCAGGTTGTGGTTGCTGTAGTCTTCTCTGTATTTGCTGTCCAGCAGGTTGGCAGCGGCATCATATTGCAGGGTCTCCCAGTATCTTTGATTGCGACAGCCTTCGATTCTGCCGGTGTGATCATAGCGGTAATCGGTCTGTCCGTGTTTGCTGTGTTTTTTGCTTACTAATCGGTCGAGGTTGTCGTACTGGTAGCTGCGTTCGAGCAGGATATCAGGCAGGATGGGATTCTGATTGCGCTGTATCTGTTTGCGTTGCAGACGGCTGTTGCGGTCGTATTTGAACTGGGTGTTCAGGCGTCCCTGAGTACGTAATACTTCGCGGTGCAGGTTGTCGCGTTCGATGTCGCTGATGATGTGGCCGTCGATGTTTATCTGGTGCAGGTGGCCGGAACCGTAATAGAGGCTGTTGATGGTGCGCCCGTCCGGCAGGGTGGTGGCGATGCGGTTGCCCAGTGGGTCGTACTGGTGGCTGAGGGTGCCCTGTGCGGTGGTTTCGCTCAGCAGGTTACCCAGTTGGTCGTAGCTGAAGGTAATGAGGTCGGGTTCAGCTTCAGCAGGCAGGCCGGCTTTTTTGTAGCCGACTTTGATAAGGTTGTCGGCTTTGTCGTACTGGTAGGCGGTGTTGCCGTCGGTGGTGTATTTGCCGATCAGGCGGCCGATGGCATCGCGTTTAAAGCGGTGGATAATTTCGGCACTGCTGCCGGCAGCAAAGTGTATATTGCTGACGTGTAGTAGTCTTTATTTAATCTGACATTTAGTGTATTTTAAACCAACAATGGAGTGTCAGTAATGAATCAATCTGCAAAAATAATTAAACCTAAATTAGGACTTTTAGAACTCGCTAAACAGTTAGGTAACGTTCAGCAAGCCTGTAAAGTCTTGGGGTATAGTCGCGACAGCTATTATCGCTTCAAAAAACTCTATGAACAGGGCGGAGAATTAGCTCTTCAGGAAATAAGTCGCAAAAAACCTATAGAGAAAAATCGCGTAGAACCTCATATTGAGCAGGCTGTCGTTAATATGGCTTATGAATTTCCTGCTTATGGCCAACATCGGGTTGCTAATCAGCTACGTCTGCAAGGAATAATGGTCTCTGGCAGTGGTGTACGTTCAATCTGGTTACGCCACGATTTAGAAAGCTTCAAAAAAAGACTGATCGCTCTGGAAACAAAAGTAGCTCAGGAAGGGCTTGTGTTAACAGAAAGCCAGCTACAGGCTTTAGAGAAAGCGAAAGCAGCGCGAGAGGCACAGGGTGAAATTGAGACCCAGCATCCTGGATACTTATGCGCACAAGATACATATTATGTTGGTCATATTAAAGGGATTGGGAAAATATACCAACAAACGTTTATTGATACCTATTCAAGACTGGCGTTT
>NZ_MDVC01000063.1 GCF_002777425.1 Snodgrassella alvi
CCTGGATACTTATGCGCACAAGATACATATTATGTTGGTCATATTAAAGGGATTGGGAAAATATACCAACAAACGTTTATTGATACCTATTCAAGACTGGCGTTTGCTAAAGTATATACGGAGAAAAACAGTTTAGTTGCTGCGGATATGCTCAATGATAAAGTGATACCATTTTTTGATAATGAGCAGGTAGCGCTTTTACGAATTCTGACGGATAGAGGAAGTGAGTATAACGGTCATAAAGAGCGTCATGCATACGAACTATATCTGAATTTGGAGGATATAGAGCATACGAAAACAAAAGCCTACAGTCCGCAAACGAATGGTATATGTGAGCGGTTCCATAAGACGATGAAGACCGAGTGTTATGATATTATGTTTAGACGTAAAATATATACAGAACTGAAAGAGATACAACAAGATATTGAGCTTTGGCTAGAGTTTTACAATCGGGAAAGAGCACATTCAGGGAAATACTGTTATGGTAAGACACCTTGGCAAACTTGGGTAGAGACAAAAGGACTGGCTAAAGAAAAGCAGCTAGAGAATTTATTTTACTCATCAGACAGTCATTGTGTTAGAACGAATGCCGATGAGTAGGTAGTGTCTGTCAGATTAAGTTTAAGCTAGTACAGGCTTAATTGGCTATTTTTCACATCTCGTGTACTGACACAGGAAGTGTAACCGAATTATTACTTGTATCCGGATCGGCGAGCTGGCTCTGCACCCGGGCAGTAAAATCACCCTTACCATCGGCTCCAGTTACCTTTACTGTTAGCAATACAATAGCCGCTTCACCTAATGGTAGCTTATTAACCCGCTTCTCTGCCTTATTGTAATTGCCCATCAATACTTTCTGGCTGGTTATTTGCAGATTAGAGCCTAAAACAGGTTGCAGATAAATATTGTGTGCATCCATTGGCCCCTTATTGCTGATGGTTACTAACACTTGCACACTATCATCAGGTAGTGTAGGTATCCGCCGCAGTTTTTCAACCTCCAGCGCAATATCGGCCACACCAGGTTGTACAGCAACGCTAACCTGATTATTGTTTAAATCAGCATCCTCAGTCTCACTATCTACGCGTGCAGTGAACTGGCCAACTTTTTCAGTGTCCTTTATTCTTACTGTTAGCAATAGTTTCGTACTTTCACCAGCTGCAAGCTTATCAATCCGCTCATCCTGAGTATTGTAATTTCCCGCCACAACTTTCTGGCTGGTAATTTCAAGATTATCAGATAAATTAGTCTGCATATAAATATTACGTGCGCTTGCCGTGCCCTGATTCGTGATAGTCAGCAATAACTGCGTTGTATCCTGCGCTAATACAGAATCCCATTGTACGAGTTCAATATTCAGTGATACATCTGCTTTACCAGGTACAGAAGGCTTATCAGCTTTTTGCTTCGCAAACAGATTATTTTCTGCATGCATATTATCTGTTAGCACAATATGCTCAATTTTGCCTGCTACAGCATTACCTCCGGCACTGCCCGCAATAGCTGGCCCGTCAATCATACCCTCTACATCGGTAACCCAGATAGAATAGTCGCCAGCCAGTAACTTATCGAAAATAAACTTACCAGAATCATCAGTATAAGCAACCTGCTCAACCCTATTGCCAGCGTTATCCTGACCAGACAAGACAACTTTGACATGATTCAGCCCGGGTTCTCCATTATTCAGCAGACCATTTGCATCCAGATCATTGTATACCTTACCAGCAATCATGCCCTTAGCCTGAACACTTCCATGCTTAAATAAATTATATTTTCCGGTTGAATCATAATCAAACACATTCACATAATAAGACCAAGACAAATCTTTATTACGTGATTTGGATAACCAGACATTATCATTTAATAAGCGTTTGCCATCCGAACGCACAACATCATGTGGCTGCTTGCTACCCTTAAAAGGATCAGCTACTTTGGTATAGACAAACCCACTGGTGGCCGGAAAAGTTAGTTGATAGCCATCATTGGCTGTTTTTAAAGTAGCCTGATTACTTTGCTCGGTTACTTCTGTATCCACACCACTGGATTGGTACAGGCGCACCACATCACCATCACGTGCCAGAAAATCGGCAATATTATCACTATCAGGCAAATCAACTTTCACATCATGGATTAAAGTGTGTGTATTCGTGGCCTTTAACAGACTGGTAACTGCACCACCCAAAGTATCAGCGTGAGTGAATGTCGCATTGAAATCAGTAAACGTACCCGACAGACTGGCACTCATATTCCAGCGGCCGACAGTAGCCGCACCCGCATCTATATCGCCAAAATTTAGCAACAAACTCTTGCCAGCGGGCTGATTTCCGATATAACTACCCAGAATGCTGAAATCAACCAGTAAATTCTTTTTGTTTTCGACAATTTTAGGCTGGGCTGAATCAATCATGGTTTTATAGGAAATACCTTTACCGTCATTTTTGATGCGTACGCCCAAAGTAAATGGCACAGGCAGCTCTTCCTCTGCAGTAAAAGGATCATCCCCGTAAACCTCACCCGGCAAGAAATAATCCAGTGTCAGCAATGGCTGAGGTTTCACCACCACGTAATCGGGTGCAACATCAACCGTGGTTTCCTGACCATTGAGCTCATAGGTAAGTCTGGCACCAATGTTGTAAAGCGTGTCTTTATCTTTAGCAGCTCCATATGCCGGTATAATCAGCCAGTGAATATCCGCATTGGATTTTGCTGTTATCTGCCCTGTTCCGCTGATATCATTAACCCCGGAGAGGGAATTAATACGATAGAAAAACTTGGCTTTACTATCCTCAGTGCTCTGAGTTACCTCAACCGGCTGATTATCCTTATCAGTAAAAATCAGCTCAACCCGGATATTTTTCAGCCTGTCGTCCAGACCGTTTTTAATTAACATTCGTGCATCAAAAGCCTGTCGCTCAAAAGACAGTTTCTGCTCAATCACGATTTTAACTTCTGCACACTCTACATCTTGCGCAAATACTGATCTGGCTGGCATTATGCTACAGAAAAAAAATGCCAGAAGAGTCAGCATATGGCAAAATCCTTTGCAATATTTGAATAGGGTACCCTTCATTATTTAACCTTTATGTATCATTATTCATCTTATCGAATTTACAAATAATGCAGCCAATACCTTAATATCATTTGTGCATTTATCTGTTTACGCTCCCTTTAATGTATTATTCGAATCTAGTTTCAATTTATATTTAAATTTCTTTTATTCTCCATCTGCTATATCCATATATTAATTGTTTAAATGAAATTCATTTATTATTTGTATTTTAATTTTCAGCTAAATAATCTCGTACCCATTCATAATGAATATTGTCATAGCAAAGTTTTCAAATCTGGCCATACTGTCATCAAGCGTTAACAGATTCATTTCCAATATGAAAAAGGATATTACAGTTATCATAAACTGCATAATGACAGCAGCCTGTTAGCCGAAAATCGTATAAAGGCCACGATAGCCAGCGCAATTGCAATGCTGCTAGCAAAACAAAATTTACCTGAAAAATTTATATATAAGATTACAACCAAAGCTTGATTAAAGTGCGTTAGCTGTTTAAATTATGTACGTTAATGCGGTTAATAAAAATAATACTGTCTGCATGTTTATATAGTCCCAAGAGCAATATAGTGTTTAATTCATTTTTAATCAGAATAAAAATACATTTTTCAGTTTCAGCTCAAGAACAATACCAGTATATTATTTTTATCCTCCTATAAGCGCAAAAAAGCTGTTTATTTAACCTGAGTTTGTATCAGACTATTTAGCAAGCTTTATATTGATATAAGATATAACAATTTACTTGCTTAATTTTCAGCAATATTCAAGTAGTCGGTAAATGACCTGCAATCATTTTGCCATAACGATAATTTTATTTGTAGATAGAAATAAGCTGCTTATCAACAATCTCTGCCGCTATTTAGCCATCCAATATAGGAAATAACAACTATATTAATAAACCATCATAATTATTTAAAGTATAAAATATCGTAGGTTAAACGATTAACGCTAATTAAAGCGGCTAGCATTTACCAGATTCCTGCTCAATACTATCTTTATCAATTATGTATATTAAACTCCATTTCTCATTACTTTCTTTCTTCATATGGTACTTAATCAAAAACAACAATTATTAAAACCGTATATTTATTTTCAAAACCAACCTTATACGGAAAAATTAAAATTACTCGATTAAATTTTAAAATATTTTTTTAACTATACTCTCTTTTAAGCATAATTTGCAAGTTTTAAACAAACTAAACTGCTTCAGAACTTGTTAAAATCTTGTGCTGCTAAAGCCTGCAATTATCAGCAAAAGCACTATTTATATTGCCAAATAGTTTTATAATAACTTTCCTGCTTGCGCAGTAAATGTATCAATGCTGTTTATTGTATAATTATTTAGCATTTATTAATTGATAATAACCATCCAAATATGATTGCATGCTTATCAACTCATTTACTGGTAACCTATCTATAATTGGCATTATCATATCTATCGTGACCACAAACTTGCATTAGTTCGAACCAGCAATTGTGATGTATAGTATAGATTTATGCAGACAAAGCAAAAGTATCACCAGCTATAGGAGCACCTTTGGATGATGAAACAAAAATACAATTTTAAACCAGCGCAGTAAGCACAAATCCACTGTGTTTATCCACAAAGCCAACCCACAAACTAAAAGTTAGCAATTATCGGATAGGGTTTAAATATAAATCGACATTAGCATCGTCTCCATTGAAGCGGTGAAAAAACGCGATGTCCGTACTTACTAAGTATCAAGTTATAAATAATTGATTTGTTAATCTTGAATATATCCTAGTTCCTTATGATAAACACTTGCAATTAACTAGCTAGTCTAAAATTAATCTTACCGATGGCGAGTCTAGTGAAGTGATGGATTTATTGTTCGATAAACAATACTCACCAGCTCGGGCATGGCGTGAGTACTTGCAACTTACACAAAAAGAATGTGCCAAAAAATTAAGCAAAATTCAACCAGCTTATTCACCACTGGAATCATCAAAACGACCACGTAAAGCCACAACAATTAAATTGGCTACCGCATTGAGTATTCATAAAAGCCAACCAAACTTACTTGCATAATAAAAAACCCGCCAAGGAGCAGGCGGGTAAAAATAGTAAAGTATATCAACTAAAAAAGGAGAAATATGTTAATAGCTCTAGTTTGGATGCAGCAAAGTTGCCACACCAGCACAAAAACAGGAAAAGAGATTAACGATTTGCAATATACTAAATATTCAATTCTTACGCAATGGTAAATTGTAAAAATATTTATCAAAACTTTCACATTGTTGCATATATGCCTAAAACAGTACTAACGTCTTCACTACCCGTTTAACCCACATTGCCCAGTTAACCATAGCACGATGATGTGCAGTGATTGAACGGCGCTTAAAACAGGAGCGTTTATGCCCGTTTTTGATACCAAGCATATTAAACGCTTGGTTATTGTAATGTTCACAATATGATCCACTTTCATACCCTCAACGCTAGCATAACCACCGTACTGACGGGTGTATTTGTCTCGTAGCAGCACGGCCTCACACAAGCAACGCATAGTCTACTACCCCCATACACCAGCTTTACCCTTGCGTTATCTAGAAGATGAAAGCCGGCTGTTACAACCGGCAGGTGTCAGTCTGCTGGCTTTGACTTTCAATTTCATAGCTGTATCTACCTACAATAAAAAAGCCCACGCGCACATGCGATTGTTTTTCTTTTTAATAAATTTTTAATTATATTGACAATAATTAACATTTATCTTCTGCTGTGGTAATATTTCTCATCCAACAAAGGGAAACAAATGATGGCATTTAAAAACTTATATCAATTATTAAGCCTAAAGCCTACTGCCTCACATTTAGACATCGTTAATGCAATGAAAAAAGCGGCACAGCAACAGACGATTTCTTTAGAGGACTTAAAGCTATGTAAACAGGTTCTGCTTAATGAAGAGTTGCGTAAGAAATACAATTCGCGTTTGTTTATTGCGTATCCAGAACTTTTAGAGGTTCCGCCCAAGCCAAAAGAATCTGAGGAAGTTAAGCCGTTGCCACCTAAAAAAGCAGGCCGGAATAAAAAAAAGCTTTATCTAATTCTTGCCATCATTGTGGCAATGATAATTTCCGGTACTATTGCTTACTCTAAGTATAACTCTCTTGCCTCAGAAGCAAAAGAAGCAGTAAGGAAAATATTACTCCGACCTGAATCAGCGACATTCTATGATATTAGAATACATTTCAATACCAATAACAAAAAGATATATGTTTGCGGAAAAGTAGTTGCAAAAGTACTTGACGGTTACTATAGCGGAAAAGAAACGTTTGTGTATGCTCCGCATATTAAACAAGCTGTTGTAGTTCATAAAAAGAAGCCTTGGTTTTTACAAGATGAACTTAAGTCCAGCATAGCATATAAAATAGGCTGCTTAAATGATGACCCTGCTAAATTAGGGAAGCAACTATCCCTATTTATGGATCATGCACATGAATATGGCGCTCTGAAATGGCTAGAATTTTCAGCCTCCGATAAAGTCGAGCAAGCTAAATTAGATAAGAGGTTAGTTGAACTGAAAACAATTGTAGAAGCGGAACTACAAGCGATCTCGATTTATGAACAGAGTGATAAAGAATGATTTAATTATTGAACACGTTGATAGATAAAAATGTGATTAACCTAAGCCAGCAAATAGCTGGCTTTTTTAATGAAATTAATCATGAAGCTAAAAATACATATGCATAAATTAAAATCACCCTTATGGCAACCGTATTTGCTGGGAGCATAGGCCAACGGGAGCGCTGGTCGTAAGATATGGTATGCAACAATATGCTTTAATCATATTAATAAAATTGCCCCCAATAACTACCGAGACGCATTACGGCATGGGGCATCTAAGAAATCCCAGAACCATTGTTAGACGCCACTAGCTGGAAAGCGCAGTAAAACCCAATCCTCAGCCAAACATTGATTGCCCGTAAAACACCTGTTAAGGTTATTTTTTCGCGGTAAGAAATGAAAGAAAAAACAAAGGATTTAATAGCAATGAAATTAATGGTTACTTTGTTTACTATTGCTATTATTAAGACACTATTTATTGGATTACATCATCCGATTTATACAATTCGCACAAAACCTAATCAACCTATCAATAAAATGATTTACTAACTAGGAGTATATAGCAATGCAAGTAGAAGATAAGTTTCACGCCAGTTACCATAATGAAATAGCCAGCTTATTGAATAACGCAGAGTTGCTTGCCATAATACAGAACCTTGATGAAACTCTAGATGGAAAACTAAAACGGATCAGCAAAAAAGATTTAGAACATCTTAGTGAATATTGTTTTCAGGCATTAGATACAACAACGTTTATTATGGAAACGTTATCTAAATTAACGGACGGCTATACAAATAATGATATTACTCAAAAGCTAAGCCAAGAGGACTTTTTAAGATTTACCAGCACGCTAGCAGCATTATCAGGCGGGATTAATAGCTGTATTGGTTATATGCACCCAACGATAATGGAACTGCTTGCACTTAAAGCTCGCAGCACCTCGTGATGAATTTATTTTTAGCCTTGTTTTAAAAATCAATTAGGGAAATACACTTCCCCTTTTTTGAATGTAAATACCATCATGAAAAAATTGCACTGATAACCACTTGTGTGGCTTTGTTTATTGCTGGCTGTGATTCATCCGAAAGTAAGCAGGAACGAGTTGCAAACCATGTCGCTCGATACATAGCAGAAACATCCATTGTTTTAAGCGATGAGCGAAAAGTGGTTTGTTTAGCTTACTTATGCGGGCGGCCTATCCTGCGACTGGCATAACATACCGCAACCTGAATAACCCTAAGTAAACGTAACAACACATATCGGCAATTAGCCGGCTGTTTTTAGATTTTAAGGAATAAAATGCAACCGCGATTACTTAGAGTTGAGCAAGCGGCTGCCTATTGTGGCTGTAGTATTAATCATTTTAAGGCTTATATTGCGCCTCATATATCAGCACAGAACTGGTTGGAAGTATGCCAGCTTGATTGGCGGTGGGAGGTTAAAATACCTGAACTCAACACCAGTATTTTTATAATTCCGGCTGATTTTGGCGGCACCGGCAAAGGAGGCGTAAAAAATACTGATGAAAGGATAGTTGTACTCAATGAAGCCACTAAACAAGTTATAGAAGCCCAGCGCGGATTGCATCCTCAATACGTATTTCCATGCGACGGAAAAGCAGTTGGTCGAATGTTAAACAACGCATGGAAAAATGCCAGAAAACGAGCGGCAAAAGAATATGAGCAAATAACTGTAGTGCCAGCCAATGAGGACTTTAAAAATTTGAGAGTTCACGATCTTAAGCACACGTTTGGTTGTCGACTAAGAGTCGCAGGAGTAGACGAGGAGGATAGAAAAGATTTGATGGGGCATAAATCCGACAAAAGTGTAACTTCACACTACTCAGCACCAACGCTTGAAGCATGATTGAATTGGCGAATAAGGTATTGGAAACTGATCCTAAGCAAAGAGTATCCCTCACCATTATAAGGAAGAAAGCAGCATGACCCGCACAAAACCCGCACAATAGATTTAGCAAATAAAAAATTAGACGCCTCGAAGCGTCTAGTTATCTTTACTAATCAACATCTTATTTGGTGGAGGTAAGCGGGATCGAACCGCTGACCTCTTGCATGCCATGCAAGCGCTCTACCAACTGAGCTATACCCCCAACTGCTTTCAGCCAGTTATTGCTGAATAGGCTGCGCATTTTACCTGAACTACTAAATTTTGCAAGCCCCGATTTAATTTTTCACACTGAAAGCAGAAAATATAGCTCTCAACCGGCAAAAATTTTCTGCCGAACGTCCATCTAATCTCTTTATAACCGTGGGTTAATAACAAGAGTAGTCGCACCTGAGAATTAAATTTATACTTGCAGACTGGTTCAGATTATTCATGCTAAAACAGGAACGCTTCTATGCAGCGCAAACAACGACTGGCTATGCTTCTGGTATTTACGGGCTTACTAACCTTTGCGCTGGTGTGGGCTACACTCTTATTTTTACCTAAAAATAATGCGGACTATCGTTTAAAAGTGCCGGCTGGCTATGGCATCAGTGGAGTAAGCCGTACTCTGGCAGCTAACGATGTGATTTATAGCCGCTGGGTATTTGTCGGTACCGCACATATGCTGGGTATGGGGGATAAAATCCATCGCGGCAACTATCGCTTACCACACTCCGTTTCCAGCTGGCAGATTCTGCAAAGGCTGCGCACTGGCAAGCCAGACAGCGTTACGGTACAAATCATTGAAGGTAACACATTTGCACAGATGCGCAGAATTATTGATAACACACCTGATATTGAGCACACTACGCGGGGCTGGCCAGACAGCAAATTATTACAGCAACTAGGAGCTGATCACAGTTATACACATGCAGAAGGCCTGTTTTTTCCGGCTACTTATGATATCAGCTCTGACAGCAGCGATTTATCACTGTATCAACAGGCTTATAACACCATGCAAAAGCATTTACAGGCTACATGGGAAGAGCGACGCAGTGATCTACCTTACCAGACTGCCTACGAATTACTGATTATGGCCAGCCTGATTGAAAAAGAAACCGGCCATGCTGAAGACAGAAGCAATGTAGCAGCAGTATTTGTTAACCGCCTCAATCAGCATATGCGTTTACAAACTGACCCTAGCGTGATTTATGGCATGGGTAGCCTTTATAAAGGTAAAATTGGCAAGGCCGATTTACGCCGTGATACACCGTACAATACTTACACTCGTGCCGGTTTGCCGCCAAGTCCTATTGCACTGCCGGGCAAAGCAGCATTGGAAGCGGCTGCTCATCCAGCCAGTAACGATTATCTGTACTTTGTGGCGCGTAACGATGGTACTGGCCGCAGCCAGTTCAGTCATAGTCTGAATGAACACAATGCTGCGGTTCGCCAATATATCTTGAAAAAACGCTAACCGGATTTGTATAGATGAAAGCAAAATTTATTACGCTGGATGGAATTGATGGTGCCGGCAAATCGACTAATCTCGATACCATACGCAGCTGGTTTGAAAAGCACCAATTACCGGTACTTTTTACCCGTGAACCAGGTGGCACCGCCATTGGCGAAGCACTACGCAAGCTGTTGCTTGATCCGGCTACCCACGCCAATGCCCGTACAGAAACCCTGATGATATTTGCTGCACGCCAGCAGCATCTGGATGAAGTAATTAAACCGGCACTGGCACAAGGCATACATGTAGTAAGTGACCGTTTTACCGATGCCACATTTGCCTATCAGGGCGGAGGCCGTGGCCTGCCACTGGCTGATATAGCCATTCTGGAAAACTGGGTACAGCAAGGCTTGCAGCCTGATTTGACCTTACTGCTGGATGTACCCTTAACAGTAGCCCAGCAGCGACTGAGCCAAAACAGTAACCCTGACCGCTTTGAACAACTGGATACAGCTTTTTTTGAGCACACGCGCACAGTTTATTTGGATCGTGCTGCGGCTGTACCGCAACGCTACGCCATTGTCGACAGCAGTTTAAATCTGAGTGAAGTAGCGCAGCAGCTTAATCAGGCACTAGTACAATTGTTTGGATTAAATTCATGATTTATCCATGGCTCGAACCTGTCTGGCAACAGATTGCCCGACACTGGCAGCAGCAACCGCACGCATGGCTGCTTTACGGCCATCCGGGAATTGGTAAACGTGAATTTGCCGAATATCTGGCACAGGCACTGCTGTGCGAATCGCCGCGTGCCAACCATCAGCCTTGTGGTGAGTGTACATCCTGCCATTTATACAGCCAGCACAGCCATCCTGATTTCCTGCTGGTAACGCCAGAAGAAGCCGACAGCGAAGGCGGTGAACGCAAGCAGGCACTGATTAAAGTAGAAACCATACGCAACGTACTGGATTTTGCTCATCTGAGTGCCCATCGGGGTGGCAAACGCGTTGCCCTGATTTATCCAGCAGAAAGCATGAATCTTCAGGCCGCCAATGCCCTGCTGAAAATTCTGGAAGAACCACCGGCAGGTATGGTGTTTATTCTGGTGAGCCATCAGAAAGACCGCCTGCTGCCAACAATTAAAAGCCGTTGCCGTCAGTTGGCTTTAACCATGCCTGCACGCGCGCAGGCACTAGTCTATGTGCAACAACAGCATGGTGACAATGCAGCAGACCTGCTGGCCTTTCACGGCGGTGCCCCATTATTTGCAGATAACGACAGCCACAACCAGCTGCGCAACGAACTTATTCCCCTACTGATTAAGCCACGCCTGATCGCGCTGCTGGATTACGCCGCTGCATTTGACAAACAAAAACTGGCACTATCCACCTTTCTCGACTGGCTGGCTAAATGGTTACTGGATATGTCACTGGCACAGCAACACATACACGCCATGTATTACCCCACATGGCAAAATGCGTTAAACGAGATTACCGCACAAATCGACCCGTTGTCTCTGTTTGCCTTAATCGACAGAGTGAATGCACTTGCCCCTTACGGTAAACATACCCTCAATGTTAAAATGCAGCTTGAAGATTTATTAATAGACTATCTTAATGTGTGTCAGCATAAAAACACAAAACCATGAAAGAAATTTATGGCTGAAGCTCCTACCAATTTACCGGGCAAAATGCTCAACCTAACCATCCCCGATAAACCTGAACTCTACCGCAGTTACATGGCTTTTCTAGAGTATGGCGGCCTGTTTGCGCCCACAACCGACAACTTCGAGATGGGTGAAGAAGTATTACTAGTCGCTACCCTGCCGGCATTCAACGAAGCCAAATATTTGCGTACTAAAGTAGTATGGATTAACACTGCCACCACTTCTACCGGCCAGCCACAGGGAATTGGTCTGGCGTTTGACAATAATGAAGACAGCTTTGCAGTCAAACAGGCCATTGAAGACATTTTGCCCGGATTACTGTTGAGCGAACGCGCTACCTATACCCTGTAATCATGCTTATCGATTCTCACTGCCATTTAAACATGCCTGAGCTGGCGGCCAGACTGCCACAAATACTGGCAAACATGGCTCAGGCAGACATACGGCAGGCTATTGCTATCAGCGTAGACAAAACCAGCGCCATCGAAGTACTGGCACTGGCTGAGCAGTATAGCAACCTGTTTGCCAGTGTCGGCGTACATCCTGAAGACCAGAACTCAGCAGAAATGAGCCTGGACGAGCTGATTGCCGCCGCCCAGCATCCTAAAGTGGTGGGTATCGGCGAAACTGGCCTCGACTATCACTGGTGCAGCGGCGACCTGGCCTGGCAGCATGCTCGCTTCAGTACTCATATTCAGGCCTCCAACCATACCGGCTTACCACTGATTATCCATACACGCGATGCCGGCACTGACACCTTGCGCCTATTACGTGAAAACCATGCTCAGCAAGGCGTTATCCACTGCTTCACCGAAGATACGGCCTTTGCCAAAGCAGTACTGGATTTAGGCTTTTATATCTCCTTTTCTGGCATCGTAACCTTTAAAAATGCCCAGCAGATACAGGAAGCATGCCGTTATGTACCATTAGACCGGATACTGGTGGAAACCGATGCACCTTATCTGGCGCCGGTACCCAAACGCGGCAAACCCAACGAACCGGCTTACGTACGCTATACTGCCGAATTTGTAGCACAGCTGCGTGGCGACAGCATCGCTACGATTGAAGAGGCCACTACCGCCAATACCTATCGTCTCTTCAACAAACTCCCGCCACTTGATAATTAACCATGACTCAGCTCACCCTTACTGTACTTGGCTGTGGCAGCTCTTCTGGCACACCAGTTATCGGGTGTAATTGTCCCACCTGTACCAGCAACGACCCGAAAAACCGGCGCACTCGTTGCAGTGCCCATATACAGATTGGTGAGCAACACTGGCAAATTGACACCGGCACTGATTTTTATCACCAGGCTTTACAGCACAAACTGTCACGCATTGACGGCATACTCTACACCCATCCCCACGCCGACCACCTTAATGGCATCGATGACTTGCGCGCATTCTGCTATAAACAACAGGCAGCCATTCCCATTTACGGCCATCATGATACGCTGGCCAATATTTGCAGCCGTTTCGATTATGCCTTTCTGGAACAAAACAATTACTGGAACCGGCCAGTACTTCGTGCTCATGAACTGCCACTGAATCAGGGGCAAAATAGCGTTCTCAATATTGATGGCGTACCTGTATGGCAATTCGGCGTACCACACGGTAGCTGGACAACCAGTGCCTTTCGCATCGGCAATATCGCCTGGTTTACCGACCTTAATCACATCGAAGAATCCATATTCCCACATTTACACGGATTGGATTACCTGTTTCTGGATTGCCTGATGGACACCACCTACCCCAGCCACCTCAGCACCGAACAGGCCTTTGCCTACGCGAAGCGCATTAATGCCAGACAAACCTACTTTATCCACATGACCCATGCGCAGGAATACTCTAGTCTGAAACAGCGCTGTCCCAAAAACTGCGCTCCTGCCTATGATGGATTAACTGTACACAGCAGTTATTAGTAGAATGGTTAATATTGGCTGGAGTAATTATACTAATTCATACAACTTTTTTAGAGAATAAGGTAAAACTAACACTAAAAAAGGATAAACCTAAAACACATCATCCTCATTCAATACCAGCATATTAATTCATATCTATATATATCAATAATTAACAAAATTAGATAAAAAAGGTTAAATTATGGCATAATTTAGCTTAACAGGGATGGTTAGCACCTGCCAACTTAACTGTTTTCCATTACCCAATAAATTAGGTGAAGCATAAACAACTTCCGGAAAAACAGCTAAGCCACTGGCCGCTAATCAAACAAAGTTTCGAGCTCAAAACCAATCATTTAAGGGGATTGCTATGGGAGAAGCCTACTGGGCTGCCCGAGAGGGCGATGTACTTCTACATACCTCACTAATTGCCGATATCGCCGGTGCCGCCGTAGAAATAGCCTGCTATACGGCTCTTACCGCTGCAGCCAGTTTCCTAATACTGGGAGCTCCATTTACCGGCGGCACTAGCGCCCTTGTTCTGGGGGCACTTGTCGGCGTAGTTATGGGCGTTTCTGGCGGTACTCCAAGATATCATAGTTAGCAGACTGGGTCAGTGGCTTATTTCCTCCCTCCGAAGATGGCAGAATCAAAACAGGTTCACCCAACACCCATATCAACGGCAAACCAGCAGCTCGCGCCGCAGGTACAATAGACCAAAGCATAGAACTAGTCGATAGCAGCGAACAACCGCAACAACCCACAACCTTCATCGATATTGCTGCTGGCATCTTTGGTGGTGCAGCACTAATAGCCAAAGAAATGGTCAGACCCACCGTTGCCTCTCCAGACCCACGGGCTGTCCCTAAAGAAGACGACAAAATCATTTGCCACAAACACCCATCCTCATTCTCCGATCTGGGTAGCAAATACTCCGAGAAATTACCAGATATCTCACCACTTGGCATTATCGAAGGCGGTATCGACATACTCAGCGCAGGCTGGGGGACATTAACCGGTGGTGCCGAATACATGGCCGAAGGTTCCAGCAAAGTCTACATCAACGGCCAGCCTGCCGTACGCAGCAACGACCGCAGCACCTGCGAAGCCAAAGTCACCGACAACTGCAAAGGTGGCGTCAGAGTTTCCAACAACGTGCGCATCGGTGGTGAACCCATTGTCGTGCGCGAAATCAAAAGCGGCAAACATCCCATCAACCTGATAGTTTCCGTAGCAACAGCGATATTGCGTCCCGGAAAACTGTGTACCAAAATAGTCTGCTTTGGGAAAGATTTTTTCACCGGTGTTGCTCTCAGCCATCTTACAGCACAAGGGACAAGGGCTGCATCAACTGTTTTTCTAGGCAATCCCGTCCATCTACCTACCGGCGCCAAAATACTTACAGACCAGGAAGAACTCGACTTCACCATCCCCGCCCATTTCTCCATCGAATGGCAACGCTTTTACAGCAGCAGAGACGAACGAACCCATGGCATGTTCGGCGCCGGCTGGAGCGTCCCCTATGAAGTAGAAATGGAAATTTCCCCGCAGCCAGACGGCTCCTGCTCCGCCGTCTACATAGAAGAACAAGGCCGGCGCCTTGAGATCGAAGCCTTGCAGCCGGGCGAAGGCATCCGCGGCGTAAACGAAAACCTCACCATCCGCCGTGGCCAACAGAATCGCTGGATCATCGAAGACGATGACGGCATCTACCGCCTGTTTGAACCCGATCCCAACCAGCCTAATCGCCTCTACCTCACCCTGCTGCAAGACCGCAACGACAACCACCTGTTTATCTACCGCGATCAGCACAGCCGCATCAGCCACATCAGCGCCGACAACAACACCGCCACCATCTCCCTGCACTATCAGGATAAACGCCATCCCCAGCGCGTCACCCACATCAAAAGAGAACTAGCCGATGGCAGCAGCCAGCTACTGAGCCAGTACCACTACAACGAACAGGGTGACCTGCAACAAGTCATCGATGCAGAAAACCGCCCCACCAGAGAATTTGCCTACGACAACGGCCGGCGCATGAACTACCACCGCCTGCCCACCGGCTTGCAGTGTCATTACCAGTGGGATAGCTTCAGCGGATCAGATGGCATCGAATGGCGCGTCATCCGTCACTGGAGTGAAGCCGATGGCAAACGTCTGGAAGACTACCGCTTCCAGTATGACCTAAGCAAACGCCTGACTACTGCGTATGACAGCCTGGGTCGAGTAAGCCAGCATTACTGGAACGAAGTCTATCAACTCACCCGTTACATTGATGTCCTAGGGCAGACCACCGAATTTGACTGGAACGAAAACCAGCAACTGATCAGCGTCACCGATCCGCAGGGTGGGAAGTGGCGCTACAGTTACGACGAACAGGGACGTCAAACTGAAGAAACCGACCCCCTCGGCCGTACCAGCCAAACCCAGTGGCTGCCACACTGGGCTTTACCCACCATCAGCGTCGACCCCGATGGCAGCACATGGCGTTACTACTACGACCAGCGCGGCAACCTGCGCAGCGTTATCGATCCCATGAAACAGCGTACCCACTACCAGTACGACCAGCATGGCCAGATAGTCAAATAACCGATGCCCGCGGTGGCAAAAAATACCTGCGCTGGAACCAGAACGGCCAACTAATCCAACACAGAGACTGCTCCGGCACCACCACCCAACTCAATTACGACGCATAACAACCTCAGCACCATCTCCGACGCCCAATGCAACAGCAGCAAATACCAGTACAACGCCGCCGGCCAGCTCACCGGCGTAACCTTAACCGACGGCAGACAGGAACACTACCGCGTCAACAGTGCCGGCCAGCTACTGACCTATACCGACCCAGCCGGCCACAGCACCCACTACCAGCGCGACCCGCGCGGACTGGTACACACCCGCATCGATGCTGCCGGACGCAAACTCGGCTTTAACTACGATGCCTATGGCCGCCTCAACACCCTCATCAACGAAAACGGCGAACACTACCAGTTTCAATACGATGCTGCCGACCGCCTGATCGAACAGACCGATCTGGACGGGCGTAAACAACAACTAAGCTATGATGCACTGAATAACGTCAGCGCCGTGCACTTTGCTGCCGGCAGCAGTGCCGAAATCACCCACCGCTTCAAACGCGATGCCATCGGCCGCCTGATCGGCAAATACACCACCGACGGCAACACCGCCTACCAGTACGACCAAGCCGACAACCTTATCAAAGTCGGCTACAAAAAAGCCGGCCTGCCCGCAGAAGCTGAACCCGACCTCATCACCTTCAGCTACGACCAGCTGGGCAACCTGCTGAGCGAAACCACCGCACAGGGCACCCTCAGCCACCAGTACGACCCACTGGGTAACCGCATCGCCACCACCCTGCCGGATGGGCGCACCATCAACAACCTCTATTACGGTTCCGGCCACCTGCACCAGATAAACATCGACGGCCACATCATCAGCGACATCGAACGCGACAACCTGCACCGCGAAGTATTACGCACTCAGGGACGCCTGAACACCCAGTTCAAATACGACCGCAACAGCCGGCTGCAACACAAACAGATACAGCGCAATC
>NZ_MDVC01000064.1 GCF_002777425.1 Snodgrassella alvi
TTTATCATTGAGCATATCCGCAGCAACTAAACTGTTTTTCTCCGTATATACTTTAGCAAACGCCAGTCTTGAATAGGTATCAATAAACGTTTGTTGGTATATTTTCCCAATCCCTTTAATATGACCAACATAATATGTATCTTGTGCGCATAAGTATCCAGGATGCTGGGTCTCAATTTCACCCTGTGCCTCTCGCGCTGCTTTCGCTTTCTCTAAAGCCTGTAGCTGGCTTTCTGTTAACACAAGCCCTTCCTGAGCTACTTTTGTTTCCAGAGCGATCAGTCTTTTTTTGAAGCTTTCTAAATCGTGGCGTAACCAGATTGAACGTACACCACTGCCAGAGACCATTATTCCTTGCAGACGTAGCTGATTAGCAACCCGATGTTGGCCATAAGCAGGAAATTCATAAGCCATATTAACGACAGCCTGCTCAATATGAGGTTCTACGCGATTTTTCTCTATAGGTTTTTTGCGACTTATTTCCTGAAGAGCTAATTCTCCGCCCTGTTCATAGAGTTTTTTGAAGCGATAATAGCTGTCGCGACTATACCCCAAGACTTTACAGGCTTGCTGAACGTTACCTAACTGTTTAGCGAGTTCTAAAAGTCCTAATTTAGGTTTAATTATTTTTGCAGATTGATTCATTACTGACACTCCATTGTTGGTTTAAAATACACTAAATGTCAGATTAAATAAAGACTACTACAATTAAGCCATCAGCTAAGCAGGCTATTAGTGAATTGGTTACTAGACTGTGAAAGCCAGGAATACAGGCCTTTTAATCCATGAAGTAAAAGCAGTGATAAAGTCACCGATTTTGCGGTACATGATGGAGATGTGGTACATGTATATGAATTCAGTGGCGTGGATACAGAAGTAACCAAGCAAAATAAACTGGCTGCTCAAAAAGCAGCCAGTTTATTATTTAATTGGATGTATTTATACAAAAGTACCTTATCCTGCGCAGTAATGACCATCCGGACTAAATTGTTCATTCAAATGGCAAACACCTGATACCTGATTAAATTGCAAAAATTCATCAACAAAACGGTATTGCATAAAGAAAATAATCAGGAAACCATTACATCAGTTATGCCTGTTCAACTAATAATATATCTCTATCATCCAGACTTTCTTACTGCTTTTAGCTAACTGATTATTTGAACAACCTAGAAATGTTATATGAATTAATGGAGAAATGGCCAAAACCAGATTCAAAAATTAAAATCCTAATTAAATTGGTTTAAGCTTACATAAGTACCAGTTATCTAAAATCTGGAAAATATGTACTTTCTCCGGTGGCTTAGGGCCTAAAAAGGCGGAAGGAGATGGCAAAAGTCCGGAAGGATTTTATGCTACGCGGAAAAGTCTGCTCAATCCAAACAGTAATTATCATCTGGCGTTTAATATTGGCTACCCGAATGCCTACGACAGGTCAAAGGGTTATACAGGCAGTTATATAATGATTCATGGCAAATGTGTTTCTATTGGCTGCTATGCCATGACAGATAATGGTATAGAAGAAATCTATGCATTGGTCAGTCAGGCATTAAGTAGTGGTCAAACAGAAGTCCCAATACATATTTTCCCGTTCAAAATGAATACGGCCAATATGAAAAAATATCAAGGCTCTACATATTATGCTTTTTGGCAGGAGTTGAAACCAGCTTATGAGATTTTTCAGTCACAGCGGCGGATTCCCGATATCAGTGTGCATAATCAGCATTATATTGTCAGGTAATACAAACAGAATTAGAGAGTTAAAACAGGCCACGGAAATAAATTTCCGTGGCCTTACGTTCTGACTTGGTACTGTATACTAAAACATATAAGGCTTTTATCTGCACAGGTTAATGCTGTAGCCAGTAATATTAAGCATATTGTGCCAGAAGATAATCTGTTTGCAACGCAAAAACCAGATCAATTTTTTTCGTTCAATAAAGCAGAGATATTTCCCTAAATATTAAAACCGTACAATGGGATTGTGTATTGCTACCAGATATGGCGTATTTATTCTTAACAACAAAAGTAATTGGCGTTAGTGCTGAGGGCGATTTTATTGTTCAGATACAGAATCAGCTCGCTGATGTGGATAAAAGCAATAATTCGCTTGTATTGCCCGTATCAGTAGGGCGATAAGTAAAAAATGGCCAATAAACTTATTGTCTAAACATGCTACTAACCTTTTTAATCGTTCAAAATCCAAAACAAAGCGTACTGCAATGTACGTTTTTTTATGTAATGAGCACAGTGAATTTGAATGGTTGCAGGGTTTTAATTTTATAAAATAGGTTAGTGCAAATAATTTGCTTATAAAGAATAAGGTATGATAATATTCGCAAACAACTTAGATTAAATTACTGCTATTTAGTAAAAATGATATTGGCGCTGTAGCAATATATTGCTTGGCTACAGCTTTATCCATTCTGGATTCAGACATATAAAAAAAATTGAGCGCAAAATACAAAGCTCTAAGATATTCTGATGCTGAATTCGATTAAATTTAATTTTTCGGTACAACATTTGTTAGATAAGTATTAGTTGTGCTGGTGGCAGGTAGAAGCGTTTAATTACATTATTCAAAATTACAGGTTCATTACACTGCAATGGTAAGCAGAATGGATTGATGTGGATAATGATATAAAACCAAACTCGCCTATCTACCGATATAGGCTATGTAAATACTTTATTTATTAAGGCTATAGAGTGAAAATGCTGACAATTTAATTACTATTTAAATTTTGAATACAGTGAAATAAAGTTAATCTCGCAATCAAGTAGTATTTTCAAAAACTGAAAATTTATTGTTTTATTTAAGCCAATGCTGATAGATAAATATATGCATTTAGTATTAACTATTGGTGTGAATTTTATGATGCTGAACCTGTTTAGAAAATATTGCCAATGAAGAGATTATGTTTGATAAATAATTATCTGGCTTAATTCAGATAGAGATATCAGATTGGTTTTCTGTTAACAGCGTGTTCGAGGGCTGGCAACAAAGTAACGATTATGCACGGTTTTAGCACAACAAATGCATCTGTGCCAGCAAAGATAAAGCAGAATAATCAGACTGTTTACTGTGCCTAAAGTGGTAATAATCCCAGTTTAAGCAAGATTCTGGCGTTACAGTTAAGCAGAATGATTGTATGGTAATTCATATCTGATATGTATAAATAGGATATAAAATTATGAAATATAATGAATATATTTCGATATCCCTGCTTATACAAAGGCGCTATGTATTTGGCTGGATATTAATTGGTAACTATAAATCAATAATAAAAAGATATAGGTATGCTGAAATTAAAACAGATTATTGTATTTTTCGGATTATTATTTTTTATTAGCGCCCAGATATTCGCACAGGATTTTACTGCCTGCCAGAATAATGAGCCTGATCCGACAATATTGCCTGTAGCCATAAGCTGGCCTGATAACCGCAATAAACAGCCGCTGGATAAAAAAAACTGGCTAACCATACAGCAGTTGAGCCAGCAACAGTTGCAGCATGCTGTCTGGGTGGATGTGAGGTCTGGCATTAAGGACAAAGAATCCGGGCTGGATATGCTGGCTATTCCGCTTCACCAGTTGTCTGGTGCCCAATTTTTGTTTGATAAACCCGTTATTTTGGTTGGGAGCGGATTTGATCAGCTATCAGTTAATCAGACCATTAACCGTTTAAGAAAAAAAGGCTTTAAGCATATTTTTGCTTTAAACGGGGGAATTTACGAGTGGCAAAAATTACACCAGCCCGCACGGCCGCACCAGCAGGAAATTTCTGCGGAAGAATTTTTATCCGGAGGCAAAACCATTCACTGGCAGATTATTACGCTAGGCCTGAATGCTGAACAATTAGCTACATTACCTGAACAGCCGGTTAAACAATTTGCACTAACACAAATAACAGCATCAGCGCTGAAGCAGTTTATCCGCAATAACGCTAAGAGCAGTGATGATTTTATCCGCTACGTACTGGTTAGCCCGGATGAGCAGACTTTAAAAAGGTTGCAACAGCAAATCAGTTTTGCCGATTCAGCCAATGCTATCTGGTTACGAGGGGGAATAGCTGCTTATCAGCACTATGTACAACAACAAACAAAATTAATTAAACATGCCGGACAGAGCTTATCCAGACCTTGCCGGTTAACCATATAACTTATTTAAGGAGCTTTCTGACCAATGAGGGGCACACAATGAATATTTATCAATACTGGAAAAACCGGTTTCCCAGTTTAAATCGGAAAAAACAGCAAAAGCATAAAAGTAAGCAGAAAAAACCATATGTAATGATTTTCTGTGCGTTATGCACCATTGCCTATGCATCAAGCTATGCAGCTACGGACACTCGTCTGAAAGGTGACGATAAGGTGAGTGGCGCATTACCGATAGGTTTTGATTTTAATTATTATGGCAAAAATTATAATAAATTTTATGTCAGTACTAATGGATTATTGCAGTTTGAAAGACCAACAACCAGCTATAACAATTCCTGCCTGCCTGCAATAAATAATACGCTATATGTATTCTGGGATGATTTAAGAACGAATGCAGCTCGGCAGACTACTGGAACCATTAAGTACGAAACTCAGGGGGAGGCACCAAACAGACAATTGATTGTTCAATGGACAAATCAGTACTTTTATGGCTCCAATCTGCCTATGGGCACATTTCAGGCTATTCTGTATGAAGGCTCAAACCAGATTAAATATCAATATCGCTCATTAAACGACGAGCGCAGCAAAGGAAAAGAAGCCACTATTGGGATACAGGGTATTCGGCCAAGCAATGTGCAGATAGGCTGCAATAAGGCTGATACAATTAAACCAGAACAGGCAATTTTATTTACGCCTAATGGTGATTTAACAGATTACAGTAAAGATGAAAATGCCGAATACGATTTCATTGATATTGCGGGCTTAACGCCACCTGCACCAAAACCTGTTGCTCGTTATAGCAATCAGCCACCAACTTGGTTGTGGCAGAACATTGATGAAATCAGTACTTGGGAAATTGAAATTGAAGATGCTTCCGGTAATTCCGTTCATAAAGAAGTACTGAATAATGTCAATCAGTTTACTTTCAATGATGGTTTACAGAATGGCAAATCTTATCGTGCCCGAGTAAGGGGAAGTATTAATAACGGCGGTACATGGGAGCCATGGTCTGCACGATCCGGCGCCATAACGATTGATACTACCAAGCCAGTTGTTGATCTGAATAAATTTAATCGCGTCAATGAAAATGCGGTGCGAATCGGTTACACCAGCAGCGATAATCTGAGTGGTATTGCTTCAGTACACCTACAGATAGCGAATAATCCTGATTTTAATCAGCCATTGGTGGATCAGGATATTAATGTTCAAGCCAATAGTGTGCAGATTGATAATCTGCCATCTACTGGTGCGTTATATGCCCGCCTGAATGCAGTTGATAAAGCCGGTAACAGCTCTGGCTACACTCAGGCTGCGGCTATTGTGCTTACACCGCCAGTACTGATCAGTCCGGTTACCCAGACAAAGGTTAAAACCGCCCAATTAAAGGTACAGGGTACAGCCGAATCTGGTAGTAAGGTGCAGTTATATCTGAATAACCAACCGGTTGGCCAGCCTGTAGCCGTGAATGCCCAAGGCTATTTTAATCAGGATATCCAGTTAAGCAAAGAGGGCAGTTACCGCTTGCATGCTATCGGGCAAAATAATTATGGCCGCAGTGAACCCAGTGCAACAGTAACATTTGATTTTGCCTTGCCAATACCCACAGGCATGATTACCACACCCGGCGATAATCAACCCCTTGCCGCTCCGGTAGATATTCAGGTAGATGCAGCAGACGAACTGGGTATCGAAAAAGTTGAGCTGCTGGTTGATGACAAACATTTTGCCACACTGACAGAACGCCCCTATCAGGCACACTGGCCACTTACCATGCAGGATAACGGTAGCCATAAACTAACAGCAAAAATCACCAATACCAGCGGCAAAACAGTTACCAGTACACGCACCGTCAAGGTCAAGATAGAACCGCCGGCACCGCCACCTACACCATATATCGGTAAAATTACGGCAATCAGCCCGGCTGTTAGCTATGGTCCGCAGCCAGTTACCATTGCTGGTCAGGCACTGTATCGTGCTGATAATACGGCCGCAGCCAGTGTTCCACTGAAGCTGGTATTGAATGTAAAAGGCTTTGAGCGAAAAATTGCAGTTGCCACAGATGAAACTGGCCATTTTTCCTATACCTTTACTCCTCAAGAGTCTGATTCGGGAACTTATCAGGTAGGCATTATTCATCCTGACGAAAAAACTGTTACCCATCAGGGCAGCTTTGCCATTAACCGGGTTGCCTTTAATATTCAGGGCTATCAGCTCAAAGCTCCGCGTACCATTACCACACCGATACAGATTAATGCTACAGCCAGTACCGGTGCGAAAAAATTGCGCTGGGTGCTTGCACCTGAAAATCAGCCAGATGGTGTATTGCCACAGGGCATTAATATCCAGTCTGAAGCAGTAGATATTGCGCCCGGCCAAAGCCGCACTACAACGATTAAATTTACTGCGGATAATAATGCAGCAGAAAAAGGTAGCTTGTATCTGGTTGCTTTCGCCGACGATTCAGGTGATCTGGTACGGGGTAAATTACAGATTAATTATCAGCTTGGCCAGCCCATGCCCGATCTGTATGCATCTCCAAGCTATATCCAGACTGGCTTACAGCAGAATACAAGTACCACAGCCAATGTCAGCGTAGGCAATAAAGGTTTGGCGAAAGCTGAAAATGTTCAGATAGAGCTGGTAGATAAACAGGGTAATCCTGCACCGAGCTGGGTATTTATTGCCAGTGATAAAAATATTGATGCCATTGCGGTAGATGAAAAAGTACCCGTGCAAATCATGGCACAACCAGATAACAGCATTGCAGATGGCATCTACAACTTTATCATCAGAGTGTCTACAGGCGGCAAACTTTCCGGCACCATTCCGGTAAGCATCTCTGTTACCCAGAGTGGACAGGGCATTGTCCAGTTTGATGTGGCTGATATTTATACCGCTACACTGGATGCACAAGGCCAGCCGATTAAAGGCGTTAAAGGGGCAACTATCAAATTGCAGAATGATGGCGTACTAACTGAACAGTATACCCTCAATACCGATAAAGATGGTATTGCTTCATTAAGTAAATTGCCAGCAGGTATCTACCGCTACCGCGTTAGTGCACCCAATCATATGGATGCCAGCGGCCGTATTGTCATTCAGCCTGATACTACTACCAATCAGCATATTTTTCTAGAGTATCAAACCATAAATGTAGAGTTTGGTGTAACTGAAACCACTATAAAAGATGTCTATGACATTAATGTAAATGCTTCCTTTAATACGCAGGTACCAGCACCGGTAATTCTGCTGGAACCACTATCCATTAACCTTGGTGGTATGCAGGTTGGCGAAGAAAAAACCGGCCAGATTACAGTAAGTAACTATGGATTGGTACAGGCCGATAATGTTGTTTTAAATCTGCCTAAAACAGATTCCAGATTTAAGTATGAATTTTTTGGAGAAGTGCCCAGTGTGCTCAAGCCAAAAGAAAAAGTAGTTATTTCCTATAAAGTAACCGCTCTGGATCCCAAACAGTTGGCATCTGCACAAACCAGAACCAGCCCAAAGGCAAGTTTATTACGCTCAGCACCAGCGGATGATAACGATGACTGTACTTCTTACGAAGCCAGCTATCAAGAAACACACCAAAGTGAGTGCCCCACTGGTGACATTTCCAAAGGCAGCAGCAGCGGACGTTTTTATCAGTACACCGGTAAAAAATGTTCTACCAAAAATACCAGCTGGGGTTGGGCTGGCGGTGGTTCACTAGGCGGTGGTGGCGGCAGCTTTGGTAGCAGTGGGGCCGGTTCACCATCAGCAATGCCTATTACTCCAGGCTGTACACCTGATGCACCTTGCGCTAGCGATGGAGCCAGTAATGGTGGATGTTAATAACTGCAAATAAAACCAAATTTAATTATTTAAACCAAAGGACATAATATGAAAATAAAAAATACAAAACGCCACCGAATCAGGGCGGTCGATAAGCTGCTTAGTATTACCGGCAGTTTCATTATTATGCTGCTTATAACACTGTCACAAATAGCCTATGCCAGTGTCAGATTACCAAATACTGAATACACTGAAAATACCGTGGATATGCGGGTTAAAGTACTTGGTGGTGAGGTAAAGTTAAAGCGTACCTGGGAAAATGGACGCTGGTATCTGAATCCGGCGTGGGCAGAACTGCGCTTTGTGCTCGACCCTCTCGATAATAGCGTCAAAACCATCGACCGTGCCGGTACGCTATACCAGCGCAGTGGGACGGCTGATCTATATACCTTCCATCAGGTATCAATCAGAAAAACTGATAGTGGCTGGCGCTGGACAGATATGCTGGGAAACTGGATTAACTATGACAGCAAAGGGCGGCCACTGGACTATGGCAATGCCAGTAATGTTAAAGTCAGCTTTGAGCTGGATAAAGATGGCCGGCGCAAAGCCATTAAAGACCACAACGGTGAGCTGGTTTATAGTCTTGACTATGATAATAAGGAACACCTGATCAAAGCCACCGACCGCAGTGGGCGTAGCGTTAGCTATAGCTGGTCTGGTGACCAGCTGACCAAAGTTACTGATGTCATGGGTAATGTGTGGAAGTATGGTTACGATAAAAACGGCCAACTCAATAGCAAAACCGAACCCGATGGCGGCATCACCAAAATTGATTATGTTTTATCAGTCCCGTCACTTCATATGTTTATGGATAGTGGCAGAAATGGAGGCAAAATATCCCAAAGCACCGTAGTCAACACCGGTGCGGCTGATCATGAAAACAAACTGGCGCGGGTAGGCAAAATTACAGCGAAAACTGGTGCAGTAACTGTATATAACACCGAATATAACCGTGTTAACAAACAGTACACCATTACCGTTACTGATCCACTCGGTATTAAAACAGTAAATGTATTTGATTCACAAGGTCGCCAGTTATCGAAAACTGTTAATAACGAACTTAAGCTGCGCTATGAACAGGATACTGCTACCAATCAGGTAAAAATTTTTAATGAACGTGGTATTGCAACTATTGTTCAAAAAGATAGTGAAGAACGTCCAATCAAAATTATTGCAGCAGATGGCAGCACAGAAAATTACCAGTACAACACTAAAGGTATGTTAACTAAGCATATCGATGCTGGTGGTAATGTAACTGAATTGCAATATAACGATCAAAATAAAGTAACTCAAATTATTCAGGCGAAAGGAAAACCAGAACAGCACATCATATCGTGGGAGTATGATCAGTATGGTCAAGCTAATGGCATAAAATCTGGTAAAAAGCAGATAATAAATTTGCAACAAACCTTGGATAAATATGGAAATATTAGCAGTTACACCGATGCTAACGGTAATACCTATCAATTTACCCACAATGTTCAGGGACAAGTAACCAGTGTTAAAACACCAGAAAATAATATTTGGCAACTAAACTACAATGCAGCTGGTATTCCCGAGCAAGCTATCGACCCACAGGGACGGATAACAAAATATACTAGTGATGCCCTAGGGCGGATTACTCAGATAACAGATTCAATGGGTAATACCACCAATTACAGCTATCAGTACAATAGTCAGGGCTGGCAGGTCAGGGCTACTGATGCACTGAATCAGACCTACACCTATAACTATGATCTGGCCGGAAATCCAGTTAGTGTTATATCGCCGTCTGGTTTGGAAATTAAACAAAGCTACGATAAACAGGGCAGACCCAAAAGCCAACAAGATAGTGCCGGAAACATCACATCCGTAGAGTATGGCAACAAAGGCAGTGGTCTGGACGGCCTGATTGTTAAAACCCTGTATCCAACCTACACCGAAACATATAACTACAATACCATAGGCCTACCCACCAGTGTCAGTCAGGTACTGGATAACAATATCAGTTTGATGACCAGCATCAGTTATAACGAGCAAGGACTGCCAGCTAGTATTACCAATCCCGATGGCAGTACTTTCATGGCTCGTTATGACGCCTATGGCAATATCATCAAAACCATAGATGCACTGGGTGGAGAAATCAGCAATAGCTGGGATGAAATGGGCAATCTGGAAAGTATTACTGATCCAGGCGGCCGTAGCTACACATTCAGCTATGACAACAATGGTAACCTGATTAAAGAAACAGGAGCATCAGGTAATCAAACAGAATATATTTACAACACTGTTGATCAGCTTATTGCTCAGAAAGATGCCAATGGTAACGAAATACATTATCAATATGATCAAACAGGCAACCTGATTGAAGAAAGCTATTTTGCCAAAGGCCAGACTACTGCTGAACAGCGCATCACCTATAGTTACAACGATGCCGGCCAGCTTACCGGTGTGAACCAGGTTGGCGATACCCAAAGCAGCTTTAACTACGTACTGGACAAACTTGGTCGCAGAATCAAAGAAACCATTACCTATCAGAGCAATAACCAAAAAATAAGCAAAGAATTAAAATATAGCTATGATGCTGATGGCAATCTGGCCAGCATTACCTATCCAGATAACAGCGTAGTTCAATATCATTATGCACAGGGACAACTGCAACAAGTACAGCTACCCAATGGCGAACAAATAACCTGGGATCGTTATCGCTGGAATCAGCCTGAAAGCATTACCGCTCCAGGCAGCAAAACCAGCATAACCTATACCGCATTACAGCAGCCACTGAGCATACGGGTTACCAATGCAGATAACAAAGTTCTGCTCCAGCGTAACTATCAGTACGACAAGTCGGGCAATATTATTCAGAGTAATACTGAACAAGGTATTATCGATTATCGCTACGATGCATTGGATCGCTTGACACAAGTCAATCCAGATCAGAGCCTGCAACAAAAAGGCTTACCGGTAGAATCCTATAGCTATGATGCCACCGGTAACCGTACCGGCAGTGCCCATCAGACAGGAGAATGGCAATACAACAGCAATGGCCAGCTAACACAATGGGGCGAAGGTAAGCAGCAGACAGCGCTGAGCTATGATGCCACCGGCAACTTAATTAGCGAACAGCTAAATGGTAAACAGCGCAGTTATCAGTACGATAGTATCAATCAGTTGATCAGTATTCAGGACGGTGATACAGAAAAAGCACACTACCAGTACGACCCGTTTGGCCGCCGCATCAGCAAAACAGTAAATGGTGAAACTACCTATTACCTGTATAGCGATGAAGGCCTGATAGCCGAGCTGGATCAGAATGGCACAATGCAGGTAGCGTATGGCTGGATGCCGGATACCGTATGGGGAACCAGCCCATTGTGGCAGGCCAGTCTGGACAATAACCAAACCTTAAAAAACGCAGACTATCAATACCTGATAACCGATTATCTGGGTACCCCGCAGCTGGCAGTAAATTCAAGAGGACAACAAACGTGGAAAGGCATTGCCGATGCCTTTGGTAATACCCAACTGGATCCAGATAACCAGATTACCCTGAATCTGCGCCAGCCCGGACAGTATTATGATCAGGAAAGTGGCTTATATTACAACTTTGCCAGACACTATAACCCGCAGACAGGTCGCTATATAGAAGCTGATCCATTAGGTGTAGGAGGTGGACTGAATTTATATGGCTATGCCAATGCCAATCCATTGATATACATGGATCCGTATGGATTATATGCATGGGCTAATTTTGTTGATGATGCAAGTAATTTCTCTGCGGGATTTGGCGACGCAGTATCGTTAGGAGCAACCAAATGGATTAGAAAAGAATATGATATAGGTAGTGTTGATGAATGTTCAGGTTGGTATAATGTAGGTCATGTCGGTGGCATGATTGTAAACTTTTATATTGTAAATAAAGCCACTGATTTTGTTGTTGGTAAAGCTGCTGCATACGTAACTGCATACAAAGCAGCAAGAAAACCTGTTGTTACAGCTGAATTAAAAATTGGTGGTAGAACATTTAAAGATTATAATCAAAATGCTCGGGCTGCTCGGTCAAAAAGAAAGGCTGATCCAAATAAGAAGACTTTAATACATGATCAAGTAGCTAAGAGAGAGAAAAAAACTGGAAAGTCTAAACCAAATGGCGATATGAGTTCAGCACATGCAGAAATAGGTGCATTACAACAGGCAGCGGATAAGGGAGTAACTAAAGGTGCTGATGCGGTTATGAAAGTGACAGGAAAGGATCTTTGTGATTATTGTCAAAAGGATGTAGTTGCAATGGCAAAAGCATCAAAACTTAACTCATTGAAAGTATTTGCAGAGACCAAAACAACCTATAAAACATATGAATGGGAAGCTGGTATGGCAAGATTTAAGATAACGGAGAATCCAAAATGACAAATAGATTTAACTTCAATGGACGCCTTTACGGTGAGGGATTTTATAATGACACAGATATTTTTAACCTTAATCCTACAATAGAAGATATAAATAATTCTGTGGATTTATTTGTATCAATTACTGGTGTTCTTTATTTAGAACAAAATAAAGAGGAAGGTAATATTCCTTTTAGGTTAACACTTTATGCAGAAAATCAAAAATATCTGGTTATGTTTGGAAAATCAAATCCGGAAGTTGATGATGGTGTAGAAGTAAGAACCTTTTGGGATGATACACGCGCTCCTGGATTGATAAGTTTACAAGGTGACTTATGGGATAATAGAACTATAAGCGAAGATTTTAATCTGGTCAGAAAAGCTTTTAATGAGTTTTATCTGACAGGAGATATTGACCAAAATATAGTGAATTAACCCAAAAGCCCCGAATTATGATTCGGGGCTTTTTTACATAATCAGAATGAAGTTCTAACACAAAAGCTTGGACTGTTTGATCAAAAAGAAAGGCTGATCCTAATAAACCAACTTTGATACCGGATAAAATAAGTGATAAGAAATCAAAAGATGGAAGACCATTTCCAAATAGTCATATGGGTAACGCACATGCAGAAGTAGGTGCATTACAACAGGCTGCGAATAAAGGCTTAACTGAAGGTGCTGATGCAGTTATGAAAGTGACAGGAAAGGATGTTTGTGGTTATTGTCAAAAGGATATAGTTGCAATGGCTAAAGCATCGGGATTAAAGTCTTTAAAAGTGTATGCAAAAGAGGATAAAACCCACATACCAAAAATTTATGAATGGCGAGCAGGCATGGATAAATTTGCTGAGAGAAAGGTGCAATAATGAAAGTTAAATTTGAGTTTGGTGGATTTAAATTAAAAGAACATAAGCGTATTCAATTACCGTTTAAGAGTAATCCTACCATAGATGATATAAATAGTTATTTAGATCTATTTTTATTAAGTGATGGTGTTCTTGAATTAGAACAAAGGGAAGAAGAAGGTAATATTCCTTTTAGGTTAACGCTTTATGCAGAAAATCAAAAATATCTGGTTATGTTTGGAAAATCAAATCCAGAAGTTGATGATGGTGTAGAGGTAAGAACTTTTTATGATAAGACGCGTACACCAGGAGAATTATATCTCTTGGGAGATTTATGGGATAATTCAATAATCACTGAAGATTTTTCTTTGGTCAGAAAAGCTTTTAATGAGTTTTATCTGACAGGAGATATTGACCAAAATATAGTGAGTTAACTCAAAAGCCCCGAATTATGATTCGGGGCTTTTTTACATAAACAGAATGAAGTTCTAACACAAAAGCTTGGACTGTTTGATCAAAAAGAAAGGCTGATCCTAATAAACCAACTTTGATACTGGATAAAATAAGTGATAAGAAATCAAAAGATGGAAGACCATTTCCAAAGATTCATATGGGTAATGCATATGTAGAAATAGGTGCATTACAACAGGTTGCGAATGGAATGGCAACACATATTCAAACAACAAAATTAAGGGGTAGCCGTTTGTTAAATTCTACCGGAGGTAAATAGCACAACGACGAATGTAACCGTTTATGATTTGTACTAGCTCAAACTTAATCTGACAGACACTACCTACTCATCGGCATTCGTTCTAACACAATGACTGTCTGATGAGTAAAATAAATTCTCTAGCTGCTTTTCTTTAGCCAGTCCTTTTGTCTCTACCCAAGTTTGCCAAGGTGTCTTACCATAACAGTATTTCCCTGAATGTGCTCTTTCCCGATTGTAAAACTCTAGCCAAATCTCAATATCCTGTTGTATCTCTGTCAGTTCTGTATATATCTTACGTCTAAACATAATATCATAACATTCAGTCTTCATCGTCTTATGGAACCGCTCACATATACCATTCGTTTGCGGACTGTAGGCTTTCGTTTTCGTATGTTCTATATCTTCCAAATTCAGATACAGTTCGTATGCATGACGCTCTTTATGACCGTTATACTCACTTCCTCTATCCGTCAGAATTCGTAAAAGCGCTACCTGCTCATTATCAAAAAATGGTATCACTTTATCATTGAGCATATCCGCAGCAACTAAACTGTTTTTCTCGGTATACACTTTAGCAAACGCCAGTCTTGAATAGGTATCAATAAACGTTTGTTGGTATATTTTCCCAATCCCTTTAATATGACCAACATAATATGTATCTTGTGCGCATAAGTAACCAGGATGCTGGGTCTCAATTTCACCCTGTGCCTCTCGCGCTGCTTTCGCTTTCTCTAAAGCCTGTAGCTGGCTTTCTGTTAACACAAGCCCTTCCTGAGCTACTTTTGTTTCCAGAGCGATCAGCCTTTTTTTGAAGCTTTCTAAATCGTGGCGTAACCAGATTGAACGTACACCACTGCCAGAGACCATTATTCCTTGTAGACGTAGCTGATTAGCTACCCGATGTTGGCCATAAGCTGGAAATTCATAAGCCATATTAACTACAGCCTGCTCAATATGAGGCTCTACGCGATTTTTCTCTATAGGTTTTTTGCGACTTATTTCCTGAAGAGCTAATTCTCCGCCCTGTTCATAGAGTTTTTTGAAGCGATAATAGCTGTCGCGACTATATCCTAGGACTTTACAGGCTTGCTGAACATTGCCTAACTGTTTAGCGAGTTCTAAAAGTCCTAATTTAGGTTTAATTATTTTTGCAGATTGATTCATTACTGACACTCCATTGTTAGTTTAAAATATACTAAATGTCAGATTAAATAAAGACTACTACACCTATACTACTAATAGCCTGCTACCAATATGACCCATTTGGCCGGCGTATCAGCAAAACTGTAAACGGTGAGACTACCTACTATATCTACAGCAGCGCAGGCCTGCTGGCCGAACTGAATCAGAATGGCAGAATGCGGGTAGCGTATGGTTGGAAGCCAGACAGCGACTGGGGTGCCAGCCTCTTATGGCAGGCCAACCTGAGCGAAGGGCAGAGCCTGAAAAATGCCAGCTATCACTACCTGATAAGCGACCATCTGGGCACCCCGCAACTGGCGATAAACAGCACTGGAGAACTGAGCTGGAAAATCAACAGCGATGCGTTTGGCAACAGTGAACTGGACGCAAACAACCAGATCACCATGAACCTGCGGTTTCCGGGACAGTACTATGATGCAGAGACCGGCCTGTCCTATAACTACTTCCGAGATTACGATGCGAAGACAGGGCGGTATATCCAGAGTGATCCGATAGGGTTGGCGGGAGGAATAAATATTTTTGTTTATTCAGAAGAAAATCCAGTTAAAACATACGATAATTATGGTTTAAGTACTTGCCATGAAGGATATTGTCAACAACAGTTTATAGATTGTATGGCTAATTGTATTCGTACACTTGATCCATTAAGTGATAATTATTTAGATAAATTCGATTTATATACTAAAGGGTTATTCACAAGTATGGGTGGTACAATCGGAAAAAAATGGGTGGGATTGCATATTGGTTTAAAGGGTGCTTCTCGAGCAACTACATTGCCAAGTATTCTTTCTCATAATTTAGGTGGACGTAAAACATGGATTGGAGACAAATTAAGGAACACTGGTAGACTCTTTTCACCTTATTGGATAGGATATGGCTGGTATTTATTTGGAGTGGAAATAGGTTGTAGTATCTCTTGTAGCTTGGATAAATGTTCATATACAAAATAGTGCTCATATTATGATAACTTTTTTAATTATATCTTTGATTTTATATATTATAGTT
>NZ_MDVC01000065.1 GCF_002777425.1 Snodgrassella alvi
CGGGTCTATAGGCTTAGGCGGGTCTATAGGCTTAGGCGGGTCTATAGGCTTAGGCGGGTCTATAGGCTTAGGCGGGTCTATAGGCTTAGGCGGGTCTATAGGCTTAGGCGGATCAATAGGCTTAGGAGAAGGCTCTACTGGTGAAGGTAATTCCGGTTTTGGCGATGGTATAGGTGGTGTACCTTCGGCACCACTTCCTCCTAATTTGCCACCCGTGTTTGTAGCATGCACATGTAAATGACCATTATGTTCATTACAGCCAGTCAATGCAATTGAAACAGCAATAACCAATGATTTAAGCATCAACTTAGAATATTTCATACTAATTATCTCCTTGGTTCCAAACAATTGTTTAGAATTAATAAAAAATCTTTAAATAAAATATCATATTTTAATGAATTGTAACTTTTAAGTTTTTTCTATAATTTTCTTCCTTTTGGGTATTCATATGTTATTAATGTTAACATATATATTCTTTTATTTACAAATTAGGCAAAATTTTATTAATTAATAATAAAAATAATACAAACAGCAATATAAAAATAAAGTTACAGGATGAAATTGGCATAAAATTACAATGGTGACAATTATGATCAATTTTTGCCCCAGTTAATTAAGCTAATTCGATTCAGGATTAATAGCAGCTTGCTCTTGCGTTAATTGGCGCTACTACCAAGGATATTTGTTTTATCAAGCTATGCGTTTATTTCATTCTTCGCTAGGGCGTTTTGCTGAACAGGATAGGGGGGCGTTCCTGAGCTGCCAGGAAAACGCGCAGCTCTTGGGGCATTCGGCGAAATTCGGCTATGGCAGTGGGTACAGGCTGGTTTTGTTGCTGATATTGCTGTACTTTTGTCTGCCAGGTGTCGATGAGTGCCTGAATATCGGCCTTGCGGCAGCATCGCGTACGGAGTAGCAGCCGTATTTATCTATGCGTTTGAGCATGGCTTTGCAGGTACACGGGCAGGTGCGGCCATTGCTGCCACTGAGTGGCACTGGTATAGCCGGAATAAATCAGGCTGTTGAGATGCTGGCACAAAAGCAGGGTTAATGGATGTTTATCCAGATGGCTGTTGACTTCGGCATAGGCCTGTGCAGTTTGCACGGTGTAACGGTGGACGGCTTCTTTTACCGCTGGCAGACGGCTGTGTGCTTGCTTGACTGTTGTGACAGGATATTGAGGTTGTGCCCGCTGGCCAGTTCTGCGCTGCTATCATCAATTACTTGGATGGTGAGATAGCAATATGCTGGCAATTGTTGTGTGCGCCAGTGTTCGATATCTTTCTGGCTGAGCAGATGATGTTGCCAGCTTGGCAGGCAATGGGGTGTGTAACTATCCCCTAAAATAGTACAGCTCTGAAGTAGAAAATTCTCTTTATTAACCCACAGAGGATTTAATCATGAAAAAAATGACTGAACATCAAATCGTATCTATTTTAAAAGAAGCTGAAGCCGGTATTCCTGTTAAAGAACTTTGCCGTAAATATGGCATCGGCAACTCGACTTTTTATAAATGGCGGCAAAAATACGGTGGTATGGAAACCTCCGATATCAAACGTTTAAAGGAACTGGAAGCTGAAAACCGTAAGCTTAAGCAAATGTTTGCCGAGCTCAGTTTAAAATCTCAGCTTCAGGAGGAAATCATAAAAAAGCTATAGTGCCTACCAAGGCACGTAAAGCTTGGGCTGTGCAATTACAAGAAAGTCATCCTGTTACTATTGCTATGAGCTGCGCAATTGTTGGCTTAAGCCGCTGTGCTTACTATTATCAACCTAAATTACCAGATGACTCGGTGATTGTGTCAGTACTCAGTGCTATCACTGACAGGCATTTACGCTGGGGCTTTCCCAAGTGTTTTAATCGTATCAGAAAGCTCGGCTATAAATGGAATCATAAACGTGTGTATCGGGTGTATTGTGAATTAAAGCTTAATCTCAGGGTAAAGCGTAAAAAATGCATTCCTCCACGATGCCCAGAAAGACTATCTGCACCCAGTAAACAAGGTGAATGCTGGTCAATGGATTTTATGAGTGACAGCAGTCGCAATCAACGCAGGTTTAGAA